>CAYPLE010000005.1:67829-116006 GCA_964411445.1 uncultured Pirellulaceae bacterium
AGGATTGGCAGAAGGATTGGCAGAAGGATTGGCAGAAGGATTGGCAGAAGGATTGATTGGGTAGCTAACTTCAATCGCCGGAGTCTTCGCCTTGGGCTGTGTTCAGTTATACTCTGGGGGCTAGGCCATCAAACTCTTTTCCCACCCTATTTTGCAACTCGGCATGACGCTCACAAGTGCAGAACTTTGGAAACGCATCGCCGCATCGGGGCTTGCCTCGTCGGATCAAGCTCGTCAGTGGGCCAGCGAAGTCGCACAGTCGATGTCAGCAGCAGAACTCGCCGACGGCCATCGCTTACTCGACCGGCTGGTTGCAGACGGCAAAGTCACCGATTTCCAGGCCGAGAAACTGTCGCGGGATGAAGCAGCCCAATTGAAGCGAGGGATTTGGCTGCTGCGATCGGAGGTCGATGCTCCGCTTTGGTCGGGCTGGTACGAAGCCGAAGCGGGGGGGCAGCAGCGGTATGTTCGTTGGTTGGACCCGGACTTCGTTGAGTCCTTGAAGACGTTTCGACCATCGTGGACCCGCGCTGAGAAACTCTGCCGATTGGCCGCTCCCGGTTTGATGCCATTGGCTTCAATTGCGACTACCGACGGTGCGATGCAACTGGCGCACCCGGTGGCTCTGGGGCATTTGATTCAACCCACGAGACGCTCGGATGCTACGAATGTTGTGCGGGAAATTGCGACTGCCCTTGCCGCTCTGCACAAAGAAAACATAGTGCACGGTCGTGTCATGCCAGATCGCATCCTGATGACAGAAGCCGGTAAGGTCTGTTTGATCGTGGATCCAATCTGCGCCAGCACGTCTCGCAGCGATGAAAGCGGGCGGTGCGGAGTCTTCCCTAACTTGCTTGAGAGCAGATCCGGCGGAAAACGACAGGCCGGAAACGGTCCTTGCGAAGAACAGTTTCATGCTCCCGAATTCACGTCGCCTGGGCAGCACGCTACGATGGCCAGCGATGTCTATGCACTCGGCTGCCTGTGGTGGCAACTTGCAACAGGCCAGCCGTTGGTTGCGTCAGGCGATTCCATTGAAATGATGAGTGCCCACTGTGAAGAGCTTCCCAGTGTGCCCGCCAACACCCCATTGTCCGCCGATGCAGTAAAGTGCTTGAGGGGTTGCCTGGGCAGGAACTTGAATGGCCGATTCCGAAGTGCGATCGAGCTGCTGGCGGCCTTAGATGCGATGGATTCTCCATGCCAACCTGATGCGGCAACTGTGGCTGTCACGTCGCCCGAACTGTCAACTCCACCCGAAACAAAGGCCTCACCGACCGCAGCGGACCAGATCAAGACGACCAAAGCTGAGTCAGCGCCGCAATCCAACGAAAAAGAATCAACAAAGAAATCGACCTCAAAACCGAAAGCCAAGAAACCAACCGTTGTTCCGGCGACCGCCAAGCCTTCCAGGGAGTCAAAGCAGCCCCAGCGAGCTGACGCAAAGCCAGTGACTGCCAAGGCGGTAACCAAGAGTCCTCGGACAGATGAAAAAGCTCCGAGCGGCAGTGCTATCGTCGAGCCTGAGGCGAAGGTGGTCGTCGAGCCTGAGGCGAAGGTGACTGGTGCCAAGAAATCGCCTACTGCGCAGCCCGTCCCACTAGAGCAGCAGTTGAAAAATCAGCCGAAGGTGCATTCAGGCAAGTCACAGGCCGAAGCCACCCATCAGAAAGGAAGTTCTCCAGCGCGCGTGCCCGCAGCCGGTCAAAGCGAGAGCGCCAAAGAGACTGCAGAGTCCAGTTTGATCAAGCAGATGGCTGCACCGGGTTCTCCCGCGAGAGGGGCCACGCGGAGCAAGAAACGGAAGAAAGGGGCCGGGTGGATGCTACCCGTCTTGGGCGGCTGTGGCTTCATCATCGTGTTGCTGGCGATTCTAAAACTCTCCGGTGCCCTCGAGCCTGGGCCGGCGGACTCGGTTGAAAAACCGGCCGTGGCCTACGTCCCGCCGAAGGCCAATCCGTCGCCGACTAAGAAGGCATCGGAATTCTACGTTGAACGCCCAAGTGAGTCGGGGGATCTTTGGATACCGCCCCGCGATCCTGTGGCATGGCCTCTTGATCACTTGCCGCCAGGTGCACAAATGTTCGTACATGTGCAGGCGGATTTCCTGGAAAGCGACTCAGCGAAACAGATCGCGGCATCTGAAGTATGGCGAGACCAGATTGCCTCAGACATTTTGATCGGCCTATCCATGGTGAAGTCGGTCAATGTCGCCTTTTATCCGCCAAAACAGGATGGTGGGCCGCCCGGTGTCGCGTACCGCGTTGCGCTCGGTGAGCCGATATCAGTCGATGCGTTCAAGGGTTTGCTCAGCGATGCGCCTCCGGCGATACTGAATGGTAAGTCCGTGTTTGCGAATCAGCGACACGCCTTCTGGCCTCACCTTCGGTTGGAAACCGATGCGGAATCGACCATAAGGAGTTTCACGGTGGCCAGCATCGAGCAGATGAAGGAAGCTATTGATCTTGGCGGTGAAGCAGCCCCGATGCTGCCCGATGTCGAAAGCCTGTGGGAGCTTTCTGACCGGGAAGCGGATTTGTCGATTCTTGTCACGCCAGCCTTCTTGTTCAGTGATGGCCGCCGGGTTGTCGAGTCCGCTCCTCCGCGGTTTGCGAGGCTGTTGAAAGAGCAATTGGCTGAGGGGATCCGATCTGGCTTGCTGCAGGTTAGCGTTGATGATTTGTGGTATAGCGAATTGATGTTAGTCGGCGAATCTCCTACGGCGGCGGCAGTCCTTTCGCAGGGAATCAGTGACCGACTCAAGCAATTGCCGATGGTGGTTGAGAACTGGTTCGTCGGCGAATCGCCTGATCCTCACTGGGCGGCCATTGCATTCCGCTTCCCCCAAATGCTGCGTTCTCTAGCCAGTTACACTCGCACGGGCATTGAGAACGGTGTCGCCATCACAAACACTTACTTACCACCGAATGCGGCGGAGAATTTAATCCTGGCAACATCCATCGCATTGCAACCGACTGCAACGGTGACGGGCGGCCCAGCAATGGCTGCTGCCCAGGCTCAGAAGCCGCTGACGACTGAAGAGTATCTGAACCGGAGAATCCGCCGGATCAATTTCGCGCAAGAACCCATCGAGGTTGCTCTGGAGCAGATCGGAGATGAAGCCAATGATGCGTTGCCTGAAGGAACGCAGCCGTTCCAGTTTATCCTCGACGGAGACGCATTCGAATCTGGTGGGATCACACGCAACCAGCAGCTCAGCGACTTTGATTTCTCCGATATTCCAGTGCGGGACGCACTTACAGAGGTCGCCAAACGCGGCAATCCGGTCACCACGGTCACCGACACTCGCGAAGCGGACCAGCGGCTGATTTGGGTCGTTCGCGATGCCGAGACGGCTCAGCCCAAAATCTTACTGACAACGCGGGCCGCCGCCGCAGCCGCTGGGGATGAGCTTACTGTGGAATTTCGCCAAGTGGAAATGCGGCAAGAATAGGCGGTTTTCAACACTCAACCCGAACGTCACCCCCTCGCATGGGGTGATTTTGTGGATTTTGCCGTTAGAATCGGCTAGAGTGACATTTCGCATCGTAGAACTCCCATCGTGGTTAACGGCCAGTTTGTTTCGTCTGCCCTCAGACGGAGAATGCCAAGCAACAGTTTTTGCGTGGCAACCTGGCATTCAATGCAGCGTTTGAAAGGGAGGTGTTGAAATGGCAACACTCACAACGACCGACTTCCAGGGAATGGTTAACGCAGCTTTTCTGCAGGAGGTCAAAGAGTCCAATCCGCATCTTTGGTCAGTGTTGCACGATCTGCGGCGAATTAGGAATCGTCGCTACAGTCGAATTCGCAAGGCACGGGAATTTGCGAAACTGCTTGAAGAGCTTCGCGACGATCTTGCTCTCGAGTTTAGCCTCGAAGAAACTTATGGCTTTGTCGGAGGTATCGCGCCGTCGGAGAAGATGTGCCGCGAGGCTCGTACGGCCAGAGAGCAGCATCGTGAGCTGTATTTGCATCTGTTAGAGATTTGCGAATCCGTCGAAGAATGCCAATATCGTGGGACGATTGTCCGAGATTTGGAAAAGTTGCTGGACGAATTCGATGGATTCGACACAGCCCTGCGTGCCCACGAAAAACTAGAAGCTGATATGATACGAAGTAGTCTTGGCCCGAACTCTCTATGAGTCCGGTAGGCGGCGAAGCAAGAAATTCGAAAGAGGTCTATGGTTCTCGTTTCATCAGGTACCGGTAACGCTCTCGAGATTGTCCTGCTTGAGGATAGCTTGCTAGATGCGCGGCTGACGATTGAGTCGCTCAAGAAGTGCAACATAAATCATCGATTGACGTTGTTCCGCACCGGTGGCGAGGCTCTGGATTTCTTGTACAAGCGAGGCCCATTCTCAAGGGCTCCGCAGCCGGATGTTGTTCTTTTGGATCTGTTCTTACCTGATCTGGATGGTGTGGCTGTTCTGCGCGAGATGAGAACCGACGGGCAACTGCGACAGATTCCAGTCGTCGTCTTGACAAGCAGTGACGATGGCTCGGACAAACGTGAATGCGAGCTCCTTGGTGTGAGCAGTTATATTCGCAAGCCGTTCAGCGAGGACAAATTTCTGAGCGTTATCAAGCGCATGCATGGACTTTCCATTTCCAACGCCGTCGCCAACTAAGCTCCTCGTTCACCCGGTGTTTCGAAATCGCCGCTGCAAGGATCATAGTGGCAATTGCTGGAGGCGACTGAGCAACTGCTTGTGCTCGAGGACGTTGGGCTCGGCCTCTACCAAGAGTTCGGCGTAACGTCTGGCTGAGTCGATCAATCCAGATTCTTCGGCCAACTGAACCGCGGCCTTGAGGGCTTGGAGCTTGATTTCAGGTGCAGGTGGTGGAACACGAAAGATGGCAGCGCGGCGGTACGCCGACAGTGCATCAGGAACTTTGCCAGATCGCCTGAGGAGATGTCCGAGCTGTAGTGCGGCGGAAGCGCGGAATTCGGGTACAGTAGCCGCTTTCTCGAGGGCTGCAATCGCTTCGTCCGTCTTGCCAAGCTGATCCTGAGCATCAGCCAATTTGATATACAAGTCGTGCTGACTCGGGTTGCGACTCAACCGTGCCTTGCAAACTTGTTCCTTCAGCACGTTGAACTCCAAGCGGCTGCGATCCAGGGCCTCTTCAGTCAAACGCGTTGGTTCTGCTTTGTGCTCCGCCGTCGCTTCTTGCAATAGTTGAAACGAGCGGCGCAATTGAGCTTCTTCGCGGTGGAAGCAGACTTCTTCGATATCAGAAAAACGCTGATAGGCCAAATCGAGGACGCGCCGCGCATCGGCCGCGCGGTCTTGCGACATGTAGATCTTGGCCAACTCCAGGTATGGATCCGCAGTTATAGGCGTGTCTCGAATGACACGCTCCAATGTTTGGAATCGCTCGAGCTTGACCGCTGGCGCAGGCTCATTCGATTCCGGCTCGGCTCCGAAATCATCACTCTGAACTGGTTTTCCATAATTCTTGACAAGCAAATCTTTGCGCAATAAGTCCTTGCTATCGGCTTGTCCCGAATTTTGGGGCGTTGAATTCATACTGTCTGTCGCTGGCAAAACGTTATCGACCATTTCGGCTGCTTTCCGCGTAGGCTTAACGGGGATTCCCACCGCTTGCCTATACGATGAGTATAACACGAACCACGGCCAGTAATGCAACTATTTGCATGTACCGACGCCCCGCATTGCTGGCGTACAGGCGACAGGGCTTGCAGTTGACTGGGCGTGCAGGCGACGGGCGTGCAGCCGTGCAGCCGTGCAGTTGCAGTACTGGGGCTTTCGCCCATTTCGGTAGGGGGAATGCCGCGTCTTTTGTCACGGGCGGGGGCAAGCATTGCAGAAGTTCAGTCGGCAGCAAGCGTCCAAGATTGGCAGCCTCCGACCGGGCTTGGTGCGTTCTAGTCTTCGCGGCCGCCGGCTCGGACGTGAACGATCAGCCCGAAAACCTCTTCGAAGAGTGAACCGCTCTGACGCAATGCAACTTGTTCTAGCGAAACGTCTTCGACACCGCGAGCGGTTAAGACAAATCGTTTTTCGTCGACACGGCAACGAATATTCTTGATTCGCTGGCTGCGTGAGTCATCTAGAGCGATCGCGACGCGGAGCATTGCGGCCAACTTTGAAACGGCGATTCGGTCGGTTCGACTCAGATTGGCGTATCCCTCGTGCTGAGGCATTGGGCTGCTGCGTCGATGATAGCGAGCGACCATGGCGATAAGCTGCACGTCTTTGCGGCTCAGTCCGAACAACTCGCTGTTTCGAATCAAGTACATTGCGTGCTTGTGATGGCCTCGAACGTTGATGTAGAGTCCGATTTCATGCAGCAAGGCGGCGACATACAGGATCAGTTCCATCTTAGGTTCAAGTTGGTGCTCGGACTCCAAATCTGAAAACAAATCACGGCACAGAGTGGCGACGTGTCGAGAGTGTTTCTCGTCGAAGTCGAAGCGGCGTCCGAGGCCCACCGCGGAACGAATAATCTGGCTACGAAAATTCGCGGTCCAGTACTCGCGGGACGCCATATCTTGCAGCAGCCCATCTCGCAAGTTGGTATCAGCAATCGAGAGCTTATCAGCCTCGAAACCACGAGCAAGCAGAACATAGCTCAGCAGCGCGGGGCCTACTGTTTCCGCATCTTGGAAACTGATGCCGTATTTGGCTACGATTTGGTCTTCGCTCAGTTTAAGCAACTCACGTGTAAATGCATTCAGCCTTTCGGTGTCGAGCCGCGAAAGCGTGTCCGGCTGCCAGTCCTCGAGCAGATGTTTTGCAGCAAAGCGGATGTCGCCGCCGATGGCAAGCATGTTGACCGACTCTTCAGTATTGACGTGCTCTCGAATCTGAGCCACGACTCGCAGGATCTGGCTTTCCAAAATCGTGCGCTGCTTCACTGGTGTTGCTGCGGAGGAATCCATCGTCTCGCGCAGACGCAGTGATCCAAGGCGGTAGGTGTGAGAAAAGAGAACATTGCCGCTCTGAACAACCAGGATCTCGGTACTGCCACCGCCTACTTCGACGATGATGGTCTTGGTCGTCGCAATCTTGGGGCTTGCTTGGATGAGCGATTGCACGCCCATGTACGTGATCCGATTCACCTCAGCCTCATCGAGCGGCTCAATTTCAAGTCCCGTAGCAATAAAGACACGGTCCAAGAAGCTCAGTCGATTGCTCGCCTCGCGAACGGCACTGGTTGCCACGACGCGAATCTGGCTAGGGTGAAAAATGCCATACTCTTGGAGTAGTCGGCGGTAGCTGCGCAGGATCCGAACACACTGCTCGATTGAGCTCTTGCGAATGCGTCGTTGCGTGAAGGTGTCTTTGCCGAGCGTTACGGCCTGAGAAAGACTCTCCAACAAGTGGACTTCGCCGGCTTCGTTGATGTCCGCAATCGCCATGCGAATGCTCGTCGCCCCAATGTCGATCACGGCAACCGGGCTACGCTGTTCTTCGGGATTTCCTGGCGCACTCATTTCAGCCGCCATGCTCTAACCTCCATGATACACTTACCCCGATGAAACATGATGCCGCCCCTTGAGTCGCCATTTTACCAAACGGTGCGTTGCACCAGCGACATGTTCTTACAAAGTCACGCACCTGGCAATCCTGCTGGTTGACCGAAACCCAATACGTCGTGCCTCAGGCACTATAAATGGGGAACTTCAGACTCACGCAGGTCGCCAAGTGAACCAATTCAACAAGCTGATTCGATGTGGCTTTAGGCCGCACCAAGCTCAAATGTGAATTCCTTTTCCTCGTCGCCGCGGTTCACCTTCACCTTGACTTCGGCCCCAGGCTTCATCTTGGAAAGGATGCCGCGCAGGTCATCGAAGGAATTGATCTTCTCGCCATTGAGTTCCAGGATAACGTCACCGGCTAGCAGACCAGCCTTTTCGGCTGCTCCGCCCTCGGTTGTACCTGAAATCTGAACTTGGTCCTGAGAAGAAGTATCAAGCTGAACGCCTAGTACTGCACGTCGGGCAGGGGCGCGAGCTCCAATAAACTTCGGCCGTTGCTTGGCTGTTGCAATCTCTTGGGTAGCACTTGTCACCATTGTCACAATGCGTTCCATGCCTTCGAAGTTAACGAGTTCAACGTCATCGCTTGGCCGGTGATACTGGCTGTGCAAACCGGTGAAGAAATGGAAAACGGGCATACCTGCTCGGTAAAAGCTGGCGTGGTCACTGGGGCCAGTGCCCTCGGGGTGAATCGTTAAGTCAAATTTGCCAACTTCATTCAAGCGGTCGATCATCTCGGCAAAAGGCTCCGCAGTTCCCGTTCCGTAGATTTGCAAATTGTTGTCCGTCAGGCGCCCAACCATGTCCATGTTCAGCATGGCGACGGTGTCCTCCAGTGGCCAACGTGGGTTTTGCACGTAGTGGCGGCTGCCCAACAAACCTTTCTCTTCACCGGTGAAGGACATGAAGACGATTGTTCGGCGGTGGTCGGCGTCCATTTTTGAAAGTCGATGAGCCACTTCCAACAATGAAACTGTCCCACTGCCATTGTCGTCGGCACCGTTGTGAATCGCTGTACTGCCGGCAGCCAACGATCCTGAACCACCACGGCCGACATGGTCGTAGTGGGCCCCAACAATGATTCGCTCGTTGGCGAGATCACCCTTGCCGGGCATGACTGCAACTACGTTGCGAACATCAATTTTGGGGCGCGTAATCAACGTTTCCCCTTTGACGGAAGCCTTTTCGAACTCAAACGAGCGAGGCTTCAAGTCTTCGTCGATACCCTTCTCAAGTTCCTCCAACGTTCCCTTTCCTGCGGCGGCAAATACTGGGGCCAAGAATTCCCGAGTGACTTGGATCGTTGGGATTTGCAACAGGCGGCTTGTGCGCCCCGCTCCACCAGCGGGTAGCAATTGGTCACCATCGTCACTAGCGGCAGTAACCGCATCATTGACCATGATCATTGCTACAGCGCCTTGCTTTTTCAGATTGGCAATCTTTGCGGTGAAGAACGCGTGCTTAGAACTCCGCGTTCCATCAAACTTACTCTCTTCGTCCAACTGCTGTGGCTCTTTGCGAATCACGATGACGACTTTGCCCTTGGCGTCGATACCAGCAAAGTCGTCGTAATCTAGTTCTTCTGCGCTGATTCCAAAGCCAGCGAATACCAACCCACCTTCGAAGGCTGCATTATTGCCCAGTCCAAGCGCCGTGAAGCTCTTGCCGAGCTCTGCTTCATAGGACTCGTCACCAACCGTGATAGAGAGTTGATTTGTATCATCAACCGCGGCGAAGGTGCCGTCGATTTGAAAGTTCTGGAATGGCGAGTCGTCGAAGATCTCGGTTTCCAAGCCTAGAGCTTTATGACGAGCAACGATGAATTCGGCAGCTTTGCGAATGCCAGGGCTACCGCTGTCACGCCCCTCCAATTCATCGGAGGCCAGATATTCAAGGTCTTTTCGCATTCGAGCGATGGACTCCGCGGAGTCGACCTGCGCAAAAGCGTTGCTGCTAAAGCAACTGGCTGCCACAATAGCAAACGCGTAAAAAATGACTGGTCGATTGGAAACTATACGAGGCATGTGAGATCCTAAAGTGTTTGACGTCTTGTGGACTTTCATCACAAGTCATTACATCGAACGGGAGTGGGTTGTCAATTCAAACGCACGACTGATCACTACCGGGGCCGTCTCCCCCAGCAGCATCAGTTTAAACTCCGCCTAGCTCGACGGTAACATTCATCTAAGCGACTCTGGACAAGCTCGAGCATGTCTTCGTCGCTCAAGTGCTCAAATTCTGAAAACTCAATCGTACCACCAACGCTGACCCGAAGTGGTTGTCGAACAGGAAATTTTGCCCCCTTTGGCAGCGCCTCATAGGCTCCCGTGATGGCAATTGGAATCAATGGAACCTTGCAACGCCTTGCGACTGCCAAAAAACCGGGCTTGAGTCGCGCGATCTTGCCATCGCTGGTCCGCGTCCCCTCGGGAAAGATCAACACCTTACTACCAGAGCGAACGCGTTTTATTGTCTCTTTGAGCCCAGCCAAGCCACTGCGATCACGGTCCAGTTCAATCGCATCCAGCAAAGAAATAACTGTTCCGAAGAGCTTGTTGTTGAAGAGCGTCCTGCGGGCAAGGTAATTTAACTGTTCATTGAAGGTGGCACCAATCAGCACTGGATCGAAGTGGCTTTGGTGGCTGCTCAGAATCAAAGCGCCTCCTTCGACGATGGTGTGCTCACGGCCAAGCCCGCGGAACTCGAACACATTGACCGCCACAATCCGAGCACTCAAGCGAATGAATCGGTAAAAAAGACTCTTGCCGAAACTTTTCGTATGCGGTTTGCCCCTTGAACTCCGCTTGTTGTTTTCGCCACTGGGGGCCGACCGTCGCTCACGTTTACGCGGTTGCGGTTCTGAGTCGGCTGCTGGTTGGGATGAATTCATGAGTTGGCTTGCCCTTGGGCGAAAACGCCACTCTGCTGCATTCGTTTGCGGATGATCTGCTCGAGCTGTCGGATGACTTCGGAAAGCTCAATGCCGTCGGTACAGAACTCCATCGCATCCTCTGCCTTACGAAGCGCACCGACGGGACGAGCCATATCGTCAGCGTCACGTTGATTCTGTTGCGCCAGGACTTCTTCGAACGTCATGTCGATGCCGCGGCCGGACAATTCAATCTGCCGCCGCCGCGCCCGCTCTTCGCTGGTGGCGTACAAGTACACTTTGCACGGAGAATCAAAAAAGACCTCTGTTCCCTGATCGCGTCCCTCGGTCACTACGCATTTGCCATCGGCCCATCGTCGCTGTGTGGCGCTGAGCACTTTGCGGACGTCGACATTGTCTGCAATGGAGCCAATCGCCTTGGCTACCTCGGGAGTACGAATCTCTTTGGATACGTCCTCTCCATTCATTTTGACGCAATTGGGGGATAGTTCGATGTTCAACCCTTCCGCCAACTTGGCCACTTGTTCAGCATTGCTTGGGTCCACGTCGGCGCGTTGCACAGCGTAGGTTACACATCGGTACATCGCACCGGTGTCGAGGAATTCGAACCCAAGTCGCTGGGCCAGCTCTTTTGCAACCGTACTTTTCCCAGCACCGGCTGGTCCATCGATCGCGACCACGAAGCAGGCTGATTGATGCGGTTGAGGTTCGGAGGGGTCAGTCATGGCAGCAGTTGTCGCAGGAAGGCTGTATCGTTCTTGTGCTCAGGTTCTTGTGCGTATGTTCATTGGGCACGAGAGAAGGTCGAGCTGCCCAGGTTGGGACGCTCCCTAATTCTACTTACCAGCCTCCGCGACGTAACCGGCGAGCAGGCCAACGAGTAGCCCGCCAAGGTGGCATAGATCAGCCAGCGGCCATTGAGGGATTAACTGCGATAGGCCAAGTACGATTGAACCAACTGCAAATAGGAAAAACGCGGGCGGTATGATAAAACCAAACCTCGGATTGAGCCGTGATCGAATCCAGACGTATCCCAGCAAACCGTACACGACACCGGAAATGCCGACAAAATTTGGGCTGCCAAACGGCGCCGGTACTAGGCCTTGCAGTAAAGCTGATCCGACGGCGGCGGCCAAGATAAAGACGCCGTACCTGGGCGTCCCCATCATTCTCTCGATGATTCGTCCCAGAATCACGATTCCAACTAGGTTCATCGCCATGTGGATTGCCCCTTGGTGCAAAAACATGGGCGTGATCGCTCGCCACAATTCCCATTTCATCAGGGAAGCAGCCGGGTTTCCGTCGGACGCCGCAAAATCTGCTTTGGTGACGAAACACAGTTGATTGAAAAGCGATTTACCCCACGTATTTTGCTCGCTGAGGTAGGAAAACTCGGTTACAAGGCCAACTAAGATACAGAGAATGACCAGTGTGAGCGTCAACGGTGGGAGGCGACCACCTCCAGCGAAAGCACTGCGTCCGCTTGGCTTTACCTTTTGAATATTCTTTGCCGCTGCTCGCCGCCTCGCTCCCTCTTCCTGAAGCAGAGCCTTGGCCCTTTCGATCGCAGCATCGTACTTCGGATCCGACGGAGCAGCCTGAAACTGCTCAAGTTCACGGACTGCTTCTTGCAACCGGTCCTCATCTTTGACCCAAAGCTCCCATTCGTCCCGCTCCAGCGAGGCCGCTTCGATGTGGGTCGAAATGCCAATTGTCAACAGATGGGCCACGAGCCGCTCGGCGTCTCGACGGCCGCGAATTTCACCGAGGCAGCGCATAAAGTTTATCGTGACTTCGAAGCAGGTTGGTTTCGTCAAGGCAGGCCGGTAGGCAGAACTATGATACCCAATGCCCCACAACAGAGTAGGAGAGGCAGAAAGGCCTTTCATCTGCCAGCCTGACCGCCGACCTCCGGATGCGTGGTGGAGTTGGCTTGTCCGACAACAAATTTCGTCATCTCACGGTTGGGGATCGCGATTGTTACCACCTTCCTGTCCTTGGTCGTCGCCTCCCACGGTGCCCAGTGCTCCCCAGATGCCAAATGGGCTCCTGCGCTGCTCCTCACGACTCCAAGTCTCCGACTGGAGGGGGCGGGCGTCTAGAGAATTGCAATCGATATTCTGCGAAATGAATTGCACGCTCCCATCTGCCATAGCCACATTCACTCCACCAGTGTGCAGGCTACTGGCAGAATAGAAGCCGTCGACCGCGATGTTGCCTCCCACAGCGCAACTCGCCGAATTCGGAGGCAAAATCGTATTCACCATCCCGGGGCCCGCGCCTCCGTCCGCCCAGGAGCTACCACGACCCAACGAGGACAGCTTTGTAGCAGCCGTATAGTGACCAGTCTCCCCCAACTTCAAACAGGCGGAGGGCTTTGCGAGTTGCCCAGTGGGTTGATCCACGGCGTACTGGCCCATCAGCATGCGACCACTGGGCGAAGCAAACTCGGCAATTGCGATGGTCGCACCTGCCCCGTCAGAAATCTGTCCGCGCTTCAAGTACGTACCAGGGTTAAAGAATCCACGAACACCTGGATGCGTGTGAAGGCCTTTTGCGATATCGCCGACGACCGCGCCGTAGTTCGTTCTCCCCAACGTCGCTTGCATCTCATCAGCCACATTTGAGCTCGACGGACATACGAAGAACGGCATTTGTTCTTGCCACGGTGGATACTCAGCAATCCAAGGTGCTGGCCCTCCCGCTGGAAACGCTTGACCGTTGTGATCCATCGGCTGGATGATATCGTTGTATCGCCGGCTCGATTCAAGGTACGGTAAAAGTCCAATGAGGAAACTTGCCCGGCCGACGTTGCATTCCATGGGGCCTCCCTCGGTGGTTCCTCCGAGAGCTGTCGGAAAACACTTGGCTGCGGATTCGTAATTTTGCAATCCAAGAGCAAGTTGCTTCAAGTTGTTGCTACACTGCATGCGTCGGGCTGCTTCGCGTGCGGTTCGCACCGATGGCAGCATAAGCCCCGCCAATATTCCCAGAATGATGATAACGACAAGCAACTCCAACCAAGTGAATCCGCATCGAGTTGCATCGGTCATAGCGGCAGCTCCGCCAAGCCGATGTTTACGGTTGCGGGATGTCAAAATAGAGACCCTTCGTGAAGTTCCAAAGTGAGTCATCTGCTTTCCTTCAAAGCACAATTCATGCGCTGCGAAATTCCCGTTCCGTGCAGTCGAGCCACTTCGTAGACCAGCAGTGGAACGATCCAGCTAAGCCACGTGTTTGCTTGATACCATACCGGTGACTGCACATCCAGCACCTGCATTGCCCCCCCAGCAATTCGCAACAAGAGTGGCCCAATCAATAACAATAGCGTGCGTTCTGCCCACAATTGGTGGTCAAAGAAACGCCTGGCCTGTGCGTTGCGAATCGACGCGACCAGTGCGAAAGCCAACGCTACTGCGTGAGCATAGAACGCGAATTGGGCAACAATACCGCCAAACGTCCGGCTTGCCATTACGATTCCGCTTGGGATTAATCCAAGTAGAACGACGCCTGCGAGCACTCTCCCGAGGTGACGGTGCATCTTTCCGTAAATCGCCGTTCGCCCTGAGTACCATAGTATCGAACCGGCGACGATCGCTACAGGGCCACAAAGAATGTGCGTGTAGAAAGCCGCAGCGTACCAACCGAAAAAAGTTCGCTCGCGTCCGGCAAGAAAGTTCGATTCGAAATCGGCGGGCCAATATCGCGGATACTCAGCCACTGTCCATATCAGCGTTTTGGCAAGCAGAATGGCGATCGACAATTGCAGCAGTCGTTTCAGACTTCTTCGCATCACCAAACCTTTACAAACGATTTCACGCTACCACCAACTGTAGCCACGAATCGAAAAGCGCCACGCCGGTCCTTGTGTGTCGGCTCGCCTCAGAGCACCAGTATCACCGATTCGACATCCAATTGCAAAGATGTTGCCAGGGCAGTTTATAGAAGGGCCGGTTTATAGACGGGCCAGTGTTTAGGTGGCGTATGCGCAGTGGCGCGGGCGTAGTGACTTGTCCTACCTCGATCTCAGTCGGACTGGCTACGCTACGGCCGAGAGGGTTTGATGTCCGAAGTGTCCGTGGTTGAAGAACTGGACAGCCAATTCAAGGGCGGCAGAGCAACTGGGGAGCTCAAAATGGGAAGACGTAACAACCGCATGGTCACGCTGCTCGCGCAAGCGAGTGCTTTCAAGGTGCACCACAAAGTCTCTGCTGGCAGCGATCACTCCAACATCGACACCTTCGATGGGCGGAAGTTGATTCGGGATGCTGTCTGGGCGCTCAGAAATTTGAACAATCGATGGCAATACCGCTCGGAATGGTCCGAGGGACACTCTCGTCAAATGAGAGCCTGCATTTGGTGGAGCAAGCATGACGATGCGGCAGAGTTTTGGGATCAGTCGATCGGCGAGCACTTTTCGAACAAGAATGCCACCCAGGCTGTGGGTCAGAAAGTAGACTCGGTCCACGCGTCGGTCGTCAACGATCGCGGTCGTAAACTCGGCTAGACGCTCGGCGTGCTGTTCGATGCTGCGAAAGAAAGTAGGGTATCCCCAACGGTGTGTTGCAAAACCGTAGGCTTTTAGATAATTCTCAGCCTTCCGCATGCTACGCTTGGATGCAAACAATCCATGCACCAACACAACGGCGCTCGAACAGGGCTGCGAGGACCGTGGCTCAAAGGGCAATACTGCGTTTTCCGCCAAAACACGTTGCTTCATATCAGATCCGGTGCTGGATCGTTGCCTTTCCCAGCCATGTTCCTTCTCGGGTTCGTCGCGATTCGATTCTGTCACGATTCGAGATCAACGCAACTGGATTTGATGAACTGTTCCCGCGAGCATTTTGCTAGCGGCATCGTCAAAGCTCGGAGGGCCACGCCGCCGGCGAGCACCACCTGAGAATCCATACGGTTCAGTCGGCACACCAAATCGGTTTTGATTCAGTTTGCCGTCACCATTGATGTCTTGATAGGCTGCGACGGCCGCTCGATTCGGGCTGACCGCAAATGCTACTTGGACAATCGTATTTGTCGGCTCTATGGCTTGTTTTGCCGCAGCCAAATCCTGCTCAGGAAAAGTTTGCGGTGATTCGAACAACGCGATTCGAACAGGGCCCTCTCCTGGGCGAACTCCCGCCACTTGAATATGCACCTGAGGCGGCAAGACAGTTTGTTTGGGCGGGATTGGCGCCCCGGGTGCTGCCGGCAAGCTAGGCTGTGGAGGTGGTTTTTGGGGCATTCCTTGGTGAGCGGAATGTGCCCCTGGCTGCGGAGCATTCCCGCCTGTCGGGCTCGCCCGATAGCGGTTGGTCGTTTCTGACGTGGGCTGCCAGCCGCTGGCTTGAGTTGAACTGAGCGATTGTCCCCCAGGAGATTGCGGGCGAGCATTGGGGGCTGCGGGGTACTGCGGAACATGGCTCATTGGGGTGAGCGACTGGTGCGCAGCGGGAGCGTTGACGCCAGAAGTTCCCTGCTGCGGTCGATAGTGCTCGTCGAAAACACCTGTGAACGAGCCATCGAAGCCAGCTTGATTCGTCGACGCGGCAGCCAAGCTGCGGGTTTGCCCGTAAGTCAGCCCATCAGCGCGATTCATGTTTGAGCCCATCGCGTCGGGGCCTTCAAAGTTCTGATGGAAGTTTGTGTGCTGCTGTGAGGATCCTGCCTGCTGGCTGGAAGGAGACGTTGAGGCGACCGAGCCGACGGTAGGTGGCCCAGTAGGCGTCGCATTGGGTGGCCCAGTAGGCGGGGATTTTCCACCTGCGGTCAAGGAAACTTGGGGTGGTGCAAGCCCTATTGTTGCATCGTAGTCCGCGTCGGCATCGTTGCTGGTGAATTGCGTTCCGGCCTGCTCGTCTTCCATCAAAAAGGCTGGGTCGACGGGCTGGCCCATTTCGGGGCCGCGCAAGAACTTTTTGCTCCAACTGCATCCGGAACAGCAGACGGCCAGCAGGCTAGCGAAGCAGGCGATCTGCGTGAGGCGATGAGTTTTCATGGCATTTCTTCCGACGGCATCACTGTTCTTCCAACTCCATCACTGTGCGTCCCAGCGCACGGCCAGCGTCCGAGCGATCGCGCCCAGGACAACGGCGATGGTGCATAGTACGATGATCTCAGTTGTAATCATGTTCACCGGTAAATCGTACCAGAACACTTTCTTGAATCCGTCGAGCGCCCAGCCGTTGAATGTGTACTTGCCAAGGTTCTGCATCGATTCGCTCATGATGTAGCGAGGAATCATGCTTCCGCCGAGGGCTGACATACTCAGCACAACGATCACCGAGACGCCGTTCAATTGTGCACGACTTCGACAAACCGCAGCCAGCAGCAACGCAAAGCTAGCCGCCGCAGCGGCCGTTGGAATGGCGAGTGCGTAAAAGGCGGGAAGGTGACCAACAAAATCGACCCCAAAGACGGCTTGTCCCCAAGCAAACATGACGGTCAACTGCACCAAACCAACCAGGGTGATGTAAAGCCATTTTCCAGCTAGCAGTTGGGTAATCGTCAACCGCGTACACAGCAGGCGATCCAGCGTTCCTGCTTCGCGTTCTTCCAACAGACTTCCGCCAGCACCCGAGGCGCTAAAGAGCAGGAACATAACTGCGATTCCCGCAGCATACATCGCGATCTTGGGCTGGTGCTTGTTATACGCAAACACATTCTCACTGCTGATGTTCGCCTCAAACTCCAGCGGCTCTGCATTTGTGGCCACTTCAGAGAGCGTCGAGCGATAGGATGCTGAAACGACCTGACTGCTGGTTGCGGCTGGTGAATCGTCAGCCATGCCGGTCTGGGCTGCGCTCGTCGCGACAGCTTGCGTTAAGACGGCGGTCAGCAACTGCTTGCCAACGGGATTTGTGCCTTCCTCCATCAACGTGATGCCAGTCGCTTGCTGCGGAGCCGCAGATTTTGGTTCTGATGGATCTTGCGCCGGACCCATCGCCGCGTCGATAAACGACTCGACTTGGGCCGCATAACCGTTTGGGATGTGAACAACAATGTCCGTCTGTGTTCGGCTGAGAAGGATGCGGGCAAGCGATTGCGGTGTGTGGCTCGCGTCGGTAGCCCGCCCGCCAATGACCTTGCGGATCGACTCCTGGGCAACGATTTGTTGAATTAATTCGCGGCTTAAGTCCGTTTGGTCGTCGTCGATAACAGCCACGGAAAGCGGTTTCCCGCCTGAGCCGACACCTCGGCTAAAGATGAGCGCAAAGATACTGAAGAACATCACCGGCAATGCCAGGATGAGAATCAGTTCTTGCCGGCTGTTTAGCGTTCGGCTGATTGAGATTTGCAATATCGTGAACACTACTCGCGAAGCTCCCGTCCGGTCAGGTGGAGGAATACGCCTTGTAGCGTCGGCTGTTCAAGAATGACAGCCTCGACTTCGCCGCCCGCCCGTTGTACTTCATTCAGGACCGCGGGCAATTGAGCCGCATCGTCAATCTGCCCCCAGACCTCGGTCGGTTCTTCAGTTGCGACCAGCCCGGCGGGCAAGTGCTGAAGCGGTGCGGATAATCGAAGGGCCAACGTTTGACTGTGACCGATGGTTCGTTGGATCAATTCGTCCAGAGTGCCGCTCTGAACAATCTTGCCTTGATCGATGATCGCAATACGGTCACACCGATGCTGTGCTTCGTCAAGGTGATGGGTGGTCAGTAGGACACTCGTTCCACACTCGAGCAGTTGGTAGATCATTTCGTAGATGCGTTCGCGACTTTGCGGATCCACGCCTACTGTCGGCTCGTCCAGCAACAGGACCGCCGGTTGATGAAGCACGCTACAGGCGATATTCAGCCGGCGCTGCATACCACCGGAAAGTGTTTTGACCAAGTGATTCTTGCGCTCTCGAAGCCCGGACCACGCCAGGGCTGCTTCGCAGCGTGATTTGAGTTCACTCCGCATGACGCCATGCAACTTGCCAAATGCCATCAAGTTCTGCCCCACGGACAAGTCTTGATAGACTGCGATTTCCTGGGGGACGGTTCCGACGTCCCTGGCAGTGATGCCACTCGCAAACTCAATCGTGCCGCTGTCGAGTGACTTCCTGCCCGAAATACACTTCAATAAACTACTCTTGCCGGCACCGTTCGGGCCAAGCAGTCCCAGCAATTCGCCTTCGCACAGCTCGAGTGAAAGCCCTTGAAGCGCACGCACGGCCCCGTAGGCTAACGCAGCGTCGGTAACGGAGATCACACTAGGTAGCTGAGCGATCATGATGTGTGAGCTGATTCCTTGCTCAATAAACTGCAACTGCAGGCAACCCGGACACGCAATCCAGATTACGGCGGCACTCGGCATCTTGCCAAGGTAGGGCGTGGTGGTTTGACGTCTGCCGCAATAATCTAGAGCAGCACTGTGGTTGCTAACTGCGCACCGCAGGCCAATGAACCACGCTTACGGGGGACGTTACCCGATTTTCGGGGATGGGATCAAGCCGATTCGTTGATGCGCGGCAGAGCGAGCTTGGGCTGGCTATAATGCTGCCACTGGAACTGACACTCTGACAATAAAGGCGAGGAACGTTGAGAACTCTGCATAAATTGGCTTGTCGCACTTTGCTGCCCGCAATGCTGGCTATCTTTCTTCACTCCAGTGGCTCAGCGGCAGCACCTGACAATGCTAGCTCTGACGAAGCAAAATCCACGCAACGAAAAATTGTGCTGGTCGCAGGACGTCCTTCCCACCCTCCGCGAATGCACGAGTTCAATGCGGGTGTGCAATTGCTTCATCGCAGTCTCAAGGACGTTGAAAATGTTCAATGCGAGTTTGTGCTCAATGGCTGGCCGCAGGATGAATCCATCTTCGATGATGCAGACGCGATCGTTTTCTATATGGACGGTGGAGGACGTCACGAGATCGTGCAAGAGAAAGGGAGGCGGTTGAAGCTGCTCGATGAATTATCGGCCAAAGGCGTGGGACTTGGCTTCATGCACTACGGCGTCGAAGTCCTGGCCGATCAAGCGGGTAAAGAGATGCGGCGTTGGATTGGCGGTCACTACGAACATCAATTTTCGTGCAATCCGATCTGGTCTCCCGAATTCCGATCGCTTCCAAAACATGCAGTTACGAGCGGGGTGAAGCCGTTCTCTGTCAAGGATGAATGGTATTTCAACATGCGATTCGAAGGCGACATCGCCGGCAATAAAGCAGCACAAATGGACGACCGGCAATTTGTGCCCATCTTGGTTGCCAAACCATCCAAAGACGTCCGCGATGGCCCCTACGTTTATCCGCGAGGCCCCTACGAACATATCCAGGCCAACGAAGGGCGCGCGGAGGCCATGATGTGGGTGACCGAAAGCAAAGACCGTGGCCGAGGAATGGGATTCACCGGTGGGCACTTCCACGACAATTGGGCCAACGACGACTACCGGAAGGTCGTCTTGAACTCATTCTTGTGGCTTGCAAATGCCGATGTGCCCGAACAAGGTGTTGAGTCAAGCCTTGGCCCAGGCGACATCGATCGCAATTTAGACCCGAAGTAATGAGCTCAGCTTGTTAGAACGAGGGAGTCATCCAGCTCGAAAACAGGCCAGGGGTTTGTAACCCAATCCACTCCGGGAGCTAACTGTGGGCGTCTAGTCAAATCCTGTTCGGTAGACTGTTCCCGAGGGATGGGCTATTCCGATTCAAGATCAAGCAATGCTTGCAGGACCTGCGTGTCGTGGCCGTCGACTTTGACACGTTTCCAAACCTTGGCAACGCGTCCTTCGGCATCGATTAGGAATGTGCTGCGTTGGATTCCCATCGATTTCTTGCCATACATATTCTTCTCGCGCCACGCACCGTACTTATCGGCGATCTTGTGATCTGCGTCTGCCAACAGCGGGAAATTCAATTCGTATTTTTCGCGGAATTTCGCGTGTGAAGCAACGTCATCAGGGCTGACTCCCAAAACGACTGCTCCCAACTTCTTCAGTTCTTCTTTGCGGTCGCGAAATGCACACGCTTCCTTCGTACAGCCTGGTGTATCGTCTTTGGGATAGAAGTACAGGACAACGGGACTGCCCTTCAAGTCGCTAAGCTTGACCTTGTTGCCTTCGTCGCTGGCCAATGTGAATGCCGGAGCCTTTTTGCCTTCTTCAATCCAGTCTGCCATGATCCGTCTCGTCTTCGTTCGGTGCTAGGGAATGTTTCAGCCAGTGGCCTAAGAACTTGTTATCTGAAAAGATTTTGCCCAATCGTCAAGGGAGGGATTGAGTCGCGCAAGGAAACTGGCCGCATTCAGACAACTTCGTGACATTATCGCGCCCAGACGACGCGGCGAGTGGGCCAAGCTATATTGAGCACAATACTGAGAACGTTGCCCAACGCCCTCGTTTCCAATTGAAGGAATCGTACATGCCTCGACAGAGTTTCATGGTGCCGTCCAACTGGCAGTTGCCCGATGCGTTTCGTCAGCGGTTGGGCAGCAGCGTCGGCCGACAGCGGATGATGCAGCATGATGGACATTTGTTGATTGTCGCCCACGAAGTACCCAGAACCGGCGAACGCAATCGAAAAGGGCTGCTTTTTTGGCGAGATGCCGAGGGAACGTGGCGTGCCAGCAACGGCGAGGCGGGCGGGGCTGCTATCGGTTCGCTAGTCAGCCGCTACGAGAAGACGATTGATGAATTTGAGAAGATGGAGGCGGGGGCCGACAAAGCAGTTGAGTATTTCCCGCTCTTGGATGGCCTGTCCCCAATGCTACGCGCCGCTCGAAACTTCCACAGCGTGCTGGTTGATGCCCGCAAGGCTTTTCCCGAAGTTCGCGAATTGATCGATCTTCGCGATGAAGCCTATGAGATGTCGCGGGCTGCTGAGCTGCTTTATCAGGACACAAAGAACTCAATGGACATCGCCGTGGTGCGGCAGTCAGAAGAGCAAGCAATTACATCGAATCGGATGTCCATTGCGGCCCACCGACTGAATATCATGGCTGCAGTATTTTTTCCGCTTGCCACACTGGGCGGCATTTTTGGCACGACCCTCACCGATGGCTGGAGTTGGTCAGATTCGCCAGCCCCGTTTTTACTGTTTGTTACGGTCGGTTTGATCACCGGAGTCCTGCTTGCCATCTTCATCAGCCGCAAGAGTTAGCTGGGCAAATTCTGTGGCCATGCAATCGCTGATTGTACTTGGCTTGCTCCGCACACCCAACAAAGTGGATTGGCGTTGCGAAGCCGCCGCGGAATGACTCTCTCCTGAGGGGACGCTGCCCGCCCCGTGACGCACGATGAAAGTGAAATTTGCCGCGGCTAGCTAAGAAAGAAGGTCGCGTTCAACCCACTTGGTATCGATGGTTCCGTTTCGGAATGCTTCGGACTTGAGAATCTCAACTTGGAACGAAGCTGTTGTGGCAATTCCGTCCACTTGCAACTCTTCGAGACAGCGAATCATCGTCGTGATTGCCTCTTCCCGAGTTGGCTTGTGGACGATCAGCTTGCCGATCATCGAATCGTAGAACGGCGGCACGGTGTAGCCCGCTTGGACGTGAGAATCAAAACGGACGCCAAACCCGCCGGGCACAAAAAGACTCTTGATGTGTCCCGGGCATGGCTGAAAATTCTTGGCTGGATTCTCTGCGTTGATGCGGCATTCCATGGAAGCACCGTTGAGCTTGATATCCTCTTGCTTGAATGGAAGCTCTTCGCCGGAAGCAACGCGGATCTGCGATTGAATCAAGTCGATGCCCGTGACCATCTCGGTTACAGGGTGTTCGACCTGAATCCGCGCGTTGACTTCGATAAAATAGAAATCATTGTTTGCGTCGACGATGAATTCAACCGTTCCAGCATTCTGGTAATCCGCTTGTCGAATCATCCGAGCTGCTGCGTCGCAAATTGCCGTCCGCGTTTCCGCAGGCAGCAGCGGCGAAGGACTTTCTTCGATCAGTTTCTGGTGCCGACGTTGAGCCGAACAATCCCGTTCGTACAAGTGGCAGACATTGCCGTGATTGTCCGCGATGACTTGAACTTCGACATGCCGTGGCCGGTCAATGAACTTCTCAAGATAGACACCGGCATTTCCAAAGGCGGCTTGAGCTTCGGTTTGTGCTTGCTGCAGGGCGACGCGAAGTTGCTTTTCGTCCATGGCGACTCGCATACCCTTGCCGCCGCCACCAGCGGTGGCCTTGATCAGAACCGGATAACCAATTTCAGCAGCCGATTTTACGGCGTGGGCTTCGTCGGCAATTAGCCCATCGCTACCGGGAACGACAGGCACGTTTGCGGCGAGAGCCACGCCGCGGGCCGTAGCCTTATCACCGAGTTGCTCCATCGCTTCTGGGGATGGCCCGATAAAGTCGAAGTCGCTGGACCTGCAGACTTCGTTGAAGTGGGCGTTCTCTGCCAAGAAGCCATAGCCGGGGTGGATGGCTTCTGCGCCGCTCACTTCTGCAGCGGAGATAATCTGTTCGATTTTCAGGTAAGAATCGGCGCTCTTTGCCGAGCCTACACAGTAAGCCGCATCGGCATAGCGAACGTGGGCGGAGTCTCGGTCCGCCTCACTGAAGACGGCCACCGATTCAATTCCAAGCTCTTTGCAAGCGCGGATGACACGAAGAGCAATTTCACCACGGTTGGCAATCAGAATTCGGTTATACATTGAAGGCCAATCAGATTCAGTGGATAGTAACAGTGTCGCACGGTCAAGCGGCGGGCTCGCTTTGACAGGCCCTGCGTTTCAGTGCTTGGGTGTTCAAGTGCGGGGGGGCCAGTGCTCGGGCGTCTGGAGCGGCTCATGGTTATCGAGCCTGCAGTGGTCGGTTTTCCGTTTCCTGTGACTGGTGCTTTTCGCGACAGTCGCTGACAGAACCGTCCCTAGGCGCTTGTATCGACTTTGAAGAGTGGTTTGCCAAAGTCGACGGCATCTTGATCGGTCACCAAGATTTCCGTGACCACCCCGCTGACCTCAGCAGGAATTTCGTTGAAGACCTTCATCGCTTCGATGATGCAGACAACTGTATCGGCCGAGACTCGGTCGCCAACTTTCACAAAAGCTTCCGCCTTTGGATTTGGCTTGCTGTAGAACGATCCAACCATCGGCGCCTTGATCACCGTGATACTAGCAGCATCAGCGACGGGGGCTGGCGCGGCTTGTGCCGCGGGCGCTACCGGTGCAACGGCTGGAGCAGCGGCAGGGGCGGCCGAAATCGTACCGCGTACCAAACGCACTTGCTGATCGGATTGCTTTAGATCCAACTCACAAAGCCCGCGCTCTTCCATAAGGTCAATGAGATCACGGATGCGACCCACGTCGAAAACGTCGCTTTTGGACGCACTTCCAGCTGCTTTGGCCATCTGAGTTCCTGATGGGTTCTAGTTATATTGACGATTCGTTTCTCAGGGCGATTTCTGTGGCAAATCCACGTGCCGAAATTCGCCGTGTTTGCCCAAAATCGAAGCATTTCACGGCTAGGCCAAGAGTTCTAG
This sequence comes from uncultured Pirellulaceae bacterium, assembly GCA_964411445.1. Classification (GTDB taxonomy): domain Bacteria; phylum Planctomycetota; class Planctomycetia; order Pirellulales; family Pirellulaceae; genus Aureliella. The sequence continues at coordinate 91,642 of CAYPLE010000005.1, forward strand.
CTGGCTTTCCTGCATCGATTTTGGGAGTCTGCTGAGGACTTCGCAGCCATCTTGGGTGACCAACACGTCGTCTTCGATGCGGATTCCACCGACACCAGGATAGTAGACGCCGGGTTCTACCGTAACCACCATTCCCGCCGCCAGCTTGGAGTCCGACAAATTCGCTGCCGATGATTGCCGTAGCATCGGTTCTTCGTGGATATCCAGGCCGATACTATGTCCCAGACCGTGCGTAAACCTGTCCGCGACACCAAAGCACTGTAACTCTTTCCTGGCCGCAGCGTCGATATCGCCGACAGCAACACCGGGCCGAATCTCTGCAATGGCCGCTTCCTGAGCGGACAACACCGCCTCGTAGCCCCGCGAAATTTCGGCGGGGATTCTACTTGTCAGCAATACTCGCGTCAAGTCGCTGCGGTAGCCCTGAAAGGTCGCGCCCCAGTCCAACAGCAAGTGCGTCGCCTGGCCAATTTCGGCATCTGTCGGCACCGCGTGAGGCTTGGCGGCCCCGGCATCGGTCGCGGCAATCACTGGGAAGCTGCAACCGCTGCCGCCCAGCTCTCGAATGAGACCATCGATCTCGTTGGCGATCCGCTTTTCCGTCCATTTGGCCCGAAGACGAGGCAGGATGCTTTGGAAGACCCGCTCGGCAATGTCGACCGCCTTGCGAATCAACCCAATTTCATACTCGTCCTTGATAGCCCGCAAGGATTCCACCAATCCGCTTGTTTCAACTAGCTCAAGCCCTTGGCCACGCAGAGCATTCCACTGCGCGATAGTCATTTGAGTGGCTTCAATGCCAACGGATTGGTAGCCTGAAGTGGCAATTACGCCAGCGGCAAAATCCAGAATCGAGTCAGCGGGAGTTCTCAGTTCGCAGCAGAAACCCGGGCACTCCTCACGCAATTGTTCTTCGTATCGCGGGTCGCTCAGGATCGTCTGCCCTGCATTGTCGAGTAACAGGTAACTGCTGTCACCGGTGAAACCGGTAAGGTAGCGGACGTTGGTCTCGTTGGTCACCAACAACGCGTCTAAACCAACGCTACTGATACGGGCCCGCAAGCGATCGCATCGCCCCTGGAAATCTGGCAAATCAACACCTCGATGCACTGGACTTGCGGTCCCGTCTAAACTGAAATCGCTTCTCAGCCTGCAGTCTCTATTGGGCGTCAAACAAACGCTCTTTGAGGAACGAGTAAGCCAAGGCGCTCATGTAGGCACGCTGCTTGTTGTTGGCCGCACCTCCGTGCCCACCTTCAATGTTTTCGTAGTAGCTAACGTCGTGCCCTTGTTCCATCATGCGAGCCATCATCTTGCGAGCATGCCCAGGGTGCACGCGGTCGTCACGGGTTGAAGTGGTGAAAAGTACCGCAGGATACTCCTCGTCGGCCTGCACATTTTGATAGGGCGAATACGTTTTGATAAATTCCCATTCACCTGATGAGTCCGGATCGCCATACTCGGCCATCCAACTGGCACCGGCCAACAGTAGGTGATACCGCTTCATGTCCAGCAAAGGTACTTGGCAAACGACTGCTGAGAATAAGTCGGGATACTGTGTAAACATGTTCCCCATCAGCAGCCCACCATTGGAACCACCTTGGATGCCCAGTCGTTCTTTGCTGGTAACACCGCGGTGCATCAAATCCTTTGCGACGGCCGCAAAGTCTTCGTAGGCTCGGAGCCGATTTTGCTTCAAAGCGGCCTGGTGCCAGCGTGGTCCGTATTCGCCACCGCCACGGATGTTGGCAACGACATAGACACCACCTTGGCTAGTCCAGGCTTTGCCGACCGTTGCGCTGTAACCAGGCGTGAGGGAAATCTCAAACCCGCCATACCCGTACAGCAACGTTGGGTTGCTGCCGTCCAGCTTGATATCAGACTTGGCAACCATGAAATACGGAATCTTGGTTCCATCTTTGCTGGTCGCAAAATGCTGCGATACTTCAAGTCCTGATGCATCGTACAGTGGCGTGAGTTGCTTGAGTTGTTCCGGCTGGCTTCCGACCTCGCCATAGGAAAGCGTCGTCGGTGTCAGGTAGCCACTGGAGGTCATCCAGAATTCGTTGGATTCGTCGGCGTCTACTGGCGAGACACTGACGGTTCCAATCTCGGGAGCTCCCGTGAGCGGCTCGCGTTTCCAACCTTCGTCACTGTCAGTCAGAACGTAAATGCGATTTTTGACATCCTCCAGGACGTTTAGCAACAGGTGGTCTTTAGTAGGCGCGAAACTAGCCAGCGAGGTATTTTCCGAGGGCTCAAAGGCGACGTCAAACTCTCGTTTGCCTTCCATGAAATCATCAAAGTTGCTTACCAAGAGCGAACCGGCAGCGAAACTCTTGCCGTTGACCTCCCATGGCTCACGCAGTTCCAGTAGCAAGTACTGCTTGTAAACGCCCTTGTTGGCCGAGTTGGGAGCGTCGATTTGAGATAGCTTTAGGTCGTCGCCAACCAGGTAGAGTTCGTCGTTATAGAAAGCCAATGTGCGACTGACAAAGTTTCGTTCGAACCCAGGTGAATCATCGTGATAGGCAGAGATGTACATGTCCTCCGGCAATCCCTCGTAGACCACCTTGGCTTCGTCGAATGGCGTCCCGCGATGCCACAGCTTTGCAATTCTCGGGTAACCACTGGTTGTCAGGGAGCCTTCGCCAAAGTTGGTGTAGACGAACACATGATCTTGATCGACCCAAACCATGCCACCCTTGGCCTCGGGCCGCTGAAAACCGTCTTCGATAAAGGACTTGGATTTCATGTCGAACTCGCGTGAAACGGTCGCATCCGCGCCGCCTCGCGAAAGACTGATGATCGCACGATCGTATCCGGGCTTGAGCAATTGCGATCCGCCCCATACCCAGTTCTCACCCTCGTCCTCGGCTAGTTTGTCCAAGTCGAGAATGACCTCCCACTCCGGCGATGCCTTGCGGTATTCGTCCAAGGTTGTGCGGCGCCAGATGCCTCGCACGTGATTCTTATCACGCCAGAAGTTGTAAAAGAAATCTCCGCGCTTGGAGACGAACGGAATGCGTTCATCGGAGTCCAAGATCTCGAGCAGTTCCGATTCAAGGGCGCGGAAATCTGCTTGCGATTCAAAGTGCGTTTGCGTTTTCGCATTTTGAGCTCGGACCCAATCAAGTGCTTTCTCGCCGGTGACATCTTCTAGCCACAGGTGCGGATCTTCTTGCTGCGATACGTCTGACACTTTCTTCGATCCTTCTTGTGCGACACTCAGGTGACACGAAAACAAAACCGCCGCGGAAGCAAACACTGCCGAAGCAACATTCGAAGGAAGCAACTGAAAGAACCCGTGCGTTTTCATTCTCTATCCCAATCCAGTTTTGTACTCTAGCACCAAAGCGAAAATGGTTGGCTATGCAATTCCGTTGGCTTTTTCGTAGTTGTCGATCTTGTCTACGTTTTCAAGCGTAAGAGCGATGTCGTCCAAGCCGTTTAACAAACAGTGTCGCCGAAAGGGCTGCACTTCAAATTCAATCGACAGACCATGGTCGTCTGATAGCGTACAGGTCTCAAGGTCGATGCTTAGTCGATAACCAGGATGTTCGGCACAGCGGTTGAAGATGTCTTCAATCACCGCCTCGGACAGCTTGATCGGCAAAATGCCGTTCTTGAAGCAGTTGTTGAAGAAGATGTCCGCGAACGAAGGTGCCAAAACTACCTTGAAACCGTAGTCGTCTAACGCCCAAACGGCATGTTCGCGACTAGAACCACAGCCGAAATTGCGACGCGCAAGCAAGACCGAACTGCCTTTCACGGCTTCTTGGTTGAGTTCAAAATCGGGGTTCGGTGACCCGTCATCGAGGAACCGCCAATCGAAGAACAAGTACTCTCCGAAGCCCGTTCTTTCAATCCGCTTCAAGAATTGTTTCGGTATGATTTGATCCGTGTCGACGTTGGCTCGATCCAGCGGAGCAACCAAGCCCTCGTGTTTTACAAATGGTTCCATGGGTCTATTCTTGTATATGTTGGGTGCTTGTGTTTGTTTGCCGTACTACGCTTTGTAGTCCCACTGACGGATGTCTTCGAAGTGACCACGGATGGCGGCCGCGGCAGCCATCGCCGGGGATACCAAGTGCGTCCGTCCGCCTTTGCCTTGTCGTCCTTCGAAGTTCCGATTGCTGGTTGAGGCACAGCGTTCACCTGGCTCCAGGCGATCGGGGTTCATTGCCAAGCACATGCTGCAACCGGCTTCCCGCCAGTCAAATCCGGCTTCTTGGAAAACCAGGTGCAGCCCTTCTTCTTCGGCCTGACGCTTGACCATGCCGCTGCCGGGAACCACCATCGCATTGACCGAGTCATTGACCTTGTAGCCTTTGACAACTTTCGCGGCAGCTCGCAAGTCTTCGATGCGAGCATTTGTGCATGAACCGATAAAGACTCGGTCGATTCCGATTTCGCGGATCGGCGTACCGGCTTTTAGTCCCATGTATTCTAGCGAGGCGGCCGTTGTCTTCTGCTCGGTCTCATCGCCCGCGTTGGCAGGATCGGGGACTTGGCTGGTTACCGAGCACACTTGGCCTGGATTGGTTCCCCAGGTGACCTGTGGCTCGATGTCAGCACCTTCGAACTTACTGACTTTGTCATAATGTGCACCGGGATCACTGGGGAGATTTTTCCATTGCTGAACGGCCGCTTCAAAATCTTCCGGGACGTTGGGGCGGCCACGCAAGTAGTCAAAGGTTGTCTCGTCCGGGGCGATCATTCCAGCTCGCGCGCCTGCCTCGATGGACATGTTGCAAACGGTCATTCTCTCTTCCATCGAGAGATTGCGAATGGCTGAACCAGTGTACTCAAGGACATAGCCTGTGCCCCCGTGCATCGTGATCTGACCGATCAAGTACAGAATCAAGTCCTTGGCCGTGACGCCTTCACTTAGCTCACCGTTGACGCGCAATTCATAAGTCTTCGGCTGATACTGGAGCAGCGTCTGGGTGGCGAGCACATGCTCAACCTCACTGGTCCCGATACCGAACGCCAATGCGCCAAACGCACCGTGCGTTGCTGTGTGACTGTCGCCACAAACGATAGTCATTCCCGGTTGCGTGTATCCAAGTTCAGGGCCAATGATGTGCACGATGCCTTGATTGGCATGCCCTAAATCGTAAAGCTGGATGCCAAATTCTTCGCAGTTTTCACGCAGTTTGTCCACCTGCGCCTTCGAGATCGGATCGGCGATCGGCAGACTTCGGTCGGTGGTTGGGACGTTGTGGTCTGGCGTGGCGATGGTTCGCTCAGGACGACGAACTTTCCGGCCGGCGAGTCTCAGACCTTCGAACGCTTGCGGGCTTGTCACCTCATGCACAAGTTGAAGGTCAATGTAGAGAATCGTCTGCTTACTCGGCTCGGCGTGAACGACGTGACGGTCCCAGATCTTCTGGAACATCGTTTGTGGGTTTCCACTCGTACTCATCTGTATTTCTCAAGGTTAAAATCTGTCGTGGGCCCATTTTGCCAGCAGAACGCGGGCGGAGGGCCGAGCCGAAGGAGCCGCAGAAGCACGTGCGTTACCGGTTTCTGCGCTGTACAAACTACACTGCAGCATGTGCCCGCGGCCGCCAGCGAGTCAACTACCGATCCGAATGCAGGGCCGGACGCCGCCAGCCAAATTGCCTGTGCTAGCAGCGCTCGACGCGGCCCGATTCGATTTGGATCGAAAGTTGACTCTGAAGCTCCCAAGGATCAACTTCAGGCCGTAAGCTGTCAAGCGCCCGCCGCTAGCACGGGCCAAAGTGATCGAGAACTCCAAGGAAAAAGATGCCGATCAGCCGCAATAACGCGATCCTTGCCATTGTGCTGGCCGCAGGCGCTTGCATCATGGCTTCCTGGGCGTGGTTTGAGCGGCAAACGGGGCCACAGACTCCAAAGCTTCAGTTTGTCGTCGCCAGCAACTCTATGGCTCCCAGAATTTGGGGCCCACATTTTCGGGCGGCGTGCGAGGCCTGCAGTCGCGATTACGAATTGGCAGCCGAATCAACCAACCGTCAGCGCCCGTGCACTTGCCCATTCTGTGGCGGAAACTGTGTGATTTCCGAGCAACGCCTTCCCGGCCAGAAGGTCAGCATCGAGCCGATTGCCGATGCGTCTCCGCTTTCACGATTCGACATAGTTGCCATCGATGTTGCAGTCGGCCCAGTTCAACCGACGAACGGCCCAATTCTGAAGCGGTTGTGGGGCCTGCCTAGCGAGGAGATAGAGATTGGCGGCGGAGAGTTTTGGATCGGCGGCCAGCTCCTGAGGAAGCCAATTTCCGCCATTCGTGAGCTAGCCGTCGAGATCGAGAGTGTCACATTCGCTGAATTATTCAGGCCGAGCGTGCCCGTCAAGCACAGCCGTTTCAAGGCCTCGCGGACCGTTGGTCAGCTCCAAATCCAATGGCGGCCCGAAGGTCAGTCAGCAATCCAGAAGGACAAGCTACTCTCGGACGATACGCTGCTGAACCAAGGGGCTTCGTATGTGCCGCTTCGCACGGAAGATATCTTGCTTCAGTTGCAATTCACGTCAGACAGCCGACCTCGAAACCTTGTCGCCTCATGGACTTACGGCGATGCAGTAGTGGCCGTAGAGCTCAAGAGCGTGAGCGATGAAGCTGCGGACCGGGAAGTCGTCAGTCCATCAACACTCAGCCATCTGCTACTCAGCCATCCGCTAACTGCGGTGGAATCCATCGAACTGGCTTGGTGCGATGGATGCCTGACGGTGGTGCAGGACGGGAAGATCAGCCTTGACCGGCAGCGCGTAAGTGGAGGTTCCACTTCGCTCGACATTCAGCAAATGGCGAGCTCCAGCGAGCGGCTACCGCGAACACTCACACTGAAGTTCGATGTCGACGCATCGACAGAAGTCGGTATCGGTGAAGGGCAGGCAAGTGAAAACGCCCCTGGCGGATGGAGGCTTGTGCTCTCGCGAGACATCATTTTGCGGAGTTTGGGCCGCCAACCAGAGCGCAGCGAAGAAAGAATCGCCCTCGAAGAGGACGAATTTTTCGTGCTTGGAGACAATCAGCCGATTAGCACTGATTCCAGATTCGCCGGTCCGGTGCGTGCGGAACAGATTATCGGACGTCTGCAATAATCCAGACGCCGAAGCACGCCACCGTAGTTTCTGAATTTCCGAGCCACGAAGCGATCCCGTTGAAGGATCGCTGTACCTGGCGGCTCAAGGAAACCAGCGTTCACCGATTATCTATTTCTTGCGGTGACGGATCTTGGCTCGATTGCGTCGTTTCTTTCGGCCAACTTTCCGTCGTCCTTTACCGCTCTTCTTTACGCCCACTAAGTCACTCTCACAATACAAATGGTTTAAATTACAGCCCGGAAGGCCTCTAAATTCTCGAAGTCCCGAATTGTATCACACTCCCGGCATGCCGCGAAGTCGACTTTTGCTTGCCAAGCAGAATCGACTCATTCTATTGTCGACTGCGCTGCCTTAAGGCCAACTACGACACCAAACCTCATAGTTTCACTCCTGAAGTTTTGCGGTTTCACTCCCGAATGAACTGTAACAAGCGGAACTCCATTGCTTGTCGACCTGGAATGCTGAGCGGTTGGAGCGTAAGTCCACGTTCGCCCTCGGTGAGCTCGATTGTCCCGATCTCAATTGTCGGAAAGTCCTTCACATAGGATTCCGCGCGTTGGACGCGATCATTCTCGCTTCCGCGTATCGGCGGATCCGCTGCGTCCGTTACCAAAAAATCCAGTTTGGACGATCCGATGGTCAGTCGCATCTGTGCCCCGATATCTTCTGCTGGGCAAGCGTACTGCAGCAAGACGCGGTATTTGCCGCTCGCCGCCACCACTGCGTCGACGCTCACAATTTCTTCCGTGCTGGTCCAGTTTCGAAGGAAGGAGCAATTCGGGTAGCGATTGGAGCGCTGCATTTTGCCGGTGAAGGTGGCGTCACGCGCAGGCACTTGGGTGTAACGATACGTTTCGTGCCCAAGAAGAAAAGGTCTTTGATCATCGTCATAGCCAGCCGTGACGTTCTCTCGAAAGTCCTTGGCGGCTGTGAACAATCGCTTCGCAACCTCAGGGTGATCACGCTGCACCGGAGAGTCTTGTCGAGGATCGGAATCGATATCGAACAGATTGCCTTGGTGATCAAGGCGGAACTTTTGGTTGCGAATGCTCAATTTGCCTCGCCAGAACGACGCAATGATTCGATCCGGCCACTCGCTGGCGCTCTTCTCGCCAATTAGGAGCGGCTTGAGCGAACGACCGTCCAGTGGTTTGGTGGATTCCAGGTCAACCTGACAAAGCTCGGCAAGCGTCGGAAGCAGGTCCGTCACGCTTGCGATTCGATCGATTTTATGCCCTTCGGGAATCGTAGCCGGCCAGCGGATCAGCAAAGGAGAACGCACGCCGCCTTCATCGGTCGATCCCTTGCGGCCCTTCATTTCTCCATTGAACCTCGCACCATTGGGGCCGTTGTCGCAAAAGTAGATGACAATGGTATTGTCATCAATTTCCCATTGGTCGAGCTTTCCAAGCACTCGCCCAACGTTCCAGTCAATATTCTCACACATCGCCAATGCGGCGCGAGTGTGCCCAACGTTTTCTTTCTGGGGTTCGCGATTGCGCAGCGGCAGGGGATGCTCTTGAAACTTACTCCAGTATTGGTCAGGAACCTGCATTGGGGAATGCGGAGTATTGTAAGGCAGGTAGGCGAAGAAGGGCTTTTCTGAGGCAACAGACTGTTCCATGAACTCGATCGCTTTGTTCGTGAAGTCGTCAATGCAGAAGCCTTCTCCCTGAACAAGTTGTCCATTGTTCTCAAGGGGCGGACTGAAATAGTCTCCCCAGTGGCCGCTGCAAAAGCCGTAGAATTCATCAAACCCTCGGCCATTGGGATGATAGGGATACTGCATGCCGTTATGCCACTTCCCAAACGCACCGGTTGCGTAACCGGCGGAGCGGAACGTGTCAGCGATGGTCACTTCATCCAAATTCATCCGCTCACCGCCCGCAGAAGTGCTATACACGCCACTTCGAGGATGGTAGCGACCGGTTAAAAATTCCGCTCGAGTGGGCGAGCATACTGGGCAAACGTAGAATCGATCGAACGAGGCGCCGTCGCGAGCCAGCGAGTCGATATTTGGCGTGCTCAGGTTCGTGTTGCCGTTTAAGCTGAGATCCCCCCAGCCTTGATCGTCAGACAAGAACACGACCACATTCGGCCGCTCAGCAGCCAGGGCCAATTGGGTGACCGTGCTGAGCACTAGCCCCAAGAACACAGAATAGAATCTCATCGCCGCCCCACAATCTCTCAATGCTGTAATTCACCACTCGGTTGTCCCCGGATGATAAGAGACGGCAAATTTCCTGCCGCGCGAGAACCGGGACCGCCCCCCGGTATTGTAACCGATCTGCATTCGTCAGGGCAGCAACGCCTCGGTGATCACCGTAGCCAGCCTGCTCCAGGGCAGCCGTTCAGGGCAGCCGTTCAGGGCAGCCGTTCAGGGCAGCCGTTCAGGGCAGAGAGTCGTTGAACCGCTAGCGGTCAGCCAGCGAAGCGTTTTCTAAGAGTTGGCTAATCAACGGAAGCAACTGCTTCTTTCGGCTGACAACGTCATCCAGCTTGTATAGGTTCCGCTGGAGCCGTGGGTAATTGATGGCTTCCCAGAACTCAGGTTCACTGGATATCAATAACAAACTTCCGTTGCTGATGATATCGGTGACCAGCAAGGCGGAAAAATCGAGTTTGCGCTCGCTGGCGAGCTCCTGGAGTGCTTCGAGCAGTTCCTCGCTACGCTCCCAAAACAGATCGAAGCCAATTTCTTCGATTTGCGAAATGGAGAACCGGTGCCCACGGTCGATAAATTCCTTGCAATCTTCGCGAACAACTCGTCCGGCAGGCTGCGACTGAAGCGCCGACCCAACCTCGAAGAACTCCCGCACGAATTCATCCATGTCAACGGTGCAGAAAGTGCCCAGCCAAGTCAGCGTGTCACGATCCACGTCGGTAGTCGTTGGGCTGCGCAAATGCAGTGTGTCAGAAATGATGCCCGAAGCCATGCACAGTGCGATTCCTGGCGAAGGGTCAATTCCAGCAGCACGGAATTGTTTCGCAACCAGGGTGCACGTCGATCCAACAGGTTCATTGATGAAGCGAATGGGTTGATCCGATTTGAGATTGCCGCCTAGCCGATGGTGATCGAGCACTTCGACAATCTCGGACTCTTCTGCACCAAGGACCGCTTGGGAAAGTTCGTTGTGGTCAACTAAGACTAGCTGAGTCTTTGGCGGACTTACCAAGTCCGATTTTGAGAGGACGCCGAACAGCTTGCCTTGGTCGTCGAGTACAGGGAAGAGCTTTTGATTCGACGAACCTACAATGCGGCGGGCATCTTCAACAGGCGTCTTGCTGCTTACGGACAGGCATTCGCTTTGGACCGCTCGCGAGATCCGCCGCGCACTCTTGATCCGCATGGTCGTCGTGGCAGTATCGAATGCACTGCGGATAATCGAAACATGATTCAGCTTGGCAAGCTGCAATAGTCCAGGCGAAAGTTCGTATCCGCCAGTGACAACAAGGCAGCGAACGCCACGCTCTAGCGCAGGTAATTGTATTGTGGGGCGATTTCCGCTAACGACCAATTGCTGTTCAGCCGGACACTGTTGCAAGCGTTTTGTGAATCCTTCGGCGCTCATTGCGCCGACCATGATCAGCAGCTCGGACGTTTCGTCCACATCGACGCCGTGCTGCAATTCACCGTCGAGCACTTCACACAGTTTGCGAACGCTGCTATTTACTTGACGAGCTAGTTTGGGATCGTCGTCACCTTCGAAAATGATTCGCATCAAATCGAGGAGAGTCAGCAGTCCAATGAATCGCCCCTCGCGGCTCAAGACTGGAACGGCCCCAATATTGTTGTCCTTCATCCGCTCGTAAACTTCGGCGAATACTTCATCTTCAAAGGCGACGATGGGCTGTCTGCGGCAAACATCGGCCACTTCTGGGCGGACATCCATGACGATCCGCGGAGCCGACATGCGTGCTTTTCGGAGTGCGTATTCGGTTCGTCGATTCGGCGCACCACAACAGGCTGCAATTGCATCCGGCCGTGTCGTGCGTTGGAGATAATCTGCGTAGGCAAGCGCCGAGCAGATGGCATCGGTGTCTGGATTGCGGTGACCGAAGACGTAAACAGTCATGAGAGCTCAGAGGCAGTTCGGAACTTGAACAGGCGATTTTTGCAAGCAGTTGAGCTCGCATTAGCGCCACAACTGACGCAGACTTCATCCTATCGCTAGCTTGCAAAAGCGACTAGTCGAGGTTCAGCGAAAGCGAAGGGCCCCACGATCCAGCTACCGCGCAAACTGCAAGGGCGCGATGCGCGCGGTCAGAGATTTGTGCCGCCAGAGATTTGTGCCGCCAGAGATTTGTGCCGCCAGAGATTTGTGCCGCCAGAGAAGCGGGCTCGCGGCCGGATTACCGCAGTTGTCGAAATCGGCCTAGATTCGTGTTGACCCTCGTCGTCGCGCTGTGCAATACTTCGCGGCAGCGTAATGGATTACCCCAACGCAGTCTGCCAGTTGACTGGTTTGGCTTTGCGACTAGTGCGACCCAGATTGACTAGTTGAAAATTGCTGGCGAGTGAATGTCCACGATTCACTTTCCTGAGTGGCAAAAATTTCACTAGCAAACGCACGGTCCAACAAGGGCGTTGGAATTTAAGGATGGAACCTCAAGCGACACGGCGATCCTAGTCCTAGCATTGGACGCTCTAGCTGGCGATAATTGAGCGGAGCTCAGTTACGCGTCACAAGACGTCTTCCCGCTGCCTAGTTCGCCTTCGGAGTGCCTGTGTCGTTCAGCTTTGATCTAGATACCAAAGAGCGTGTCCGCGCCGCAACGGACATTGTTGACTTGATCGGCAGTAAGTACGAACTGCGCCGTCAAGGACGCAATTACGCTGCGCTTTGCCCATGGCACAAGGACAGTCGCCCTAGCCTCAACATCAACACCGAAAAACAGATCTGGAAATGTTGGGTCTGCGATATCGGTGGCGATGTCTTTGCCTTTCTCATGCAGGATGAAGGGCTGAGCTTTGCTGAGGCACTTCGTGCGCTGGCCGATCGAGCTGGCATTCCACTGTCCGAAGGCAACAAGCGGTCTTCGGCACGTCATGCTTCGTCGGTCGACACAAAGAACCAATTGCATGCTGCCTTGGATTGGGCCGCCGAACTATATCAATCGCATCTGCTCGAAAGCAAAGAAGCTCAAGCGGCTCGCGAGTATTTGCAAGAGCGGCAAATCACGCAGCGGTCCATTGAGCGATTCGGAATTGGCATGGCTCCCGACTCGTGGTCAGCAGTGCTCGATGGCGCGCGAGAAAAAAAGATTACGCCGAACACGCTTGAGGCCGCCGGGTTGGTGATCCGCCGCGAGAATAGTAGCGGGCACTATGATCGATTTCGCAATCGCATCATGTTTCCGATTCGCACGCGCGACAAGAAAACGATTGCTTTTGGTGGTCGCGTCATGCCGGGCAGCGACGAGGGGGCCAAGTACATCAATTCCCCTGAGACGCGACTTTTCCACAAGAGTCAGCAACTGTACGGATTCGACCTTGCTAGCGGCCCCATTCGGCACGCTCGGCAAGCCGTTGTTATGGAAGGCTACACGGACGTCATCGCGGCCCACCAAGCCGGTTTGGAGACGGCCGTTGCCGTACTCGGAACTGCTCTTGGAGCACCACACCTCAAGATGCTTCGGCATTATTGCGATCGCGTCGTCCTGCTGCTAGACGGAGATGAAGCTGGCCAACGACGAAGCGACGAAGTGCTCGAACTGTTCTTGCACGCACAAATGGACGTGCGTGTTCTCTCACTGCCAGACAATCTTGACCCGGCTGATTTTATCCAACAGCACGGCGTCGACGCGCTCAACGACTTGATTGCCAAAGCGTCCGATGCACTTGAGTTCAAGATGAAGCGAACGACGACCGGTTTTGATCCGTTGACGGACACGCACCGCGCGAACCAAGCTGTCGAAGAGATGCTCAGTCTCTTGGCCAAGGTGCCGCACACGGGGTTGATTTCGAACGATTCGTTTCGTCTACGTCAAAACCAAGTGTTGCCTCGTTTGGCGCGCAAATTTGCGATTCCCGAAGACGATTTGCGAGCACGACTGACGGAACTGCGCAAGCGTCAAGAACGCTACCCGCGGCGAGGCCAACAGGACGAACAAGAAAAGCCAACAACGGACCTATTGCGTCCCGGCGACTTGACACCCTTCGAACGTGAATTGTTGGAACTCATCATCGTTGCACCCGAAGTCGCTCCGATCGCGCTTGAACGCGTCCAGTCGGGATGGCTCGAATGCGATGCGGCTCGCCGCATGTTGGACGCCTACCAAGAGCTGGATTTTGCAGGCAATTCACTCGAATTTGATAGCGTGTTGACAAACTTAGAAGATTCCAACTTGAAGAGCCTACTTGTCACTTTACACGAGCAGGCTGTCGCCAAACTTGAACGTACAACCGCGTCCGCTGAACAAAGGCTGCGTGATTTGACCCGCACCATGGGACAACGCCAGGACGAACTAGAGCAGCAACGCATTGTTAGCCAAATCGAAGAGAATTCTTCAGAGGAGAAAAAACTCGAACTCTTGCAGGATGTTATCCGGCAAGCAAAACTTCGACAGGGTTTGTAAATGTACTAGGATTGGTGTTGTAATAAATTGTGGGTATCGGTCCAATAAGTGGTCTGCGACGTCATAGGAGGACGCGTAGCCCGAGCGCCCAGCGCTAAAGCGATTCCCAGAACACCCCGCAACATCGCCTGCTAAAGCGCACGGACAAACTCGGTCAGCCACCATGGAATCACCGCTATGGCGGCAGACATTTGGGTAACCCCCAAGACTCAGAAAATTGATTTTCCACTGCTCTGATCCGCCGCAACGGATCGAGTGCGAACAAAAGGAGTTGTGAACCGTGGAAGTTATCGACCTAGAACTGCGCGAATTGATCGCCACCGGCCGCAAGCAAGGTTACTTGACCTACGAACAGGTTGGCGCCTACTTGCCCGACGAAGATAGCAACGCTGTCAAATTAGACACGCTTCTTGAAATGCTGGAAAAGCGAGGCATTCAGCTTCGTGATAAGCCGCCAGAGAACAAACAAGTGACTCTGGGCGTTTTCGGTTCGGCTGAACTCGAAACCAGCGACGAAGCACTCGAAGAAGACGCGGGCCTGGCACTCGAAGAAGCTGAAGAAAAGGATTCCGTCGCGGCCGCTTCGATCGCGAAATTGAGCGATGATCCGATCCGACTGTATCTCAGCCAAATGTCCGAAATTCCCCTCTTCTCCCGCGAAGAGGAAATTGCACTGGCCAAGAAAATCGAGATCACTCGAAAACGCTTCCGTCGCTGCTTGCTAGGAAATGACTTGGCTCTGCGGCAAACCGTTGCGATCCTTCGTCGTGTGCACCGTGGACACTTGCCATTTGATCGAACCATCAAAGTCTCCTTGACCGAGCAACTGACCAAGGAGCAGATTTCCGCTCGCATGCCACAAAACTTGCCAACACTTGAGCATTTGATCAAACGCAAGCGTTGGCTCTACGGGCAGATCGTTCGCAAGACGATCTCAGACGATCAGAAGACTGAACACGTTCGCGAGTACGTCTCACTTCGCAACAAATGTATCACGCTGGTCGAAGAGCTCAGTCTTCGATCGCGGCGCGTGGTTCCCAATATGCAGCAATTGGAAGAAATCGCAGACCGCATGGAGCTGTTGCAATCCAAGATCGCTGAAGCCGACGCGGCAGGCTGCACGTCCGAAGCAGATCGCCTGAAGCACGAGCTTCGTCGACTGATCGCCCAAACGCAAGAGAGTCCGCGAAGCCTACGCAATCGTGTCACCATCGTTCGCAAACACTACACCGAGTTTGAGAACGTCAAACGGGAACTGTCGCAAGGAAACCTGCGATTGGTCGTTTCCATCGCGAAAAAGTACCGCAATCGTGGCCTCAGCTTCTTGGACCTCATTCAGGAAGGTAACACAGGCCTCATGCGAGCCGTTGATAAATACGAGTATCGCCGCGGGTTCAAATTCTCCACCTATGCGACGTGGTGGATTCGTCAGGCGATCACGCGAGCAATCGCCGATCAAGCACGGACCATCCGAATTCCGGTTCACATGATTGATGTTCTTTCACGCCTGCGGAACATCCAAAAAGAGCTGACTCAGAAGCTTAAGCGTGAGCCTTCCATCGAAGAGATTGCGGGGCAAACAGATCTGCCCATCGAAGAGGTGCGTCGAGTTCTAGATGTGGGACGCCATCCAACGAGTCTCGATCGTCCCGTCGGTGAAGGCGAAGACAATACGTTCGGCGACTTCATTGAAGACTCCGACCATGGCGATCCAATTGGCAATACTTCCAACGGTTTGCTACGCGATAAGATCGACCTGTTGCTCAAGTCGCTGACTTTCCGCGAGCGGGAAATCATTCGTCTTCGTTATGGGCTCGTCGACGGCTATTCCTACACCCTGGAAGAAGTCGGCAGAATCTTCAAAGTGACTCGCGAACGCGTTCGACAAATTGAAGCGAAGGCTGTTTCCAAGATGCAGAACCCAGTTCGGGCACAGCACTTGGAGAGCTACCTCAAGCCTGCAGCATAACCATTGCAGTGGGTTTTGCTATGAAATGACTACAACCAGCGCACCCCCTTTGGTGCGCTGGACGTAGTTGCTCAATCTGAGTTCGGAAGAACCATCCCGATGACAGGCAAGTTGCCTATCTCCTGCTGAAGCGCTGAGAGTCGAAGTATGCAACGATCCATCAAGTGTACGTCCACGCTCGTGATGCAAGTTTTCGCCTATGGATTGCTGAGCGGATCAATCGCAGGGGTGACTGTCGGTCAAGAAGTCCAGTCGAAGCCAACGCGCGTGCCCGCCAAAATGGTCGCTGCGCCGCTCGGCCCTGCTGAGATGCCGACGGCAAAGAAAACGCTGGCCACGCCCGAGTTGGTCCAGTGGCTGACGAGGCTGGTCAAGGAAAATCTTCCACCGACTCACGAAGATGACAAAAATTGGGGACAAACGAAAAAGGTTTGGAACGGCGTTCGCTTGCGACGCGAAGGCTTGCGAATCGAAACGGAACGTCGCATTCGAACGGTCAAAACAGGGACATGGACACGGTATCGAATTGAGATCGTTGATCCCGAACAGAACTTGGATGTCCAATTCCTGCGTTTAGAACCGATGCCGGACGGGAAGGTTAAATTCGAAGTCGCGGTTAGCTGTCCACTGGACGTGTTCGGGCGACTCAGCCAATGGGTTCGCGATGTGCAGGTGATTAGCATCAGTGCCAACGCCGATGCAGCATGCCGTTTGGCCGTAGCAGGAACCGTTGGCGTGAAGATGAATGTCTTTCAATTTCCGCCTGACCTGAAGCTAGAGCCCAAGGTTGAAGCGGCACACGTTGAACTAACACATTATGAGGTTCAGCGTTTGAGCCAAGTTCGAGGCGAATTTGCTGAAATCCTTGGCGATGGTTTGAAGGGCGTGATCGACAAGAAGCTTGAAAAGTTCAACGACAAACTTGTCGACAAGATGAACAAGCAGATCGACAAACAGGCCGACAAGCTATCTTTCTCACCACAAGAGTGGCTGAAGAACAAACTTCCGCTGCCAGCATCCAAGAAAGCAGCCGCTCCGCCAGAGTAAGGCAGCAACGGCTATGAGATCCGCGAGATTACTGGGCTAAGCGCCGATTAGCTTCGAGTTGAACCGGCCTTCGTTGATCGTTGGACGTTCAATTCGGCCTTTGTGATTGAAGGTCAACTTCATGTTGTCGATTCCCAGCAGCCAGAGAATCGACGCGTGGATATCGTGCACATGCATCTTATCTTCGACCGCATACAAACCAAGTTCGTCGGTCGCCCCGATCGTCTGCCCTCCTTTGACTCCGCCTCCGGCCATCCAAATCGAAAAACCGGTTGGATTGTGATCTCGCCCATCTCCTTTTTCGCTCATGGGCGTGCGGCCAAATTCACCACCCCAAATCACCAACGTATCCTCCAGCATTCCACGCTGCTTCAAATCCTTGAGCAGTCCAGCGACGGGAAGATCCATCGAGCGACAAAGCCTACTGTGGTTCTTTTCGATGCCAGCATGGGAATCCCACTTGCTGCCGGTTCCAGAGTAAAGCTGAACAAACCGGACGCCTCGCTCAACGAGTCGTCGTGCTAACAGGCAATTGCGTCCGAAGGTCTCGGTTTCTTTTTGGTCCAATCCGTACATGGCCTGGGTGGCAGCCGTTTCGCTGGATAGGTCCACCGCCTCAGGCGCATCGGCCTGCATTCGAAATGCAAGTTCGTAGCTGCGAATACGAGCTTCCAATTCGGTTTGTTGGGCCCGTGTCGAGGCGTACTCAGTATTGAATTTGTTCAACAGTGCCAGCTTTCCGGCAACTCGTTCATCTGAGTAACCCTTGGGGGAGTGCAAGTTCGGTATTGGCTGTGTATCGGTTCCATTGATTCGCACGCCTTGATGCGTAGCCGGCATGAAACCGCTGCCCCAATTGCGAGGGCCGTTGACGGGGCGGCCAGCACTGTCGCACATCACAACAAAGGACGGTAAGTTGTCGTTGGCTGAGCCGAGGCCGTAGTGCACCCACGAGCCGAGTGAAGGGCGACCGGCAAAATTGATGCACGTGTTCATCTGGCACACGCCGCCAGCATGGTTGATTCCGTTGGTCCAACACGAACGAACGACGGCGATATCATCCATCATGTCGCCGATGTGCGGAATCCAATCGCTGGCCCAAAGTCCGCTTTCACCGCAGCGACGCCATTTTCGCGGCGATGCCAGCAGCGGCGAGCCTTTTTCACCCATCGCGGTGATCGGCTCTTTGAAGCTTGGCGGCAGGGGCTTACCAGCTAGCTTGTTGACCAACGGTTTGGGGTCCACCAAGTCCAAGTGGCTTGGCCCGCCTTCCATGAAGAGCCAAATCACATTCTTGGCTCGAGGCACGTGGTGCAACCCCCGAGTGGCATCGGCCTGCAGCGCATCGCTGGCAACCGTTTCTTGGTGCAGCATGTTTGCGAGCGCGAGTGATCCAATGCCGGCGCTACCTGCCTGCAGAAAACCTCGGCGATCGATAAATTCTGACATTTTGAACCTCTGAATCCGCCAGCGATACGTACGCGGAAATGGCAACTTTTGTCCGTAACTTTACAACGGCTTGAGAGTCGCTTGTTTCGAAACCACAAGGCAAGCCCCGAGCTCGTCTATTCGATGTAAAGGAACTGGTTGGAATTGAACAGGATGTGACAAAAATCGGTAAGCCGGTCGACTGTTGGTGCCTGAGAGCCTTCGCCACTTTCGGTTCCAAGGTAGTCAATCGCATTGGTCAGTTCATCTGTCGAAGGCTCGCGTCCCCAAAGACTAACAAATGCGCGCCGTGCCGCCTCTTCCGGTGTGCTGTATTGTTTCAGAAGGTGCTCGGCCATTTTCCGCGCTCGTCCCAACGAGTACGAACCATTGATCAAGAGCAAGGCCTGCGTCGGTGTCGTTGTTGAATCCCGCACAGCGACACTGCGAAGGCCGTTGGCGATGTCAAAGCCATGAAGAAAAGTATCATTCTTGTTCCGAAAACTTTTCAGATAGATTGAGCGTCTCGGTTGAGATTCATTCACGCTTGGGCCACCGACTTCGCGTTTGAGTTCGCCACTGGCCAGCAACATGGAATCTCTTATCTGCTCGGCAGATTGTCTACGAATTGCCCAACGCCAGAATTTCTCTTCGCCAGGATCCTTGCGACTGTACTCAGGGGCTTTGTCATGGTGGGCCGATTGTTTCCAAGTCTGAGAGTTGAGAAGCAAGCGGTGGAGTCGTTTCATTTGCCAGCCGCCGTCGACAAAATAGGCTGTGATGAAATCAAGCAATTCAGGGTTGGTGGGACGAGCCCCCTGTGCTCCAAAATCGCTGGACGTCGAGACGATGCCACGACCAAAATGCTGCTGCCAAATGCGATTTGCAATGACGCGTGTGGTCAATGGATTTTCCGGATCGCCAATCCACCGTGCCAGTGCGGTGCGTCTACCGGTTGTCCCCTGACGCACCTCGCCAAGAGCAAATTCATCCAACGTTGCATCGCCCATCACGGTTAGAAAGCCGGGAGCAATGGCTGGTTCACCAGAACCAGGGATCCTCGTGGGAGACGGAATGCCGTCGAAATCGGTTGCGGTCATCAACTTGGGAAGCGGCTTGGGCTTCAAGTGGTCGAACTCCGCGAGTGCTTTCAATAATTCATCGCGCCGAGCCTTATCCGCTTTGCTCAAGCTCTTGAATGGACCGCCGCCTTCCTCGAGAAACTGCCGCTCGACGAGATAGGCCATTTGATTCTGCCAACTCGTCCGATCTTCCTTGGGCATGTGGAAGCAAGCTTGGATGTCGAGTGGGAATTTGTCGACCGTGGAAATCCACTTTTTATCGATGTATGGGCGCTCCAACGCATCCAGCTCGGCCCGCAGTTCCGCCGTGGCGTTTAAGTAGGCTTGGTTGTCTTTGTCAAACTGTTGCTTCTGAGCCTCGGTAGCCTGCAGCAGGTCATCCCGCCAACTGATTGGTTCAAAGAATGCCCGCAATTTGAAGTAATCGGTTTGCAGGATCGGGTCAAATTTGTGATTGTGGCAACGTGCACAGGACATGCTAAGACCGAAGAAGACGTCGCCCGTCACGTCGGTCATTTCATTCATGATGTCATTCCAGTGACCTCGTGCATCCCGCTGGTTGTACTCGTAGATGCCAAGTCGCAGGTAGCCAGCCGCAGTCAGCGCATCCGGGTTATCTTCGGGCCGCTGGTCGCCCGCGAGCTGATCTCGGACAAACTCCGGATACGGTTTGTCTTGGTTGAAAGCGTCGATAACGTAATCGCGGTACCGCCAAATGTGCGGGCGATATGCATCCTGATTCCAACCGTCTGATTCTGCGTAACGGACGAGGTCCAGCCAGTGTCGCGCCCAGTGTTCACCGTACCGCGGGTCGTCGAGTAGTTTATCGACCAATTCTGGCCAGCGGCTGTGAGCGTCGCTTGCAAAATATTCGTTGATCTCGTTGGCAGTTGGGGGCACACCAATCAGGTCAAAGTATAGCCGTCGTAGGAGTACCGACTCTTCTGCCTGCTTGGCGGGTTCCATGTCGCTTTTCTGCAACGCAGCGTAAACAAAGCGATCAATCGGATTGGAGTTCCATTCCGGTGCTGCAACTTGTGGTGGCGCCGTGCGGCGGAGTGGTTGGAATGCCCACCAATTCTTGTCCTCTTCAGTCACGCCTGCTTCGCGAACAACCGCGTTGTCTGGCCAGTGAGCCCCCGAGTCGATCCAGCTTTGAAAATTCGCGATCGTCTTTTCGTCAAGTTGGCCACTTGGCGGCATTTCGAAACTCTCATACTTGAGAGCTTCCATAATGACGCTGCTGGCAGCATCTCCTGCGGACAGAGCGGGGCCACTTTCGCCGCCCGTTTCTAGTGCATCAAGCGAATCGAGACGCAGGCCTCCCTCCTGTTTGGATGCGCCATGGCAGCTTACGCATTGGGCTGCCAAAACGGGCCGAATATGCGTTTCGAAGAATTCATTTTGGGCGCGACTGTCTGCTGCCGTTGCGGAGTCGTCTCGGTCATTGGCATCCATGACATCGGCTGCGACAACGTGCGCGTCTACCCGGGGCAGACAAACCAAGGCGGCAACAACAATGCACGTCAGCGAGTTCATTGCCAAGGCGTTGACGATAGTGAAGCTGGTCGAATTCCGGATCACTGGTTATTCGCTCCTTCGTCCAAGATAGAATTCGGTGCCGCGAAGGCTACATTTTCTGCTTCGATTCGCAGGGAGTCGGGCAAGTCGCGGGCGTCCAGTCGGACCAACACTAGGTGTTTTCCAGGGGAAAGTTTCGCAGCGAAGGCAGAGCCGCCGTCGGCGCCTTTCCCCTCTACTTCAGCTCCGTCGATCCACAGCGCCGCCGTTGGCGAACTGACTCGGACCGTGACTTCACCGTCGCGATCGGCCTGAACGACGGTTCGAGCGTAAACGTGTACCAGGGAAATATTGCGAGGCTGCTTGGTGAGCTCGACCATGGTTTCACGCGGCAAATCACCGCTGACAAGTGAAACAGCCGGCTTCCATCCCCTGGTAATTTGCCCTTGGGTAATTCGCTCAGCCCCCTGCTGTTCAATTCGGTGCGTCCCAGCAAAAACTTCGAACTCGCGAGCCACACCACCTCGGGAAGCATCGAATTGCCCTGGCTTTCCGAGCTTCGAAAGAAATGCGACTAAATCAAAGCGTTCCTGTTTGGTCAAGCGATCGACAACGCCGCTCGGCATCAAGCTGGCCGCCGCTTTCTTGCCGACAATGTCCACTTGCGGAATCTCAATCATTTTTCCATTAGCATCACGGAGCACCAGTGTGTCGTCGTTGCTGGAAACTTGAATCCCGGTGTACACCTGCCCGTCTTCAGTGGCGACGCTGACCGAATGGTAGCCTTCTTTGATTTTTGCAGCCGGATCGACAAGTGATTCGATGATGTAGTCGACCGGCGCGCTGGCGCCCAAACTGGTCATGTCCGGACCGACTTTGCCACCGACTCCGCCAATCGCGTGACATGAAACACAGGCCAATTCGTTGCGGCGATAAACTGCTTCACCACGATGCGGGTCGGCGGAGCTGAGGGCATCGGTGATTTCGGCCACCAATTCAGGTGTGTAGGCGAGTTTCGTTGCCTTTGTACCCATCGAATCGAGCACCGCCTTCAAACTGGCCAGTTGCTCACCCTTCGTCGAGAGTACCTGTCGTCCCGCATCAACCATGAATGTGTCGAGGCCTGCGTCCGCCAAAGCTACCTGGATCTTTTCCGCGAATTTGGGTGCATCGATGTACTTACGCCATACCGCCTGCGCCGAAGCAGCGTCGGTGGATCGTTTCAACTGTGCAATGAACGGCTCAACCGCTTTGTCTGGCGCAATTTGCGCTAGCGCCCCGATGGCTGCATCTTGAACCAATTGGTTGGTGTCGCTTGAGAGCTTTGCCATCAAGTCTGTAGCGCCGTCCGCTGTGAGATCACGGAGGGCGGAGATTGCGGCCGTTCGGACCTGGGTGGGCATGTCATCTTTTGCAGCGATCTGGATCAGCTTCGCCGACTGCCCCTTTAGCCCCCAGCGAGCGACGAGACCTATCGCTGACTGGACAACTGAATCAGGCTGAACGCCTGGCCGCACCAGAAGGGTGATTTGTCCGGGGTCGCTAGGAATCAACTTGCGCAAACGGTGAGCCACGCTCAGGGAGCTGAGCGCGCGAAGCGTAGCTGATTCAGACAGTTGACCAGAGGTTGTCGTTTTCAATAGAGTCAGCAACTCAGCCTTGCCACCAGCTTTCCCAATCAACTCTATCCAAGGGCCATCAGTATTGTCAGCCAGTTCGTTCGCCCGAAGGAAATTAGCCAGCAGGCCAGCGGCGAGTGACGGTTCAATTTTCGTTACAACGAACTCGAGCTTTTGACTCACCAGCGTTGGAGGAGCCTGTGAATCAGCAGCGTGACGATGCTGATCAGCCAACCAATGCCCACTTTCGATTTCACGGGTTAGATCCTCAGCGACTTCATTGATGGAGAGTGTCAGTGCGTGTTCGATGAAGCGGTCCATCGGCATTGACAGTACATTGAGGGCCCGTGATGCACCAGCGACGCTGCGCTGCCGCGCTAGGGCTCGGACAGCCTCCAGACGAACTCGAGGGTGATCGTCACTGAGTTTTTCAGCAACCACCTCTTGCCACTCATCGTCCGACATTGCTGGAAGTTGCCGATCGATGTAGGCAGTTCCCAGAGCGCGAACTGCTGCTGCACGGATCCGCCCGTCGTTGGCTGCTAGGCATAAATCAATGGCTCGCCTATCCGCTTGGCCCATCGCTTGCGAGAGCCACATGACTTCCATCGCATGCATCGCTTGACGCTGTTCGTCCGATGCGGCCGAGTCAATCCAGTTCGAAAGTTGCTCCGCGGAAAGCTGGGACGCGGATGAGCTCGTAGAGCTGCCTCGATCCGACAACAGCTTGCGGGCGGTTGATCGCTGGTAGCCATCGCCGTCGATCAACAGCGTGAGCAGTTCGCTATTGTCGAGCGCAGCAAGGTCTTGTTTCTTGCGATTGTTTTCCCGGCCCGTCCATTTCAACCGCCAGATGCGTCCGTGCCAGCGGTCGCGGCGAGCGTCGCGGAAATCCACTTCGCCATGGTTGATGATCGGATTGGACCAATCGGCAATGTAAATCGCGCCATCAGGTCCCAGTTTTACGTCAATTGGCCGAAAGGTCGCGGCGCTGGTTCGCACCAAGTCTGCTTCTTGACGCGTTACAAAACCGGCAGCGTCCTGCGTGAGCGAAAAACGGGTCACTCTGTTGGCGCGAAAGTCGCAGGTGATCAAGGAGCCTTGCCAGTCGGCCGGGTAGTTGGCTCCATCGATGATCTCCAGCGACGCAAATTTTGGCCAACTGCCAGGACTGATCAGGTCCAATTGATGGCGTGCGCGTGGCGTAGGGTTGAATGTTGCACCGGGGAAGCTGTAAGCGATTCCGGCAAAACCGGCTCCGTCGGTGAGAAACGACTGGCCAAAGCGGTCGAATCGATGCCCCCAAGAATTCCATAAGCCTCGGAAGAAGACATTGGTCTTCAAGTAATCCGGACTGCTACTTTGTCCCTGCTGCGTGTTGACTCGCATGCCACCACCGGCTTTCAATCGAACGATGCCAGCCGGCGTCTCTAGGTCTGATCGGGTGTACACCGACTGATTCATGTACAGCCTTCCATCCGGTCCCCAAAGGAGTGTGTGCAAGTTGTGGTGCGTGTCCTCGGTGCCAAAGCCGCTGAGCACGCGAACTTTTTCGTCCGCCTTCATATCGCCATCAGTGTCGCGCAGGTGCAACAAATCAGTGCTCTGGGCTACGTATACGCCGCCATCTCCAGGCAGAACACCGGTCGGAATCAGCAGGCCTTCTGCAAAGACGTTCGACTGATCCGCTGTGCCGTCACCGTTAGTGTCTTCCAAAACGACGATTCTATCCGGTGCCGCTTGTCCGACTTCGATCATCGGGTAGGCTTCGCTGCTGGCGACCCAAAGGCGACCTTGAGCGTCAAAGTTCATGTGAATCGGTTTGTTCAGCAGAGGGTTTTGAGCCCAGAGGCTGATTTCCCATTCTGGGTGAACTGTAAACTCAGGAAGGGGCTGTTCGTCAAACTTCGCAAACGCGGATTCAAGTCGGGCGGGGGGCAGTTCAACGTCGGCCTGGTTTTCTAGGTCCGCCAGGCGGCGAATTCGAGCCTCTTCGGCAACGATCAACTCATCGAATTGCGGGATTTC
>CAYPLE010000006.1:0-46119 GCA_964411445.1 uncultured Pirellulaceae bacterium
TTCGATCAGGATGTTGCTCCGGTGGTGGTTCGCGATATCGAACTGCTTAAAAACGGTGCGAATTACATAGTTCGCTGTCGATCAGAAGATGGTGCGGAGGGAATTGCGATACCGAACGTCGCAAAGATGAAGGATTTCTATCCGGTCTTCGTCAATCGGATTGCTCCGTTCTTCGCCCGCAAAGATTTGCGAAATCTGGAGTCGCTGCAGTTTGAGTTGTACCGAGATCGTAGCAATTACAAACTGCAAGGAATGGGGCTGTGGGTTCCGTACGCGGCCGCCGAGATGGCAATGCTTGACCTACTAGGCAAACGCTTCGACAAACCGCTGGGTGAATTGCTTGGTGGCGTGCGGCGGAGGCGCATTGCGGTGTATCGGGCAAGCAGCAATCGAGGTAACTCAGTGGAATCGGAGATTGATCACCTTCGGCGGCTTGCCGAAGAAACGGGCGGCAAGGCTCTGAAGTTTCGACTTGGCGGCAGGATGTCACGAAATGCAGATTCGCGTCCTGGTCGTACTGAGGGGCTGATCAAAAGTGCTCGCGCGGCCTTTCCTGACTTCACGCTCTATGGCGACTCCAATAGCTCCTACGACGTTGACGAAGCCATCCGGATTGGGCGGCTGATGGAGGAGCACAACTATGGATTCTTCGAAGAGCCCTGCCCGTTTGATCATCTTTGGGAGACACAAAAGGTCGCTTCGGCTCTCGATATACCCATCGCTGGTGGCGAGCAAGAGTATAGCATGCGGCGATTCCGTTGGTCGCTGGCGAATCGAGTTGTCGACGTCGCCCAGCCAGACCTTCATTACTTCGGTGGCTACCTGAGGACCATTCGCGTTGCTCGGATGGCCAACGCTCTGGGCATGCCTTGCACCGTTCACATGTCCGGCGGTGGTTTAGGATACGTGGATACGTGTCATCTGGCTTCCTGCATTGAAGATCCAGGTCCATTTCAGGAATTCAAAGGCGCGACGTCGCTACCGGTGCAGTGTGACACTTCATCCTTGAAGCCGAAAGATGGTTTCGTCGATGTGCCAACTGGCCCAGGCTATGGGATTGAGGTCGACCCTGGTTTCATTCGTCGCGCCGAACGAGTTCGTTAGGCCAGCAAGCTGAAAGACGAAGATGCTCGCCACTAACAACTGTTGTTGCTGAGTGCGTTTAAGCAGCCGGTCGCGGCGTGAGCTTGTCGTAGCTCAATTGGTGCGTCTCGAGAACTTGCCCAGTCTCTTTGATCAAACGGAAGGTTACGCCCGAGTTGCCTGGGGTAGGGTCAAACGTGAATTCACCAAAAGCAATTAAGCCGTCACGACCGTAGCCGAAAATCTGCTCTGGGCAATTTTCAACCATTGCTGCGGGGCCGGACACGCCGCCCAGAGTCGCAGGCTCGAACTCGTGGAAAGCAAAGCCGCTCTTCCGCGGAATGCGAAACCCGCGTGCACCGTGACGATCGCCGCTGACGAGCAGCACACCAGGAATGTTGTTGTCTTCAATGTGCGAAAAGATCCGTTCTCTGGCCTCAGTGTCCCAACTGCCCCAGCTATCTTTAGCTTTGCTAACGTAGTCGCTCCACATCGTGCCGCTACTGATCACTTTGAACGGCGCGGTTGAGGTGGAGAGTATTGATAGGAGCCATTCAAACTGTTCTTCGCCCAGGTATGAGCCAAACTTGTGACGACGATCATTGTCGCGACACGATCGTGTGTCGAGCATGATGATTTCGACCGGGCCAACTCGAGCGTTGAAGTAGATTCCTCTGCGCGTATCTTCGGTAGTCGGATTGATCCAGTTTTGTTTCCAAACCGCTCGCAGTGCCTCACGGTCCTTCGCCGTAAAGCCTTTGGGAATTCCGTTCAGGTCGTTGTCAAAATAGTCGTGGTCATCCCAGGCCGTGTAGATTGGAACGTTGCGAACGAACTGTTGCCATCCTTGAGAGACGTCACGCAATTGGTAATCACTGCGGTGCATCGCCACGTTGTCGTTTCGGTCGTCGACGGCAAGGTCGCCGAGCAGCATCATTGTCGACGGCTGACGGTTTAGGATTGCGCGAAATAGGTTGGGGTTGTGAAGGCCAATTTTGTGGAAGCAGGAGCCGAAGGTTAGCCGGAAAGTGCCAGAGTGGTCGATCGCTGGCGCGGTCCGAAAACGGCCTTCCGCGATCGGTTGTTGCTCTTTGATGACTTGGTATTCGTACTGGCGGTCAGGTTCTAGTCCGGACAAAACGGTGCGTGTTTCCTGTCCCGGCTTCACTTTCGCAACTGGGAAATTCTTGTTGCCAGCACGAATCGAGAGTCCTTGCTGCGTTGCGGGACGCATCCATACGCTGACTCCGTCGCTGGTCAGGTTCCCCAGCATGGGGCCGCCCATCAAATCGATCGAATGCTGTTGGGCAAGCTGCTTGATTGCCGTGTGATCGAAGTTTGCGGTTCGATCGGAGGTGAATACCTTGCGCGAGCCCAAATAGAACTGGCGCCGATTCTCAGGCGGTGGACCGAAGCTGTCGAGTAAATTCGTATCGACTTCGAGCGTACCGCGATGCGCCTCAGGCAAAGATACACTAATTTGCCGAGGGGTCATCTCAGCTTTGCAGACCCGCGCACCGACCACGGCGGCGCTGGATGCCAAGAGAAAATTGCGTCGTTTCATTGAGCATCTCCGCGAAGCTAGCGTTGAAGGGCAAGCCATCATTCTAGCCTAAGATTGCCACGCGAAAGCACTCTGATCGGATCTTTGTCGTTGGCGACGAACAGCCGCTTTCGAAAGCCTGTATCCGCGCGCTGCTGTCAAGGATTTTGTTGGCTAAATCCCGATGCCGTCAGGTGTTGCGAAGAAGCCGCCGCGGGCGTGGTCGCATCGGACTGCCGTGCCGCTGGGCTCCGCGGTGACTTGGCCGTCAAGCATCACTGTCTTGCCGCCTACAATCGTACGAACGGGCCAGCCAGTGAGTGATTCGCCCGCCCAAGGGCTGTAACCACATCGGGTGAGCTGTTCTTCATTGCGAACTTCCTTGGTCAAGTTAGTGTCCACCAAGACCAAGTCCGCGTCGTAACCTGTTTCGATCCGTCCCTTGCCGACCATGCCCCAGACGCGGGCCGGCGCATCGCTCATCCACGACGCTACTTGATTGAGCGTGCATTTGCCCAGGTGTACTTGGTTGAGTATCAAAGCCAGGCTGTTCTGAACCGCGGGGAGACCGCTGGGGGACGCCGGGTAAGCAGCCTTTTTTTCCTCAAGTAGATGCGGGGCATGGTCCGTCGCGATGACTTGAATTGAGCCATCCACCAACGCATCCCACAGCTTCAAGCAGTCTTCCTTCGCCTTTACGGAAGGGTTCATCTGGATCAGGCTGCCCAGGCGATCGTAGTCGTCGACCGAAAAGAAAAGATGGTGTGGGCAAATCTCCGCTGTGATCATTCCAGAGTCGCGGGCGGCTACGATTTCTGGTACTTCTGCGGCCGTGCTAACATGCAAGACATGAAAACGATGCTTGTGACGCGTGGCCAGATCGATGGCTCGTCGTGTTGCAATGATCGCAGCCTCGTGGTCACGAATACGCGAGTGATCGTGGATGGTTAAATTTTCGCCCAGGCGTTTTTGGTTGTTTCGAACCGTTGTTTCGTCTTCGCAGTGTGCGCAAATGGGCAAGGTTGTTTCTGCGAAGATGCGCTCCAAAGCGTCTTGTTCATCGACCAGCAGGTCACCCGTGCTGGAGCCGATGAAGATCTTGATGCCCGGCGCATAGGCCGCGGCCGCCTTGAGCTCTTGAACGTTGTTTGGCGTCGCGCCCACGTAGAATCCATAATTGACTCGGCTGACTGCTGCCCCACGGTCATACTTTGCCCGCAGCGGAGCCTCGCTGGTAGCGGGTGGGTTCGTGTTGGGCATTTCCAAAAACGTGGTGATGCCGCCAGCGGCGCATCCAATACTGCCCGTTTCAATGTCTTCTTTGTGGGTAGCGCCCGGTTCACGGAAGTGTACTTGGTCGTCAATGACTCCCGGCATGAGCGTCAAGCCCGCGGCCTCAATGACTTCATCGGCGGCCGAATCCCGAGCCGCGTCAACCGCTTCGATCTTGCCACCGGCAATTAATACGTTTGCTTGCGTTGTCGTATCAGGGAAAACCACCGTACAATCACGAATGAGCGTACGATTCGCTTTGGAGCCGAGAGTCATGAGAATATATCCAGCAAGGGGAATGGACGTGCGTAGATTTTTTCAGCGTTTCGTGGCAGTTCTTGGATCATTGTTGCTTGTCAGTAATCCGATGCCTTTGGGGCAATTATGGGCGCAGGAGTCGAAGCTCACCACAGGGGAAGCATCTGACTGGACAGCTCCCGCAGCCTTGTCGGCAGCCAGCGGTGCGTTGTCGGCTGGCGAACTCAGCAAGGCCATCAACTTGGCAGGCAAGGCGGCGGAGTTGGACCGTGACTCGTTTCGCATCCAGCAGGCCTCGGCCGAGATTCTTTACCTAGCAGGCGCCCCTGAAGAGAGCCTTGCGCCCTTCGATCGTGCTGTCAAATTGGCTCCAGACATCGCCCCGCAGAATTGGCAGAGGGGGATCGCGTTGGCGACGTGTGGGAAATTCGAGGCTGGTGCGAAACAATTTGAGACGCATCACAAGGTCAACCCGGATGATGTCGAGAATACAGCCTGGTATTTCTTGTGCGTTGCCAAGTCCAAGGGTATTGAGGCGGCTCGCAAGTCTTTGATTCCAAGTCGCGGCGATCCGCGCGAGCCAATGATGACGATTTTGAAAATGTACAACGGAAAGGCTGAGGCGAAGGATGTGCTTGCTGCTGCGGACGAGAATACGCAACCTGGCTCGCGTCGCGAACTAGCACGCTTCTATGCCGATCTTTACATAGGCTTGTACTGGGATGCGGCCGGCGACGCAAAACAAGCCCGAAAGTACCTCGAGAGCAGCCTCAAGCGGAAGACCGGTGGGTATATGTTTGATACCGCTCGCGTGTACTTGGAAACGCGCCTGTTGGAAACGCCCCAGGGTGAAGCGGCAAAGCCCGCCAAGGGCAGTGGCGATAAATAGCCAAACGGCTCGAGTCTCTAGGCGGTATCTCTTTACTGCGGGGGCGACATGGAAGTCCTTGTCCCGCGACCGTTCTGTGGTTTGCCTGACCGGCCTGTAGGGGTTGTTTGGGCTGGGGGCTTCGTGTGGCCGCTATTCCTTGCCCATCCAGCAAGCATGCCACTATCTGTGTTGTAAGCTTCTTCAGCTAGTTCTCTCCAAAGGTGGCATTCTGCGCTGATTTTGGAGGCGCATTCCCCTGTCGGTTACGGTCAGGGAGGTGGAGTGAATTGGCGATCGTCAAAAAATGGAAAGCCTGCGCTCCTTTAGCAGCGCAAGAGGTGTTTTTATTCGCCAACGTAGCATCGTTGTGCATCGAAGTACAGGAATTCAGAATGAAGACAGTCAACCAGCCTCTTCGCACACCAGAACAATCCAAAGCAGACGAATTCGAAGCAGTCAAGCGACGTATTCACAATAAACTGGTCGATAAGCTCGATTTGAATCGTGTCGGCGACATGCAGGGTGACCAACTGCGGCGAGAAATTCGCCTGGTTGTCGAACACTTGTGTGACGCGGAAAATGCGCTGCTCAACCGTGGCGAGCGCGATCGAATCATCGATGAAGTGCTCGACGAAACATTCGGCCTCGGGCCGCTCGAGCTACTGCTGAAAGATGCCTCGATCAGCGATATCATGATCAACGGTCCCAAAGACATCTTTGTGGAGCGTCGTGGCCAGCTAGAAAAGACAAAGGTAGAGTTTCGCGACAACACCCACTTGATGCAAATCATCGACCGTATCGTCTCCAAAGTTGGACGACGGGTCGATGAAACTTGTCCTATGGTGGATGCTCGCCTGGAAGACGGCTCGCGGGTGAATGCCATCATTCCACCACTCGCTCTCGACGGAGCTTCGGTTTCGATTCGGCGATTTGGGTCCAATCCGCTGAAGCTTGAAAACCTGCTCGACTACAAAGCTTTGACACCAGAGATGGTCATGCTCCTGGAGGGCTGCATCAAAGCTCGACTGAACATGATCATTTGTGGCGGTACTGGCTCTGGTAAAACAACCCTACTGAACACACTCAGTAGCTTCATTCCGAACGATCAACGGATCATCACCATTGAGGATGCGGCCGAGTTGCAGTTGCAGCAAGACCACGTCGTCCGTTTGGAAACTCGTCCAGCAAACATTGAGGGCAACGGTGCGGTCACCGCAACGGACCTCGTCAAGAATGCTCTTCGGATGCGTCCTGAACGCGTCATCATCGGTGAGTGTCGTGGTGGTGAGACGCTCGATATGTTGCAGGCGATGAACACCGGTCACGATGGATCGCTGACAACCATCCACGCGAACAATCCACGAGACGGGGTCGCCCGTTTGGAAACGATGGTCATGATGGCCGGCTTCGAACTGCCGATCAAGGCGATACGTCAGCAGATCTCTAGTGCGGTGAATCTAATCATTCAAGCCAACCGTCTGCAGGGTGGTCCGCGTCGCGTGACCCACATCACCGAGATTGTCGGCATGGAGCAAGAGACGGTCGTGATGCAAGATATTTACAAGTTTCAGCAAGATGGCATCAACGAAGAAGGCAAAGCTTACGGACACTTCGAGTGCACCGGAGTGCGGCCGAGCTTCATGCATCGTCTCGAGTCGGCGGGCGTGCGCCTTCCAGCGAGTGCGTTCCGCGAACGCCGAATCATGGACGCCTAGGTTCTGTCTTGTGTTCCGGCAAGTTACGCACAGTTGACTTGCCACAATGGATATTTCGAACGATTTGCCGAGAGTTTCGATATGATCACGATCATTCTAATAGTCTCCGTTGGCGTGGGCGTTGCCGCCATGGTGGGCGCTGCGGCAATGGCCTTTCGTGGTCCTGGCGATGCTGTTGCCGAAGATCGCTTGAGCATTCTGACAGGCGCCAAGAAAAAGGGCGGAGCGGAGTCTGAGGCGACGTTGCTTTCAGGCACTTCGTTTGATGAATCACGCTCTATCGCCGACGATATTCTTGAAAAATTCGGCAACATTGGCAACATCATGGATCAGGCTGATGTGTCGATGTCCGGCGCAAAATTCCTGACGATCTGTGTGATTGCGGCCGCCGTTGGTGCAGCAGTTTGCATGGTTGCTCCCGTTCCTAAGTGGCTCCTGCCAGTCTTCGCCCTATCGACAGGTGTCATCCCTGTCGTTTGGTTGTTGATGAAGCGCAAAAAGCGTATGGCAAAGTTCAATCAGCAACTTCCCGAAGCACTTGAATTGCTCAGTCGTTCGCTTCGAGCTGGTCACAGCTTGGCGGCTGGAATGGGTTTGGTTGCCAGTGAAATGCAGGACCCGATTTCCCGAGAATTTGGTCGTGCCTTTGAAGAGCAAAATCTTGGCATCACGTTGGATGAAGCTCTAGACGACATGACGGTACGAGTCCCGAACATGGATTTGCGCTTTTTTGCTACCGCTGTCATGCTTCAGCGGCAAACCGGTGGTGATTTGGCGGAGATTTTGGACAAGATTGGCAAGCTGATTCGCGAACGCTTCAAACTGGCAGGGCAAATTCAAGCGTTGACTGGTGAGGGCCGTTTGTCAGGGATCGTGCTGCTTGCGCTGCCGCCGACGCTGTTTGCCGTCATGCTCTACTTGAACAACGAATACGCGATGGTGCTCTTCAAGGATGAGACGGGGCGCATGTTAATGGGTGCGGCTCTGGTCCTTCAGTTGGTTGGTGCACTGGTCATTCGCAAGATTATTAACATCAAGGTCTGATGCTGTGTTGATTTCATTTATTTCAGTTCAACTGATTGTACCAATCGCTTGTTTCGTCGCGATTGCTTGCATCGCCTGGGTCGTCCTTGGGTTCTTCACGGACAACAAGGGCCGTGCCGAGGAGCGTTTGGTTGAAATGAGCGATCCTCGCCGCAAGGCCGGGGGTCGAGACGCGAAGAAAGCAGAAGCAATTTCGCGCGTCCTCGAGCGGGCATCGCCAGCACTGGCAAAGCCGCTCACGCCAACCAACGAAAAAGAAATGGGCAAGCTCCGGCAGGATCTGGTCGAAGCCGGCTTCCGAAGCGAAACGGCTCCGCTAACCTATCTAGCCGTACGTGCAATTTTTGCCCTTGGCTTTCTGGCCCTCGGCGGTGGAATTTCACTGCTGATGTACGGGTTCACCTCCACGGCCGCCATTCGAACCTTTGTGGTTGGAGCCGTCGGTTTCTACCTACCAACATTGGCCCTCGGGCAACTGGTTAAACGACGCAAGGAGCAGATCTTCCTGGGACTGCCAGACGCACTCGACTTGATGGTCGTTTGCGTAGAAGCAGGCCTCGGCTTGGATCAAGCGATGCGACGCGTTTCGTCGGAGATGAAGAAAAGTTACAAGATCTTGGCTGAAGAGTTTGGTTTGTGCAATCTTCACTTGCAGATGGGCCGCGCTCGGAATCAAGTGCTCACCGATCTTGGTGCACGAACAGGCGTAGATGATCTGCGTGCTCTCGCATCGATCCTCATTCAAGCCGACAAATTCGGTTCTAGTATCGCCAACGCCTTGCGTGTTCAAAGTGACGCGATGAGAACGCGACGGCAGCAGATTGCTGAAGAGAAAGCGGCCAAGACGGCAGTGAAGCTGATTTTTCCGCTGGTACTGTTCATCTTTCCCGGCATCTTCGTCGTTCTGGTTGGTCCAGCCGGCATTCAGATGGCTCGCGAAATGTTCCCTGCCATGCAGGGCGGCGGCCGCTAAACTCGGCTTGCTAGCTCGTCAATGGTCAGGTTCGACGCGTCGGTTTGTCGTGCCCCTGTGCTAACGCTGCACGTTGGTGGATTAGCTGTAAACGTTGTCGAATTCGGCATTGCCGGTCGGTGTAGCGTTATCGTCTCTGGGCGATCCTGCCTCGAGCAGCAGCTTGGCGACCGATGCAAAATCCCCCGTGTCTTTGTGCCATCCCGCCATGACGCCTTGTCGAGCCCATTGAAGCGGCGTGCAATCGTAGTCCGCGTCTTTGGCTGACAAGTCATCGGTGTGCTTGAGCGTTTCCAGAAGCATCTGGACGTTCCCGTGAAAAGCGGCCCAGTGAAGCGCCGTTGCGCCGTGTTGTCCGGTTGCTTTAGGATCGAAGCCGCACTGAAGTAGATTGCGGACGGCGACATGATTGTTGTTGCGAGCAGAGTGGGCCACAAAGGACTGGCACGACTCGGCCGCTTCACCACCCGTGCAGCCTTCGCTGGTCAGTCGTTTCATTCGCGTCTCGTCGTTCAGCAGGCACGCATTCAGCAGCTCAATAGCAGGTGGGCTGCGCTTCCACAGCGCCGCCAACGCGTCCTCTTGTCCGGCTTTGCTGGCCGCCATATGCGGCGTGGCAAACCAGCCAATTGTCCAACTGTAAATGCAATCGGCCGCCGGCGATGGAAAATGGTTGCGATCGACAACAGCGGCAATTGCGTCAGGCTGGCTATCAAGGGTCGATTCGATCAACTCGGGAATCCCAATTGTTGCAGCCGCAAAAATATCGGTTTCACATCCTCGGTCGATCAACAGTCTTGCAACATCGTCGTTCTTGCCGACTGCATACTGCAGTGCCGTCGAGTTGTGGTCCAAGCAGCGGGCATCCAGCGGGGCGCCCAGGTCGATCAAGAACTCAGCAATCTGAGTGGTCGCGGCACAATGCAACGGAAGCATTCCGTCTGGCCCGCGCGCAATTATTAGTTCTGGGTCAAGATCGATCAGTGCTCGCAGGCTCTCGAGTCTTCCAAGGCTGGCTGCTGACCAAGCATCAAGGTTGGCTCCCATCAGTAGATACTTGTCAGCCAACCTTTCATCGGTTTCGTGAAGGATGCCGAAGCCACCTGCCCACCAATGGCTCTTCTGATTGATGTCGGCACCTTGCTCGACCAAGCACTGAACGATTTCAGGCGTATTCTTCGCCTGCACCACGGCTGGAGTGTCGAACGAGAACCAGGGTCCGTTGAGCTGTGCTGGTGTGAGTGCGTGCTGCGTTACGGCGGCTCGGACCTTCTGGGCTTCTCCACTATTCACCGCTGCTCGAAACGCGCTCACTGCACTGCTGTCGTGAGCTTTACGCAAGTATTCTGCTGTGTAGTGGCCGATTTTTTGTAGCAGAGAAATTTCGCCGCACTGACGCGCCCAGCCGATGGCCGTGCTCTCATATCGTGGCTCAACAATGCTCGGGTTAGCAAACAGGCGCATCAGGGCCTCGGCAGCTTGGGCGCTCCCTGCCAGGCAAGCAGTGTGCAGCGGAGTTGCCGTCATGTGCGAGATCGTCGGCATGCAATTGATCGCTTCGGGGGTATGGTTCGCAATGGTGCGGATCGTTTCAGGGTGATTGCACATCGCTGCGAAGACCATTGCCCAATCGATGATTTCGCTATTCTTACTAGGCGGCTTGAACCACTCGCCCGCTAGGCGAGAGACATCGCCAGGGTTCTCGCTTTCGAGCATTTGCGAAACCAATTCGGTGGAGCCTGCAGCCGCAGCCAGAATGAGATTGTCGATTCGAGCACCAGCCCGTACGAGTTCTTTCACAGCCGAGGGTTTGCCGAAAAGCAACGCAGTCGTCACCGGAGAGCTGTCGTTGTCCAGTCCATCGATACTCGCGCCGGCGTTCAGCATTCCGCGAACTGCAAGTTGCATCACCCCAGCTCTGTCGGGGTGGTCGCTGGAGACAAGCCAGTTGATTGGGGTTTGCAAGCGGCCTCCGCCATAGCCATCCGCGATGGCATCGACCTCGGCCGACGACGCAGATAATGCTTGAATCGTCTCCACAAGCCGCTGTTCAAGGTGCGGGCGCTCGTGCGGCGGTGCTTGAATGAGTTGCTGGTAAATCGAACTTGGGTGCAACTGCAGAACGTCTTCGATGGCATTGGCGGAAACGTAGTGCCATAGTGTAGCGCCGTGTTCCGACCGACTGCGCTTCTTGGCGACGTTCGGGTTATTGGACAATTGTTCTCGAAGTTGCTCAGGAGCTCCGCACACGATGGACAGAGCTGCAGATTGAAAGTCGCGGTCCTCGTGTGCTGTTGCTTCCAATAGGTCTTGGGGAATCATTCCGCACGCTTTCTGATTTCTTGCGCTGGCTGCCGTTGGGACGTCACACGCTGATCGTATCATGTTTCTCGCGTCTTGGCGTGTTGCCAAGGCCATGCTTGTGCTCCCAACAATGATCGCAGGCGAATCGAAGCACCGGAGATACTGTGCCGTTCCGCCGCGGATTGCATTGCTGTGAGTAAACCCAAAGGGGCTGCATGACGCCAACGCTTAAATTCACCAGCCAGGTCAGCCAAGTCAGCAGGGTGCTTGTGTGCGAATTGTGCTAGCATGTGTGCCTCTCTCCGCTGAGCCGCCTTTTTCCTGCATGTGATTGTCCGCTGAGTGGCAACGCGAGGCCATGGCAGCTAGACTGTGGAGCTGCTCGGGCGAAAACGACTGGTCGATTCGCCTCCCTTCAATATCCCTCCCCTGCCCTTCAGAGATCCAGCCATGCGACGAACGATCGTCCTCCTGCTGCTATGCCTGGTGGTTGCTCCCGCTGCCGCCGCGGCACAACAGCAGACCTATACGACACCCGAGGAAGCGTCCAAAGATCCTGATTTCTCTGTTCAGGGTGAATACCGTGGTCCAAAACGGGCGATGCAAGTAATTGCACTCGGCGACGGGGAATTCGAAGCGGTGATTTATCAAGGAGGGCTGCCGGGTGATGGGTGGGACAAGTCCCCGCCGAGAAGGTTGGATGTTGACGAAGATGGCGTTGCGGATTTGGCCGAGTCCAATGAGATGCAGCGAGTGGAGCGAACCAGTCCAAGCCTAGGTAAGAAGCCGCCAGTGGGCGCAGTTGTGCTCTTTGATGGATCCGAAGAATCCCTTCAGCAGCATTGGTCTGGAGGGAAGGTGACCAAAGACGGTTTGCTTCAGCAAGGTGTTCGCAGCAAGGATGCGTTTCAGGACTTCACATTGCACCTGGAATTCCGCACGCCTTACAAGCCGACGGCGCGCGGGCAGCAGCGCGGCAATAGTGGTGTCTACTATCAAGGGCGGTACGAAACTCAAGTGCTCGATTCTTTTGGCCTGGAAGGCAAGATGAATGAGTCGGGTGGGATCTATTCAATCAGCCATCCAAGTTTGAACATGTGCCTGCCACCGCTGCAGTGGCAGACTTACGATGCGGACTTCACGGCCGCACGTTTCGACGCCTCCGGTAAGAAGACGGCTAACGCCAGGCTCACGGTTAGGCTCAACGGTGTTATCGTCCAACAAGATGTGGCGCTTCCCCATGCAACCACCGCAGCGCCTATCAAGGAGGGGCCAGAGCCAGGGCCAATCTATTTGCAGGACCACAAAAATCCTGTGGTTTACCGGAATATTTGGGTCTTGCCGCGGGATATTGAGCGCGAGGCGAGGCGGCCAATCGTTCCTGGTTTCGAACGATTCTATGCACAGGCAAGTCAGCCAAGTGGCAAAGGCGGGAAGCTGCTGCTGGCGGAACTGGGGTGCGTGAATTGTCACCAGTCACAACCGCCCGGCCCAGATCCGCAATTGGCACAGCGAACGGCTCCGGTGCTAGACGGTGTAGGTTCTCGAGTTCGACCAGATTACTTGGTGTCCTACATTTCCGATCCGCATGGCGTTAAGCCTGGGACGGTGATGCCAGATATGCTCAGTGGGCTGAGCGATGATGAGCGAGAGCAAGCGGCAGTCGCGATTGCAAATTATCTGATCGCCGAAAGCTCGCTCGTTGATCGCGGTGGAAATCCTAAGGCGTCGCGTCGCGGGAAAGATCTGTTTCACAACGTTGGTTGTACGGCTTGTCATGCGCCGCAGGATGGTACGTCCGTTGCCGCCGCTACGACGGTTCCACTAGGAATGCTCGCAAGCAAGTACACGCTTGATGGACTGGCTCAGTTCCTTGAGAAGCCGCACGAAGTAAGAAAGAGTGGGCGAATGCCCAACTTTGGACTGACGGCGGAGCAAGCTGTTGATCTTGCCACGTATCTGCTTCGTGACGCCATTCTTGGCGATGGGGCAAACAACATGCGTGCTGCCTTTTTCGAAGGTTCTTGGGAGAAATTGCCTGACTTTTCGCAGCTTTCGCCCTATCAAGAAACCGAACTTTACGGTCTGGACATCCTTGCCGGTGGCCGTAGGGATGGATTTGCAGCCGTATTCGAGACGACTTTTGTAGCACCTGTCGACGGTGAGTATCGGTTCCGGATCAGTAGCGACGATGGTAGCCGGTTAGTCGTTGATGGCGAGCCGCTGGTCGTGAACGATGGGGTGCATCCAAAATCAACGAAAGAGGCCAATGTCTCGTTGGCAGCCGGGCCGCACTCGGTGAGCATCGAGTATTTCGAAAATGGCGGCGAAGAAGTCTTGGAGGTCGAAGTTCAGGGCGGTGGTCTGGCTTGGACGTCCATTGAGTCCATTGCGACTTTGGATCCAGAAGCTAAGCCAGAGCCGATGGTGCAGTCGGAGTTTGTGCCGCAGCCGGAGCTGATCCAAAAGGGCGAGCGGCTATTCGGCCAGCTTGGTTGTGCTTCCTGTCATGAATTGAATCGAAGCGGACGTGCTGTGGAATCCACCTTGAGAGCTCCTGCTCTCGCGGAAGCAAAATTTGGAGATGGATGCACATCGGGCGAGCCGCCGCGCGGAGTACCAACTTATGAACTCTCCGTTTCGCAGCTTGCAGCCATTGAGGCTGGAATGGCTGTCGGGGACGCAGTTCCGTCTGGTTCGATCGCCGCCTCGTTTGTTCACGATACAATGGTGGCAATGAATTGCTATGCGTGCCACTCGCGCAATGGCGTGGGCGGTCCTGAAGATACCCGCGACTTTGTCTTCAAGACAACGGTCAAGGAAATGGGCGATGAAGGGCGATTGCCTCCGCCGTTGACCGGCGTCGGCGACAAGCTCAGGTCGGAGTACATCGATGCCGTATTGAGTAACGGAGCTGACGAACGTCCTTACATGTTGGTCAACATGCCAGGTTTTGGTGCTGGTAATCTTGCTGGATTGCGTGAAGCGTTTCAGCAGGAAGATCTTCGAAGTGAAGTGGAGGAAGTCTCGCTGCCAGTTAGCGAAGGTAAAGTCAAAGCGGCTGGACGGCAGTTGGTCGGTAGCAAGGGGCTTTCGTGCATCAAGTGCCACGTGTTTGGAAACGAATCAACGCCCGGAATTCAAGCCATCGATATGACTCGCATGACGAGCCGTCTGAGAGAGGATTGGTTTCATCGTTACCTTATTGCACCGGAGGAGTATCGTCCTGGAACGCGAATGCCAGCCAGCTTCAAAGATGGCAAGTCGGCTGCAGCACAGGTGCTAGATGGTGTCCCCGAGGCACAAACCCAAGCGATGTGGCAATACTTGCTCGACGGTGAGGCAGCGCGAAAGCCTGAAGGAGTTGGGAAGCAGCCCATCGAGTTGATCGCGGAATCACGGCCGGTGATCTACCGGAACTTTATCAGCGGTCTCAGCCCACGGGCGATTGCTGTTGGGTATCCCGAGCAGGGAAACCTGGCCTGGGACGCCGAAGCGATGGCGCTCTCGGTCCTGTGGAAAGGCTCCTTCATCGACGCCAGCAAGCATTGGCAAGGTCGCGGGCCAGGCAAGCAAGGGCCGCTCGGAGACGAAATTTTGACTTTTGAACAAGCGGTGCCCGTTGCGGTCTTGCCAGCAGTCGATGCCGCTTGGCCAACTGGGAAAGCCCGTGAGAATGGCTATCGTTTTATAGGCTATCGATTGGATGCTTCGGGGCGACCGGTGTTCCGCTATGCCTTTGCGGGAATCACTGTTGAAGATGCCCCAGTCCCGACGACGGATCCGGAGACGACGGTACGCTTCCAACGCTCATTGAACATCTCTTCCGATGAAGGCAGCCCGGCAAGAAACGGCCCAGTCGTCTTCCGAGCTGCGGTCGGCAAGCAAATCAAGCAACTGCAACAGGGGTGGTTTGACGTGGATGGCAAGTACACCATTCGCGTCCCAGGCGCTTCTGTTGTTCAAGTTGGCGACGCGCAAGAATTGCGGCTTGTCGTTTCTCTGCAGGGTGCTGAGTCTGTGGTTGAGGAGGTGATTCGATGGTAAGCATGTTATTCCCAACAGATTGGTCCAGCCGCTTCTTCCGTCAGAGAATTCCAGCAATGTCGAACGTCCGAATGATCGTTGGCTACCTTGCCATTTCAGCCGTCGCCCACATTGCCGCAGCCGCGGAACCAATCGAAAGCGACTACTACAAAATTACGCCACTCGAAATACCCGAGGGCGTCGTGCTGGAGTGCAGCGCCGTGCAAATGATGCCAGACGGTCGACTGGCGGCAGCGTCGCGTCGCGGTGAAATATGGATGATCGACAATCCTCTTGCGAGTCGAGTTCCAGCGTCTAGCTTTCAACGCTTCGCCCACGGCTTGCACGAGCCGTTGAGCCTAACTCAGAGGGATGGGTGGTTGTATGCCACCCAACGGCCCGACGTCAGTAGGCTTCGTGATACGAGTGGCGACGGAGTTGCTGACGAGTTTGAGGTTGTCGCGGACGGCTGGGGCATCACCGGCGACTACCACGAATATGCTTTCGGTTCCAAATTCGATGCGAACGGTGATATTTGGGTCGTGCTTTGTCTTACTGGTTCGTTCGATAGCAATACTTTGTATCGGGGTTGGTGTGTTCGCGTCAAACCGGATGGAAGTACAGTCCCCACCGTCAGTGGCATTCGCTCGCCCGGCGGTATCGGTGCCAATGCTGACGGGGACATCTTTTACACCGACAATCAAGGGCCCTGGAATGGAACCTGCCATCTGAAACACCTGATTCCTGGTAAGTTTGTTGGGCATCCCGGCGGATTCAAGTGGTACGACGAGGCCGAGTCTGTGTTGGGTAAGCGACCGCGAGAGCCGGAAAGTAAGACGCGTGCGATTGACCAAGCCAAGAAGATTCCGGAATTCGAATTGCCGGTCATCATGTTTCCGTACAACAAGATGGGCAAATCGGCCAGCGGCGTAACTTGTGATACAACCGGTGGCCGCTTTGGGCCATTCGGTGGGCAGATTTTTGTTAGTGACCAATCGGACAGCACGGTGATGCGAGTCTATTTGGAGAAAGTCCAGGGACATTACCAGGGAGCATGTTTTCCATTCTTGGAAGGGTTTGCGTCTGGCAACGTGGCAACGGAGATCACCAGCGATGGCGTGATGTTCGTTGGAGGTACAAATCGCGGTTGGGGGTGCCGTGGGCCCAAGCCATTTGCACTGGAGCGGGTCAACTGGACCGGGCGAGTCCCCTTCGAGATCAAAGAGATGCGAGCTACGAAGGTTGGATTCGACTTGCAATTTACCCTGCCAGTCGATCCCGACTTTGCTGGTGATGTGGCGTCGTACGATATGGAAACTTACACTTACATCTATCAAAGTGCCTACGGCAGTCCAGAGGTCGATCATACGCAGCCGACAATCAAGTCAGCCACAGTTAGCGAAGATCGCCGGACGGTGCGCCTTGTCGTTGAAGGGCTTCAAGAGGGGCACGTACACGAGCTAACGTCTCGCGGTGTTCGCAGTTCAGGTGGGCTTCCACTTTTGCACGACAAAGCCTATTACACGTTGAACTACCGCGTCAAATAGTTGCACTATGCGAGTCACGCCTGCGTATAGCGTGTTACGCCCACTGAATCGCCGACTCAAATAGGCACCGAAACGCTACACCCGGGCTTGAATCGCTCTAGGGCTTTGGGTAGCCCCAGTGCTCCGCCAGCGCGTCGGCGGCTTGTTCGCGATCGGAGTACTGTCGCCAGGGGCCGTTGCGAAGAAACGCATGGGCGAATTCGTGTGCAATCACATACCGAGCAAACGTCTCTGGAGCACGCGTTAGTTTCTCGCGCAGAATCACACAGCGACTGGAGGTGCCACCTTTGGGAAGGTTCATGAATGTGTGTGTCTTTCGCTGTGCACAAACGCGTTCAAGCGAAACGTAGAAGGTCGCGTCTGAGAGAAAGTCCGTTTGAACATCCTGGGGAAGCGACTTTAAAACCTCAACAGCCATCGCCTGCAACGAAGGCAGCTCCGCAAGGTCAGCGACTAAGTCTTCTACTTGGCGAGTCATACGGTGCGTTCTAAACGGTCTGCATCTGCGGAATGAGATCAGGGCTGTTGAAAAGCGAAAAGCAGTACGTTCATGCCCAGTCGAGCTGCGTCGTCGCGAACGTAACCGCGACACTGTAGCGAATGGCGGCTTTCAAGCGAACAGCTAATGTCGATCGGAGAAAAAACAACGCCGATGCGGCGATTGACTCGACCAATTTCAAGCCGAGGGGAGATCTGCTGTTTGGTCGATAGCAGAGAATCACCGACACGCTGAGGATCGATCAAGCCGACCGTGCGAATGTCAAAGCCGCCGAATGCTTCGGTCAATATGGGCGCGTCGCTGGGAAGCTTCTCAAGCGGTTCACCCAGAATTGTTTCCATTTCCTGCCGAAACGAATTTGTGAACTCTTCATCCGCGCAAATCGAGCTCGCAAACAAGAACCCGTCCGCCGCCAGGAATTCTTTTAGCGCTGCTCGCTGTGATTCACTCAATTGCAATTTGCCGCGTCCGTGCATGTAGGCGATTGGATACTCTTGAAGCTCGCTGGTAGTTATGCTGATCATGCGTTTTTCACTGTCCAGCGGTACATTCTTGAGTTCTTTGCCCGACCACTGGAGCAGTTTGGTAGTTGCTGTAGGAACATCGTCGGCGCCTGCATTGTGTCGCAAAACGGGTAATAGCAACGTATTGCGTCCCGATGTCGTTTGCGGCCCCTTGTCTTCCAGTATGGTAACTAAGTCGAGTTTGTCCTTCAGTTCTTTGCCGGTAGCGTAAGCCAACACGTTGAGCCCGATTTTGGTGAAATTGTCGAGCTCACGCTGGATGTCGGGATCGGTCGTACGCTTGCTGCCGTAGGCTGGATTGAGCTCCCAGCGGCAGGATAGGCTGCTGGGGCAATAGACTAGC
This sequence comes from uncultured Pirellulaceae bacterium, assembly GCA_964411445.1. Classification (GTDB taxonomy): domain Bacteria; phylum Planctomycetota; class Planctomycetia; order Pirellulales; family Pirellulaceae; genus Aureliella. The sequence continues at coordinate 18,003 of CAYPLE010000006.1, forward strand.
CCAAGTCGGCAACATGATTCCACGCCGTAGAGCCAACAGTCGTCTGGGAGGTCCGCTGGCGTGACTCGTGCTTCTGCTAGCCAGATCGGGTGTTCGGGCGGTAATCGAGAAAGTGGTTTATCGAACAGCTCAAGTGCAAGTGATTGAATGAAGTTTTCAAATTCTTTCCCGTTGCATCCATCGCCCATGCAGCCTTCTGCAAAAATGAAGCCACCTTGTTCGACGTAATCCTTCAGTAGCTGCTTCTGTTTCTGGTTTAGCCGTGGTGTCTGCGTACCGCTGAGAAACAAAACCGGAGTTTCAAGAAGGTCTTCCAGCTTTGCCTTTCGGAGGTTGATGTTCTGCCATGCCAGATCCTGCTTCCAGGCTCGTTCTGTGTGTGACGTGATGTTCTGCATGGCTCCTGGGTGGCGATTCCAATCTCCGGTTGCACCATGTTCGAGGCGGCTGACGACGATTCGTCGTTTTCCCTTGGCAAGAAAGAGTATGGCAAATGCTGTATCGCTGTAAGGATTTCCACCCGTACTACCGGCAACAGAGCGAACGACTCCACCGGGTTGTTGCTGTCGCAGGATCGTCGAAGCCCCTTCTCGATACCAATCGTAGTCGCCGATATAACGCTGTCCGGTCAAGCGACCTGCGCGTTCAAGGGCGTAGAGATAATAGAGTTGGTCTTTGCCAAATCCAGGGTTACGAGATACGGAGAACGTTTTTGCAAGCCAGGCCGTAGCTTCCGCAATGCGGTCTCGTCCATCCAAGGCAGCTCCGCAGCACTGGATTTTTGGAGAAGCGGACGATTGACTTTCGCCGAGTTGAGCGCCGACGATTGCCAGCGATGCGATCCCGGCAGCGGTCATACTTCCTCTGCCAGTGCTGCCTGCGCGATCGTATGCAAAGCTGCCATCGGCGTTCTGCAGTTCTTCCCAGTAGCGTCGAGCCTTGCCGAATACGAGCTGCCATTGTTCGGGTTCAAAAAACCCAAGTCCGGTTCGTTGTGCTTCGTGCAGGGCTAGCAGGGCGAACTGACTGTTGGATCCATCCCCGCCAGGGCTGTACGTCTGTTCGCCTCGTTTGCCATAAGTCCAGCCACCGTTAGAGAGCTGTGTGTCAGCCAGCCAGCGTGAATTGGCTTCGATCGAGGCGGCATAGCGATTTGGGTTCACATAGCAGAAGACCATGGTTTGCAGCGAAATTGCGTAAGTTGAATTCGCTTGTTGACCTTCTAGTCGTTGCAACGCTAGACGGATGGCTTTCGAATCCGGATCTTCTCCGGCGTATAGCAATGCAAGCGTACACAGGCCGGTAACGCCAAGTGGGAATTGGGGAACCTCAGTCCAGCGTCCGTCCGTTCGGTTCTGATCTCGCAGTAGATATTGAACTGCCTCTTGAAGGGCTGCTTCTACGCGCTCAGCATCAGTTTGTTGAGCATAGGCGTACCGCGCCGGAAAACTCGTCAGCACGGCGACCATGGCTAATGCAGTTGCGAAGATTTTCATTCGATCGTCCGGTTGATCTGATGCTGTGAATGCCTGAGTAGACTCCTTCCATCATAGCTGACAATGCTCGATGACGAAGCAGTGATCACAGAGAGGAAAGAGTGAATCAGGCCATGGCCAAGCGTGATAGCCAAGGCGATGCAATAGAGGGGTAGTCTCCGTAGAAACGCTTGATGAAGTGACGTCCTGCCATATGTTCGCAGTGCGATTCCCAGCCCCAGCGGGCCATCAAACGGTCGCTGAGTCGGCCATTGGTGACATTGCACACAATCGCAGATGAGCCCTTGATGCGGGCAATTTCGTCGAGAACCAGCGTGGCCGCGTAGAAAGTACTCAGTGAGGTTTGATTGCTGCTACGAACATAGCTCAAGGTCAGAAAGCTCGGCGAAGTCAGCGGCACATGATAGAAGAGTTCGCAACGGTCAGGCGCACCGCGGCGCGATGTTTCATCCAAATGGACTTGCAGCAGATTGCCAACGTGGGGCCACCAACGTCCCGAAACGCAGCGCAAACGGGCGGATTCTGTCACGATCCGCCCTGCCCTTCGTCGGCGGAGCGTATCTATGCCAGTCGATAGGTCGGTGACCGGTCGGAGGCCGAGGCCGGCAAGTTCTGTTGTGGAATTCCGAGTGAACATGTTCATCAGTGCAGGCGATCAAAACGTCTTGATGCCAAGCGCCTCCTTGATCAATCGCCAGATCCAGAGAATTGCACCTAACATGGCGATGCATGCTGCAACCACACCAAGGATCATATTGCCGAGTTCAAACAGCGGGGATGCCCAACCGTTCCAAATTGGATTCCAATAGGCAAGTAAAATGGCTGCTGCGGTACACAAGTATGGGCCGTAGGGAGTTGCTGTTTGCCCGGTGATGATTGCACGAATAAGGACAATCACAAAAGCAACCATCGGTGCCATGAAGAAGACAATCAGGCTGGCTTGCCAACCAATGTACGAGCCGATCATGGCCATCAGCGTAACGTCGCCAAACCCAAGCGCCTCAACTCGCAGAGCCCAACTGGCGGCCAGCCGAACCGCCCAAGTCACACCGCCTGCAAAGGCCAGCCCTAGTAGACTGCTCAACAGCATGGGCCATCGCTCAGCGCTGCTTTGCCACGCAACGACTGTTACCGTCGTCAAGAAGAGACAGGTGATGAGAACAGGCAGCCAAATGCCGCGGTTCGCGAACATGCGGGCGAAGAGGTACTGAATCGCTTTCCCGATGCCTCGCCGTGCGATCCACCGACGGTCGAGCAGCGCGAATCCCCAGCCAGCGATAATGGCAAGTGCGATACCTAGCCCCCACGGACCGCTCATCCATGGCGGTAGCGCAGGCGTCACCGCTTGCAATTCTTGATGTCCGAAGACGACTCCCATCGGTGTGATCAAAGCGTTGTAGGGCAGCCAAGCAGCAAATAGCAAAGAGCCAAGCAGACCAATAATCGTTCCCGGGACGGTCACCATATCCGGGATCGTGAATTCATCAAAGTCTATGAAAGTCGCAACCGTCATTAGCGCGATCAAAACAAAATGACCCAAGAATTGGCAATGCAATTCAGGCTGTATGGCAAGCGCAGCGGCTCGCGTACTGAGTGCGCCGCCGCTCACGTAAAAGTGATAGTACCAAGCGATCGCAACTGGGAAAACAATCTCAAGAAGCAGAGGGCGGATCCAAAAGATACTGTTCTTCAACGCCTTGGATTCTCGTCGCAATCGCCACCAGCCGATGGCAGGCAAGTGGTCTAGCAGCGTATGTGACGGCTGTCCCTTTGGAGGTTTTGCCCATGGGCCAAAATCGGATTTGGAATAGGCCCAGCGGTAGATGGCCCGATTGATCAGCCTAGCAACGAACACAGCCACCGCAAAGACGATGAGCACGCGGACAGGCATGGGAAATGCGATGATGGTGGCAAGGAAATCCAACATCGGTCCCACGAGTGGGATAACGAGTCCTTGCGGCGCGTAAGCGCTGATAGCATTGACGGCTTGAGCGACCACCAGTGATCCTTGGAGATGCAGGAGTTGCCTAAAGTGGTAAACTCCGCGTCCGTGCAACCACGTCGTCGCTCAATCCGGTAAGCGAGAAACTGATTTTGCATCATTGCAAAATCGGCCAGTCGCATCCTTCCACTCAGCGGTCGCAATGACGAAGCTACGGGAATCTACGAATTGGCCCACGACTCTACCCAAGGCAGGATCGCTTTGGTTAGAGCATCGGGTGATTGGTGGTCCGTGTTCAGTTCGAGTTGAGCAAGTTTGCGATATACCGGTTCTCGCACTCGCATGACCTCCCGTACTTCGTCGTAATCGCTACGATCGGTCAGGCTGGGGCGATTCTCCTGGCTAGCAGCGTCGGCTTGGATACGCGCATGGTGGATGTCAGGACTGCCCGTCAGCCAAACGCATTTTCCGGTCCTAAGAATAGTCTGTTGATTTTCAAGTCGTAGGATTGCGCCCCCACCTAGCGAGACGATGCTCTGCGGTCCGGCTGCGACCTGAGCGACGACTTGTTGTTCTAGATCCCTAAAAACTGGCTCGCCGTCCTGTTCAAAAATCGCTGCAATCGACTTCCCTGCCGCCTCTTCAACGAGGCAATCTGTGTCGACGAGTGGCCAGGTCAATTGCGAGGCAAGCAGCTTTCCAACTGTGGATTTTCCGCTGCCACGGTAGCCGATCAGGTAAAGGTGCATCATAGTGTGCTGTCGAGTGGTGTTACTTCAGTTTCAGTTGCAAGTAGGTGACGTCCAGCCAACGATCAAATTTGTAGCCTACCTCACGAAACATAGCGACTTGCTGGAAGCCAAGCGATGATTGAAGTTTGATGCTGGCGACTTGTTCCGTGCATGCGCCTGCGATCAAACTGTGGTAGCCCAGTAGCTTAGCCCGATCGATTAAGTCTCTGACTAGTTCTCGACCGATGCCGAGTCGGTGGAAGGCCGCATCAACGTAGACCGAGATTTCGCCCGTTTTAGAGTATCCACAGCGACTGTTCCACTGCGAAATACACGCCCAGCCGACAATTTGATTCTCAGATTCACTGACAATGATGGGGTGAAACTCGCCATGTTTGTCAAACCAAGCCAATCGTTCGCCGATCGTTTCGTGGTTCAACTGAAACGTACACGTAGAATGATCCACGTAGTGATTGTAGATTTCGTTGATTCGTTCCGCGTCGTGCAGAGTCGCTTCCCGGATGATGCGTTGCATGGTCGCAACCTTACTTTCTTTGACCTAGGGCGCTGTTTTGGTCCTTTTTCGCCTGCGAGTCGGCGAGTGTAAAGAGCTCCGGCGATTTGCAGGCTCACAATTTTGTGGGCGCTGCACTATAATTCTGACCCGCGGATTTACCGTTGCCGAGCGCGGAGCTTTTGTTCTGTCGTGGAGCCTTATTGGGAAGTCGCGGTTCAAGTTTCGTCGCCATTTGAGGGCGTAGGGGTGGTTTTCGCAGATTCGGGAGTTGTCATGCCACGGTCATCGAGCGAAGTGCTGGAACAAGAGTTTCTTGAAATCCGGGCCAAGATCTTAGAAGTGGGCGCCTTCTTCGACAGGCTAGTAGCTTCTCCTGCGGGCGAAATAGACGAAGACAAACTTCGCCGACTCAAAACCGCTTGCGACATTTTGTGCGACGATTCAGCCGACAAAGCCAAGCAGATTCAATTGCATTTTAGCCGCGAGTATCAAGAAACTTGGCGGGAAGAATTTGGAATCTAGTTTGCGGCCCCAACCCAAAACATGCCGCGATCGAGCACCGGCAGGATTCCAGGCGACACTAATTCAGGACGACATCCCAGGGAAAAAATTACCTGGAAGACACGAGAAGAGTGAAACAATGTACTACGTCGATCCGCATATTCATATGGTCTCTCGAACGACCGACGACTACGAAACGCTAGCCAAGATGGGCTGTGTCGGAATGAGTGAGCCGGCTTTTTGGGCTGGTTTTGATCGAGGTAGTGTGGATAGTTTTCGTGACTACTTCCGGCAACTCACCGACACGGAACCCAAACGGGCAGCACAATACGGTATCCAGCATTTTACGTGGTTGTGCATCAATGCCAAAGAAGCTGAGAACGTCAGTCTCTCGCGCGAAGTCATCGCCATGATACCGGAGTTCCTGGACTGCCCAAACGTCTTGGGCATTGGCGAAATCGGACTCAACAAGAACACCAAGAATGAGTCGACGATTTTTCTCGAACACGTCGACTTGGCCGTCAAGCATAACCAGCAAATTTTAATCCACACGCCACACTTGGAGGACAAGTATCAGGGGACGCGGATGATCATGGACATGCTGCTGGGTGATTCGCGAATTGACCCCAGCCGAGTTCTCATCGACCACGTGGAAGAACATACCATTGGACCTGTGCTCGACGCCGGCTTTTGGGCCGGGATGACGCTCTATCCAGTCACAAAGTGCACGCCGCAACGAGCGGCAGACATGATCGAAAAGTATGGCTCAGAGCGGTTGATGGCCAACTCTGCGGGCGACTGGGGGCCCAGCAAACCAACCGCAGTGCCTGACCTGATTATGGAGCTGCGGAAGCGTGGGCACAGTGAGGCTGCAATTGGCAAGGTAGTGTATGACAACCCAGTTCGCTTTTTCTCGCAGAGCGGTAAGTTCAATTTTACGCCTCCGGAGCAACGTGGCGAATAGGCAGTTGCTCCACCGTGGGGCCGCTTACCTGTCCTTGCCCACCCTGTCCAATCGTTCTAGGGCGGATGACTACCTATGCCTTCCAGCTTTGTACGCGGTTGATGCGCTCCAAGATTGACTGGCGATTTTTCTCGAAATAGCCGAGCAGGAAGATCAATCCGACTCCTGTGGCGATGCCGAAAGCCCACCAAGGCCAAACGCCGCCGATGGCCCGCTGCGCATTGAGCACCATGCCCAACGTTGCAAGAAACGTAAACGTTGCGCCACAGTAAAGGAACGACTGGACTCGCAGCGCGATCCCGGCAGCCACGCCGATCAGGGCGAGCACAAGCAGCAACAAGGCTTGCCATAGCGTACCACCCATCGATTCGAAGAACACTTCACTGCTGCTGCTCAAGTAAGCGATGATCAACGCCGAATAGCGTAGTGCCGCTACGGTCGCATTCGGTAGACGCGGCTGAAGTTTGTGGCTTGCGATCAAAGCTACAAAGCATGGCGGCAGAAGCCAGAATTGTGGATGATTCAAGAATTGTAGATCCTCAAAACTGTGGAGAGTTGTCCAGTAGGCTGCCAGCAAAAGACAACTACTGAACAGTGCAAGTGGGATGCTCCGCAGTCGGGCCGAGTGAGCCGCGTAGACGACAGCACCGCCGAGTAATAGCCCAGAGAAAACATGCCACTGCGTCCAGATAGCGTTTGCCGATCCGACCCAAACTCCAAATAGTGGCAACAGTGGAAGGAGTAGGCCATTTTGGCTGACTACCGATTCCAGCGCGGCCAGCGCAGCCGAATCACGGCCACGTTGCAGTCGCGAAAGCGCTTCACCGATGCATCCGCTAGCGAACGATATCGCAAATGCCCACACTGGCCACCAGTCAGCAATAAGTCCCTCGAATATGTCGGGGAATTGCGTGTAAGCACTTAGCGAGAATCCCAAGAGACAGAATTCGACTCCGTAAAGCAACGCTTTTCGCTGACCCAGACTTTTCGGACTGTCATCGCTAGTGCCCCGCTCGGATGAGACAGCATACTGTGCGAGCCTGGCTCCGAGTCCAACCCAGGCCAGCAAGGAGAGCAGCTTCGAAGCAAGCGTTGCTTCCACAGCAGCTTGTTGCCAGGACGAAAATACTTGAAGGGCTACCAGTACAGATCCCGTCGACAGTGCTGCGATGAGTGCCAGTATGCCTAAGCGCTTTGCAATCGGTTGCCATGGACTGTGTTTCGTGAATAAGCGTTCCGCACTCCACATGACGATCATCAGCACGGTGAATGAAAGCAGGCCGCGTTGGGCATAGATCCACAGAGTCGGCCAAGTCGCATCGATGACGCGAGGTAAGTCCACCCACCAGCTCAACAAAAATGTTAAAGACCCCAGGCAAGCGACTGAGTACCGAAGTGTGGTGCTCTTGGGATGCAAGTCGCCTTCGCCGATTTGTTCTCCGCGGTACGCCGTGATTTGTGTTTGAAGAAGCAGCAACGGCACGATTGTCGTCATGCCTACAAGCGGTAGTGCAGAGGCCATCAGTCGCAACGACTGCTCAGGAGCCGCCATTGCGATGATGGCCGCCGGTGCGGCGCTAAGGATCCCGATTGTTAGGTGCAGCGGAGTGATGCGTTGCGCCAACGCCTCAACGCGACTCAGGCCAAGTGCCGTGTCCCCGAAAATTCGTGCGGCCAACCCGGGGCTCGAGAAGAGTTCCTTGATCGCAAGGCCCAGCAGACTCATCGCACTCAGGATGGATGTTGACCATATGAGCAGCGATTCAAAAATTCCGAGTCCGTTGATGTTCGCAATTGCAGCTCCGATCCAACCGCTTAGTCCGATCACCGAAACATACACAGCCGACGATCGTCGCGTCTCACCGCGGGCAAAACAGCGTGTCGCCGCAACAAATGTGGCAGCGGCTTGGATGGCTGCGAAAACGGTCCATTGCAATCCGACGGGTTGAAAAATACAAACTGCAAAACTCAATGGGAGGAAGCACGCAGAAATCAATATGCTTGTGGTAGCTGAAACACTCGCACCCAACTCAGGCTTCTCCTTGTCTGGAGTCAGTCGAAGGCTTAGTCCCATTCTTGCTGCCAGCTCTTGCAGTAGCTGGCTGAGCAAGCTGACCGCAATTGGGCCCCAAAGAACATGCACCAAGCCATCATTGATTGAACCTTGGGACCAAGAACTTCGGATGAGCGGCGTGATGGCCACCGCGGCCACAACGGCAGCAAAATGACTCCACATCAATTGGCCCCGCAGCGTACCCACAACGACCATCGCTGCGGCCAGGACGCCCAGGACCATGGACGGGAACCATGCTGCTGGGTCAACCAACGTGCCGACGAACGCATAAAGGCCAACGGCGCACAACAGTGCGTTTGCCAAGTACTTGCTCGCACTAGATGCATTTCCTTGCCCAGGTCCCTTGGCGCGATCTCGCCAAAGCAATGAAGTCACTGCAAGCGCACTGAGCAGCCAGATCAGAACCAGCACATGAGAAGGTAGGAACCACTGTGCCTGCGACACGACAGACTCATTCGATTGTAAAATCAGCCACGATGCCAGCGCCGCTGTGCAAAGTGGCGCTGCAATCAGCGTGCCTGCTGCAGTGAGACCAATCAGAGGGAGCCCGAGCAAGCCGAGCCCCTGTTGCGAGCCGTGTTGATTGTTGCGACGCCGCCAAGCGTTGGTCTGCGCAAGTGCCGCACCGCCGTACAAAGCGAGTCCCGCGACGAGTTGCCAGCTTGCGAAGAAATGGCTGCCCGGCAACCGGACGGCTGGCAGCATGAAGACCAGTGCAGTCGCCATGGCCGTCATTGCTAACCACGCGACGGTCGCAGGTACAAAAACCTGGCTCCGACCTTGATCAAATCGCAACATCGATCGTTCTGGTTTTGAGCGATTGGTCATCCATTCAATTGAACGACTCATGCAAATTAAAGCGGTGTAGCCGACGGCAATCGCCAGTGGAAGCCTCGGGACTAAGTAGCTAGTCGGCAGATCGGCCAAACTCAGCCATGTGCCAGTGGCGAACAAGAGCATCAAAATCGTGCTATTCGAAACGAATGCGGCATTTTGAATCTCGGTTGGCTTCTTTCCTGCCCTCGGATGAGCGTGAATGCAAATCCAGCGGACGGCCAAGAATGTAAATGCGGGCACAAGAGGCAATAGCCGCAGAAGCGCACTCGGCTGATCATCCAAGTTGAGCATGTGCAGAAGCCCCAGTGTGGAGCTCACCACCAGGAGGAGTGATGCCGATGTTCGATGCATTGTGGTGCACCGAAGTAGGTTCCGTAAAACGGGTTTGTCATTCGAGAAGGTCGGCGGGGATTTTGCGGCAAAAAGGGAACTCCAGATTGCTCCGGAAGGCCGGCGCAGCGAAGGCACGAATGCTAGTGCTTCTGAGGCGATGAGGCTGCCCGCAAGGATCCAGTTGAGAACCGTCAGCAAGTGGTCCGGCCCAGCGACAGTACCGCAGCCACAACCCAAGACAACTGGGAGTCCGCCGATGCTGATCGCCGCAAATGCGGATCCAAGTTGCCTCTCGCGATAGAGAAGCCACTGTGCAAACAGAATCGCGGCGAACGCTCCTAAAAGTGCAACTGGCGTGAGTTGCCCTCCGCTTGCCATGAAGTTGGCAGCATCAGCCCCAAACGCTTGGGCGAGTGTATCCAAGAAGTAAACGCCTAAGATGCCGCAGACCGCGATCGTTGTCGACCAAGCTACAATCCCCACGTCCCAGGCCACACTTGGGGTGTTCTTGAGCTGCAGGCTCTGTCGCGCAGCAAACAATTCAATGCCGCTAACCAACCACGGTTGCACGAAGGCTACAACGGCCAAGCAAAGAAGCGATTGAATCGATAGGTATCCGACCAACCCGAAATCGCTCAGCAGCGAATCGCCAAAGACGATGTGGTTGACAACGATCATCCAGGCGCAAATGCTTGTCACGCTCAGGCGGGCCAAGTTGCGGTCCATGAGCACCAAGCAGCCCACCAGTGTGACCGCAGCGGCTAACCAGCCCCAATGACAGAAAAGTGCAGCAGAGTTGTCGCTGGCAATCAGCAGCAGGGTTGCCGGAATGGCCAATCCCATTGCACCGCCGGCGGTCGTGGTAGCTGCCGATCTACGTGATCCTAGGATGGCTGTGCAAATGCCGCTCATCGCCGACCATGCTAGGCTGGTCACGCACAGCGAGATCGCAAAGCGGGCTGCCATCTTGTAGCCATCCAGGTATGAAATGCCCAAATCGTGGATGAGAATCGATTGAACTGTGGATACTCCTGTCAGTGCCAATCCAAAGCCGAGCATCAATCCAAGGGAATTGTCAGCTAGCAGCTCAGTCGTTTGACGTTTGGCGAAAAGCGCGTAAATCAGCAGTGGCCAGCCAGCGATCGCCAGCGCGGGAGTTGCCCAGTGCGATTGTTCCGGGTGAAAGCTGGCAAGAAGCGTCAAGCATGCAGATACTGCCAGCAGGATTGCTCCCGATGCGATGGTCTGTTGTAGGACAGACTGCAGTGTCAGGTTCGGTCGGTAGCCCGTCCATCCAACTGCCCGCTGTCGCGAGGGGCGAGGGACCGCATGGTGTATCGCAACTGCGCCCCCACATGCGGCTGCTCCGGCAATCGCAATTTGTAAAACACTGGGTAGAGCCATCCAATTTACTTCGAGCAAACTCTGCGGCTCCATCGCGAGCGGGATCATGCTGAGACCGAACAGCATTGCCGTCAGCCCGGCAAAGCAGGCTCGCGAAAGCCCGTGCGCAGTGGCGATCACGGAGAGATAGAGTCCACCGGCGGTGAGGATAAAGCAGTACGTCGTCGTGGTTCGCGGAAGTTGGCCGACGGCGAGCAACAGGAGCGAAGCGGAAATGGCAAGCAAGCCCCACGAGAACACTGCCAGCCAAGCTGGTGCCGCACCCTCGCGAATGCTTTGCAGTCGGGTCGCCAAAATACTGGCAAAGGCGGTCCAGCCGCACGCTGGTAGGAGCATGCTCAACCAGAGCGCCTCGCCCGACGCGCTGTCAGCTTGCATGGTGTAGAACGCGAGAGGAGTTGCTGTCGCAAAAACCACCTGCGCCACACAGCCCGCCAACTCACGAGCGGTGTAGTCAGGAAAGCTCCGCCGCTGGAGCCCTCGGACGGTGAGAGCTGTAGCAACGAGGAAACTTGGCAGAACACTTGGGAGCAGCGTTGTGGCTAGTGCAAACGCGCCACCCAGGTTTCCGTACTGAGAATGTACGTCGATGGCGACCAGCGAAAAAAGAGCCAGCATGACGGCGGCGGTCATCATCTTCCAGTGACGCTTGCTGAGCGTCCTGGCCGCACTGATGGATAGGTAACTATAACAACTGGTCGCCAGCAGAAGGATGCCGCCCGAGTAAATGTCCAGCGATGGCGGAGCCTCACGGCGGGCAAGCAGTAGGCCAACGAGAACGCTCAACGGAATGAGCATCAAACCGATATGCAGGATGCCGCGACTGGTCGACCGAAGATTCCACTTCTTAAGTGTGTACTGGCCTACAAAATGAACAGCGACGGTCGAAAGCAGGAATACGAGCGATGGGAAAAAACGCGTCGTCTCGCTGAGCGTATGCCATAGGCTAATCACGAGACCTATCGAACACCCCACAACCAGAAGAGCGCTGATGAGTTCGACCCAGCGAACGTTTGCTTGCTCCATAAAGCGAGCCACGATGGCTGTCGTCCAAGGTTCGCGAATCTGCGGTTGGCTTGGTGCAGGAAGCTCTGTTGGCTTCAAGTCAAGCACTTGGCTTGGTTCGGCCGCCATCGTTGTGGCAATAACTACTGGTGCTGGAAACGGCGACTGTGCGGGTGCCTTGGGGGGGTGGAATTCAGGTGCAGGTTTAGGATCTGGGTCGAGCGGGTGAGGCGTTTGCGTTGTCTTCGGCGTTGGCGGATTCGCTGCTTGAAGGGGTGGATGTGGAGACTGCGTGACGAGTGGCTGGGTAGAGCTAGTCTTTTGTGGAATGATGGTAACGACAGGTGACTCGTCGGTAATCTCAGCAGGAGTGCTTGTTGCCTGGGGCGCAATCGGAGGTGGTTTGAGCGCCTCTGACACGAAAGTTCGCAACGCGGAAACGGTTTCGCTACTCAATTTGCGGCTTGCTATCGGATGCTGGAGAACGCGTAGCACCGCACTCAAATCGTCATGCCAATCCGGCGTAGGCTGCGATTCGCGGCAGTGATGATGGTCGGTCAGGTAAAGTGTGTTGCATTTCGGGCACCGACCTCCGAATACGAGGGCAAGCAGAGTGCGCAGGACGACCCAGATCACGTGGCCGGTAACGGCCCAGACAATTCCAACGCATGTGAACAGCAGCAAGCCGCCGACTAGATCAGCCATGGACAAGATTCCCTGCTTCGAAAATGGTTCGCCCGGATCTGTCCTGGGCGGGGGTATTGCATGGCTCGTTCACTCTTGCTGAGCGTCTCAGACGTCTGGCGGCCCAAGGCAAAGAGCTTCCAGGCATGCAATTCAGGTAGGTATGCCCCTAGAGGCTATTTTCCGGTTCTGCGTGCGCAAAATTTTGAGAAAACCGGTCTTGAGAGAATAAAGATCGAGGCAGATGGGCGTAGCCATCTGAAACCCGCGTTTGTCGCGGGCCGGTCCGTTCTGACTAGCCTGTTCTTACCGAGACTTCTCGGATCTAACTTACTCGTCAAAGAGGCTCATGCGGCGAATTCGGCGGATGGTTGAAAGAAGGGTCATGCAGATCACGCCCAGGCCGCATACGAAAATCATCGCAAAGTCGACTTTGACGAAATCCTGCTTGGGAGCAAAGATGCCGAGCAGAAGGAAACCGCCGATGCAAATGCTTGTCATGAACAAGACGAATCTTGCCCGATAGAAAAGGCTGCTGGCGACTACCATCATCGGGTATCCGATCAGCAGCATGGATCGGGGTTCATCGGCAAAGGCGAGCAAGCTGGTGTAGATTGTGACATCGACGGTTGCCCACGTCAGACAAGCGACGTCGCGCCAACGAGCCTTGATGACCCAGAGCTGCAAGAAATAGCTGGCGGCGATCCATGAGAAAAGCAACACCATGCGAACCGGGAATTCTTGAGTTGGTTCGCCGCCACGCCAGTAGTGCCAGCCGGCAACAATAGTGGTGGTGATGCCAATTCCGCACAGATGCACAACCAGAATCGGTTCCCTCCGCCACCAGGAATGCAGTCTTCCCGCCAGTGTTGGCAGCGGACAATCCAGTGGTTGTCCATGCAAAACTTTCTTGAGGTCGCTGGCTAGGGCGTCAGCGCTTGAATAGCGAAGTTTCGGCGACTTTGCCAAAGCACGTTGGCAAACGAAGTCGAGCTCAAGCGAAACGCCACGTCGTACTTTGCTTGGCGGCGGTGGCTCGCGATCAAGTACCTGCATCAGCACGTCAAACGGTGTTGGGCCACTAAATGGCGGTTGTCCCGAGCACAGAAAGTACAGGATTGCGCCGAGAGAATAGACGTCTGACGATGCAGTTGGCTGGACGGCATGACCACTTGCATGCTCAGGTGCCATGTAGGCTGGAGTACCCAGTATCTGCCCGGTTGCGGTGAGTCCTGCATCTTGGTTGATAATTTTTGCAAGCCCGAAATCGATCAGGATCGGCTGTCCCTCTTTGTCGATCAGCACATTGGCTGGTTTGATGTCGCGGTGCAACACGCCCGCTTTATGAGCGTGCGAGACGGCCGAACATAGCTGGACGACGATGCGAGCCGCCTCCATTGGTTCCAAAGGTTCTTTGCCGACTATCTGCGCAAGGCTCTCGCCCTCGATGTAGGCCATTGTGTAATAAACGAGCCGGTCGATCACGCCGACTTCGTAGATGGGGACAATTCCAGGGTGTGTTAGCGCGGCTGCAGCCTCGGCTTCGCTGCGAAATCGCTGCACTTCATCATCACTAGCCAGCTCCCCAGATCGAATGACTTTCAGGGCAACGATTCGGCCAAGCTCTTGGTGTTTAGCTTTGTAAACAACGCCCATGCCCCCACGATCGATTTCTTCAAGAATTTCGTAGGCACCGAAGTAGCGTGGTGGCGACGATCCGATACTGGATGGAGATGCGGCCACCGGGGCTTTCTGAGTGACGGAGCTGTGGTGTCGATTCGCAGTTGAATCCTCTCGCTGAATCCTATTTCGGTCGTCGGCAATGCTATCGCTGGCTGCTGAGAATTGCTCATGCATGTGCAGGAACTCGAGCAAGGCGTCGCGGTGCTCGGCATGCTCAGCAAGGAATTTTTCTCGGTCAAATGGTCCGCCACTTTCGGCTTGTTCCATGAATTTCGCTATGGCCGCATCTAAGCTCTCAGGCGATTTCATGGTGACAACTTCCAAGACTTGAGCAGGTTTAGGCGACGTAGCGATTGGCAACAACTACTCGGACGGTACGCGGAACGGTGCTAATTCGAACATGAGGATGGTCGCATCAAGTTGCCCAACGGCGATGTGGCGGTTGTCTCCCGTGAATGCCATGCGGCCATGGCCCAGTGGAACGCCTTCGACCCGATACAGTGGTTCATGTGACGCAGAATCGTATATGGTAATCCATGGCTCGGATGTCTCCCGCGCCAACGGGAAACAAAGAACAGCAAGCAACCGGCTATCGGGAGAATAACAGATGGGCCGCGCCGAGCGTGCTGCGTCCACATCGATTGACGCAACCTTACCTTGATCTGAAAGTTTGCAGATGGAGAAAGTGGCTCCTTCTCCAAAAGCGAACTGCTCCAAGCTCTTGCTGAAGATTCCGTGAGCGGTTGCGATGGAGTCGAAAGTCCTGATGACATTGCCTGTCGAAGTGTCGACGAAGTAGATTTTGTCAGCTAGGAAGGCCAGTGTGCTTCCATCTTCTGAAAATTCAGAAACAGAAATTGGTGGTACTCCTGCCGCTCCCGCCATGCCGAACGGGTCCGAGACTGCGACTTCCCCATCCCTCTTGATAAGTTCTGCGTCTGGCGGAAAGGGCCTGTATTCCTCCAATGCTTTGCCAGTTCGAAAATCCCATACTCGAAGGTAGTATTCTGGGCCAAATGAGTAGAAGCGTTTGCCATCTGCGGAAAACGCGACAGCATGGGACCCGTACGTTCCAGTCTGACCGTGACGTGGGAGATGAAAACGAAGTTCGCCGGTAGTTACATTCCAGCAATCCAGGCCGACTTGAAATCCCAGCGAAATTGCATGTTGCTGATCTGGGCTGACTGCAATGTCAGTAATCGTACCGACTCTTTCCAATGCAGGTGGCGCCCTTTTGATGTACCGGTGCTTCGCGGTGTTCGTGTTCCAGGCCGCAAGTTCTCTTGATGCACCTGCTGTGAGAAGTTGTTCTCCGCCTTCTGTGAAGGCAATAGCTTCAACGACGCCAGTGTGCCCTGGTGGAGTCGCCGACAATTCCGCCATGTCTTCAACTTGCCACACCTTTAGCCGGGTGTGGCCAGTATTTCCTGCCAGCAATTTGCCGTTCGGCGAAAACGCGATGCTTCGCAGCGGTGGAGTCTCAATCGCCCAGTGACCTTCGGACGTGCCAAGGGCGCAATCGAACGCGGCTATCGCGCGACGCGTTTGGGAAGAAATGTACAGGGTGTCGCTTCCGGGCAAAAAGGCCAGCGCGGATCTCCTGTAGTCAACGCCCCTCGGTCCAGGCATGCGGAGCGAATGCAATCGTCTCCCACTTGATAGATCGTAGACGTAGATCGCATCAGCGTTGCGATCGATGACAGCAACATGTTTTTCGGTTGGCGAAATCGCCATGGTGTCCGTAGCCTTAAAGCCTTCGATTGAGAGCCTTTTGGATTCCGTTGAAAGATCCCATGCGAATAGTCCATCGCGACTCAACACGACAATTTCTGTTGCATCGCGGTTGAGATAAATCTGGTTGATGCGTTGTTCAGGTAGGGTGATTAAACGCGGCTTCGGTTCATTTGTGTGCCACAGAAATACTTTGCCAAACCTGCTCAAAATGGCTACCCGCGTGCCATCCCCTGAAATTTCAGGAACAGAATTCTCGAGAGAGAAGCGATCTGCATCCCAGCTACAGGCAGCAACAGCTTCCCTGGTTCGTATGTCCCAGATTTTGCAATAGGCCCGGTAATCTTTGGTGTCAGGGTCAAAAAGGGTTGCACATAGAACTGCAAAGTGCCCGTGTGCAGACGTGCCAGCGCCGACTGCTCGGAGTTGGGGCGACCCGAATACGATCCTGCTCGTGATCTGCCCGGTTTTTGAGTTACGAAAGGCAATCGGAGTAACGGATAGTTCGGCTCTCCATTCGAGTAGTGTAGTGTTGTCGCTCAGGAATGAGACCGTAGAAGGTCGTGATTGGCGATAGCGCGTCGTCCCAAAACGAAGGGTTGCCGAATCTGGGAGTGGCGCTTCAAATTTGCCGACTGGACGCGATGTGGCAGCTTCGGTGGCGTTGACCCAGACGAAGTCGTCTGTCGTTATGGATTCTACAAGTCGTTCGTCTTGGGCGTCAGCGCGAGCACTAAATGCTAAAACCATGAGGAGCGAGAGGAAGTTGCTTGGAGCAAACTTTGTCATTGGTTTGACTTTCGTCGCTGAAGATCCTTGTTTCCAGTTTTGTCGTTCTCAGTCTTCTTGTTCGCCGCGGTCGTTGTTCTCGGCATTCTTTTTTGCTAACGGCGAGGCGAGAATTTCTGCGATGGTTTCATCTCGGAAACGCCAGATCCTTATTTCACCTTCAGCATCACCGCTGGCAACGTGGATTCCATCGGTCGCAAAAGCAACCGCTCCGACTTTGGATTTGTGTCCGACGTCAATCGAGCGAGATGAATTTTGACTCAAAGCAGCCTTTGCCTCTCGGGCGCGGATTTTGATTTCAGCAGACTGAAACTTGCTCAATCGGTCCAGTATTGGCATCGCTGTCATGCCTTGGTTGACGATGTCTTCACTTGCTTGCTCGCGAACTTGATAGTCGTCGCTTCGCCAAAGTCTCACCAATTCAAGTAGTTTTTCTCGTTCGTTCAGTGTGCTATCCCCCATGCGAATCTCAACGGCACTGATTGTGGTTTTGTCGTTGCAGCCGAGAAGCAAATTGTTGTCTGGGGAAACTGCGACGGCACGAATAGCGTGGAGTTCAACAGCCAATCGAAGTTTCTGTTGCTCGACGTCTCGAATCCGCACCTTGCCGTCCCATCTCGCACAGATGAAGAAACGGCCGTCAAATGAGAAACAGACGTTTGGGCAAACAAAGTTGTTCGGCTCGAATAGCCCGATGGCTTTTCCCGTTTCGAGGTTCCATAAACGACAATCCGGGGCAGAAGCACCGCTGACCAGATAGCGACCGTTGGGTGATGCACATAATGTCCGGCACTCATCGGTGTGTTCACCAAGTTTGGATAGCTCAAGACCAAGCGTTGCGTCCCACAATCGTACGGACTTGTCATAGCTGCTGGTGGCAACGACACGCTGATTGATAAATGCCACCGATCGAACATGGTTTTCGTGACCGCGCAGTTCAACGACGACCTTTCCGGTGCCCAGGTTGATAATTTTCCCAACGGGAGTGAAGGAGCCGACAGCAAGCAGTTGTCCATCGGGGCTGAACGACGCTGAACAAATTCCAGCTTCTTCGGTGTGTTCGACGACAGGAATGCCTCGCTTAAGATCCCAGACGCGGAGCATGCCTTTCTGCTTGACCGCTCCATAGCAGGCTGCCAGAAACTCACCGTCAGGCGAATAGGCAAGGTACCTTACGGGGAACTCATTGGCGGCACCATTCTGCTGAGCAGAAACAGAAAGCTGCAGGCAAAATAAGAAGGATGCTGAAAGCAGGAGGTGTGCGCAGAAGAGATTGGTACGCATTTCAGCTCCGATGCAGGTGCGGCTTGAATTCGAACGATCAAATATAGCAGATTGCGTTGGATGTGAGGGGGGATGCCGCGCACTGCGGTTTCTGCTCACGCTGCGGTTTCTGGCACGCATTAGCATCGATCAACACCGAACCGTGCTATTCCGCGTTAGGCGTCGATGCCTGGCGTTGCCCAAGAATTGCGAGGCCGCCGACGAGGCCGAGGAGTGTCCATTGCGGGTTGGTCGTTAGGCCGTCAGGCACATCTTGGTGTAAACCTACGTAAACAAAGACTGCGGCACACGCACACCAGAGAAGACCAAAGTGAAGGGCTGGGCCTCTGCCACGCCAGAAAACCACGGTTGACCAAGCCAGCAAGATTGAAACCATGTGCCAGCATCCGTGCATGGCTCCTTCGGCAGAATTCGGCAAGCCGGCATCCAGCATGGGAGCAAGCGAATCAGCTCCGCCGACAAAAATGTGTAGAGCTGTGGTGAGTGCAGCCAAGGCTCCTGTGATCTTGTGCAGTATTCTCAAGGTGGCCCTAGTGTGTTCTAGTTCTGCCCAGGCATCGCCCGCAGGAAAACGCGAGTTTCTTGCTTAAGCCAAAAAATCAGAAGCGGCACAGAAGCTGGCAGGCAGCAGGCGCTCGTTAGTCCGATGCCAATCGTTGCAAAGCCAAGGTACCAAGCCATTTTGCTTGGACGAAAGAACAAGCCGCAGGAGTATAAGACTACAAGCAACAGTGCGACGCCACCAAACGCTGCCCCCTGAATCTTTAGGACGATCGCTGACTGCTCCGGGTCGGAAACAGCAATGGACTCTGCTGACATGAATAGAAAGATCGAGCCGGCAACGAACATGACGTAAAGAAGAAGCATCAAGCCGCAATAAACTTTGTACCAAGTCCATACTTGTGGCGGTGTGGTCAGTATTTCATGGTTGGCGGGACCAAATGTTTGTTCGCGAATCTGCGGCGGTTCGTACGGCGAGTTATTCATTAGGTTCTTCCAGACCTTGTTTCGACTATTTTACTCGCAAACGAAAAGACCATTGGGCCGTTGTTTCAACCGTCGCAGGCGGTGCAGACCTGATGGATGCTGTTGATTCGAGTAGCTTGAGTTGGGCAGGCGGGATTGCTTCCAAAGTCAGTCCGCCGCAGTCATCGAGTGATAGCACCTGTCCTGTGTTCAACGCGCCCACTTGGGTGCAATCAGATGCTTTCCAATCCCCGGCAAGTTCGTATGTTGCGGCAAGGCTGTCTGCTTCGACTGGGCTGCGAAACGCATGTTCGATAATCCAGCACTTTAGATCCGGAACCAGCGTGTAGCTAACCGACCAGTGTCCACGTCCGGCCATTCCGACGCCAAAGACAACTTGGCGTCCGTCGGGAAACTCCTGCTGGTGAATTTGTTGAATCGGAGGGCTGAGTGGCCAATTGGCGGCCGAATCGCCTTCGATACTCTCGATCACCAGCGTGTTGTCGAATTGCCACGAATGTTTGTATCGGTCGTCTCGCCACGAAAAGTGGAGGGTTCCAAGACGACCGCCGTCGAGTGAGATTTCGTCGCTGCCGCGTCGCGTTTGCTTTTCCGCCATGTCTCGCCTGAGTTATTGCTTGCTACGAATTCGCGTCTTTGACAGCCTGATTCTGCCCCATCCGCCAAACTAAAAAAGCATCGAGAAAACCCTGGATATCGCCGTCCATGACCGCCTGAAAGCTGCCCTGGTAGTGTTCGGTCCGAGCGTCTTTGACACGTTGATCTGGGTGCAAAAAGTAGTTGCGGATTTGAGACCCGAACCCTTTTTGTCGCACTTTGTTCTGATACTTGGCCGCCTGCTCTTCCTCGCGACGCTCTTCTTCGATTCTCGCAATGCGCGCTCGCAGCATCTTCCAGGCTTGAGCGCGGTTCTTGTGCTGGCTACGCTCGCTTTGGCACTGGGCGACTTCCCCAGTGGGCAAGTGTGTTAGACGGACAGCACTGTCGGTCTTATTGACGTGCTGGCCGCCAGCGCCGCTTGCGCGATAGGTGTCCTCCCGAACGTCCTTTTCGTCGATCTCGACATCGACGCTGTCGCTGATTTCCGGAGATACGTCAACGGCCGCGAAGCTGGTTTGGCGTTTGCCGTCAGCGTTGAAGGGGCTGATGCGAACCAACCGGTGAATGCCTTCTTCGCCTTTGAGATAGCCGTAAGCCATGGGGCCGCGGATGGCCACGGTCGCCTGCGTGATGCCAGCTTCCTCGTTGTCCTGGCGGTCGATGAGCTCTGCACTCAAGTCATGCTTACCAGCCCAGGCGATGTACATCTTTAGCAGCATTTCGGCCCAGTCGTTGGCATCGACGCCGCCATCTCGCGCATGAACGCTGAGCAAGGCTCCTGCTGAATCGTGAGGGCCGTCGAGCAACGCTTTGAGCTCAAGTTCATCAACCTGTTTTTCCAGCCGAGTGATTTCTGTTTCGACTTCCGCTCGGGCCGATTCGTCTTCATCCAGAAAAGCAATCAGATCCGCTAGGTCACCGGCAGCGTCCAGCGATTCTTGCAGTGGCGCCACGACGCTACGAAGGCCCTTGAGCTCCGCCACAGTTGCTTGGGCTGATTCTTGATTGTTCCAAAAGCCCTCGGCAGCCATTTGTTCTTCGATGGCTGCGACCTGTCGCATTTTGCTATCGAAGTCAAAGACTGTCCTGGAGCTGTGTCAAGCGGCTTCGGATCGCTTCGGCGCGATCCGACAATTCGCTGTCACTCATCCTAGGACGCCTCGTCGTATTACGTTGTTTTGTCTAAATCGATCTGAGAATTTGCTCTCGCTGAGTCGGCCTGATCCAGCCGGTCGACTATCCCGGTCGTACCAATTCCGAACGGCAATCGATTGTAACCTCGCTCTTCGATGCTCCACAGCCCACTAATCGCCCCCGCGAAACCCGATTGGGCGAGATTGCCTCAAGTTGGGAGACATTTCCGTTAAAGATTCTCCCCAGTTGTCGTCCCGGGGCCAAGTGCGAAGCTGCGGCTTTCAAAACTCGGCACATTGGGGCAGGTCTGGTTGGAGGCATAAAATGGTTACAATCGGTTCATCACGCACCGCAAGGGAGTTGCTACTGCCTGCCGCGTGTGATGACTCGTTGAGGTTAGGTTGCGGAACCGAATGAGACCAGTAGTCGGGTCGCGCCGCGCGTCGACGGCGCGAGATGACTCGACACGCTAAGGTCGGAAAACACAGGGAGACGCTGAGTGGCTGATAAGCCGGTTGGAAAGCCGAAGAACGTAGGTGATCTGCTGCGTGAGTTCCGGGAGCACCGGGACACCATGCGAGCGGAACTGGCCAAGGTCGTGATTGGGCAAGACGAGGTCATCGAGCAATTGTTGGCTGCCATCTTTACGCGCGGCCACTGCTTGCTCGAGGGCGTGCCGGGCTTGGCGAAGACGCTGATGGTGAGCTCGCTTGCACAGATCGTCGACGTCTCGTTCAATCGAATTCAGTTCACGCCTGACCTGATGCCCTCGGATATCACGGGAACAAATGTTCTCGACGAAGATGATCAGGGGCGACGGCAGTTTCGTTTCGTCGAAGGTCCCATCTTCACCAATATTCTCTTGGCGGACGAAATAAACCGAACTCCGCCAAAAACTCAAGCCGCGCTTCTTCAGGCAATGCAAGAACGAGAGGTGTCCGTGGGCCGGACAACCTACGAACTGCCTGAGCCCTTCTTCACGATTGCAACGCAGAACCCGATCGAGCAAGAAGGCACCTACCCGCTGCCCGAGGCGCAGCTCGACCGTTTTATGTTCAACATCAAAGTTGGCTATCCTTCTGCCGAGGAAGAGGAGCAGATTTTGCTGGCGACTACACGCAATGAAAAACCGGAGGTCTCCAAGGTGCTCTCTGCGCGTGCTATTATCAATATTCAAAAATTAGTGCACTCCGTTGCAGTTAGCCCGTTTGCGGTCAAGTATGTCGCGACGATCGTGCGGGCGACCCGCCCCGGTGATCCAAGGACGCCGCAGTTCGTGAAGGATTTAGTCGATTGGGGCGCTGGCCCGCGGGCTGGCCAATTTTTGATCAACGGAGCCAAGGCGATCGCTGCCATGGATGGCCGGTTTAGCATCGCACTGGAGGATGTCCGTCGAGTGGCCGTGCCTGTTTTGCGGCACCGTATCAGCACCAATTTTCAAGCCCAAGCCGAAGGGATGACCAGCGAGACGGTCATTGCTCGGCTTCTAAAAGAAATCCCTGAGCCGGAGGTTCCCAAGTTTAAGAAGTAGCGTCTCAGGCCGTGAGAGTGTCGTCGGTGGAGCGCCAGTCGACTCTCGCGCCGGAAGGAACCGTAGATTCCATTTTTCATTTGCAGTGAAAGCCTCCCATGGCGGCTGTTGAACAATATCTAAAACCAGAGTTGGCCGCTCAAATCAAGCGGCTGGACCTGCGCGCACAGATGGTTGTTCGAGGGTTCATGCAAGGTCTGCACGCGAGCCCCTTCCATGGGTTCAGCGTTGAATTTAGCGAGCATCGTCGCTACGCAGCCGGCGATGACCCAAAAGACATTGACTGGATTGCCTACGCGAAAACGGGCAAGTACTACATCAAGAAATTCGAATCCGAAACCAACTTAACTGGTTACCTGGCCATCGACCTGAGTAAATCGATGGACTACACGTATCGGCAAAGCTTAACCAAGCTGGACTACTCCATCTGTTTGGCTGCAGCGCTGTGTTACCTGATGATTCAGCAGCAGGATCCGGTTGGTCTGGTTACGTTTGATAAATCGCTGCATGCAAGTGTGCCGCCTCGCAGCCGTCGCAGTCAACTGCCCGCGATTCTTAGCCGCCTGACGAAACTGAAGGCTTCCGGCGAGACAGACCTTTCTGCTTCGCTGATTCAAATGGCTGCAATGCTTCGCCATAGAAGTTTGATCATGTTATTCAGCGACTTGTTGACCGATGAAGACGAAATGCTCAAGTCGCTCCGATCGCTCAGGCACGGTGGGCATGACATCATCGTTTTTCATATCCTGGATGAAGCTGAAGTCAGTTTTCCCTTTGATGGCATGGTGACGCTGCGCGACACGGAGACTGGACAGTCGGAATCGGTCAGTGCTCGCGATGCGGCCAGCGAGTATCAGCAGACGATCGCGGATTTTCGCGAGCGATTGGACAGAGAGATGAGTGCCAGCCGTATCGATTATGTACCCATCGATACGAGCATGCCCTATGACAAGGCTCTCATGGAGTACCTACTGAGTCGACGGGCGCGTTGCTGATCCATGACATTTCTGCACATTTCTTTGATCGCCGGAGCAGCCACCATTGCGGTTCCCATTGCCCTGCACTTGTTTGGGCAGCGGCAACCGAAGGTCGTGGATTTTCCGGCGCTGCGTTTTGTTCGCCAGACAGCGCAAGAGAAGCGGTCCAGTTGGCAACTTCGGCACATCTTGTTGCTTCTGCTGCGAGTCCTTCTGCTTGCGTTGGTCGCTGTAGCTCTAGCTCGTCCACGCGTCCATTCAGCGCTGCTCGGCAGCTCGATCGGGATTTCACTTCTGTCAGTAGTCGCTCTGCTTGTATCTGTTGCCGCCGCTGTGACTTGGGTAACGCGTCGGCACTTGTTTGTGCGAATCATCGCCACAGTCGTCGCAGCAGGCTTGTGGCTAGTCGCTGGAGGGTGGTTGGTTTCCCTATCCAGCGGCGCGCCGGCGATTCCCGGCGGTGATGCAGATGCCCCGATTGCTGCCGCTATTATCGTCGACAACAGCCCGTCGATGCAATACGTTGTTGCCGGTGAGACGCGGTTGGATCGAGCAAAAAAATTTGCTGGCTGGATCCTTGGAAAACTACCCAAGGAAAGCCGAGTTGGCGTGCTGGCGGGTGCTCCCATTGGTGCTCTTTCATTGAGTCCAGTGACGGGAAAAGCACAGGTCGACGCAGTTCAGGCCTTAGGCACGTCAGTCGATCTGGTGTCCCGAATTCAAACAGCCGTTGACCTTGTGCTGAAGCAAGATCTCGAGCGTAAGGAAGTCTATGTAGTCACGGATCTTACCAAATCAGGATGGCAGAGCGACGACGTTGCTTTGGTAACCAAGCTGCAAGAGTACCGTGACGAAGTGCTGGTGCAGATTATTGATGTAGGCGGTGATCGCGATACAAATTGGTCATTGGGCGATGTGGACGTGGATTTGCCAGTGGCTTACGAGGGGGCCGATGTAACGTTTACGGTGCCAGTAACCAGTCCTGAACAAGCCGAAGACACGGCCGTTACGGTCGAGCTGGTTTCGGAGTCGTACGATCCGGCCTTTCCCACCGAGAGGCAGGGCGAACGACAGTATGCACCACGCCGAGTTGTCGACCGAAAGATCATCGATCTCTCTGGCGGCCAAACACTGCAGGTTACGCTCAAAGCGCTCGGAGTAACGCAGCCAACGAACAATTTCTTAATTCGGCTCGGAAAACAAGATCCGCTTGCTATAGACAATGAACGATACGTGAGCATTCCCACTTTTCGGCAGCGGCCAACGCTCATGGTTGCGAGCGATCGACGATTGGCACAATTGTTGACCGTCATGCTGGATCCAAATGCGAGCGCGAACGACTCATTGGCCGCTCAGGCACAGTACGTGCAACTTCCGGACGTGGCGATGGAAGCCTACGATGTAGTCTGCTTGTACGATCCACCGCAGCTATCAGATGATGTAGCAGAGAAAATTCGACGACACGTCGCCGGTGGCGGTGGGCTGCTGATCATTCTCGGGCCTCAATGTGCCGGATCGAATGGGCAAGCTGCCGGGATGAACTCACTGTTGCCCGGACCGCTTCAATCAATTAACGATCGAACGAGTGCATCGGCGTTCTTCGACGTGGTGGCTCCAACGGATCCCATTCTAGCGGAGCTGGGCGAATGGGCCGGTAGTGCCCAGTGGAATCGCATGCCAGTTAAAACGAATTGGACGCTCGGCGAGCTTGCAGAATCGGCGCGTGTTATTGTTCGCCACCAAGACGACCAGAGCCCAGCCGTCATCGTGCATGATGTCGGCAGAGGCCAGGTAATTACGTTCACAACTCCGCTTCCCGAACCTGATTTGAGGACTCGCCCACTGTGGAATTACCTGTGGGCTAACGATGAACCGTATGCAGCCTTCGGATTGCTACTCGGGGCCTTGCGCGTCTTAAGCGGTGCGGACATGAGTCCTGGAACGTACATTACTGGACAGCCCGTCGTGTTGACCAACCAAGTGGACCAATGGCCGCTCGCTTACTCATACTTCCCTCCATTGCCACTTACCAATCGTAATCTTCGCGCATCCGACGGCGTCCTTTCCATCGGAAGCGCGGAAGCGACCGGCTTGCATTACTTGCGCGGGGTTCGTTCCGGCAAGCCCGCCGTTCGGAGCTTCGCGTGCAACACTCCCGCCGAAGCAACCACGCTCGAGCGGGTGGACTCCGAGACGTTAGACTTAACACTTGGTAGTGGCAATTATCGAATTGCTCGAGAGCAAAAGGAAGTTGAGAGTAGTATCGGATACGCTCGGTTCGGACGCGAGCTGTTTCCGATGTTGATGGCAATCGTCGCAGCTATCTTTGTCGCCGAACAAGCGATGTCGAATCGCTTCTACAGCGTCAAGTTTGCATCTGGCGGGCGATCAAGGCGTGGAGGGAAATAGCCATGCATGTTTTGCCTTGGGAATCATCATTGTTCTTGGCACAGTTTGGCGTCGAGCCCGTTTTTGGGTGGGGGCCAACGCTGATCATCACTGCCCTGCTCGCCCTAAGTTTGCTTCTCACATTAACGGACTCCAATTTGAGCATTCGCGGTCGGGCAGCCCTCGCGGGTCTCAGACTGCTAGCGATGGTTGTTTTTCTCCTGGCTTGGATCCGTCCAGGATTTATCAGCGAGGAGATCCTCGATACGCCAGGTAGCGTGGCTGTTCTGTTGGATAACAGTGAAAGCATGTCACTGCCCAGTGGTGGGAGTGATCAAAATCGCTGGCAAGTACAACGTCAAGTGTGGGAGGAAATCGCAAGGCAAACAAATCTAAAAGTCGGACAGACGAAGATTGTTCCATATTTTTACGGCGGCAAAGTGGCCAAGGTTGATGGAGAGTCTTTGCCGTCATTGAACAAAGAGTTGTCCAGCGATCCCGCGAGCAAGTTGACGGATCTAGGCGCGGCGCTCAAGCAGGTCGCGCAGATGCAGGTCGATCCACCGCTGCGAGGAGTTGTGTTGGTGGGCGATATGACGCAGACTGTCATTCCTGCGGCGAGTGACCCTGCGGTAATCGCGCGGCAAATGGCTCAGCTTGACCAGTCGATCATGGTGGTTGGCATCGGTGCCGAAAGCAAAACGGGACTACGGGATGTGGCCATTGAACAAATGCCTGCCGAGATTACTGCGTTCGCCGAGAAAGAGGTTCGCGTCCCGATGGTCATCGCCGCGTCAGGAGTCCTCAATCAGCCAATTGAAGTAGAGCTGTTCATGCAGGCGGACGGAGAGGCTCCGCGGCGGATTGGCAGAAAGGAGGTCCGGGCTGGAAAGGCAGAAGATAAGCTGCCTATCGACTTTGATATTGTTCTGCCGGACGTCGGTGACTACCTGCTGACGGCTAAGGCTTCGATCGACGGTCGCGAGCAAATACCAACCAATAATGAGTCGATTGGTTTCGTCACCGTTCGCGAAGGCGGCGTTCGCCTGCTGTTTATCGAGGGAGCGGTTCGCTGGGAGTTCACTTACCTGAGGCGTTCCTTGGATGAATCTCTGGAGTTTGAGATTGATGTTCCGACCGAAGCCCTCTCGCGGGCCCGCGACGGCAGCGAAGGAGCGCTCGACTTGCGGCGTAGCTACGATTTCAAACAATACGATGCGTTCATTATTGGTGACATTCCTGCCGCACTTCTTTCGCGAAGTACTCAGCAGGAAATTCTGCGTCGCGTCGAACGCAGCGGCGCTGGAATTCTCTTTATGGGCGGTGCTCAAGCATTCATTGGCGGTGGCTACGAATCGAGCGAATTTGCCAAGGTCATGCCCGTGCAGTTACCGAGAGGTCGCCAGGCAGCTTATGCGCCGCTGGATCGCCGCTTTCACATCTTTGGCGAACAGAAGTTGAGTCCTACCAGGCCGCACGAAATTACTCGCCTGGATCGCAACGCCCCTGACAATGACCTCCTCTGGGATTCGCTACCTGCGATGATTCAAATGAATCGACTTGGGCGACCCAAGGCCGGTGCTGGGGCGACTGTGTTGCTGGAGAATCAAAGCGGCGATCCTGCCCTGATTACATCCTTAGCAGGGCGTGGACGCGTCGCATTGTTCGCACCTGACACGACCTATCAATGGCGTTTCAAAGGATTCAAGCAAGCCCACCAACGTTTTTGGCGGCAGATGTTGCTGTGGCTGGTCAAGAAGAATTCATTGGAAGAAGGCTTTGAACTTTCCATGGACCGTCGGCGGCTCAACCTCGAAGCCGGAGCCACAATCGATGTGCAGTGGATTGGCGGGACAAGCGGAACCGAGATGCCTTCGGATGTCAAGTTTTCGTTGTATCGCGACGGCAAGTGGTTTCGTGATGTTCCAGCAGTTGAATCCGGCAAAGACGCTATGCAAGTAACCATCAATCGACTTGCCGAACCAGGCGTGTACAAACTCAAGCTTCAGAGCCCTGGCTCTGGCGGCAAACACGACAGTGAGATCGCGTTTGTGGTTCAAGATCAATCTGTCGAATTGGTGCGGCCGTCCATGGACATTCAAATGGCTCGCAGTATTGCGGCAGCCAATAGTAAAGTTGGTGGTCGCTTGGTTCGTCCAGAAGAGATCGACGTCGTGATTGAGTGGTTGCGTGAGAAAGATGAGTCCGCAACGACGACTGTTGTTCAGCGCCGGGCGCTAGGCGATCAGGCATGGGATTCGTGGATTGTCCTCGCTCTGTTTTGTTTTCTGCTGTGTTTTGAATGGACGCTCAGAAAACGTTGGCAGTTGCCCTAGCGAGCGCCTGACGGTTGATCGTGGCAAGATCGCAATAATCACCGCAACGCGAAAGAGAGCGTCCGCTTGTGAAATAGCAATCGCTCAGTGCGCCCATGAATTATTGACTCAACCATTCGTGCTAAACCTCGCCTTCTCCAGACGGCCGCAGGGGCGTCACGAGCGGCGTCACGAGCCATTGGCGGAGCA
>CAYPLE010000006.1:46219-66490 GCA_964411445.1 uncultured Pirellulaceae bacterium
CATTGGCGGAGCAATGTCAAAGGTCTCCAGGAATCGGAACTTCTGATTTGAGGCGATCTGCCCGTTCCCGCCCTTTTTCTTCGTGTCAGCTTGCCGTCTAATGTAGAGGCGGTTTCTCCGGTCCGGTCCGACTACTGATTCATTGATATGCAAGCAATCGAACTCGCCATCGCATTCGTGCCCGTCGCGATCTATCTAATGCTGATCGGCGGCTTGCGCATGCGAAGTCGTCCATTGGTGACGACCGGCTGGCGGGATACGCTGACTCTCGGGATTGCCTGTTTTGGTTTGGTGGCCATCGGACCCATGCAGTTATTCTTCCCTGCTCAGGCTGCTGCTCGCTGGCATGGATGGGTTTGGCTCGCCCTGCTGGCCCTTTACATACTTGCAGTCTTGATGCTTGTGCTTAGCTGCAAACCTCGCCTCATTGCCTACGGGCTCAACCAGATGCAGTTTCGAAGCTTGCTGGAAAAGGCGGCCACGTCGATTGATGAAGATTCGCACTGGGATGGCGACGTTTTGAACGTTCCAGGAGCGGGGATGCAATTGGCCCTGGATCCATCAGGCGCGGCGCGAGTCCAACAAGTTGTCCACTTTGGCATTCTGCGAGACTTCCATCAGTGGGTGCATTTGGAACGCGCGTTCGTCAAGCTTTCAAAGGGCGAAAGGTGCCCGAGGAGCATTGCGGGGCTTCCCATGATCTTGGCCGGTGGGCTCTTACTGGCGATTGCCATCGGCCCGTCCATCAGTGATCCCGAAACCGCCTTTGAGCAATTGCAGCTCTTTATCAATCGCTGAGCACTGGATAAGGCACGGATTTTAGAGTCCCGATAGTGGTAACTGATGGTGAGAAATTCAAATGCCATTCTCCAGTACAGCGGATTGCTCGGCGTGCTTGGGTTGCTGGTTGCATTCTTCGGCGTCACCACGAATAACTTTTTTTCGGCTGCGACAGCACAGTCGATCGCAAATCAAGTTCCGCACCTGACGCTAGTAGCCGTAGGTATGACACTTGTTTTGGTCGTTGGTGGCATTGACCTAAGCGTTGGGTCTTTACTGGCACTTGCGTCAGGAGTGACTGGCGTCTTGATGATCCGTGCCGAAATGCCTCTTTGGATTGCGGGTTTGGCAGGTGTGTCGGCATCGACCGTCTGTGGACTACTCAGCGGTCTAGTTACTCAAACGATGCGTCTGCCCTCATTCATCGTGACTTTGGGCGTCTTGGAAGTCGCCAGAGGAATTACGAAGTTGGTTACCGATTCGCGAACCGTCTTTGTCGGATCCGAGATCGGATTTCTGAGTGATCGACTGCCGCTGCTTCGGATTTCACCGATCTTCCTGTTCGCGATCGTCGTTGTTGTTGTTGTCCACTTGGTGCTAACAAAGACCGTTTTTGGTCGGCATTTAATTGCACTGGGGAGCAACGCTGAGGCCCTCAGACTGTCAGGGATTCGCACGGGCCCGTATTTGGTCAGTGTCTTTGCGATAAGCGGTTTGTTGTCTGGCTTGGGAGGCATCTGCTACGCCGCAAGGCTGTCATCTTCTGATCCGAATGCGGCCGTTGGGTTAGAGCTCTTAGCGATCGCTGCTTGTGTCATAGGCGGAACGAGTTTGGCTGGCGGCCGAGGCAACGTGTTGTGTACGTTTTTGGGCGTCTTGATTATTCAAGTTCTGCAAACAGGTTTGGCTCAGATTGGTGCGTCGGATCCGGTAAAGCAGATTGTAACGGGATCCGTCATCGTGCTTGCTGTGACCCTAGATGCCTTGCGAGCCCGCTGGTCAAGAATGAACGGCTGATCGAACCAGACTTGGTCCGACCAGCCGCTCGCCAGGGAGAAGGTCCTTGAAGGCGTTCTTGAAGGTGAAAGGTGAAAAAGGTGAGTTAGGACCTTGGCGGTGGCAGTCTTCGGTTCCTGCGTTCCGCATCTAAGTCAGCCAACGCGATATCAACTGCTCCAGGCGAGAAGACGGGCGGAGCGGAACGGCGTGAACGCTCGTCATTATCGTCAGCCTGACGAGGTTCTCTTTGTGCGATGTCTCTGCCATCGTTGTCGCGAGTTGATGTGTCAGCGCCAAGCTCGGTAGCGAAGAACACGTTTTGTCCGCGACCAAAATCTACATCCGAGTTGCGTTCAATGACATCTGCCAAACTGGTTCGCTGGATGTCTCGCAACTCGCGACCTGCGAAAATGTTTTCGAAGTAGAATCGGTCACCATCGCGAAGTGCAGTGAACTGTTCCGCGATGATTGTCGACGCGGTAATACCAAGTGCACTTCCTGCCGCGTGTTCTTCAGCCAGCATTCCGACCCAAGCATCGACGGAATCAACGTCGCCGTAGGCTTGCTCTAGTCTTTGAATCACTTCCGCATCAGAAGTGATATCGCTGAAGTCGCTCACTGCTTCGAGGCCCATCTGTTCACGAACAGCATTGTAGCTGGGTAGACCGTGATCGCGTCCACGTTGAATGTTGAGGGCTGCTAAGTCGAAGCCGCCCGAACCTGGTGGTCCGAATAGGAAGTTCCTAACATCGTCAACCAAGAATGGGTCCACTTCCTGTGCTGCCTGTACCGATGCACCGCGAAGCAAAACATCGATGCCGTCGCCAGTCACTGCTCCGACATTGAAGAATGCATTCTGAAGTGGCAGGTTGCCGTCTTCAATGACTTCTCCATTTTCATCCAAACGGAGAAGCTCTGGCGACAGCATTGTGTGGCCGAATCGATACGCGGCTGTCGAGAATACATTGGAAAGGTTGGGATTCACCGAAGAATCGTAGCCCTGGTAATCACTGATGGCGTCCTCCCCGAGTAGTGCCGGAAGGAACTCGTTGTAAGTAATCGACTGCAGCTCGGCCGTCACGATGCGGCGGGCTTGCTGGAATACTTCTTCATCCGAGAGCCCTGGATTTTCGCGAGAGATGTCATCGGCGATCCGATTGTGTTCTCGCACCCAGATTGTGTGCATCGCAGTCAACGCTGCATTCTCATTCGCGCGAATGTCGCCCGCCAAGAACAGACTCTCGCTTGGCCCACCGGCATTGGTCAGCCCCGCGGTATTGAACGGCAACAAATCACCCTCGCTGGTGAGCAATCGCCCACCCTCAAATTCACGCAGTGCGTCAGCTCGTTCCCGGTCGCTGCCGTAGATGACCGATCCGTCGATGAAGGCGCTGATCGTGTTGAGTTGCTCGCGGATTCCTTCGTCGCTAACTTCATAGCCTGACCGTTCGAAGGCAATCGATTGTTCGCCTGTCCCGGTCGGATCGAATTCAGGATCTCCTGCTGGAACGTCGATATTGAAGGCTTCGCTATGTCCTTCGCCGGAGAGTGTAATGTCGTGATCAATGAACTGGCCCCAGATCCAAGTCAAATCGCTGAGTCCGCGCTGGTTTTCGATATCGCCCGGTGAGTCGTTGACGATGTTGCTAACCTCGCGGGCGCTAACTCGATCACCGCCCGCTGGGCTCGCAAAGCCGTCTGCGTAGTCCACTTCTGCCCAACGCTCAAATGCTTGTCCGGCACTCCCCAGGTCGGGATTGCCTATATTGTTCCCTGTGCCGTCTAGCGAAGGAACTTCATCTTGCAGAGCCGGATCTGGTTCAGGTCGAGGCTCGCGCTCCGCCCGATCGCCGCGACGTTCCGCGTCGAACCTCCGGTTTATTCCATTGACAACCATCAGCGCGTCAACGGGGCTCAACTGGCCGTCGTTATTTACATCGTTAAAACTGCGCGGTCGTGCGCCACGTTCACCTTCGGTAGCAGGCTCGGTGCGATTCAATTCATTGATCAACACCAGCGCGTCCACGGGACTGATTTCGGCGTCGTCATTGACGTCCAACGGTTCGAGCGAGTTGTGGAAATGGCCGATATCACCAGCTAACAACTCGCGACGTTCCAAGCTCTCCAATTTGATAGCTCGAGTGCGGCGGCTCTTTAGCCCGGACTTCTTCGATTTTCGACGAGACATAGCACTTCCCCAGAAAAGACGAGCGGTTCGTTACTGCCTGCTGGTGCCTTGCCAAGCCGCGAAAGTCTCCAGCAACTTTCGGAACTGACTTGTTCACCAGCGTCCCTCCCCGCTCTGTTAGGAAGATCACAAGAACGCCGCGCCACGAAAACCCAAATTGCGAAAACATAGCGCTGCGTCGCCGCGAATTTCGCCCATCCGTCGATCCACGAGCGGGATATCTCGAATCCGGTGGAGTTCAGCCGGCGCAGCCAATCATCTGCCCTCTCGCAGCATGCATTCTGGGATTGTGCAAGTGGCGATGGGGGATGCTTCTGTGCGAACGATCAATGATGAAATCGACTTGAAGTGCTGGCGGGCGCTTTCTACGCGAGCAGGAGCTAAGGACGAGCCGATCTGCTCAGATTAGACCGAGCGAGTTTAATTGAGATTAAGTTTCAATAAAGGCATTGCCTTTAGGGGTATTTGTTACAACAATTACTGTGAAAACTGAGTGCGGACTCAGTGCGGAGCAACCAGAGCGCGGTAGGTCGTCTTGTCTGCTGTTTCGGCAGCCTGTTGGCCAGAAAACCCGTTCGCACACTAGCAGTAGTTGGCAAGTGCACGACTCGCAGACCAATTCAAAGGCTAAGGAATCTGGCCAAGCAGCCATTGATCCTAGGCTTCCGAAAATCGTCGAATTTCGCGAGCTGTCGCGGTGTGGCGATGAGATTTGGATCAGCCACGAGGGGAATCTTTATCGTCTCAGAGCGACCAAGCAGGGAAAGCTTATTCTGACCAAATAGCTGGCGAGTAAAGCGCGTCACAAGAAGATGAGCGGGTAGAAAGAGAGCGGAGGCAAAGTTCATTTTGCCTTGCGAGCGGTGGAAATTCTGCGTTGAGCCGGCTAGGCGGCGCCAGGATGGGTTTTCTTCCAGTGTTTAATGGCGGGCTTGATCTCTCGCATTGGCAGCCAGTGCCCATGCGTCTTGGAGGTGCTCGACATCATCGTCTCTGGGTTCAATTCCCCCTTTTCAATCCTTAGCAAAAGCTCGTTTTCGCAGATCGGACCAATTCGTTTTCTTCGATTGAAGAACCCGTTCTTTAAAAAATACCAGTCGGCTGACATACCGATCTCCCCGTTTTCATGATCAGTCACCGAATTTCGCCCAGTCGGCGGGCCAAGCAACGCCCTCTCCGAACCTTTAAGCGAATCTCGCGACCGACGAAACTCTTTTGTCTTAGAAATCGACGCCAAAATCAAGCGAAATCCATGAAAATTTCGCGTTAAGCTCAAATCCGCCCTCCTTATCATGCTTCAAGGTGGGTTCAGGTCCCCTTGCTGCAAGTCTGATGGGAGGAATCGCTCTGGGCTCTCTCGAATTTTGCGTTTTCGATCACGTTTGCTAGCGACACATCGGTCACGCGGGCGCAACGTCTCAAACAAGGCTGTTCGTGGCTGTTATGCTGGTGTCGCCGTCTGATTCCTGCCTTGCAATCTGTCGTAGATTGCCCGATCCAGTTGGGCTAGCCGCCAAGCGATGCATCCGCTCCCCGCACAAATCTACATCGACGCTATCGCAGCACTCAATGCGCAGATTGTCACAGAAGCAACAATTAGCAAAGCGATATCCAACTGGGATGCGAAGGACTCGAGCGTACGATTGAGCTCGCTCTTGATAGATGCGGGGCTGATCACGCAGGAAACCAGTCATCGGGTGGACGAGGCGGGGGATCGACACAAGGTTGTGCTTCAACGTTTGAGCAGCGGTTCAAAAAGTGCCGATCCACTGGAATCGTGCGATGACTACGAGACACTTGCTGAAGCCGACAACGCGCAAGAAGAACAAGCAACGCCAGACGACACCTCGGGTGATTCCCCAAGCCGCTATTTCAAGTCGTCGCCGCATGCCAAAGGTGGCTTGGGGCAAGTCTGGTTGGCCCAAGATGCTCAGCTTGGGCGACGCGTTGCTCTGAAGGAGATTCAACCAGAGCTCGCTGACGAACCGTCGTTCCGCAAACGCTTTCTTCGCGAAGCGAGAATCACCGGCACACTGGAGCATCCTGGTGTAGTTCCGGTTTATGGTTTGGGTGCCGGCGAAGACGGGCGACCTTACTACGCAATGCGTTTTGTCGAAGGCGATACACTCCGCGATAAAATTGATGAACTCTTCGCGGAACCCAACCCAGGCTACCGCAATGGGAATTGGGTTGTCGGCCTTCGGCGCTTGCTCAACCACTTTGTCGACATTTGTAACACGATCAACTATGCGCATTCACAAGGAGTGATTCATCGCGATTTGAAACCGAGCAATATCATGATCGGTGCCTATGGCGAAACGCTGGTTGTCGATTGGGGGCTTGCAAAGCAAGTACGAATTTCGGGTGCGACCGAGCCTGAGCAGTCCCTGCCGCTTTCCGAAGGTGGCGATTTGGTGGACGCGGAAGCTGCAATGCTGACGGCTCACGGGACTGCCGTTGGTACGATTGCCTACATGAGCCCAGAGCAGGCGAGGAGCGCTGACACGGTCCATAACGCAGCGGACATCTACAGCCTCGGGGCAACGCTTTTTCACATCTTGTCGGGCAATCCGCCTCTTGGCGACTCTTCGGAATCAAGCAAGATAGAAGACATCCGACGGTCTGCGTCGCTGACCAGCGTCCGGGACGTGCGGCGGGATATTCCACGTCCGTTGGCATCGATTTGTTCTCGTTCTTTGGAGCCCAACCCGAAGGATCGCTACGCGTCTGCCCGGGAGCTTGCTGAGGAAATCGAAAACTGGATGGCCAACCAGCCCGTTGCCGCTCACCAGGAATCACTGCCGGAAAAGGCGGCACGTTGGGTTCGAACGCATCCGACCACCGTTGGTGTAATGACGGTATCCAGCATCCTGACCATCGCTGCGGTCGCTGCTGGCCTAATGCTGAGCAATTCTTACGAGGTTGACCTGCTTGAGCGAACCAATACACAAGCACGCATTGAGGCATCCCATGTTGCTCGCGTGCAAGCCGCCGTCGAAGCAGCGAGTGCTTCAGCAGACGTTGAGCTCAAGAATAGCCAGTACTCTGCAGCACTTGAGTTTCTCAACCGCGCAATAGAGCTTGCCGCGGACGAGCCCGAACTTGTCTCGCAAACGAGCGCGTTGAGTCAGAAACGCCAGCGCCTTGAGAAATTGGTCGGATTTTACGAACGCTTTTTTGAGGCTGAGCGATTGACGTTCGATGATCATAGCCGACGAAGCGCTGTGCTGTTTCAGAATGCCCTACTTCGCCTTGGCGTATTTGACTCGCTTCAGTGGTGGACTAATCTCCCCGACGATGAATTGTCATCGCAGCAGATCCATCAGCTTCGTGAAGACGTCTACTTGGGCCTCTACTTGTTAGGAGCTCTGCGTCTGAAGGAAACGCTACCGAGTGAATATAACTTGCAAGCCTTTCTTGAGCTATCCGGAGACAATTCAGAAGAAGCAATCGCCGCTGCGGATGTCATCTTTGATTTGATGGATGCCTATCGAACGAGCCAGGGAGCAAAGCTGGGTAGAGAGTTCACTCACAACCGAAGCGAGATGCTCCAGCAGATTCTTCAGGGGTTTGTGTTGCAGCGAAAAGCCGTTGATTGGAAACCAGCCAATCAAACAGACAGTTACATCATGGGGTGCGCTCTCGCCTTTTTTTGTATGACTGTCGGTGAAGTTGAGCAGAAGGCTTTTCAAAAGGTGCTGGGGCTCGCGAACGCAGAAGAGGCTTCGCTATCGATGCTGACCCAGTCTGGCAATATGCGACCAGACCACTATGTGAATCAATTGATGCTCGCTTATTCACTTTGGGGGCACGAGCGCTACGACGAGGCTTTTCGTCGATATACGCATGCAATTGCGTTGCGAAAGAACTATTGGTCAGGCTACTATTGGCGCGGCGCCATGCTGCTTGATCAAGGCGTCAATCATGCCGAGGGCGAAGAGCGGACGAAGATTATTCGGCAGTCGCAACGCGATTTGGAACGAGCTGTTGACCTCGCTCCGCACCAATGGGACACACACAAGACACTTGGCGACGCGACGGCTTGGACGATGGAGGATGTCCGCGAGGTCATTCCACTGTACAAGCGTGCTCTCGAATTGTGCCAGCCCGTTGAAGACTTGCGCGACTTGGGCGTTGAATCCGCGGTGCAAGATGAGCTCAAGTCCGTTCGCGTTTGGTGCCAAGGGGTTGCGGCTGGCGACGACAACATTACAAGCATCATGGCCTGCAATGGCTGGGCTGCTTACTTGCTCGGTGATCCGACTGAGGCGATTGAGTTTGCAAAGGACGAGCTCAGTAGGCCTGAACCCGATATAGCGCTCGCCAACCTAGTGCTAGCGCTGGCTCACTATTCCCAGCAAGACTACAAACTAGCCGCAACTTTCGCACAGCGTATTTCACCGGAGATCCCGTCGTATCACGCCAGTGTTTTGCGAGGTCGCTTGGCAATGAAGGACTCAAGGTTCGACGCCGCAGAAGAACATTTTACTACCGCCAAGAGCTTAGCCGTTCCACAATGGCAAAAACTGGAATCTCAGAAAGGTCTGCTGACACTAGCGATCGTCCGTGACGAATCCTCGGCATACGCGCGCGCCGTTGAGGCCATTGCGATCGACGACACCGACGACTTTCGCGACATCATCGACCTTTGCCGAGAATTGCCGTCGTCGCAACCTCGCGATGCGGCTCTCGGCTACTTGCTAGAGCACAGCGACTCACTTGAGCCAATTCAATCGCTCGCCCGAAATGTACCGCCAACGGAAATGCCCCTTTTGAACGGTGATTTCGAACTTGGCCTGACACCCGTTTGGGGCGAGTCGTTGGAGAGAATTGACCAACCAGCGTGGAGTCGGCAAGGTGGAAGCCTAGCCGTTGCCGTCGTTCAAGAGAATGCAGGCAACCAGATCTTGAGAATTGCGAATAGGGGGCCGCAACGCAACGGCCAACGTGCATCGCTTACTCAGCAACTGCCAGTTTCCCCAGGCGTTTCACTCATTCTCCAGTGCCGCGTCGCAGCGGATGATAGCTCGGAAGCAGCGGTTTGCATCGTCATTCGCGAAGCGGCTACCGGCGCAGAAGTTTGCCGCTTGCCGATTCCGGAGGGCTCGTATTCGTGGAAACCATTGGCAGCCCAGTTTCGTTCGAGCGAAACGAATGTCGTCCTGTCCATCGAATGTACGGGCGCAACGGATTGCCAAATCGACGATTTAGAAATCATCCGGGCAAGCCGCGGCAACGAACTGTGATTCAAGAGCCGCGCGGCGCAACACAGCTACTTTACGGTGCTGGGGAATTGAACCAGTCCAGCGCTGCGTAGAGATAATTGGTTCGTGTGCAGTAGCGACCAAGTCTCAGCATGTCCGTGCGGATTCGTGCGACGGGCAGCGACGGCCCACGCATCAAGGTCTTCGAAGGATGCGGTTGTGAGTTCGCTGAGCGGTATGGCGATCTCAGCAGACCAACTCCTTGCATGGTGCGCGACGGCTACGTACCACTTCGGATTGTAAGATGGGTTTCCTCCGCATCGATCGAAGGTCCGTCCATCTTCCGCTACAGCGATCTGTATACCGACTGCATAATCGCGGTCCGTGTCGAGCAATAACTCAACGTGATCCACATCTCGAATATCCGAATCGTAATCTCTCTGGGCAACGAGTGGTTTGAGCTGGCTAGCGTCCTCGACCGGGCAATCGAATGCCAAATAGAGATATTCCTCGTCTAAGGCCCAGTGGATGAACGACTCGTGAGAATTCTTGCGAAGCGCTTCTTTCGATTGAAGCTGCATGAGTCCAGCGTTTTGCCAGCAAGCATCTTCCAAATGGCCGTCGAGAACTGGTGGATCTGCAATATGTGAAACGTCAACCTGCCACCGTGGCCGTCGCCCAACAGATCGTCGCAAAACCTCCTGGGCGGCCACTTGCGGCCATCCGATATAACCTTTTTGTGACGCCAGGTCAGCGAGTGTTTTAAGTGCACTATCGTGAAAAGACTTTCGTTTTCGGGCTGCCAGAACAAGATTGAATTCGGGCTTTGTTGCTAGTGCTGCGTCGGCATCCAGTGCTTCTGCCATCAGATTCAGCCAAGGCTTAGGTGCTGGCGCATACGGACGAGTGGGTTCGAGGTGGCCAACCGTCTGCACGGCCGCGCCACCCATGTTTGCCTCAGTGAAGGGCGTGGCGTTCCAAACGCCACGGCTGGTTGCGTCCCCAGTCGCTTGGGCCGTTTGGACTGCAGTTGTGTTCCCAGGTGTATCGCCCTGAATCGAATCGAGCCACGCCGCTCGTTCATCACTTTCAGCTCGACTGAGCAACTGCCATCGAGCCTCAGTGGCAATGTCACGTCCTTTTCCAAGGCGAGCAATCTCGCCGAGCGCCGTTTGGCGGAAACGCTCTAGTCTTGGATCATCTAGTTCCGAGGCCAACTTGAGGGCAGCCCGATCAAACTCGTACCGTGGCATTCCTTTCATCAGTGCACTCAGTTGCTGGGTCCACAATGTTTCCGCTTGCGCAGTCTCGTTTCGGTTTAACGAGTACTTTCGGGCTTCATCCACAACGCGTTGGAGGATTTTCTCTCGATGGATCCTGCCCATGATGAGTTGATAGTTGCCCAGCTCGACCAGCGGACGCGACAATGTGGTCTGCTTGGCGGGAGGAATGGCGCCCATGAGTGATTTTGTAGCCGAAGCGGCCTGACTGCTGCTCCACAGCGTTCGCATGTAAACAGGCGAATCGAGATCGCAACTACCGACGGGCAGGCTCGCCATCACATCTCGCACCGCCAATCCTGCGGATGAGAGAACGCGATGCGGCGATTCCGAGTAGTGATGGGATCCCTCGTTGCAAACGGCGGCAAGCTTCTTCACCTCCCACGGAGCAAGATGTAGTTCTCTTGCAATATGTTCTTGACCCGCCTTTGCAGCAAAACGCATCGCGTCAGCAGCGAGCTCGCTTGCCTTCGGAAGTGTTGGGTAGAATCGCGATTCAGCTTGTTCTACATCATCAGAAACCAGCAGAACATCCGGTCGCAACGAAAGTAGTTGTACGGCCAAGCGCTGGGGCAAGAGTGCTTCTTCACCCAGCAGGCTTCGAAACTCGACAAGGCCAATTTGACTGGCCAGAGAGTTGAGCAAAATGGCTTTCGCAGGAACGCTATCCGCAAATTCGACTGGATCAACTGGACCCAGTAGCAAGAGTCCACTGGTGCATCGACGTTCCCAATTGGCGGAAACTGTCGGTATCCAGGATCCACCCAATTCCGATCGAGCAACAGACAGCACTCCGAGTCGTTCGGCAGAGTCGCGTTGGATGTACCAAGTTTGGCCACCGTCTCGGGTGGCGCAGATGCGACCAAAACCACAAATGGCCCAACCACGGTCGTGATCGTAAAACTGTACTGCCCGAACAGGCGTACTCTGGCCTGTAGGAACCTTTTTCCAAGTTTGCCCCAGATCGTTGCTGTGCATCAGAATCGATCCAGGCGTTCCCCCTACCCAAATGTCTTGTCCCGTTTGCGAGATAAACTCAAAATCAACGCATTGTCGAGCTTGATCGCCGAGAGGCAGCGGGACACTGGTCCAGATTTTCCCATCGGAACTCGCGATGAACTCACCTGCAGCACCGACGGCCAACCAGTTTTGACCGTTGTGGTGCAGTGCGTTGATCCGACGGCTGAAGTCCGACAGTGGCATTCCGGTGGTTTGCCCAAGACGCAGGACTGCGTTTCCAAGTCGGTCCACAGCGCCGAAGCCACCGGATTCAAAACCGCCTGCCGCAACCACGTGACCAATCGGAGTCTTCAGCGCTTGCCAGTGTAGGCCGCCATCTGTTGAACGAAAAACGCCCGTTCCGAACGTGTCCGACAAGTCGCCCCAGGCAGTGAAGACGCCCGACGACAGGGTGACGCCAATCAACCTAGGCAAGCCCGCTACCGGAATTGCCGCCCAAGTCTTGCCACCATCCTCGGTGCGAAGAATGGTCGCCTGAGATTTGCGGGTATGTGAACCGATGCGACCGCCGACACAAACGCCTACTCCTGATGGGGCGATGGCCACCGAATGCAAATTGTCCGTCGTCGGACTGTCGATGCTCTGCCATTGTCGACCACCACTGTCTGAGTATTGGATATGCCCACAGTTTCCGACAGCCACAATGCGGCTCTCGGAAACTACAGACAAATCGTTCAGTTGAGCGTTCTCCCGAATGCTGGAAGCGAACTCATCTTCCAAGGCAACAGGCTCAATAGCTTGTAGCGGTCCGATGGATTGCATGAGCAGCAAGACTGCGAAGCCTATCAGGCAGCGGCCAGTCGCTGGACTGATCAGTGAAATTGCTACTTTGAATTCTTCCATGAATACTACCCTGGATCCGTTCTCAGTCGTGACCAGTAAGTGACAGAACCCGTTGGGGAGTTGAAAAGTCAACCGGCTCTCGAGTGTCTTCTCCGTGTCGAATGGACCAACGGAGACGATAGCGGATTTCACGCTACAGAATCTAGTCCGCATCACGCAGGCGTTTGGCAGCCTCTGAACTGAAGGACGTGCTGGGGCAAGGTCGTTCGGCTGCAAAAGGGATGCTAGCAATCGCTGGCGGGCGATCACCGGCCGGCGGTCTTGCATCAGAAAACGAAAATTTGGTAATCACGACAGTTGTTTTGGTGTCCGCTGTTAGCTGCAGGAAGACTGCGATGAGTGTCGATATGCTTTCCGATCAAGAAACGAAGACGGATCTGGTTCGCAACCGAAGCGTCTTTCTGATTGGTGGTTACGAACCGAAGTCTTCAGACGCGTTCTTCAAACGCACACGCCGAGAGATGGGGCGGTTTTGCGAAACGTGGCAGGTGGACGCAGACCTGGGCGATGAGCTGGTTAGTGACGATGGATTACTCGCCACGGGACATGTTTCTGCAGCGATGCCAGAGGGACAAGTCGATACGGACATCAACTTTTTCGTTTGGAACGATATCGTTCTCACTGACTTCTCCAAACCAACGATTGTTCGAGTTGCTAAGTACTTGCTTACCTTCTGCGACTACTTGGTCACCGGCACATTTTTTCGAATCGTCAAACAAGCCTGGCGATTCTCGCTCTACTTTCTTTATCCATTCATAGCGCTCAGTTTGATCACGTGCCTTGCAATCGCGATCGGATTTGGCGTTTCGCAAATCCCGGTTTCAGGTAGCGCAATAGTAGGTGCTTTGATCGCTGCGGCCGCATGGTATGGCGTGCTGAAATACAGCGGACGACGTTGGTTCGTTCTGCATCTCATGGATCTGTGGTCTTTCTCGCGAGGCTACTTGCGAGAGAAGCGGCACGATGCACGCGAGCATGTTGACCGCTATGCGCAGGCTGTTGTCGATCGTTATTTATCTGGCAAAGATGACGAAATCGTCTTGGTAGGGCACAGCACCGGCGGCGCGCTCATCTTGGATATTGCCTCGACAGCGATCAGCAAGTGTCCCTCGCTTGGAGCAGATAAAGCAAAGGTCACTGTGCTGACAGTAGGTTCAACGGCGCTCAAAATCGGATTGCATCCGGCTGCAGCGGAGTTTCGTAAGCGTGTTCAGAGAATCGTTGACACGCCAAGCGTCGACTGGATCGAATGTCAAGCGATGACAGATGTCATCAATTTCTACAAAACCGATCCTGTAAAAGCGATGCAATTGCCCTCGCAGCGTCAGGATAGTTTTCCGAAGGTACACGTCGTGAGAATACGCGACATGCTTCAGCCTGAGATTTACAAGAAGTTTCGATACAACTTCTTTCGCGTTCACTACCAATTCATCATGGCTAATACGCGTCAATACGCGTACGACTTTTTCATGATGTGTTGTGGCGAACGCCCCTTCTCGGAGAAGCTTGGCAAGACGCTACGCAGAAATTAGTCGCAAACGAATTTGACCCATCATTCGCAGGCACCATTGTCGCCTTTGACGCATATGCAGGAAAAGAAGCCATGATCGAAACCGCTGCTACCATTGTCTGGACGTTCGGGATTATCGCTTGGTGTGTAATCCGCTTTCCCCACCAACGTCGCGCTCGGAAAATTGCCGTTTCAACGCACAAGCGATCGCTGGAGGAACGTCTGCTCCTAACCGGGACCGCAATTGGTTTGGTGGTCATACCGGTCGTTTGGCTGATCTCTGGCTGGCCAACGCAGCTTGACTACTCCGTGCACCCATTTGTGCACATCGTCGGAATGGTCTGCATGCTGGCTTTCCTGGTTCTCTTTCGCCGAGTCCATAAGGATCTTGGGAAGAACTGGTCCATCACGCTCGAAATTAGAAAAGAGCACAAGCTGGTTACCGAAGGCCTCTTTCGGCACGTTCGCCACCCAATGTACTCTTCATTTTGGTTGTGGGCCGTCGCTCAAGCCCTCTTGCTACCCAACTGGCTTGCCGGATTTGCGGGCCTGATCTCCATTGCGGCATTGTACTTCCGGCGCGTTTACCGCGAGGAACAAATGATGCAGCAGCAGTTCGGTTCAGAGTACGTTCAGTACATGCAGCGGACGAAACGCATCGTTCCTTGGTTGTTCTAAGGTGCAAAGCGGTAACGCGCCGACTCTTGTAGATCTGTTTTTAGACTCATTTTGTGTAATATTCAATGCAACGCAACGACTCAGAGAATCTGCTTGGCCAGTACATTCCACTGCACTACCACTACGTGATGCTTCAGGACGAGTTGCGTATGCAGTCGTTCCGCGAGGCAATTACGATGCACGTGAAACCAGGCATGCGCGTCGTTGAACTTGGCGGCGGCACTGGTGTTTTGTCTTATTTCGCCGCGTGTGCTGGTGGAAAAGTCACCTGCGTTGAACGGAATCCTGAGATGGTTGAAGTCGCACAGCGACTCATCAAAGAAAATGGCGTTCAGTCTCAGGTTGATGTCGTTGAGTGTGATGCTTGTGACTACGTGCCGAATGAAAGCGTTGATGTTGTCATTTGCGAAATGTTGCACGTTGGACTCTTGCGCGAAAAGCAACTGGAAGTCATCGCAGCGTTTAAGGAAAATTACTCGCGGCAGTTTCCGGACGAAGATCTACCAAGGTTCATTCCAGAAGCGTCCGTTCTGATGGTGCAGACGGTTGCACAGAACTATCATTTTGAAACCTACCACGCTCCTGTTCCGCTTTTCCAGTCGCTTGACCGAGAGCATGAATCCGTGACTGAGAGCATCTCAGAGTTGACGCCTT
Organism: uncultured Pirellulaceae bacterium; assembly: GCA_964411445.1. Taxonomy (GTDB): domain Bacteria; phylum Planctomycetota; class Planctomycetia; order Pirellulales; family Pirellulaceae; genus Aureliella. The sequence goes on from CAYPLE010000006.1 coordinate 61,376, forward strand.
ACGCGCTGGTGCACTATGGCGAAGAATTTCCGACGCGCTTTGATGTCGCCATGGAGCTGAGTTCGAACAGCGAGGGCACGGTGAATGCTCTGCGTTTTGTCACGCAGAATGTACTGAGCGTTGATGTGGAAGAGCAAACGGCCATCAGTTGGCCCAACCAAGCGTTGATTGTTCCAACGGCCGAGCAACGCGTTGGAATCCACGACCGCGTCGAGGTTGGTTTTCACTATCGAGCCGGCGATGCGCTGACTCAGTTAACCGATTCCTTGGTTGTTGCCCACACACCTGAACAGCTACGGCGGGCAGCTTAGTGCGAGTTGCACGGATGCTTAGCTTGTTACCCAAAAAATCCCGGACTGCGGATTGAAACGCTCTCGCGGGCAAATTCGGCGCTCGGCATATTGCCTAACTAAGCTCCGTCGTTCAAGCAATAAAAAAGGCCCCTGGTTTCCCAAGGGCCTTTTTTAAGTAGCGGCAGTGAGACGATGCGGGTCTTGCCTATTCTTCCACTTCGCTTTGTGCACCTTCTTCAATCGCATAGATGCGATTTCGATTGGAGATGTACAACGAACTGTTGGCAACTACAGGCGTCGTATAGACAGCGCTTTCCATGCTAATCTCCGCCAGTGGCTCTTGAGGCTCGCTGGACAAATTGAAAATGCGGATGTAGCCGTCTTCGTCACTGATGTAAACGCGATCTTCGACGATCAGCGGCGATGCCCATGAAGCACTGAACATGTCATATGTCCAGTGAGCTTTGCCCGTCTTCGCATCCAGGCAGTGGAAAACACCGCTGAAGTCAGAGACGAACAACAGGTTGTCCTTGATAGCGACCGTACCGCATGTTCGGTGCATCGTCGTTTCGAAATCTTCAGGGTTGCTGCCAATGTAGTGCCAAATGGCAGCCGAATTCGGATTGTCCCGTTCGAAGTCACCGTCCTTAGGAACCAAAGCTTGCAATCGTTTGTGATCGATTGGTGTTTCGGGGTCCTTGGCGTTGTAAACCAGTGTCGGGCTCACATCGCCTCGCTTGGTTGGGTCGATGCACCAAAGGTGGCCAGAACCCTCGCCGTGCTCAGGGTCTTCACCAACGCCAACGTAAACCAGTCCGTCATAAACAACTGGGGTGGCGATGATGTGGTTGCGAGTTGCTCCTGCACCGAGCTCGTAGAATGAGTCCTTGGGGTTGCAGTCGAATTTCCAGAGCAGTTTGCCTTTACCGTTTTCGCCAGCAGGGTCATAGCTGTAGAGCCATCCATCTCCGCCGCCGAACAACACTTGAGCTTGGCCGCCAAGTTCAGCGTAGGTTGGGCTAGACCACTGACCGTGTAGGACGTTCTTCCCGGGTGTGTTGTCTGCCCAAAGCAACTTGCCAGTATCCCGATCCAAGCAAATGAAGCTCGGCGCGTCTTCTGCAGGCAGATTGATATGGCCTTCGTCAACGCCGTTGGATGTATTGACAAACAAAAGGTTGCCAGCGCAAGTGACTGAGCAACTGCACATGTTGTGCTGCCGAACGTCGAGCTCTTGCATCATGTTGTAGGCCCAGATGACATCGGCTTCGTTCTTGTTTTCATTTGGCTCGTCTTTGGTGCCATCATTCTCACCGTCGTGGAAGCCTTGCGTGTCTAGGCAAACCACTTCACCACGGCTGGATACGTACCAGAGTCGTTCGCCATCAACCAACGGAGCAGCGCAGATGCCTTGCTGCGGCCAGTCATGAACGCGACCTTGCGGGAGTTTTTCGTTCGAATGTTGCCACAGGAATGTGCCATCTTTTTCATTGAAGCACAGCAGCACGCCCAAGTCGGTTGTTGCTGGATAACGTTCTAGGTACCCGGCACCATTGTTGGTTCCGACGTAAACTTGGCCGTTTGCGATGACGGGGTTCCCGTAGGTTTCGCTGCCCAGTGGCATCGACCAACGCACGTTTTTCCCCGTGGTAACATCCCAATCGGTTGGGACGTTGGGCTGGTCGGTGACGTTATTGCGCAGTTGAGAACCAGCCCATTGTGGCCAGTCGGTTTTACCAACTTCCAATGTAGCGATTCGTTTCTTGACTTCGCTGATCGCGTCGTAATCTTCAGCTAGCGCCGTGGGCGCTGCCGCGATGGCAACCCCGAAGCACAGCAATGACTTCTTCAACAGGTGTTGTAACATGAATGGGTAGCCTCTTATTCGTTTTCGTAAACGGTTACGTTGTCAATGTAGAACTCGGCCAAGTCGCTCTTGCCGAACATGCCGGGGCTTCCGGTCGTGTTTGGTACAGCGTCGGTCGCTTCGATTTGCCAATCGGCAGGTTCTTCCTCGCCGCGCTTCCATACCTTGCCACGCAGGACTGCTGTTCCGTCAACATTTTCACTTCGGAATTTCATGCGGTACCAAGTGTTGCCTTCCCAAGGGAATTCGATGGTTGCACTAAAGCGTTGCTCGGTCCGTGGCGTCCAAGACCGAATTTGCAATTGTCCGTCACCTTTGTTCATCATGTCCAGCGTGTATCGCTGGTTGATGAGGCCCATGTCGGCTTTGTTGCCAGTGGCTTCGTTCACCGTAGAGTAGACGTCTGCTTCGATGGTGTAATCGTGAAGCGTCGTCCAGCCCATCCAGCTTTGGCTTCGAGTTCCGAGTGGGATGGTGCTGATCTTGCAAAGGACTTTCTCTCCAAGAACTTCCTTTGGCTGATGGCGGTAGCGCGCACCGATCCAAGTGACTGGCACTTCTCCATTGTCAAAGTTGAAGGACCATGGGAGCGTTGGCAGAACTCGAACACGAGCTGCCCCTTCGACGCCCTCAGCCTTTGCCGTAATCGAAACGGCCAAGTGCTCAGTGCCTTCTGGAGCGGTGTAAGTTCCGTCGGTCGCCATTGTTCCGCCACCATCAACGACGAATTCAGCATCATCGACGAGCTTGAGGAACTGACCGTTCGCGTTGTAGGCACGCACTTGGTATGGCGTCGACTGCCCCGGTGCAAGCATGGCTTCGACAGGAGCAACCTGCAGCCAAGCCACTTTGGTGTCTTCTTCAATGGGAGTTTCAGCAGCAGCCTCTGGCAATGGTTCAGCGTCGATTTCTGCGTTTGCATCGCCAATGCAGTAGATCTTCGACGCGGTCGTGAGGTACATTCGGCCGTGATAGAAAATGGGGCTTGCGATGATTTCGTCGCCATTCAACCGAACTCGAGCAACTTCCTCGACGCCGTCTTCCGTTGGCTTAAACACCCAGAAGTTCCCAGCTCCTTCGCAGCAGTAAACGTGTCCGTCACCGTAGAGCACATAGCCCGGTTTACGGCCGACCTTCCGCGCGAAGATTTCTTCACCCGTCTTAGCATCAACGACCATGAACTGACCCTTGATGTCGATAATGTAAAGGCGACCGTCGACCACAACTGGCTGACCCTTCTCGATCTCTTCGCCCTCGATCTTCCAAATCAAATCTTCGTCTGTAATCGTTCCAGTTGCGCGTCCATCAAAGGCAAACAGGCCACCACGAATCCGCGTGTCGGCTGCACTCTGCTCGTGGAATCCACAGTAGACGATTCCGTCGACAACGGTTGGTGAAGTAAAGATTCCTCGGTTGGATGCCAAGTAGCTCCAAATGATCTTCCCGGTTCGCGGCTGCATGGCGTGGACTTTTCCATCGCCTGCACCGAATACAATTGCCGCTTGGCCGTCAAAGTTTGTTAAGAAAGGCGTGCTGTAGGTCGTGTCCTTCGGCTTGGGCGTCGTGCTGCTATACCAGATTGCCGCACCGGAGTTCTTGTCGAAGCCAATGAATCGGTGCGCCGGGACGGCGTTGTCGCCCCATTGCGTCATGACTCCGCTAATGATGACGAAGTCCTCAAAGACAATTGGGAAGTTTGTCCGTCCACCGTAGGTGCTGAGCATTCCGTATTCTTCGCTCAGTGCGTGTTCCCAAACGACGTCTCCGGTCTCTCCCTCGAGACAAAGGAATTCACAACCGAGACCAAGCCAGAAAACGCGTCCCGTTTCCGGATCGCCAATCACACTCGACCAACCAACTCGTTCGGCGGGAGCATCGGAAAGAAACACGTTGTGCGACTTCGACCAAATTAGCTCGCCGGTTTCGGCGTCGATGCACAGCAGTTGCTCGCCTTCTTCGCTCGTATCCGGTTTGTATCGATTCACTACGTACAAGCGACCATTCATGATGATCGGCGTACAACGAGTCCCGTAGTCCTCGTTTTCCCAGATAACATTTTCGCCCTTCGGTGACCAATTCGTCGGCAGGCCTTTGTCCCGACTAATGCCATTCGCCTCAGGCCCGCGCCAGTGGTACCAGTCCGCTGGCTCGGCCGCGATTGCCAACGGGGCAAGCATGGTTAGGAGCACGAGCGATGTGAATCGCGTGCTGCGTTGCATCCAACGACGATCAAGGAGCATCTGTTTCATTGATTTGTTGCCTTGGGACTAAATGCATTCAAAGGTAGGAGCGAGTCGAACACAATTCATCAGACCAACCCTCGATTCTTCTTAGCGGTTCCAGCTCGAGAATTCATCCAGAAATCGCGAAGCAGAATCCAAGCGTGCGAATCGACGGCGCCTAACCTGCCGTAAGTATCCACCGAAAGGGCGACCACATCTAGTAGCGGTAGGGAGATGACGTCCATCAGCCCATTCGGATAAGCACAACTGAAGGGTGGATCATTCAACTCCAGTGACGCGAAATGGTTTCGTTTGGCGCAATCCAAACAAAAGCCAGGCACTTGCAGGCGGGAGGGATTCGTAGGAGGGACCGTCATTATACTCGTTAGCCGAGGACAATCAATTTCGCCCGCGCCTCATCCAGGCCACTCATTTATTCAAAGTACGATACTGTACGATGGCCTTCCAATTCCAAGGCCGTCGATTGACGCAAGTCGTTCGGCGACGGCCTTGGAAGTTGAACTTCTGAGTTACCCTAGCGCCTCATCAACACGCAGTATCAACGCCCCAATAGCCCTTCGCTGACCGCCTAGCAGTGGGAGGTTCCGATTGAACGAAGAAGTTGTCCAGCACGATTCGGCCTTCGAAAACTTACGCGAAAAGTACTCTAAACTGCTCCTTCACAGGGACTTCTTCACAGGGACTTGGAGTCGTCTCAGAGTTAGTCGAACGA
>CAYPLE010000006.1:66590-68503 GCA_964411445.1 uncultured Pirellulaceae bacterium
CTTCACAGGGACTTCTTCACAGGGACTTGGAGTCGTCTCAGAGTTAGTCGAACGATCGGCTGGACGCAGGTTCTGTGTCTCGTGTCCGCGTGTTTTCCTCGGAGGGGCGCCAATCAACTAGGTGCATTTCGACACTTCGGAATCCGCGGAACTCATTGATGACGGGACGAAACGCGATGTCGATCGTCCCCTCGACCGCCTCAAGGGCTGGCAACCAGGTTTCCGCACCACCAAAATGGACCGCTCGAATCTGCTTGCCGCGTTGCGACAAACGTACACTCAAGTGCTGTCCCGAGGCGCCCAGCGGTTTGGCCTCGTCTGCGATTTCAACGCCGCACGCGAAAAAGGCAGGGCGTGGATTTTCGGCACCAAATGGTCCCAGCCGATCGACTTGGCTAACCATCGCAAGATCCAATTGGTCCAAGGTGGCCTCCGCATCCAACTGCAAATCGTTGAGCGTCTCCGCATCGAGTGACTGCTCCGCAACAGATTCCAGGAACGCGGAGCGAAACGCGGCAATATTTTCTTCCTCGACGCGCAATCCCGCAGCCGCCGCATGGCCGCCGCCAGAAACAAGCAGGTCGCTACATTGCAAAAGCGCTTCGTGCAAATTGACTCCGTTGGGGCTCCTCGCCGAACCACTGCCAGCTTTACCTTGCTTGTCCATCGCAATGAGCACGACCGGACGGTGGTATTTTTCCGCCAGTTTGCCCGCGACAATACCGATCACACCGGGATGCCAACTCGGCGACGCTAGTACAAACGCAGGATCGGTATCGACGTCATGAATCTCCTTGAGCTGTTTGCCTGCTGAGATCGTGATGCTCCGCTCAAGCTTCTGGCGATTCCCATTGAGCTCTTGAATATAGTTGGCAATCGCCTCGGCCCGCTCTTCATCTTCGGTCACCAGCAGCTCTACACCCAATTGCGCCTGCCCCAGTCGACCGGCCGCATTGAGTTTTGGGGCCATCGTAAAACCTATGTCCTCTGACTCAAACGCGGCCTTGGTGTCGATCTTGTTTAGCTGCATTAGTTTGCGCAGTCCGATCGGCGCGTGCGTTTTGAGCGTCTTCAAGCCGTTGCGAACAATCACTCGATTCTCATCCAACAGCGGAACGACATCTGCCACCGTTCCGATGGCGGCAAGCCCGATCGCTTGCAATAAGTACTCACGCAAGTGCTCGCCGACGCGAGTTGAGCCACTCGCTCGCTGACAAAGGCACCATGCCAGCTTGAAAGCCACCCCCGCTCCACATAGCCCCACAAACGGATAATCTGTCCCGGGAAGAGCCGGGTGCACAATTGCATCTGCCTCGGGCAAAGTGTCACCGAATCGGTGGTGATCGGTGATAATGAGTGTCAGTCCCAGCTCTTTTGCTCGCTTTGCAGGCTCGAGACTGGCAATGCCGCAGTCGACAGTGATGATGACCTTTTTGCCTCGGGCCGCCAGTTTCTCGATCGAACCAACGTGTAGGCCATAACCTTCTTCCATCCGGTTGGGCAGATGGTACGTGACCTGGGCACCGAGCAATGACAAGCACCGATAAAGGATTGCAGTGGCTGTCATTCCATCTGCATCATAGTCACCGTAGACTACGATGCTCTCGCGCGACTGAATGGCATCCCACAGTTTGTCGGCGGCTTGTTCCAAACCGGGCAACAGCTCTGGAGCACGCAAATCGGTCAGTTTCGCTTGCAGGAACCGATTGATACTATCGGGCTCGGTAATTTCACGTCGCAGTAACAATTGTGCAACGATTGGATGAATCTGAAAGTCGTTGCAAAGTTTGCGAATTTCGCCAAGGTCGAACAACGGCAACTGCCAGCCTCGCCCAGATATCGTTCGCGAGTGGGGTCCGTCGATCGCGTCCTTGCCCGCATCCATTCGAAGCTGCCTGTCGTCTGTCTGCCCG
>CAYPLE010000006.1:68603-86993 GCA_964411445.1 uncultured Pirellulaceae bacterium
CTGCCTGTCCTCGGCTGCCATTGACGCATCTCCTACGCAGGCGGTTACTTAACTTAGAACGCGTTGCGGTTCGATAAAGCTTCAAAACTAACTTGGTAGGTACAACAATCTGCCGCACGCAGGGCAGATGATTGGCTGCCCAATTTTGGTCCTATCCAATAACTGCGGGGTCAAACTCTGGTAGCAGCCCCCGCACGATTTGCCTTCGAGTTCAGCCATGCCGTCCTCGCCTTTGGCTCCGACCATTCGCTTGTACTCGCGAAGAAAGTCTCCTGAGAGCTCCTTTTCGGTTTCCGCCAGCTCTCCCTCGACTCGCTCGAGGTCAGATTCCAATTTGACCCGCTTGTCGGCAATCCGTTGAGTCACCTCTTCAACTTCCTTGGCCACCTGCGCCAGGTTCTCCTGCGAAGCCTTCACGTCCAATTCTTGCTGGTCAATCGACTCGAGAATCTCGAGGATTTCATCCGAGAGGACGACGTTGGCTTGCGTATCGGCTGCGATTTGGTCTTTGAGAGCTTGATATTCCCGATTCTCTTTGGCTGCATTCAGCTTGCCGTTGAGTTCGACGATCTTGTTCTCGCGCTCTTTCATCTGCAACTGCTTACTATCAGCTTCGACTTTGGAGCGTTTCAGTCCGTCACGCACTGCCTGAAGCTGGTCTTCGGCGGACTTTAGCTTGACCCCCGCAGCAGCTACCGCTTTCGGGCCTCGCTCGAGTTGAGAGTGCAAGTCGGCCTTCTGTCGATTGATTCGATGCAGTCGCTGAATAAGTGAGGCGGTTACCGTCATGGGTCGTGAATTGTTCTTCAAACGAATAAACTAGGCTTCTGGGACGCATCCGAGCTCGCAATTTTACCCTAGCCAACGTCGAAAGCATAGCAATGGCATCTGTCCAGGAAAACCTGCAACGTTACGGCCAAGAGCATCTTCTGGCATTCGCTGAGCAACTGTCCGAAGATGCCCGTCAATCCTTGTTCGATCAAGTCGCCGAGATCGATTTTGAACAACTGAAGAAACTGACCAGCGGTAGCGAGAAAGCCGTCGATTGGGCCCAGCTCGCCAAGAATGCTGGGCCACCGACCGCATTCAAACTGCTCGACGCAAATCCAACGATCACGGCTGAACAAGCTGCAAAGGCGGGTCGTGAAGCGCTCGCCGCTGGAAAAGTTGGGATGATTCTTGTCGCGGGCGGCCAGGGTACCCGCCTGGGCTTTGACAAACCCAAGGGCATGTTCCCGATCGGCCCGCTCAGCGAAAGAACGCTCTTTCAAATGCACTGCGATCAATTGCTAGCGGTCATGCGGCGCTACGATGTCGAAATTCCTCTCTACATTATGACTAGCCCCGCGACCGATCATGAAACGCGAGCCTATTTTGCAGCGAATAACAACTGCGATCTCCCGGAGCACCTTCTCAATATCTTCTGTCAAGGAACCATGCCAGCCGTCGATGACGCATCGGGGAAGGTGCTGCTGAAGTCCAAGCATGAGATCTCGATCAGTCCAGATGGTCACGGAGGACTTGTGGCTGCAATGGCCAAGCATGGCTGCTTGGAGGACGCCGAATCGCGCGGCATCGACTTGTTTTACTACGCCCAAGTCGACAATCCAATGGCTCAAATCTGCGAACCTGCTCTCCTCGGTTACCACCTGCTAGCGTCCAGCCAAATGACAACACAGGTTGTCAAGAAACGATTTGCAACCGAAAAAGTAGGCAACGTGGTTACCATCGACGGAAAAACACAGATCATCGAATACAGCGATTTGCCCCCTGAGGTCGCAGAGCAAACCAACGACGATGGTTCACTCAAATTTTGGGCTGGCAATATTGCGATTCATGTGTTTGATCGTACCTTCTTGCAGTCTGTCGTCGATGATGCGGAGGGTCTCCCCTTCCACCGCGCGCACAAGAAGGTCCCCTATATCGACGAACAAGGCAACGTAGTTCAACCTGACGATCCGAATGCGATCAAGTTTGAACGCTTTGTGTTTGACCTTCTGCCACTCGCGAAGAATGCGATCGTCGTGGAGGGAGATCCAGCAGAAGTCTTTGCGCCGGTGAAAAATGCCGATGGCGGACCTGTCGACACACCTAGCGATACTCAAGACGCCCTGCTTTCGCTGCATCGTCGATGGCTGACCGATGCCGGTGCAAAAATTGAAGAAGACGTGGAGATTGAAATCCACCCTGCCTGGGCACTCGACGCAGGCGAAGTTGCCTCCAAACTTGAAGCCGGAACTCAGTTCACGGCTGACACTTTCTTGCGCTAATACCCTACCACTCAAGCGGAAAAACAATGTATCGCACAATTATCCTCATCGTGTTGCTATCGATTGGCTTTATCGTTGGCTGCGCTGAGCAGGCCGAACAAGGCGCTGCTGTTGAAGATGCTCAAACGCAACCTGCCAATGACATTCTTGCGCAAAAGGCTGTGGCCGGCGTTGGCAAGCAAGGGCAGAAGCTCAATCAACATTCTGACGCTCAGAAGATCATCTCTGGCCCAGCCGCCGCTTTGATCAACTTCAAGCAAAAAGCTGTGCTAGAAATTCAGATTCCACAGGCGCTGCAGTTTTTCAAAGCCAGTGAGGGCCGAATGCCCAAGTCTCACGACGAATTCATGACGAAGATCGTCGAAGCGAATCGGTTACAGCTTCCCGAATTGCCAGAAGGTGCCGTTTACCGGTTCAATACGGAAAAAGGCGAGCTTTGGGTCTATCCCGAAAATGAAGCACCCTAAGTCGAACCCGCCCCCTTTCGTGTGGATCTGGTCACAGATCCTCCAATTCTCGTAGTGGATCTGGTCACAGATCCCACAGCATCCGCCGCGAAGCGGGAGAGACAGCATCCGCCGCGAAGCGGAAGAGATCGGCGGAATGCCGCCGGGGCGGGGGCAAACTTGAGCCGCGCGTAGGGCTATTTCCAACGGCTCACGCCTGAGCCGGATTGAGCTGTGCCGACAACGGAGCACTTGAGCCCGCTTTCTTCTACCATTTCGATGACCGTCTTGGCGTAGTAAGGACTTACCACCAAGGCGAGCCCCATCCCCATGTTGAAGACCTTTTCCATTTCGCCTTCGTCGATTTGCCCGAGTTCTTGAACCCAAGGGAAAACGGCAGGAACATCCCACGAACCACGATCAAAAACAAGATCAACGTTCGATGGAAGAATGCGTTCAGTGTTTTCGAGCAGGCCACCACCGGTGATGTGGGCAATGCCGTGCACGATATTCTTGACTTTGTAGTGGTTGAGGATCTTTCGAACCAAGCGGGCGTAGATAATGGTCGGCCGCAAAAGTGCTTCACCGGCCGTTTCTCCAAGTGCATCAATGTGATCTCCTGGGTCAATGCCCGCTTTCTCAAATACTACTTTGCGGACAAGGCTGTATCCGTTGGAATGAAAGCCATTGGACTGCACTCCTATGACGACATCCTCCGGCGCAATTTGCTTGCCAGAAATCAGGTGCTTTTTCTCTGCGACGCCCACGCAGAATCCCGCCAAGTCATAGTCGTCGCCTTGATATAGGTCCGGCATGATGGCCGTTTCACCGCCCAGCAGAGAACTGTCTGCATCGACGCAGCCACGGCTGATCCCGTCAACAATCTGCTCGAGCAACGGCGGGTTGTCTCGGCTCATCGCAATGTAATCCAAGAAGAACAGCGGCTCTGCTCCGCAGCACAGAATGTCGTTCACGCACATGGCCACCAAGTCGATACCGACCGTGTTGTGCCGCCCAACCATCTGCGCGACTTTCAATTTGGTGCCAACGCCGTCAGTCCCCGAAACCAAAATGGGCTCTTCGTACTTGCGACTAAAGAGCGCGCAGTTGAAATCTAGCTGAAAGAGGCCCGCGAAACCGCCGTCGTTCTTCATCACCCGAGGGCTAAACGTGCGGTGCATCAGCGCCGGCAAGCGTTTCATCGACTCTTGATAAACTTCAAGATCGACACCGCTGTCCTTGTACGTCGTTGGGCTCATCTGTAATTTGTTCCGTCGTGATTCTCTGACTGCAGCACAGAGTGCTCGTAAGGCCGCTAGCTTGCTGTGCTCCGAAAAGCCGTTCGCGGTTGGGCCAATTATCAACAGAAAACCTCGATTCGCTACTACCCGTGTATCGTTGGTGCGACCGAGCCCCCAATGGCGGCTTCTCGCCGTGATTCAAGCGTTTTGGCCCAAGCCCATTCGATGTAAGCGTTTACGATGCAGCCAATACCCCGCTCGATCTACGTTCACGTGCCATTTTGCGGGCGAAGGTGCGGCTACTGCAATTTTACATTGGTGACTGGCCGCGACGATCTGGTGGACAGCTACCTCGATGCCCTTGAAACTGAGGTGGAACAAGCCGCCGGACGATCATTAGAGCTGGGCTGGACCGGCGAGATTGAAACTGTCTTTTTGGGCGGTGGCACGCCAACCTACCTCCACGGCGCCCAACTAGAGCGGCTGCTCACTATCGTAACCACAGCGTTTCCCATCAGTAGCGAAGCTGAGTTCTCGACAGAGGCAAATCCGCTCGACTGCGAAACCAGTCGCCTGAAGCTACTAAAGCAGTATGGCGTAAATCGCGTTTCCCTTGGCGGGCAGAGTTTTCAGTCCGCCAAGCTTCGAATGCTCGAGCGGGATCATAGCCCCAAAGAATTGCACACAGCTCTTGAGATTACGTGTTCGCATTTCAGCGAAGTCTCGTTGGACCTGATCTTTGCTAGCCCAGGCGAAACGGTTCGTCAGTGGAAAGCAGATCTGCAAGGTGCGATTCAGTACCCGATTACGCACGCTTCCACATACGGCTTGACGATCGAGCGCGGCTCAGCATTCTACGGCCGCATGCAGAAAGGCCTGCTCAACGAAGTGGACGACGATCGACAAGCCGATATGTACGAAGCAGCCATAACGCTACTTAGCGACCAAGGCTTCGAACACTACGAGATATCCAGTTTCGCGCGGCCATCGCATCGGTGCAAACACAATCAAGTGTACTGGAGTGGTTTGCCTTGGCATGCATTTGGTCCTGGCGCGGCCGATTTTCTACCGACCGGCGAGCTAGGAGACCGGCAGTTGCCATTGATGCAGCGCAGTGTGAACCATCGCAGCACAACGTCCTACATCCGCCGGTTATTGGACGGCCGATCGCCGATTGCAGAGTGCGATTTGGTTACACCGGAACAGCAACTTCGCGAACGACTTGTCTTTGGCCTTCGTCAGATCGATGGCGTTGATCTAGGCGAACTGACACGCTGGTGGGGCTCACCCGCAGAAGCAGTCTTTGAGCCCTATTTGCAACGTTATGTTGATGCAGGGATGCTTTGTCGCTTCGGCAGTCGCATCAAACTGACTCCTGCGGGCCTACTCATCAGCGATTCACTCTGGCCGAAGCTACTCCGCTAGAACCAAACCAGACTCAGCTTGGCAAGCGACGGCGTCGTCGATACCCAACGCCTACCAGTGATGCGACGGCTAGCATGGAAAGCGAGCTGGGTTCTGGTACGGCGGTAACGGTTCGGTTGAAGCTTCTCGCGGCAAGCGGATCCGTAGCGGGGTTTCCTAATGAAAGATAACCATCAACCAGTCCCGAGGATGTGAATACTTCACCAATAATCGCGTTACCACCGCGAACTTTTCCGGTAAACGTTGCTTGGTCCTTTGTGTAGATCGTCGGTTGGCCGGGCACTCCAGTGAATGTCAGCGAAAATGTCGTGCTCAACGTCCAATCTGCGCTGATCAAGATGCCGCCGGTCTCCTCGACATTGTCCAATCGTCCCGTAAATCCGGCACCTGGACCGTTCCCAATCGCACTCAGCGAATAAGGTCCAAGAGCTTGATGAAGCTCGAAGAACTCCGCGGAGAAGGATGTCACGGCAACGCTGGCATCACCATCAGCGTCTGCTTCCCAGCCAAGCGAGATGCTGCCACGCGCACTCAACGGAAATATCGTTCCCGCTGGGATGTCGAATGGTGTGCCGGTCAGTGGCGAGTTGTCAGTGATGATGATACTTTGGTCCGCTTGGGCAGCAAATTCCAGGGTTCCGTCAACTAGAGCGGCTCTGCTCTGAGGCGCTAGGCCAAGCAACATAAGGGCTAAGGTGCAGAGTCGAAGAAGCAGATTTCGGGCGAACATGATGAGCTTTCTTTGAAGATATCGTGGGCGAGCGCAGTCTAAATGCACGTTTTCGCTACAAATCTACTGCGAGAACCAGGTGGGTTAGGGCTCAGAATTTTCCAGGAAATTCAACGATCTACTCTGACGAAGAGCTTTTTCAGTAGAAAACACTTATCCTGAAGTCCGTCGCAAGTGCTTGTTTGCGACACCAGAGTTGACTAAACTCATGCTCTCGGCACGAGAAGAGTTCAGCATGGCTGAGCTACCGGCAACGCCCGAGCCGCGTATTTCGAGTGATCGGATCGAATTTAATGCAATTTGCAACTACGCCCACCCGCGGTTCATCCACTGACGGTTTCTTACTGTCGTTGTATGAATCTCTCAAGTTGCGTGCCCATGTTCATCTTCAACATGAGGCGCGTCCAAGCTGCCAGACAACCGCTCTGGTGCACGATGCCTACATCAGACTCTGCGAGAGCGATATGGACTGGCAAAGTGAAGCGCATTTCCTGAATGCTGCTTCGCTGACAATGCGTCGCATCTTAGTGGATCACGCTCGCGCTCGGCAAACGTCCAAGCGCGGCGGTGCATGGTCGCGCGAGCCGTTGGAAGGGCTTGAGCTGGTCACAGGAACGTGCCCCGAGCAGACGCTGGCAATACACGACGCTCTCGAACACTATGCAGACCGTGAGCCGGTTAAGGCCAAATTGGTAGAGCTGCGAATCTTTGCCGGGCTCTCGCTGGACGCCGCCGCCGTGGCAATTGGTGTTTCACGTGCTACTGCGAAGCGCTATTGGTCGGTTGCTAAATTGCAGCTCGTGCCACTACTCGAAGATTAGCCACGCATTCTAATCCAACGCCAAGGTCCATGGGGAGCTGCCATGACTGAGAAGCAGGCGATGACAGAGGACGACGAACTTGCCTTGCAGGGTGCGTTGCTTCTGTCTGATAGCGATAGCCGCGCAGCGTACTTGAGGCAAGTCTGTGGTGCAAACACCCGTCGGTGCAACATGCTGTTGGATCTGATTTCGTTCGCTGAAGAAGGCGACCGGCTGTTCGAATCTGACTTCAGCCCGGCAAGACATGCCGAGAATGATGGCTCTCTGGATGAATTCAGTGTTCTTGCAAGACGTAAGATTGGCAAATTCCAACTGGTTCGAACGCTCGGAAGCGGTGGGATGGGAACCGTGTTCCTCGCGCGAGATGTGTCACTCGATCGCCTTGTTGCTCTAAAGCTTCCACGGTTGGATGGAACAGCAAGTGACGTTACATTCACAAAACTACTCAATGAGGCGCGTTTGGCGGCTCAACTCCGGCATCAAGGACTGGTCAGCTTACTCGAAGTGGGTAACGTTGGCCCGATGGTCTACATCGCGTCCGAATGGTGTGAGCTTGGCGATCTTGCTTGTTGGCTTGCAGGTCAGCGTGGGCCTCAAGACCAGCGGGTTGTAGCCGAATTTGTCGCCCGTATCGCTGATGCGATTAGCTACATGCATGCCCGCGGCGTCGTTCATCTTGATCTTAAACCCGCCAATATTCTGTTGTCCAAGTCGGGAGCCGCGCCCGGTCTTGTTGACGCACATGAAGGTGACACTCAAGCCCTGGCTTTGGAGGTGTTGCAGCCACGGGTTACCGATTTTGGCATATCGCGCGTGTTGGATGACGATCGCGCAACTAAGACAAACACGACGCTAATGGTGGGGACTCCGCTATACATGGCACCGGAGCAACTGACGAATGAAAGGAGGGAAATCGGTGAGCAAAGCGATATATTTGCCATTGGTTCGATCCTAGCCGAGCTCCTGGGCCTGGATTCCCCAAGAGACGGCCAGAGCTATGTCGAGATTTTGGCGACCGTCACGCAGCAGCCAATACACCAACTCACCGATGCGGCAAAATGTTTGCCTCGCGACCTGGGTACTATTTTGACCCGGTGTATGGCCACCTCCCCGGGTAACCGCTACGCGACGGCCAAAGAATTGGCGGAAGACTTGCGCGCTTTCGCAAGCCAACGCGCTATTGTTGCCACGCCGATCGGGATGGCCGATCGATTCCGACACTGGGGCCGATCCGAAAAGCGAATCGTGGAGGCTTGGTGGATCGTTTTGGCAACGAACATAATCATGATCGGATGGATGGCTGCTGGAATGGGGTTGATGCTTGGTCAGAGTTTTCCAGGTAGTAACCGGTCGTACGCCATCCTTTCCAGCCTTGGACTTGTCGTTGGCAATTGCTTACCAGTAGTGGCCTTTTCGATACTCGGCTTGCGAGGCTATCGGTGGCCATTGAAGCCAGCATTCTGTTTTGTGTTCTTCGGTGTTGTTTGCGTTTCAGCTATCGTGCTACTCGGGTTTGTCGATGTTGTTCCGGGGCTCTACGACGATGCTCCGTTTTTCAAGGTACTAAACCACGCACTCGTTCTCATTTGCGGGCTTGTCCAGACCATCCCCTTGATGATTGCGATACTCGGGCGACGGGGCAGTTTTCTTGCGGGAAGCACTGCTAAGCAAAAAAGAGGAGCGTGCCCAGGATGGATGGAAGAAACCGTTCAAGAAATAGGCCAGGCAGGACTTGAACCCGCGACAAAGGGATTATGAGTCCCCTGCTCTAACCAACTGAGCTACTGGCCCGCACGTTTCGTTCACGGAAACGCCTGAGCGAAATTCTACCTAGTCCTCCGCTCTCGCGAAACCCAAGAAGTGCCCCTCCCAAGCCCCGTTTTCCCGCTGACGCAATGCTTCTCAGAGGGTTGTTCGAACGTGGGGATTCCTGGTTTACGGTGAAGGGGCGCGGCGCCAGGAGCCGGGGATGATCTGCATTTGACTGCCAGCAGCGAATCCTGGTGGAGGGTATTGCATGTACCAGGACTGGTAGTCGAACGAGCTGTCCGAGCTGGCGGCGATAGAACCGCATATGACGACGCCTTCGAAGTCGGATTCGAGCGTATCAGCCACGAAATTCATCTGCCCGGATACATAAACAAGTCCACGTACGATGCAGGGATATTCGTCGTTCACCTGCGTATCTTCTTCACCTTCGTAGGGTGTCCCTGGTGGATTGAAGTTGACGCCAGTTTCGTTCAGCTTCTTGCCGGAGTCGAACTTAAATTCCATCGATCCGTCGACCAGCAGCGATGGGAAATTCGTAATCGCGGGCTCGAAGAGAACTTCTTGTTCAATGCGTGAATCGGGGCCGGGATTCAGCAGCACCAGAGTCCCAAACACCCGTAGTTTCTTGACCCTGATTTCTTCGCTCGCGCAGTCAATGAAGTAGATGCCTTCAGGATTGGTCGGGCCCCAAGGATTGCTGTTCGGGCTGAGAACGCATTCCGCCAATTCAAAGTGATCGTTGTGGGCTAAGGGGGCCAAGTCGATCTCGGTCCCCATCTTCAGATAGTAGTCGAAGACGGTGCTGTCGGGCATTTGGCGCGGCGTGATGCCGGAGGTCTGCGAACCGGTGACGAATCCGGAGATGGCTCCTGCTGCTTCAGCGTTACCGTTGATGCTGCCAACCAAGGCGGCAATGTTGGCATTGGAGCTGACCAAGGCGTTGGTGGTAATGTCAGCAGTGAGTCCAAGATTGATATTGTCATTGCAATGCAGGGCGGCCTCGAGTGCTGTGATCCCGGACTCGGTGGGTTGTAAAGTCACTTCGGCAACGTGGTGAATTCGGCCCAGCAATGCAGTAGCCTGGACAACGACACTGTCGGCCGTGTTGTCAGCAAGGTTGCCGTCGGTATCGATTAACTTCCAGGTAAAGGTGCCGCCGCTCAGTGGCAAGGGCGACGCTGGGTAGCTAATCCCAGACAGATAGTTCGTTCGCCAATTAGGGTCGGCATTGATGGTTGCAAGAGCGTGTTCGATACCTGCATCGGCAATCAGCGACGCCTTGACACGCTCAGGCTTGGACGTCGCGCGTCTGAGATTGATGCGGACGCCGTGCATGACACTCAGCGACAATAGTGCAACGATGAGTGATGCTCCAAGAACGGCTATGTAGAGTGCTCCGCGGCGGCGATCGCTTTTGGTGCGGCGCATTGAGTGACTATCTGCGCTATTCATCGATTGCATGATTCCGGCTGAAGGACGATGAATATTCGGCGGTCGAGCCGGTCGTCAGCTCGATGGAAAGCACTGCTCCACTGACGATTGTTCGATCCGCATGCGGACGTCGCTCGTTCGCGCCAGTTGTTGAACGCAGTGCTTCGATAACCGTTGCATTGCCGCTCGGTGGCGTTGCGGTCACGACAATACGCTTTAGTCCCAGATCGCTGGCTGCTGGCGACAGAGTCGCTGGGTCCACGAATGAGACACTCACGCTTCGCTCCCAGCCGTTCGTGCCAGGTAGTGCGTTGCCACCACGCGCGGAGGGAGAAGGGGTACTGAACCAGCCGTCGTAATCATCGATGTCATCAAAAAGGTTACGTGCTGCGCCTTCGCCGATTTCAGTGCCTATACTGCCGTTGGGCGTGTCGGGGTCGGTATACGGATGCTGCAGTATTTCACTCATCAAGTCCTGAGCAAGCGCTGGGCCAAGTTGCAGTTCGCTGGTTTGTGCACGGACGGATATTGCAGTCGCAACCGTTTGCAAAGATGCAGTGATGATGAAAGCAACGATGACGGTCGACACAACAACTTCGATCAACGACAATCCCGCGCGAGGATTTTTGGCTGGTTGTCTTCTGGTAAATTTCGCGTGCGGCATTGCCTAAGGAGCCTCCGTGTCAGGTCGGATGACAATGGTCGCCGTCACATAGGATTGCAAACTGTCTAGCTCGAAGAACGTCGAAGCAGCCGTTCCGACTTGGGCTTTGTCTTGGTAAGCAGCAGCGGCCGAGTAGTCGCCTACTTCATCAACCGTGATGATTTCGTGGCCACTGGCGCCGGGAGAATCAGGGTTGACCGAGTCGCCTTGGAATGCGCCAATCCTCAAGAGCATTGAATTGTTTGTGTCGACTTCTGCTGCTGGCACCTGTGCCAAGAACGACGAGCCGCGCAGCGTTTCTACAGCGGTGATTGGTTGGTCCGGATCATGCCCGGTGAATCGCATTATGCTCGTGAAATATTTCGTTGTAGATCCTACTTGGAGACTGTACCCTGCCTTTGGCTCACTGCCGTCGGCAATACGCCACCAGACGCCAAGTGCGACACTCTCTCCCTGAACGTCCAGCCCCACAAGTGTCCAGCCAGGCAACGGCTGCTTCAGGTCCGAAGCGACTTTCCCATCGAGAGCGATCGCCAGCACCATCAGGTCACCAGCGGCCGAGCTGCCAGGTGGCTTGAATTTGATGGTGTTGTTTGATTGCGTTTGCCGAGTTGCAATGAAGTCTGCGTAGCTCACTTCGGGAACAACGACAATGGGAGCTTCTAGACCGCTGAGCGTCCGCGTCACGTATTCTAGATTGAGCGATGATACGTCTTCGAGGATGGCTTCTGGTGTTGAGCCATTCAGGGCGCGAGTCAGCGGTGAGCCCGATGTTCCGTCCCAAGCGTAACGCAGTGTCTCATTCTCGCCGTCGCCATCTCGATCGGGAACTTCGAATGTGACCGCAGTTGTTGATCGTTCCGTGAAAGTCGTCGCGAAACGCAAGTCCGTTAAGATCTCGTTAGCCGCCAAGCTCGCGTCCAGCCTTCCGGCGGTTTCCGCGTCGGTGTTGTCAAACGCTTGAGAAACAACAAAGATGCTGCTAGCCAAACCGGCCAGCAAAATTGTTGCCGACGTCGACGCGACAATCATCTCCATCAACGAAAACCCGCTTCGTCGGTGACGGGACGCCCGACCACTTTCGTGAGGCGAGCGGACTTCTCCTTGGCTACTTTCTAATGAGCATGTTCGTCTCACGGCGCGACCTCCGCAATTCCGGAAATTGGGTGCAGTACGATGCTCGACGACTGAACGCCTTCAGTCAATGAAATCGTACCGCCCGAATTAGCGTAGCCGTAGAGGTCGAATACAACGGTCGCATCACCGCCGAAATCTGCCGAGGCAATTGTGACGGGGTAAGGTGTTTGCTGCAAATCGACCGAGTACGACGGCCCACCGTTGGGATCTTGGACCGTCGGCATCGAGTACGTTGTACCGCCAGTAATGAACTGGACTTGCACGCTCCTGCCCAGATCCTTGGCCGTCGTTCGCGCGTAGGCCAGGTCCGATGCAATCCGACGTGAAGCAGCCAGCAATCGACGCGAAGAAAGTGACGAGGAGAGCCGCGCAATCGCTACCGAAGCAAGAATGCTGATCACGAGTGTGACAACAATCAGCTCAACGAGGGAAAAACCCTGCTCACAACGGCGCATTTGGGGTGTGGGCATACTCATCATTCGCGTATCAGGGGCAAGACCGCGTTCAATCTGAAAGTATCTAGCACCTTTGTTGGCGAACCTTCGCCACAGGTGGGGGGCGGGGACCGCAAGTCGCCCCGAATTCAACCGCTCGTGCCGGTTGCGACGGTAATCCGGCCCTCTTCCTGCGCATGGCAGTGAACCGCACGGACCTGCCCAGTTGATTGTTCTGAACGTCAGATTCGCTTGGCCTTGCTCAAGGATTCAGCTTACCAAGAGCCATATCCTGCCCAACAAGGCTTTTCTCTGAACCTCCGGGGCTGCTGCGTTCGTACCGTTGGCTAGGTCCAGGCGTACGCTTCGGCGGCGACCTTCTAAGAACTGCCTAACGCCCGCGTCCGCCCCCTTTTTTGCTCAACCATTTAGCCCCAAAGATAACAGCAATGCACCTGAAACTGGTCGCGTCCACTGTGTTGATCGCGTGCTGCACACCTGGCTTTGCCCAAGAAACTGACGCCACGGCAGTCGAACAAGCTGGCAGGTTGCTCTTCGAACGCCTGAAGGCATTTGAAGGCGAATGGCGAATTGCTCAACCAGCTCGCGATACGAAAGTCACTTTCGAAGTCATCGCTGGCGGTTCGGCAATTGTCGAGAAGTGGCAGATGAGTCCGACCAGGAGCTCGATGACGGTTTATACAATGGACGGCGATCGACTCACGTTCACTCACTATTGTCCTCAAGGCAATGCACCGAGACTCGTACTATCCGATATAGACAAGGACGGCATGCACCAGTTCAAGTTTCTTGACGGCTTCAACCTTCAAGATCCAACCCGATCCCATCAGCATGTTTGCTCGATGCGAATCGACTCAGACAGCTCTTTCACCAGAAGCGAAGTTTACATCAAGAACGGCGACAAATACGACGCCTCCAAACACGAAGACTCCCCCCAAACATTTGTTCGCGTGAACAAGGAGTAGCCAGCCTTTATTCTAGAAGCAGTGCGTTGTTTTGAGAGAGGCAAAGCCATGCGGGCGTGTATGTATCGCCGGCGTCAGTCAGCTAGGGAAAATGGCGTGAGTACTCGTGTCTTTGTATCGAAGGTTGCCCAATATCCATCGCAACATGCGTTGACGACAGCCAGGCATCTTGCGTCGGGCAGTTCAAGAGGTTCCTTTCCGCTCCAGTTCAGGTCAGCTTCTTCGCTCACAGCCCACCACCTGTGGTAATGCCCCATGATTGCCAGCGTAAAGTCCTTTCGGCTGAATATCCGCTGTCGACGAGCCGCAGAACAGATTTGTGAATCGAAGAACCACAAGTCGTCGATCTTGTGTGGGTCCAGCCAGGGTTCGATATGCATCAAGAGACAGTCGTCACACCAGATGTACGGTTGCTGCCGGCTGGCGAACTCAGCCGATGCGAAACCATAGTTGCCTGCCGTGCCGTTGTGAGCATCCATGCAGATTCCATAGTCATGGTTGCCCCAAACTCCCTGCACCTCGGCATCTAACAAGAGTTCACAAGTTGCCTCAAGCCGAGTCCCCGATTCGCAGAAGTCGCCAAGAGAAAAAATTTTATCCACCGCTTGGTCATTCATTCGGCCGAGTACACAACGCAAGTTCTCAACGGACTCGTGAATATCTGCAACCAGTCCCAGTTTCATAGTCGTGCGTCTCCGAGAGTTTTTCGTTTATCACCGGTCGCGGCGAAACACGATTGTACTGCCAACTGCTGATGTTCTGCCAACTGCCGACGCGGCGAATCAATATCGCTTAAGCTGCTTGACAAGATACGTGCATCGTGGCCGTTCGATTTTGGGCTACAATGGAGCCTTCGAAAGAGTCACTGCCCCTGGAGTTCATGGAATGCTGGTCCGAATTGTTGTTTCTGCTGCTTTAGCTGTTGTTGGAATTCTTGCTGCCGGCTCGAGTGTGGGTTCGGCGGCGGAAAAGCCAAACATCGTAATGATCATTTCGGATGATCAGGCCTGGGGCGATTATGGCTTCATGGGACACGACGTTATTCAAACGCCGAATCTGGATCGATTGGCCAGCCAGAGTGCGGTGTTTGGGCGAGGCTATGTTCCTACGGCGCTTTGTCGTCCCTCTCTGATGACCATGATTACCGGGCATTACGCTTCTGTGCATGGTGTAACGGGCAATGACCCGTCGCCAAAGTATGCAGAGCGGGATTCGGAGTTGTATAGCCAGCGGAGAGCTGAGTTGATCGCCAAGATCGATCAGTTTGAAACGCTACCCGAGTTGCTCGTGGAGCAAGGTTATGTTTGTCATCAAAGTGGTAAGTGGTGGGAAGGCAATTTCTCGCGAGGCGGCTTTACGGACGGTATGACACGCGGATTTCCTCAGCGCGGCGGACGCCATGGTGATGACGGCTTGAAAATCGGCCGCGATACGATGCAGCCAGTTGAGGCGTTTATCGATAGCGCGGTTGCTGATGAGAAGCCCTTCTTTATTTGGTATGCTCCCTTTCTGCCCCACACACCGCACAATCCACCGCAGCGGATTTTGAGCAAATACAAGAACCCAGGTTTGGCAGACTCAGTTGCGAAATACTACGCGATGTGTGAATGGTTTGATGAAACCTGTGGTCAACTGCTTCAGCACGTTGATGACGCGGGAGTTCGCGAAAACACAGTCGTGGTCTACGTGACCGATAACGGTTGGATTCAAGATCCCAACAGCGGCAAGTATGCGCCACGTTCCAAGCAAACGGCCTACGAAGGCGGTATTCGTACGCCCATTCTGTACTCTTGGCCGGGAGAGATTCAAGCGGGAGAGCGCAGTGAACTAGCAACCAGCCTGGATCTCTACCCCACGCTTGCTGCCATTGCTGGAGCCAAGTCGCCGGATGGCCTGCCAGGATTGAATCTGCTGGAGCAGCTCAAGTCGGGTGAGCAGATCGATCGCGAGCGGATATTTGGCGAAAGCTTCGCGCATGACATCGCCGATGTAAACGATCCGAAGAAGACGTTGCTCTATCGCTGGTGCATTGAGGGGGATTGGAAGCTGTTGTTGTCTTACGATGGGGAAGTCAACCGCTACAAGACAACTCATCCCAGGGATGCGGGTGGTCCTGAGTTGTTCAACCTGTCAGATGATCCGTGGGAGAAGCAGAATGTTGCTGCGGAGCATCCCGAGGTCGTCAAGCAACTTCGTGATGCCATCGAAGCCTGGTACCCAAGTGCTCCTCGCCAAGAGCTCTAATGCAAGTCGCTTGGACGTATGGCGTCAGGTGACAGCCTTGAACGACCTACTGCAGCGTGATGGGAGCGCCATCTTGTTGCGATGAATTGAAGCAGGCGTCGAGCACTTTTTGTGTGTCGAGCGTCCATTTTGCCCAAGACGGATCGATGCTACCGCTTTGCACGATGCTGCAGAAGTTTCGAATCAAATTCGCTTCCTGGGCTGTCGCGTGGTTGGAGTCGTACTCGCGAACACTGTGTCGCGTCTGATGGTTTTCCATGTGGAATTCGCAGTTGTCGACGTCAAAGCGATCCTTCGTCACCGTAAAGGCGACTTCTGGTCGATGGTAGGGCAGCACGAAATCGTCCACTCTCAAATTGCCTTGATCACCGCTGGCGTGGACCCACTGCTGGTTTTCGGTAATAAAAGAACAGTAGAATGCGGCCGTGACTCCTGATCTAAATGTCAGGTCGGCGGTGAATTGCCCTGGAACGGTGCCAGGGCTACCCTCAGCTCTGAGGGTTGAAAGCGTTCGTGCGGAAACTTGTAAGGGCATTTCGCCGTTCATCAGCAGCATGAAGTATCGGATGCAGTACCAGCCGAGATCGCCAAGGCAGCCGTGCGGTTCAAGCCCGCTGTGGGCGCGAATGTTCGACTTTTGAAATTCTTCATCGCCCGCAAACGAAAATTGGGACGTCAATCGCCGCAGAGTTCCGATTTCTCCGCTTTCAATTTGATGTTTCACCAGAGGCGGTCGTTTGCTGTGCATGAACATCACGCCGTCCATGTACTGCACTGAGTTGCTTTTGCAAGCTGCAAGCATTTCGTCTACTTGCGCAGCATTGAGCGCCGCTGGCTTTTCCCCAATGACGTGCTTGCCAGCTTCTGCAGCCTTGATGACCCACTCGTGTCGCAGTGCTGTGGGCAGGGGGATATAAACTGCATCAATGTCGTCGCGCTCAAGCAAAGCGTCGTAGGAGCCGATTGCGGCCGGGGCTTGGTCTGGCGGAACTTGGGAAGAGCATTCGCGGATGAATCGCTCCGCAGACTCGGTACTGCGGCTAGCGACTGCTGCAACGGCAGCGCTACCGGACAGCTTCATCGCCGCCCAGTTCTTGCGTGCAATTCCTGCCGTTCCAAGGATCCCGAATCTTACTTTTGAGTCTGCCATTTTCCCGTCTCGTTCGGACTTCCAACTGCTTCGATCGATACCGCGTTCAGCCTGAGTATCGTTAGCGGGCTGCGCGGTCCAGGTTGGAGAGTTTAGCCAAATCTCGGGCCGTCGTCGATTCAGGCGCTCGCGACATCCTGGGCAAGTCAGTTTTGCAAACAGGGAAGGTAGCTCGGTCGTCCCGGCCAAGAGTTGCGTGGAATCGCCTGGGGTAAAGAGCTACGCTATTTGTGCAACTTCAAAACCTGCTTCGCCCTGCACATGAAGTGGGCTTTTGAACCACGAAGCCTGCGAACGGAAGACGCGGCCACGCAGCAACTAAAAGAAATCGCCGCCGGTAATTCGCTCTTCGAGCATTCGGTACAACTCAAGTCTCTCGGTTCCGTCAATAATGGCTCGGGATTCATCCAAGCGTTGGCTCACGGTGGAAGCTGGTACACCCATGTCGCTCAAGAGTTTCCTAGATTGTTCCCAGGTGGGCAGCCAGCACACCCGTTCCTTGAGTTCTTCCACGGTGGAGGCGCGGCGTAGAAAGTGCTTCATATCTAAAATGAAATAAACCCGCTCCTGGAATGGGCTCGCGACTTCGATCAATTCTGATTGATCCAACACAAAGCAGCCTACCTTTGGCGTCCAGTCCATGCCGAACGCTTTCAAAAGTTGAGCCAGCTCGAGCTCTTCGTCAGAAAATAGCCTCTCCTGATTCATCGTGCTGATTGTTGAGGATGTCATTCGAGCGGATCCGTGTAGAAGCCTGGCACCTTCTGCTCCATTATTGTTTCCTGATGGCAAGGGGCTCGATCAAGCTCAGGGCTGAGCAGACCGACGGATCGAGAACTGCGGCCGACTATTTCTGGCAGCTCGACAGGCCGCCATCCACATGGAGGACTTGCCCAGTCACCCAGCCTGAGTCGTCTGACAGCAGCATTGCCGCTGCGGCTGCCATGTCCTCTGCCGTTCCGACTCGAGCGAGGGGGTACATATTTGCCATCGCTTCTCGCTTGGCATCGTTGGCTAGCAACCGAGCCGCGAGAGGCGTATCGGTGAGTGCTGGAGCAATGCAGTTGACCCGAATGGTGGGAGCCAGCTCGGCGGCCCAGGTCCGCACGAGGGCTTCCAGTGCCCCCTTTGCGGCAGCGATGCTTGTGTGCATTGCGATGCCTCGTTGGACCGCGATGGTGCTGAAGAACACCGCGCTGCCGTTGCCCTTCTTCAGTCCTGGCAGAGCTGCTTGCATGGAGGTTACCGCGCCAAGCGTATTAAGCTCAAAGTCAGCCCTCATTTGCTCGGCTTTCACGCCGCGAAGTGGTCCAAGTTGAATGCTGCCAGGACAGTAGACGAACCCATCAATCTGCTCCGGAAGTTGCTCGGCGGTGAGAGCAGACGACAGTACGTCAAACGTCTGGTGTTGGATGTTCGGTGCAGTGTGTTGACTTTGTGTTCTGCAGTATGTGGATACTGCGGCTCCCAGTCCGGCACAGCGATGGGCCAGAGCTGCTCCGATTCCTGTGCTACCTCCAACGATAACGATGTTCTTGCCTTGCACGTCAAACTCTCTTCAGTGTCACTCGGGATATTTGGACAAATCAACGGCCAAGCGATGGCTCGGTTGAACTGTACAAATCTGACAAGCGATGACGG
>CAYPLE010000006.1:87093-96155 GCA_964411445.1 uncultured Pirellulaceae bacterium
GCCGATGGGGCTGGGTTGAAGTCACTTCGAAGTAGCCTGCATCTGCCACTTTGCAGGAGCGAAGAGCGCGGTGATGTTTGGAGTATGGTGGAAACTCAGGAAGAGATGGAAATCGGCTATAATCGCCAGCGAGATTGCGGCAAAGTGAACTTGTCGTCGACTCTGTACTTGTCGGTTTCCTCGTTGATACAGGACTAGCTGAGTGAAAAGGTTGCTTCGGTCGATTGGACCAGCGATTGTTGTTGCTGCCGTTGTGCTTGGGCCAGGTTCGATCCTGACCAGCTCAAAGGTGGGGGCATCGATCGGGCTGCTTGGATTGCCAGTTATCGCCGTGGCGACTGTATTGATGATCGGCATGGTCCTTTTAGCTGCCCGATTGGGCGTCGTCTACCAAAAGAGTATCGGCGTCGAGCTTCGCGAACGAATTGGTGCTCCGGTTGCGGTTTTGATCGGCGCCGTTTTGTTTACTCTCGTCGCACTTTTTCAGTCTTCGAATAATACGGCATTGGTTGGTGGAGCCGAGGCATTACTCGGGACTGAGGAACTCGCAACCGCAGAGCGACTAACGGTCTTGGTGCTGATCAATGCAGTCGTGCTCGCGATATTGTATCTCATGAAGGATGCCTACAAGACGATCGAGCGGTGCATGAAGTTGTTGGTGGCGATGATGGCGGCCGCCTTTGCAGTCAACCTAGTCGTTGCTCTTGCTCAGCCGACGGAGAAAACGGAGTTGGTCACGCCGAGTGTCGACTGGTTGGCTTTGTTGGGCATGGTGGGCACAACGTTTTCCGTCGCCGGAGCTTTTTATCAAGCTTACTTGGTCAAGGAAAAGGGGTGGGGGATTTCGGACGCAAAAGATGGTGTCCTCGATGCCTTTTGCAGCATCACATTGTTAGGAGCTGTGACCTGCATGGTGTTGTTGACATCCTACTGCGTTTTCTACGGCAAGGCAGGTGTTACACTCGGGTCTGTCGGGGACGTGGCAGTCCAGCTTGAACCGACGTTTGGTGTGGCCGCGCGAGTTGTTTTCGCATCCGGAATTCTGGCCGGTGCGATTAGTTCTTTCCTGGTCAACGCGTTGATCGGAGGAACAGTGTTAAGTGATTGTTTGGGACTGGGCGCGAAACTCACCGATCGTTGGCCAGTACACCTGACAGCCGCTGCCCTGCTCATTGGAATGGTTGTCAGCGGCGCAGCGATGCTCCACGAGAATAGCACGGTAATGCTGATAACCTTCGCCCAAGCGCTCACTGTCGCAGGGGTACCGGCTTTGGCTTTGGCGCTCATCTATTTGGGAACACGCCCCGAGTTGACGGGGGAGCGAGCGATTCCGCGCCCCGTCCTTGGACTGGCCATCGTTGGATTTGTCATGTCCTGTGTTTTGGCAGTGCTGACAGCGCAGAAGGTAGCCGCGAAAGTCTGGCCAGCCCAAATCGCCGAGCAGCTTGAAAGCGAGGCGAAGTGAGGACCGCGCGGTCACCAACCTTTCTGGCGTGCGTAATCGCACAGGTGGCCGTGCGTTATGTCGCGCTTGCGAGTTTTAGGCTCGCCACTTCGCGTCTTGGCGGCAGGGCCCGTGGGTGAAGCGCCAGACTTGGCATTGTACTCCGGCGCACCGAAATAGAGTGGCGTTCAGGCGGGGCAAAGCACGGGTGGCGATGACCGGAGTCTCGAAAACACTCCTTTGTCAGATTTCTTTGGGAGTTGGTACGCCGCGTGCCTCCAAGCAGGTTTCGCTTGGTGTCCCAAGAAGCGTTGGTCCCGGTTGAGCAGGTTCTCGGTTGAGCAGGTTCTCGGTTGAGCAGTGGGATGTCACTCCGTTTGCGCCAGCAACGATTAGAAAACGAATTACACAAGAATCGGAAGCACAAATCGAATGAGTGAGCTGTTTGACGAACTGGGCGGAGCAGAAAAGGTGGCTGTGATCGTAGAGACGATGTACACACGCGTCTTGGCGGATCCGGAATTGGGGCCGTTCTTCGAAGGGACAGATGTCAGTCGACTTCGCAAGATGCAATTTGAATTCATCGCTTCTGCTCTGGGCGGGCCTGTCGCCTACAGCGGCGGTGAACTGCAGGCGAAACATGCCGGTCTCGGAATCACGCCTCACCACTTTTCTCTATTCGTGGGCTGCCTTGCCGACTCAATGAAAGAGCATGGTGCTACGCCGGAGCAAATTGATCGGATGCTCGGGCTGATTGCAATGTACCGCGATCGAATCGTCGGTAGCGCAAACGTTGACGGCTAAGGTCCATCTCTCGAACCGTGTCGATCGTGTCAGGCGATTGGTCGAACCGTTTTGGTGGTCGAACCGTTTTGGCAAAACAGATTGTCTAGTCGTGTCCAGCACTATGCCAGCCGAAGACTCAATATTTTCCAACTCCGAGCTAGCTCGAATGATCGTCGATGTCTCTCCAGCGGGGATGATTATCGTTGACCAGAATGGCAAGATCACCCTAGCCAATCCCCAGGCACTGCGTTGGTTCGGTTACGAAGCGGACGAGTTGGTGGGACAGCGCATCGAGGTCTTGGTTGCTGATAAGCACCGCAAGGAGCACGAGGCAACTCGAACTGCGTACCAGCACGCACCTACGCCACGCGATATGGCGGGGGGGCGAGACCTTTATGGACGACGTAAGGACGGCACTGAGTTTCCGGTCGACATCAGTCTGCATCCCATCGAAACCGATTCCGGTCCAATGATTTTGGCCAACATCATTGATGCTCGCCCGCGCCACGAAGCCGAAAGGAATCGAGAGATGCGAGCATCCATGGAAAAGCTCGCCCTGCTTGGGCAACTTGCGGGGGGTGTAGCTCACGAGATTCGAACGCCTCTCTGCGTGATCAGCAACGACGTCTACTTTCTGCAATCAGCCTCGGAGCAGTTGGGTGAAGACGCGCGGGAGTGCGTCAAGGAAATCGGCGAAGCAGTTGCCAAAGCTAACGGTATCGTAAGCGAGCTGCTGGACTTTACTCGCGATATCAGTAGCGAGCCGGAGAGTGCGTCCGTCAAGGCGATTGTCGATTCGGCGGTTAAGTTGGCCGCTATTGCTGAACCGGTTGCGTTGAGCGTTCAGGTCGACGAAGACTTTGATGTGTTGGTTGATGCCGACCAGGTTGAACGTATCCTCGTGAATCTGCTTCGCAATGGAGCCCAAGCCATTCAGGGGAAGGGGCAAGTTTCGTTACGGGTTGAACGGCGCGACAGCAGCGCCATCTTCAAGGTTTGTGATTCAGGTGGTGGCGTCAAGCAGGCGGACATCGATCGAATTTTTGAACCTTTGTTCACGACAAAACCGAAGGGTATAGGACTTGGGCTTGCCGTTTCGAAGCGATACGCAGAACGTAATGGAGGACAATTAGTTCTGACTTCATCTGGCGATACTGGAACAACCTTTGAACTTCGCTTGCCAATTGGTCAAAGCGGCGCCAAAGATGCTACTGATCAATAGTGTATGAACGATGTCCTAATGCTCGGGGCCTCCCCGAGGACCAGTCGACTGCCCCGTCCTATCGGGCACTGTTTGAAATTGGTTCTTAGCCGCGTTTGGATCGTCGACTAAAGGGTGCTTTGCAGCTACGAGCGGTTCAGTTCACGCGGTTGGTCCAGGGGCGAAGATGGAACGCCAATAACAAAAGTGAATGTGATGAGTGACACACGCCGAGTCTTGATTGTCGATGATGATTCGATGATTCGTAAGTCGCTGAGTCGGATACTGCGAATGAACGACTATGAGACGTTCGAAGCCGCTGATGGAAATGAAGCGGTGCAGATGGTCGAAGCGGTGCAGCCCGATTTGTTGGTGCTCGATATTCGCATGCCGGGAATCGACGGTGTTGAGACCTTCTTTCAAATTCGGAAGCGACTCCCTGGTGTTCCTGCGATATTCATGACCGCATACTCGTCCAGTGACAAAGCAATTGCGGCCAGTGATGCTGGAGGGCTTTGTGTGCTGATGAAACCGCTTGATATATCGGGACTGTTGGGCGTGATTCGCTCAGCCGTCGCGGAAGCCCCAGTATTGATTGTCGACGATCAAGAGGATTTCCTCGTTTCGCTTGGTCGAGCGCTCGATTCGAAGGGGATCGCGAACGTCACAGCCAAGTCGATCGAAGAAGCCGTCAAGGAACTCCGCAAGCGTCCACGTCGAGTCGTAATAGCGGATGTTTACCTCGAAGACGGCAATGGACTGGAGTTGCTCGGCGAGGTTGATTCAGATTGTTCACCACCGCCGCTCGTGTTGGTGACGGGGCATGCAGACTGGTTTGTCAGCGATGAACGCGGCAAGCAGCTTGACGAGATTGGTGTGCAATGTATTGAAAAACCACTGGATGTTCCCAGGCTGATCGCGACCATCGACGCGCTGCGGGATTCGGTTACATAGGCGTCTTTCCGAAGGTCTGTTGGGTAGATTGTGGATAGCATTGATGAAAATGCGGAGCTGTGTGTTCTCGTCGTAGACGACGATGCAGCAATATGTAGTAGCATGCGGCGCGTCCTCAAGCTGGACGGCTATACTGTCGCTACGGCAAGCTGCGCGTCAGAGATGCTCAGCCGCAGCGACTTGGCGTCGTTCTTCGCCATTTTGTTGGATCGGCGACTACCCGATGGAGACGCCAGCGGAGCCGTTGAACGGCTGCGGCAGAGCGCACCCGACGCGGCGGTTCTGATCGTAACTGGCCACGCAGACTTGGACA
This sequence comes from uncultured Pirellulaceae bacterium, assembly GCA_964411445.1. Taxonomy (GTDB): domain Bacteria; phylum Planctomycetota; class Planctomycetia; order Pirellulales; family Pirellulaceae; genus Aureliella. Next base: position 91,792 of record CAYPLE010000006.1, read on the forward strand.
GCACTCTCGCCGCCATTCGGCAAGGCGTTGATGACTATCTTATCAAGCCCGTTGAACCGGGGGCCCTGCGAGCTCGACTGAAATCCCTGGCAGAGCTCTATCGCGTCAAGTCGTCATTGAAACAGAGCGATGCGAGAATGCGGTTTCTGGTGGAGAACCTGCCCGCTGGCGCGATCTATGTCGACGATGGGAAGCTTGTCATGAATCGAGCCGTTGAAGAAATGACTGGCTTCGACGGGCAGGAAATATCCACGGTTGCTCGGTGGTTCGAAGTGTTGTGTGGCGACAAGGCTGAAGAGTGCTTGTCAAAATATGAGTTGGTCAAAGCGGAAGGGTTTTCACAGTCTTGCCTACTACCGATCAAACGCCGCGATGGGATTCGGCGGATGCTCGAAATCGCAGGCTATCGCTACGACAATCGCGAAGTTTGGCTCGTGACGGATGCAACAGAACTAAAAGATGCACAGCAGAGGTTGGTGCAAGCAGAGCGGTTGGCCGCCATCGGGCAAATGGTAACTGGCTTAGCACACGAGAGCCGCAACGCGCTGCAACGGGCACGCGGCTGTTTGGACTTGCTGGAATTGGATCTCGAATCGCAGCCTTCACAGCTTGATTTGGTGAGCCGCATCCGGCGATCCCTCGGCGACTTGCAACGCAACTATGAAGAAGTGCGAAACTACGCCGCTCCAATTGCCCTAGAATTCGAACCGGTGCTAATCTGCGATTTGGTTCGGGATGTCTTTGACGACCTAAAATATCAATACTCGGACGAAGGCCATTTTCTAGATGTTCAGTGTGGCAGTAACTGCGATGAACTCATCTTGATCGACAAACACCGCATGCGTCAGGTGTTGCAAAACGTCCTTGAGAATGCGATCGTCGCCAGCCCAGCCGGTACGCCGATTGCAGTCCACACTAGACTGGAAGAATATCAAGGCAGCGAATTTCAAGTGCTGGAGATATCGGACCAAGGACCAGGATTGACAACCGAAACCAAGGCTAGAATCTTCGAGCCGTTCTACACGACGAAGCAGTCTGGTACCGGACTTGGGATGGCAATCTGCCAACGCATCATTGAAGCGCATTCTGGGACAATCGAAGCCCAGTGCAAAAATTGCCAAGGTGTAAATTTGACTGATGGTGATACCGCCAAAAAGCCAGTCGGGTGCACTTCAGGTACAACGATTCGCATTCGGGTTCCCTATCGACGAGCATCGAAGTCGCAGCAAGCGATCTCTGGCTGCCAGACGAAACAAGAATAACATGTTAGCGCAACCCATAAATCTATTGATCGTTGAAGACGACGCGGACTTTCGCGACACCAGCCTCCGTTGGATGCAGCGAAAGGGCCATGAAGTAGCTGCGGCGGCCTCAGGTGCAGAGGCGCTTAGCCTGTGTGAACATCATCATTTCGATGTTGGCATCTTCGATATGAACATGCCAGGAATGAGTGGCATCGAACTCTTGCATCGCGTGCGCGAGCAAGGGATTGATATGGAGGTGATCATCCTGACCGGCCAAGGCACAATCGAATCGGCTGTGCAAGCGATGAAGATGGGGGCCAGTGACTATCTTACGAAGCCTTGCCCGCTCGGTGATTTGGAGCACCATTGCGAGCTAGCGAGACAGCGGGGCAGGTTAAGGAAAGAAAATCAGCAGCTCAAGGCAATCATTAGCCGCGATCGTCAAGCTGCCGAGATCGTAGGCGATTCTCAGCAGATGCAAGACATTGTGCGGCTGGTCGAACGCATTGCGCCGACCGACAAACCCGTTTTGATCACTGGCGAAAGCGGTACCGGCAAAGAAGTCGTCGCCAAGGCAATTCAACAGGCCAGCCCTTTGGCGGCGATGCCTTTCGTGACGGTGAACTGCGCCGCACTCCCAGAGCAACTCGTCGAAAGTGAACTCTTCGGCCACCAAAAAGGCTCCTTCACTGGCGCGACTGCGGAGAAACCGGGACTGTTCGAAGTCGCCGACGGGGGAACGCTGTTCATCGATGAACTTGGCGAATTGCCAACCAGCCTGCAACCCAAACTATTGCGCGTGCTCGAAGATGGATCGATGCGTCGCATTGGGTCGCACAAAGAGAGACGCGTGAGAGTAAGGATCATCGCTGCCACCAATCGCGATTTGGCGAAAGATGTCAAAGACGGTCGTTTTCGAGAAGACCTTTATTATCGGGTCAATGTTTTGCCGGTGACCCTACCTCCACTGCGCGATCGTCCAGGAGACGCCGAACAACTGGTGAAGCACTTTCTTCCGAAGGATTGGACCGTGACTCCATCGGCCATGAAAGCCTTGAGCTCCTATGCTTGGCCAGGGAATGTTCGCGAGTTGATCAATGTGATGCAGCGAGCGACGATTCTCGCCGACAGCAATCGCTTGACGACTCTTGATTTGCCTCGTGAAATAGCCAGTTGTGTAGACTCCGAGCACGAGGATACTCTATTGCCAAACGTGCCGAGCAGTTCCGCAGCTTCCAACGCTGATTCTGGTCCAGAGTCTGGTTTGGGAGAGGATAGCGGCACCAGCCTGGATGATATCGCCAAGGCCCATGTGCTGGAGGTGCTGCAAAAGGCCGGCGGCAACAAAGCCAAGGCGGCACGCTTGCTTGGCATTCACCGCCGCAAGCTTTACAGGTTGTTGGAGCGTTTTGAGCAGTCTTAGTGGAGGCTTGCTCATAATTCAATGCTTGCCATGAACTGTTGGAGCTGCCGATGAAAATCGTCCGGCCAAGCTTCGTTGTGGGCCAGCGATTCGGATTCGATGAATTCCTTCTCCTTGGAGGCAGCCGCCTCGAACAAAGCTGCTCCGCAGCTAAACGGCACAACGCGATCTGCACGTCCATGCACCTGAAATAGTGGTCCTTCGTACTTGGAAATCCTGTCGCTCGACGGATAGCGGTTGCTTAAAATCCACCGAACCGGAAGCCACGGGTAGTGGCTGGACGCAACGTTGACCATGGAATCAAACGTTCGATCCAGAACCAGTAAGCCAGCTCCTCGTTTGCCCGCCAGATGCGTGGCCAAAGCTCCGCCCAGGGATCGTCCCCAAATGACGATCTCTTCGGCTTGCTGACCACTCCGCTCTTGTAGCCAATCGTGCGCCGCTTCGGCGTCTACCAGGAGCCCTGTCTCTGATGGACTGCCTTTACTCTTTCCATATCCACGATAGTCAAACGCAAATATGTCGGCGTTGTAGGTTTCTCCTAGCATCTCGATGCGCTGAGCCATGTAGCCCAGGTGAACTCCGTTGCCGTGAATCAGCAGTATCGTCCGTTCTGATTGCGGCCTTTCGACGTACCAACCGTGGATCGTGTTTCCGAGGCTTGTTTCGATGTACACATCTTCGTGGCCCAGCCAAGTTGGATTCCAATCACCCTCGCTTCGCTTGGGAGCTGGATACATGAGCGTCGATTCTAGTAAAGCAAACACGATGACGACTGCCAAATAGATCCAGAGTGGTGTTAAGTAGCGTTGGAAGGTTCGGCTTTTTGGTCTACGAAGCCAGCGATGCATTCGAGAGTCCTGCTTGTTTTCTATTGATTCGCTGCACGGTGTCGACTTGGTGAAGCGCGTCTGAACATCGCAGCGAATAACACTGCACCTGAAGATCCGTTAGAATTTGTCTGAGCTAGTAGATTCGTTGAAAGGAGATTCAGCAATGCCGCTTGGAATTGACCCAAAAGTTGATTTTGCTTTCAAGCTTGTATTTGGAAATCCAGAGCATACGGGTGTGACCATACACTTCCTGAACGCGGTTCTGGACCCTGAAGATCCTATCACGGCAGTTGAGATACTCAATCCGATTCAGGGCAAAGATCGCTCCGAGGATAAGCTTGTCGTTTTGGATGTGCTTGCCGAAGACAGCGTTGGGCGTACCTTCAATATCGAGATGCAAACGACAATTCCGCTCGATTTGCCCCAGCGATTGACTTATTACGGATGCTTGAACCTTGTGCGTCAGATCGGCGAAGGCGACGCCTATATGCGGCTGCGGCCGTCGATCAGTATCTGCGTTCTAGCCAAGAATTTGTTTCCGCAAATTGATGGCTATCATTTGAGTTTTCGGCTTCGGTGTGATCAAACCTCGGATGTTTTTACCGATGCGCTCGAATTTCACACACTCGAGTTGCCAAAGTTTGAAGTTGTTAGCGATAATGGTAGCATTAAACATAGGTCCGCCGTTGAGAAATGGCTCTATTTCTTGCGGCACGCCGAGCACCTCGATGCCGAAGAGCTCAGAGACCAGTTGATGGATCCCGCTTTTGAACAAGCCGTAGGAGTCTTAGAAATGATCGCCCGAACACCTGAAGAACATCAGTTTTACGAGGCGCGCTTGAAATTTCTCAGAGATGAGGAAGC
>CAYPLE010000006.1:96255-108458 GCA_964411445.1 uncultured Pirellulaceae bacterium
CGAGAAGAAGGCCGAAGAATGGCGACCATCTCGATCGTTCACATGCTTGAAGAGCTGCTTGGTGATTCGCCGACGGACCGCGAAAGTCTCTCTGGGCAGTCTTTTGCTAAGCTGGAGGAACGTGTCGAGGAACTGCGCAAGCGACTGTCTGCACGTGACGCATGAATGTGCTGGGTATTCTAGTCGTGTGCTGATACTTCGACGCTGATTCTTGTTGTTGACACGTCCACCGACTCATGAGAAGAGCAAATGTTTGGATACTTCCGTCGCTTGAAGAACTCGTTTGCAGCCATGTTTGTCGGCCTGTTGATGATTCCCGGTTCGATCGCGTTACACGCTTGGAACGAATATCGCACCGTCAAACGGGCCCGCGGCATCGAAGAGGCGGCGGAGGAAGTGCAGAGCATCGCAGACCCAAACTTGCTGCAGACCGAACTGGATCAGCGGCTCGTTCATGTGAGTGGGCTTGCCGACACTGAAGAAGTCTTGCGCGACGACAAATTTCCGGTACGAGAGCGAGCCATTCATCTTGCGCGTCGCCCGCAAATGTACCAGTGGGATGAAACTGAGAAGCGGGATTCGGAGAACAACCGGACAGATTTCGAGTATCGAAGAGTATGGTCGAATAGCCCAATCGATAGCAGCAAATTTCGTGAATCAGCCGGGCACTCAAACCCTGACATGCCAATTCGACAACAACGATGGACCGCAGACAAGGTCGATGTGGGGGTCTATCAGTTGAGCGAAGAGCTGATTGACATGATTGACAATTGGCGACCAGTCGATATTCCAGAAGAGGCTATTCGCGAATCATTTCCGGCCGAAGAGGTCGAGAAAATGGTCTTTCGAAACAACGAAGTGTTTATTGGCCAAGAGAGAACGCCCAATCCGGATCAGCCAATCGTTGGTGATATTCGGGTTGGTTTTGAGGCAGTTGATCCTGGGGATGTGAGTTTTGTGGCCCAGTTGCGTGGAATTTCGTTCGGTGAGTATCGAACGAGCAACGGCGAGTCGATCTACAAGCTCTATCTTGGAACGCTGAGTGCCGCGGACGTGATGGAGCAGCTCAGAATTGAGAACAAGATCATGGCTTGGGCGCTTCGATTCATCGGTTTAGCGATTTGCGTGATGGGGTTTGCGATGACGCTACGACCACTGAGTGCTGCGGTAAGCTTCTTGCCATTCCTGGGGGACATCACATCCGGGATTCTCTTTGTTGTTGCGATGATTCTGGCTGCTGTCGTCTCGCTGACAACCATTGGGATTGCCTGGGTAGCCGTCCGGCCGCTGCTCGGTGGAAGCCTGCTTGCCATCGCTGCCATAGGTGGCTATCTCGTCTATCGAATGCAGCGGGGCCGCGGTCGCGAAGCGGTCGAACCACCCGTGGTCGACGCAACCGTCATCACTTAACCGGAAACTCCATGCTTTGGCGCCATGAGAGCCCAGCTACCACCATAGGGCGCATCAAGCTTGAATCTAGGTGATCAGCCGTAGAGCGCTAGCTGGCGCAAGCCTACATTCGGAACAACATGTGCAGCACCATTGCCCCATAGGCGCTTAGCAGGGCGAGCAACACTGCGAACGCGGCAGCTCGCTTGATTCCTCTCCGACGCAATGCGGTGAAGATTGTCAACCAGACCGCCGTGATCAACAGCGGTGGCCATGCATCATGTGGATTCAGCTCTAGCACAGACGCAACAATTGTGGCAGGAAAGAAACCTGGTACGCCACATAAGAGCCAAGCCGCTTCCGCATTACCGAACGAATGACTGCTCCGTAAACACCATAGGTACGGCAGGAACATGGCTCCAACGGCCGCAAGGTGCGCCAAGTAGCTAGACACGCAGCGGGCGCAAGTCCAACCGGCAAAACCAATCGCAAAGGTGCTTACTGCAATTGTTGTTAACGAAGGGGATGCGATGACCGCGGCGATGAAACAGGCAACGACCGTCATCAGAGTTATTAGATAGCGGAGCGACCAACGTGCCTGCAGAAGCCCCTCTTGCGGCGAATCCCCTTCAACATCGTCAGGCAGCAATTTTACCAAGGGTAAAACGGCCCAAGTAAGCAATGTGAAAACGAAAAGCACGCAAGCTGCAATCGGAATCAGTGCCGAAGGGCGGCTTTGGTCAGCACCGGTCCAATCGTAATACTCTGGAATGAACCATCCGAGCAGTGCGCAGCCACCTAGCAGCAGGCCGTAAAATAGACGCTCAAAACGTGTCGCAGAAATGGTCCGTCTCCATTACGCCAATTCCCCAAAGTGGGCAGCTCTACGTTCGGTTTCTTGGTGGAGCCGTCAAACTCTCTAGACGCGGGTTCCTCGATTCCAGTGCGCAAAATCTTCAAGTTTCGCGCCCAAAATGGCTCGAGCCGCTACCTTACACTGTAGCCGCAATACTCGTTGACCGTTTGAGAGTCATTGCCGCCATCGTCAACCTGCTTTGTAGAAACACGTGCCCAATGAAGATTATCACTGCGTCTATGTTGTTCAGCTTCCTCATAGCATCTCAGGCTGCTTCCCAGCTACATGCTCAAGACCAGTCCATTCCGCAGGGCGCAGCGCAGCAGACTTGGTACGGAAAGATGGAGACGCCAGGCCGTCACTTTCGATTCGTCGTCGAGTTGCAGAAGTCACCAAAGTGGACGGGCAAGCTCATCAGCTTGGACGAAGGGCGCCAAGCGTTCGAGATTGCCGACGTAGAGTTCACGAATTCAACGTTCGCCTTCGCGCTTCCACAAACCAAGGCCCGTTATGAAGGGCAGATCAAAGAGGGGGCGATCGCAGGGAAGTGGATTCAGAGCGGTCGAGAATTCGATCTCGCGTTTGAGAAAGTCGACCTGATACCAGACGAGCAACTGAGTGCCGTTTGGACAGGCACGATCAACATTCTGATTCAAAAGGTTGATGTGCAGATTCGCGAATTAGAATCCGGGGCGATTTACCTGGACAGCATCACGCAGAAGATCGGTGGTTTCGTCGCCAACAAGTCGGTAGACGGTAAGAAAATTTCGATCGAAGTGCCCGCCCTGAAGGCCTCGTTTACTGGCGAATTGAATCAGGATGGAAACGAAATGAACGGTACTTGGAAGCAAGGGCTGTTCTCACCATCGCTCAAGCTGACCAAGAAAGTGAAAGCCGCTGAAATTGTTGCCGAAGCGCCGCAACGGCCTCAAACGCCGAAGGCTCCATTCCCTTACAAGGTGATCGATGTCACTTTCCAGAATGAAGCTGCGGATGTGACACTCGCCGGAACGATAACACTTCCCGACTCTGCTAACAAAGACACTTTGGTGCCTGGTGTTGTGTTGGTGAGCGGCTCTGGACCGCAAGATCGTGACGAATCGATCTCGGAGCACAAACCATTCTGGGTGATCGCAGACTACTTTTCCAAACGCGGAATTGCCGTCTTGCGCTATGACGACCGCGGAACAGCGAATTCTACCGGAGACTTTTCTGCGGCAACTTCAGTCGATTTGGCCGGGGATGCAAGATGCGCCGTCGAGTTCCTGCAGAGCTTCGTCGGAGTTGACAAAACGAAGGTCGGCATCGTCGGTCACAGCGAGGGTGGGTTGATCGCGCCGATGGTTGCGGCCGATACTTCGTCTATCCCCTTTGTCGTGTTGATGGCCGGGCCGGGCGTCAACGGTGAAGAGATTTTGGTTAGTCAAACGGCTTTGATTTTGAAAGCTAGTGGGATGCCGCAGGATGACATCGCAAGAGAATCCAAGATTCAGCAAGAGCTCATCGCACTTGCCAAGATCGAGCCGCGGTTGTCCGGCGCTGAGTTCAACGCGCGAGCGAGGCGAGTGATCGAGCAGAATTCGCCCGAGTCCATCCAAGCCGAGGACATCGACGCAATCGTCAATGGAGCCGCAAAGCAGTTGAGGAGTCCGTGGTTTCAGTACTTCATAACCTACGAACCGTCGCAGAGTCTCAAGCAGCTCAAGTGTGCGGTCTTGGCGATTAACGGATCGAAAGACCTGCAAGTCGAACCAAAAATGAACTTGTCTGCCATTGAGGAAGCGCTTCAATCTGCGCCGACCGATGATTTTGAAGTCGTCGAGCTTCCTAGTTTGAACCACCTTTTTCAGAAGGCGACCACTGGTTTGATGAACGAATACAGTCAGATTGAAGAGACCTTCCATCCATCCGCCCTCGAGCTAATGGCCGACTGGATTCTCAAGCATGCAAAGTAGCGCCCCTGCTTGAGGCTGGATTCGCGATGCTTACCCGCGATTGGTCGATGAGAAGATGACGCATTCCGTGCACCTGGGATTTGCTGCCGCTCAAAGGCAGCTGCAAAGTGTTGCCGCGAATCCCTCTCCCGCTCGCTTCCTCGCGACCTTTTCCCAATTGCTCGTGAGTGGTTTGCCCCGGTCGTTGGTTGTCTCTGCTAGACTTGGGGGGAGGTCGCCAGAACGGGTGTGGCGAACGAATGCAGGCTTCCCTTCTTGAGTTGATGCAGTGACAAAACGACAAATCGGCCTAGTAAGCGTGCTCGCGTGCTGTGTGTTGTTCGGTTTTCTAGCCCCGGTGCTGCGGGCTGATGACGAAAAAAAGCCGACGCAAGCTGAGTTGCCAGCCAAAGAGAAATTCCACTTGTTCGTCTTGGCCGGACAATCGAACATGGCGGGTCGAGGCAAAGTGTTTCCGATTGACCAGAAAACCTCGCCAAAGGTGCTCATGCTCGACAAAGACGGGAATTGGGCGCAGGCTACCGATCCGTTGCATTTCGACAAGCCAAAATTGGTCGGTGTCGGACTTGGGAAAACCTTTGCACAGCAATACGCGGCCGATCACCCCGGTGTTACCGTTGGTTTAATCCCCTGTGCTGTCGGCGGATCGGCCATCGACACTTGGCTTCCCGGTGGCTTCCACGACCAAACCATGTCGAATCCGTATGACGATGCACTCGAGCGTTGTCAACTGGCTGCCACGATGGGAACCATCAAGGGAATTCTGTGGCACCAAGGGGAATCAGATTCCACTCCCGCCAGGGCGGCTGAATATGAGCAGCGGCTACGGCAAGTGGTGCAGAATTTTCGCACCGAGCTTGGTGATGAACTGCCGTGGTTCATTGGTCAACTGGGGCAATTCAACGATGTTGAATGGAAGAAAGGACGGGTGGTCGTCGATGAGGTGCATCGCAGGCTAGCCGACTCTCAACGACTCACCTACTTCATCCCCAGCGGCGGACTGCAGCACAAAGGTGACCGTACTCACTTTAGCGCTTCTTCAGCTCGCGAATTCGGACGCCGCTACTACGAAACCTGGCAGTTCCACGAAGGTCTGAGCGATCGATTGCGTCTCGAGCCAACAGGTGGAAATCCTCGCAATAGCGAAGGTGATTTTGTGACTCTGGCAGACGGGCGGATTTTGTTCGTCTATTCCCGCTTCTCCGGCGGTCCAAGCGATCATGCTGCAGCAGACTTGGTGTCAAGAGTCAGTGCGGACGGTGGCGCGACGTGGACCAGCAATGACGAACTTGTCCTGGCCAACGAAGGGGACATGAACACCATGTCCGTCTCGTTGCTCCGACTACATGACGGACGCATTGCGATGTTCTACCTGCGTAAGCATAGCATGACGGATTGCCGACCGGTGATGCGTTTGTCGAAGGACGAAACCGAGACCTGGGGGCCCGCTATCGATATCGCTGGCCAGGATCAAATGGGCTACTATGTCGTCAACAACGATCGTGCGGTACAACTGAAAAGTGGCCGGATCATCATCCCATTTGCGCTTCATAGCACTCCGCAGAACCCAAAGCCTGATTGGGCAGGGCAACTTGGGTGTTTCTTCTCAGACGACCTAGGGGATTCGTGGAAGCGGACTGAGGTTCTACTGAAGCTGGAGTTTGATGGTAAACGCGTCATGACTCAGGAGCCCGGAGTGGTCGAACTGAAGGACGGCCGGCTGTTGATGTGGGTTCGAACAGATGCAGGCTTCCAATACCAGTGTTTCTCCAGCGACCGGGGGGAAACGTGGACAAACTTGGAAGCAATGCAATTGCCATCGCCACGGTCGCCTGCTTCGATCGAACGTATTCCGCAGACCGGCGATTTGCTGGCGATTTGGAATGACCACCATTGGGTGCCGCTTGACCGCCGAACTGCAAGAACACCTTTGAGCATCGCCATTTCAAGCGACGAAGGCAAATCCTGGTCCGACGCCACCGCCCTGCTGACTGACCCAAAGGGCTGGTACTGCTACACGGCGATCCATTTTGACCAAGGTAATTTGCTCATTGGTACCTGTGCTGGCAAAGCTGAGCCAGGCGAACATCTGGCCACGACGATCGTCAAGAGGCTGTCGATCGACGTTTTGTACAAACGGATTTTCGCCAAGAGTGTCGTTCAGCACGATCGTATTTGGTCAGCAGCACGCCACAATGCATTCACCGATTTGTGCGAACATCAAGGAAAATGGTATTGCGTCTTTCGCGAAGGTGGGGACCATGTTTCGCCAAATGGTAAGCTTCGTGTTCTCCGATGCGACAACTTGGATTCTATGAAAGCAGGTTGGGATTCGGTCGCATTGATTACCAGTGAGCGAGGCGACCTGCGTGACGCCAAGCTGACTCAAACGCCTGATGGCCGGCTGATGCTCTCCGGCGCTGCCGCATTGCCCAAGGGGGCGGAGTTTCGCCACCAGTCGTTGGTTTGGTTCTCCAGTGATGGGGAAACCTGGAGTGATGAGGTCCCAATCGGCGAGCCCGACTATTGGCTCTGGAGAACAACATGGCACAAAGATGCCGCATACTCAGTCGGATATCATACTGGTGCTTCTGGGGACCGGCACGTCAGGCTGTACAAAAGTAGCGACGGAGCCAAGTTTGACGTGCTCGTTGCCCGCTTGTTTGACGAAGGCTACTCGAACGAAACCAGCCTACTGTTTGATAACAACACCGCCCACTGCCTATTGCGACGTGATGGCAGTAGTTCAACGGCGCAATTGGGCGTCGCATCGGCGCCATTTACTCATTGGACGTGGATGGATCTGGGGGATCGACTGGGTGGGCCGCATATGATCCGCGTCCCCGACGGTCGCGTATTTGCCGCTGGACGACTTTACAACACAAATCGTGCCGATGGAAAACAGCGAGCGGATGTTCGCACGTCGTTATGCCAGTTGAACTTGTCCGATGGCAAGTTAACGGAGGTGCTGCGTTTACCATCCGGTGGAGACACAAGTTATCCTGGGCTGCTGTGGCACGAAGGGCATTTGTGGGTTAGCTACTATTCCTCGCACGAAGCTGGGCAAATGCAGGAGAATCCTGATTGTAAGACAGCAATTTATCTCGCCAAGATCAAGCTTCCGTAGATCGCGCGAGTGGATGGTAGCGTTTTGAGTCGATGCAAGCAGTGCAGCGTAGTGCATCTGCCTACAAATCCGTGAACGCTTGGCTGGCACTTTCCCGCTTCGTCGCGGGGAATCGGATTGGGATTTGTAAGCCAATCCACTTCGCAGATCGTTCGTGTCTCGCGGAGAGACGTGGGGTGCTCGTGGAAGGTGGAGGTGACTAGATCAAATCGTCTTCTTGGTTGTCTGCGTTTTGCTTGGCGGTGCTGCTTGAACTGTCGGGCGTCTTTTCAGCCGATGGGCTTGGAACGATGGCAACGATGCTCTCGCCTGGTAGCGGGTCGAGTGCTCGGCTGGCGACGCGAAGGCGCAATTGTCCTTCTTCTGTGATGGCAGCAATGGGAATCATGCCTTGACCGTGACGCTGCTCAAAAGCGGACATTGGAAATTCTTTGGTCAGCAGAGTGAGTTTGATGACGGCGCCGGCGTCGAGCATTGCGTCGAGCTGTCGATGAGTGATATCGCTGGAGAAGAGTGTGCGACCGCGTCTATTCTCCGGGATGCTTTCCCAGCGGCTATGCTGTTTGCCGCCCGAGGAGATTTGATACACTTCCGCGCGTGTGAACAAGTGCATGAGCTCCATGGTTGCCAAGGTGTTCACTTCGTCGCTGGGCGTCACCGCTAGGAAACGACCAATGCCAGCTAAGTCCTGTTCGTCACGAACGTGCTCGGAGAGGATGTTTCCGCAGGTGGCGGTCAATCCGGCCATGCGAGCGGCGGTCACGTTGCCGAAGTTGGTATCGACCAGGACCGAGCGAATGCCAGCCGCCTTGAGCGTCGTTGCGAATTCGCGAGCCCACCGACTTGCACCGGCGAAAAGGATGCCTTGAGGATTCGCGTCTGCGAGCCGAAGTTTCCTTGCGAGAGGCCCAGCGCCCATGCCGCAGATGAGTACCGTACCTAGGATCGTGAGAAAGGTTACTGGAACAAGGAGATCGGCTTTGGCAAACACGACATCCAGCTCTTCGGCGTGTCCTACCGAGGCGAGCTTGAGGCCAAAAACACTTGCCACCGAAGCAGCAACGATACCGCGTGGGGCAACGAAGCCGACGAATGTTCGTTCGCGAATATTCCACTTGGAGCCGATCGTTCCCAGGAACACACTGATGGGCCTGACAGCCAGCACCAGAGCGAGGACAAAGGGCACTCCCATCCATCCAATTTCAGCCAGCGAGGAAAGCTGCAGACGCGATCCGAGAACAATAAATAGGCAACTAATCAAAAGAACACGCAAATGCTCCTTAAATTCGAGGACGTGTTCGACGCTTACGTATTTTTGATTCGCCAGGCAAATGCCAAGGATCGTGACGGTCACCAAGCCAGATTCCTCGCGCATCCAATTGCTAAGCCAGAAGGTAGCCAGCGCGACGACTAAAAACACGACGCCATGCAGAAAGTCAGGAATCCAAAACTTACGGAGACTGATGATCAACAGCGCGGCTGCGACGCATCCAATCACCACACCGATCAATAGAGTCTCAATCACGATGGCGGTGATTTCGCCAGGACCAATCGCTTCGGAGTGGGCGATGACTTCGTACACCAGGACCGCGGCGACCGCTCCGACGGGGTCAATCAAAATCCCTTCCCACTGAAGAATGGAGCTCGTTTGTCGGTTCGGGCGGATTTGCCTTAACAGCGGACCAACGACTGTGGGACCAGTAACCATCAGAACCGCACCAAGCAGCCAGGCGAGTTGCCAACTGAACCCAAGCAGGTATTTGGCCAGAACGGCGGTGGCGATCCAAGTGATGACGGAGGAAATCGTAATCAATCGAAAGACAACCGGTGCGCTTGAGCCGAGTTGATTCCACCGGAGCGTCAGGCCACCTTCGAAAAGTATGATGGCGACGCTCAAGCTGACGATTGGGAACAGCAGCTTTGGGCCCAAGCTTTCGTCCGTCCCGGCTGCTTTTGCAAGGACTGCGTCGGGCGAAATCCAGGTGCCCAAGCAAATTCCGAAAACGAGTAACAGGAGAATGCTGGGGATTTTCAAACGCCAGGCCAGCCACTGCGCGAACACACCAACCAGCGGTACCAATACCAAGAAAAATGGAAGGAGAGTTTCAGGCGTCATAGGCTCTCGGTGTGCGTCGCGTGCGACGGTTGTGGTTGATTGGTGTTCGGATTGTAGTGGTCTGTGAGGCTGGAGGGCCTGCTGTGAGGTTGTTTGGTCGTGACATTGGACCCAAACCGACAAAATTCTCAATTGAGCACAATCGGAATGCTACTCTTTCGCGACTAAAACTTGTACCCAACTACTTTGCGATAGGCCAGCGGGTCCACCCATGAACGCAGCAACTTCAAAGCCAATGGTTTCTTCGTCGGCAATTGCTCGTGATGAAGATATCGACGAAATCGTCCAGCGGTTCGATTCAGTTCTGGAATATGCTGACGATTTGGTCCGCAGCGCCCTTCGACCCGATACTTTTCCTCTAACGGTCGTGATACCCGTTTACAACGAACCTGACACTGTGGTTGACGTTGTTGAAAAGGTAAGGCAACTGCCAATTGAGAAGCAGATTGTCGTTGTTGACGACGGGAGTACTGACGCTACGCCAGGGCGAGTTGACGAGCTGGCAAAGTACGACGAAGTTGAAGTCGTCCACCACGAACAGAATCGCGGCAAAGGCGCTGCGCTTCAAACTGGCTTTGAAAAGGCCCGTGGCGACATTGTTATCGTTCAAGATGCGGACCTGGAATACAACCCAGCCGACATTATGAAGGTGATCGCGCCCATTCAAGCGGGCCAGACGAGCGTTTGTTATGGATCGCGTTATTTGGAAACGCCTGAGCAGGATCCTTCGCTTGTTCATCGTTTCGGAAACTGGGCTCTCACCTTCCTTTCCAACAAGCTGACGGGCTACCAGCTAACCGACATGGAAACATGTTACAAGGCGTTTGACCGTCGAGTGCTCGACCAAGTGAGCATTGAGCAGTCGCGTTTTGGTTTCGAGCCAGAGATCACAGCCAAGTGTGCGAAGTTGAGGCTCAAAATTCAAGAGGTTGGCGTCGGTTACGAATGTCGTAGCCGCGATGAAGGCAAGAAGATCGGCTGGCGCGATCTCGTCAACGCACTCTACTGCATCATTCGCTACAAGTTCGGTCGCCCAAGTGCGGCACAGCCTGAAGAACTCCCGCTCAGCTAGCTGAACGCTACTTGTCGCGAGACAGTACGACCAGGCACATGTCATCGGATTGCTCCACATTGCTGGCAAACCGATTCACATCGGTGATCACTGAATCACCAAACTGTTTGACATCATCGGGATGCTGGCTGGCGATGCAGCGAAGCCGTTCCAAGCCATAGAGCTCACCGGACGCCGAGTTGGCTTCGTGAATTCCGTCTGTAAAAAGCAGGAGTCGGTCGCCGGTGTTGAGCTGGATCGATGTTCGCTGGTATTCGAAATCGGGCAGGACACCAATGGGTACGCCAGTTATGCTGTCCCCGGGTTCTTGTATGTGTCCATCCGGGTCGATCCACATCGGAAGCATGTGCCCGGCGTTGACCATTTCAACCTTTCCAGACTCCGGTTCGAGAACCAGGCACAGGAAAGTTGCAAACATCTTGACGTCCAGCGCCCAAAAACGCTTGTTCAAGTTCGTGATCGCTTCGGCCGTATCAGTGTGACTGGCCAGTAGGAAGCGTGTCTCTGCGGAGAGTTTGGCCATTAGCATCGCGGCTGCAATGCCGTGTCCAGAGACGTCGGCCGTAACGATTCCAATCCGTCCGTCAGAGAGGCGGATGTAATCGAAGTAGTCGCCGCCAATCTGATCGGCGGGGCGATAGAAGTGGAAGAACGAGTACCCATCCAGCTCCGGTGCGTCGACTGGCAAAAAAGCTGATTGGACGTTTCGGGCCAACTGCAGATCTTTGTTGACGCGTTCTTGTTGCACAAGTTGGTCGTGCATTTGAGCGTTTTCGATTGCGATCCCAGCCTGCGTAGCGACACCGGCTAATATTTCAAGATCGTCCTCGACGAAGTGTCGCTTTGGATTGACGGTATCGATCTGAATTGCCCCGAGAGCGTTGTCATCGGAGTCAAGTAAAGGAGCGACGATGATAGATCGGATGCGGAAATCCGAAATGCTGTTTGCCATGCCGAAGCGTTCATCTGTGGACGCGTCTAGCGAGATAATTGCTTGCTTGGCCTCCATGACTTCGTTCATGACCGTTCGGCTGATGCGAAACGATTCCGACTGATCTGGTTGTCTTGTCTTGACCCAACGCGGTACCAATTCCTCGCCTTCTTTGAGTACGATAAAGGCTCGGTCAGCCTGTAGGAAGATCTTGAACAGTGTGTCCAGCACCTTGGGGAGTACTTTCTCGAGCTGAATTGCTCGCCCAAGATTCTGTGCGATCTGCAGGACCGCGTGCAACCGCGCCTCAGATGAACTGGTTAGTTGCGAACCGTGTTGGCTTCCACGGATGTCCAGCTTGCTGCTAACGGCCCGCGATGATTCATCTTTGCCATTGTCGTCAATGAGCAGCACGCTCACCGATGATTGACCGTCGGCGCCGGCTGAGGTGTTTCCGGAAAGCAAGCCGGGCCCGTCATCTAGATGAAACGAGTATTCGACGTCGCAGATACGGATCAGGTCGCCATCCTGAAGGTTCGTGCGCTTCTTGACTTCGTTCCCGTTGAGATACGTATGGTTGCGACTCTTCAGATCTTCGATGTCGAACCGATTCTCATCGGCCTTGATGATCCGTGCATGTTGCCTACTAACCGCGCCGGCCTCAATGGTAACATCACACTCGGGGTGTCGGCCGAGAACTGTTTCGGCTTTGAGTAAATCAAATCGCTTGCCGAAGTTAGAACCGCTAATTGCAGAG
>CAYPLE010000007.1:0-41393 GCA_964411445.1 uncultured Pirellulaceae bacterium
TCCGCGGCTGAAGAAAGTCCGCGGCTGAAGAATCGCTGCCCCGACGCGTCTCTTATAGACCAGCCCTGGCAATGGGAAACAGGGTTTTGAACGAAAAAGTGAACACAAAGTAAATTTTCCTATGGACCGACCGAAGTATACAAAAGTTGCCCAGCTAAGAAGCGTTGAACGACTCCGCGAGGGGCTGGGCGGATTGCCGTGCGATGAAACCATCCTATCAACGGACCAAGGCTCGCCCGCCAGTGCGTCGATAGATGTCGGCGGCATGAAGATCGGCAATCGCTGGTGTATTCACCCAATGGAGGGCTGGGATGCGAATCGTGATGGTTCCCCAACCGAGTTGACTTTGCGACGCTGGCAGCGGTTCGGCGAGAGTGGCGCGAAACTGATTTGGGGCGGTGAAGCGGCTGCCGTCACGCCGCGCGGTCGGGCAAATCCAAATCAAACTCTTGGCACAGCCGCCAACGAAGCCGGCTTGCGGAGCCTGCTCGACACACTGCTCGCCGAACATGCCAAATTCGACACAACGGATGATCTATGCGTCGGATTGCAGCTTACGCACTCGGGACGATTCTGCAAACCCAATGACCACAAACGTTGGGAGCCGCGAATTGCCTACCATCATCCTATCTTGGATTCGAAGTTTGGAATCGCAGCCGATGATGATTCGGTGGTTATTACCGACGATGAACTTGAGCAGCTAATTGACTTGTATGTGGAATCGTCCAAGTTGGCTCAGCGGCTCGGGTTTCATTTTGTTGATATTAAAGCTTGTCATGGATACTTGTTGCATGAACTGCTCAGTGCACGCACGCGTCCTGGAAAGTTTGGTGGCGATTTGGCCGGGCGTTCCAGGGTGTTGCGGACCGCAATCTCACGCGTACGCGAGGAGTGTCCCGGACTATTGATTGGAGTGCGGCTCAGCCTGTTCGACATGTTGCCGTTTCAAAAGGGAGAGCCGACTGGCGAACCGGCACCCTGGGACGGGCAATACGATCACGGGTTTGGAGTAGGGCAGGGCGAACAGGCCGATTTTGACCTGCGAGAACCCATCGAGTTGGTTCGACAGCTTGTGGACTGTGGAGTTGATATGCTCAACTTTACGTGTGGCAGCCCCTATTACAATCCGCACATTCAGCGGCCAGCCATTTTCCCGCCAAGTGATGGTTATTACCCGCCTGAAGATCCGTTGGTCGGAGTTGCTCGTCAGATACGTGCCTGTGCAAAAATGAAGGAGGTCTTTCCAGATTTGCCGGTGGTCGGCTCGGGGTACACTTACTTGCAAGAGTATCTACCTCAAGTAGCTCAAGCGGTGATTCGCGAGCGGATGGTCGACTTTGTTGGGCTCGGACGGATGGTATTGTCGCACCCAACGTTACCACGAGAAGCAATGAATGGTCGTCCACCGGTGCGAAAGCTCGTTTGCAGGACCTTCAGCGATTGTACAACCGCGCCGCGGAATGGAATGGTTAGCGGTTGCTATCCTCTGGACAGTTTCTACAAGGAGAGGCCCGAACGCGAGGCTGTTCAGAAGATCAAGGAATCCAAGCCCACGGGGTGATCAGTCTGGATGTTCAGTTGGGCACTTTTGAGCGATCGGCTTGGTTGGGTTATCTTGGCTGGATTATACTGTACGAATGTACATTATCTCTCCGGTCTGCCGAAAAATCGCTTCCCCGTAAACGCTGATTCCTGTATGCCTCGACCGCTGACACAAAAGCAGCAGACGATCTACGACTTTATCCGCGGACTGATTCTTGCCCGTGGCTATGGTCCAACGATGCGCGAGATTCAGGCTGAGATGAATTTCCGTTCGCCCAACGGAGTGAGGTGCCATCTCAGAGCCCTAGAGGCAAAGGGGATGATTATTCGCGCCGCAGGCAAGAGTCGAGCGATTGAGCTGACAGAGCCAATCGCCCGCATCGTCAGTGCGGACCTGCCCGTGCTCGGGGTCTTGGAAGGCGGAGGGCTTGTGCCCTCGCATGGCGTTGGGCAGGAGCCCGTTCACTTGACCTCATTCGTGCAACCCGGCAGCAGTGTGTTGAGGGTTGGCGATGAGAGTATGCTTGAAGCCAATATTGCCAAAGGCGACCTGTTGGTGGTTGCCCCCAAGGACGCAGTTCGCAATGGAGAATTAGCAGTCGTGCGAACCGGGGAGTCTACTTTGGTTCGGTATTGGTACAGTGAGGCGGGACGTATTCGACTCAGCGCGGTCGATTCACGCGCGACGCCAATTTTTGTCGAGTCGGTCGATTTGCTCGGCGTCGTAACCGGTGTCGTGCGTAGCATGTCGTGACTGCTGTTGCACTATTTGCCGATCGCGTGCGAAGCAATTCGTGCGGTGACCGCTAGTCAGCGGAGGAGAGGATGCGCAGGCTCTAGGGTGATCTGCCGCAGAGAATTGCTTCGAATTGTTCGATGCGTGACTGAACAGTGTGCGTTGCCAGCATGCTCTCCCGAGCCGCCTGGCCGACTTGAGTCCGCAATTGAGGATCGGCAATCAACCTGGCTAGCATGCCATACCATTGGTCGTTGTCAGCGGCGAGAAAACCGTTTGTGCCATTTTGGATCAACGTATGGTTGTATCCAATGGCGGATCCGACCGCAGGGAGTCCAACCGTCAGGTACTGGACCATTTTTGCATTGCACTTGTACTGCATGTACGGTTGGTCATCGGGAAGCGGCATGATTCCAATGTCCATTTGGTGCAGTTCGTTGACTTCGTCGCAAGTGCGGTAGTCCACCCACTCAACATCCACGCCACGCAAGTCAACTTCGTCCAGTACGTGCCCCGGCCCTGAAATGACACGCAAACGGTAATCATGTGCCTGTGCGAGTCGCCGAAGTGCTTCGCTGCATACGTTCAGCATGGCGACGTTTCCCGCTGATCCGATCCATCCAATTGTTAAAGGTGTGCTGTCTGGATGAAGCTGAGGCTTGGGTGCATAGCGGCGTACATCGACACACGTAGGAATGATCGAGAGACTGCGGGCATGGGGGCGAAGCCACTCTGCTAGCGGTTCGTTGCCTGCAATGACATGGTCGGCCAATGCTGCGAGTCCAGCCATCTTGTCGGGAAATTGCAGGAATACTGCGTCGTCGACTTCTAGAACGATCCGTTTGGCAAACCTGCGTAGGTTCTGTTCGAGCGACCAATCGTCAGTATGGAACAACCCACGATCGAGAACGACGGCGTCGTAATTGCCCCGTCGCAGTTTGTGCAGGTGCCAGTGTCTGACAAGTCGTTTGAGGCGTTGGCTGAGTCGCCAACCTAACCAACGAAAGCCATCGTATTTTTCCGGGACGCTGTGCATGATAGTGCATTCGTGTCCACGTTCGCGAAGCAGTTCGTAGAACGGCAAGCGAAATCTGGCGGATGGTACGAACGGTCCCCCGCTCAAGTAGGCTACTTTCATGCTCAGCTCGTGAAATTGCCGGTTACTGTGACATTGGCTGAGCGTTGGAGGGCCGTGAGACGCTCAGATTTCGGGACATTTTCACGTGGTCGATTCCCGCTTCCTGAAAAATTGGCCCTTCGGATTGATAGCCTAATCGCTCATAAAACGGAACAGCTCGCAATTGAGCGTGAAACCAAATTCGCTTCAGTCCAATGCGGACTGCTTCTTGCTCGAGGGCCTGCATGATTCGACGGCCGATTCCCTTCCGGCGATGTTCCTTCAGGACGGCAACTCGGCCAACTTTCCCATCGTAGTTTGGATCGAGGCGGCCTGTCCCGAGCAAGGTATCCCCGTCGCAGGCAAGAACTTGGATGCATTCCTCGTCTCGACCATCGAACTCATCGTCTCGACTAACCTTTTGTTCTTCAATAAATACAGTTTCACGGATCGCTCGAACGCTTTCGGCTATCTCGTGGTATGGCTGGACAGTAATCTGCATTTGCTGACCATTTTGGTTTGGCGAATAGGCTGCTTCGGAACAGGTCAAAGCAATCCTGCCCTGAAACTATCTGTTTGGGGCGAAGCAAGCCGACGGTTGCTCTAGTAAGATGTATGGACACGAATTGCATACGCGACACACGGGAATATAGTCAGAATGAACGGTTTTGTCTCTGCGACCAATTCAACTCCAGGCGTGACGCTTGGGCTGGCTCTTGGCGTTTCCCTCGTTGTAGCCTTGCCGCTTTCGGCTGAAGAACGTGCGGTCGATTTTGTACGCGACATCAAACCGATCTTGTCGGATAAGTGTTTTGCCTGTCATGGTCCAGATTCGAGCAATCGCGAGGCGGGCTTGCGACTCGACCGTCTCGAAGGCGCGACGGCTGACTTGGGCGGCTACGCAGCCATTGTGGCGGGTAAGCCTGAAGACAGCGAGCTGGTTGCGAGGATTACTTCTTCCGATCCAGATCTCAAGATGCCACCCGCCGAGGGGCTGAAGCAATTAGATGCTTCTGAGATTAAGCTGCTGGAACAGTGGATTGAGCAAGGTGCTCAGTGGGGTGAACATTGGGCGTACCAGCCGCCTGTGCGACCCGAATTGTCGACAGTTCAAGCCAGCCAGGGCAAGCGACGCACTCCCAGCGGTTGGTCGTCTAACTTTGTGGATACGCTGCTGCTCAGCAAGTTGCACGCAGAGGGGCTTGAACCGTCGGGGCCAGCGACGCGTCGAACGCTCATTCGGCGACTCAGTCAAGATATTCGAGGGCTTCCGCCAACAACCGAAGAAGTGCGAGAGTTCTTAGAGGATGATTCGCCCAGTGCATATCGCAGGCTGGTGGATCGCTACTTGGCGGATCCTGCTTTTGGTGAACGGATGGCGGTCTATTGGTTAGATCTGGTTCGCTACGCGGATACCGTTGGATATCACGGGGATCAAGACGTTTCGGTTTCGCCGTTTCGCGATTATGTCATTGGATCGTTCAATTCCAATAAGCCCTTCGATCAGTTTACGCTTGAACAGTTGGCTGGTGATCTCCTTGAAAATCCTTCGCCGGAGCAACTGATTGCGAGCGGATACAACAAACTCGGCATGATGTCTGCCGAAGGTGGTGTCCAGCCTGAGGAATATTTGACGAAGTATGCGGCCGACCGAGTTCGAACGCTCTCGGGTGCTTGGATGGGTTCAACCGTTGGTTGCGCTGAGTGTCATGATCATAAGTTTGATCCGTTTTCGACGCGAGATTTTTATAGCTTTGCCGCTTTCTTCGCAGACATCAAAGAACGCGGGCTCTACAGCGGTGCAAATCGCGACGGGGCTTGGGGGCCAAAGATCGATGTTCCGCACCCCGCATTGCCCGAATTGGTTGCACCGATCGACGCCGAGATCGCGTCGTTGAAGAAGCAAATGGATGCTCCGAATGAAGCCTGGGATGCTGCTCAGAGTCAGTGGGAAAAGGAAGTGCTTCGCGGTAAGGATTGGCAAGTAGCGATGCCCTCTTCGGCCACCAGTACGGGAGGCGTCAAGCTGACGATAGGTGAGCAAGGCCATGTGCTTGCTTCGGGAAAGGATCCTGCCACGGCGACATACAAATTGAATTTCACCGTTTCGAACCAGCCAGCAGCGATCGCAATTCAGACCATTCCCGGCGAAGCGATGCCCTCTGGCGGTGCCGGGCGAGCTGGCAACGGCAATTTTGTGATCACGGAAGTTCTCGTCAACATCGATGGCCAGCCGATCCAACGCGTGAAGGCGATTGCCAACCATGAACAGGCTGACAGTAACGCCAAGAACCCATTCGGAGGGTGGAAGGCTGAGGGCACCATCGATGGCGACGTCCACGGTGGAACCTATGGCTGGGCTGTACTTCCAAGGGCCACCGAATCGAACACCCTGGCAATCGTCCTGGGAAGTGTCGAATCTGCAAATGTTGAATCCGAAGATGTCTTGGCTGAGCGGCGGATAGAGATCGTGATCAAGCAGAATCATCCGAATCCGAAGCACACTTTGGGCAGTTTTCGAGTGATGTTTGCCAATGAGTGGAACGACGAACTGCCTAGCTACCTGCCAGAAAAGGTGCGTCAAGCTCTAGTGTCCTCCGTGTCTCCTTCAGTTGAGGGGCGTGAAGTCGTGCGGGACTATTTTCGGGCCAGCAGCAGCTTGACCGAGCGGCTGCGCGCCAAGATAGCCTCACTTGAAAGTCGCCGCGAAAAATTGGTTCAAGAGCATACACGGACCATGCTGGTTACTCAGACAGTTGAACCTAGGGAAATGCGAGTTCTGCCACGAGGCAACTGGATGGACAAGTCCGGTGCGGTGGTTCAGCCAGCGATTCCAGATTTCCTTGCACTCGATGAGCCTGCAGGACCGGATCAACCGAGAGGTGAGGCAGCAAGTATCGCAAGCAATCGTAGGCTAACGCGGGTGGATTTGGCGCGGTGGCTTTGCAGTCCAGAAAATCCGCTTACCTCGCGGGTCTTTGTGAATCGGCTTTGGAAGATCTACTTTGGGGACGGTCTTAGCTCCTCGCTCGATGACTTTGGCGCACAGGGGCGTCCACCTGAGCATGCTCGGTTGCTGGATGCTCTGGCAGTTGAGTTTGTTGAATCCGGTTGGGATATCAAACATATGGTTCGATTGCTGGTCACCTCGAGTACTTATCAGCAGTCTTCGATTCCGCAGCCGGGCGCACTGGAGCGAGATCCTTACAATCGTCTTTTTGCTCGGCAAGCTCGTTATCGCCTGCCGGCCGAGATGGTGCGTGACAACGCCCTGGCAGTTAGTGGGCTTTTGATCCGGGAAATCGGCGGCCGAAGTGTCAAGCCATATCAGCCAGAGGGCTTGTACAGGCATTTGAATTTCCCACGGCGGACGTACGTTGCCGATCAAGGTAGCGAGCAGTTTCGACGTGGCGTGTACACGCATTGGCAACGGCAGTTTTTGCATCCTGCGCTACAGAGTATGGATGCTCCAGCTCGCGAAGAGTGTACGGCGGAACGCCCCAGGTCGAATACGCCGCTTGCGGCTCTGGTACTGCTGAACGACCCTTCTTATGTCGAATCGGCGCGTCAACTTGCACAGCAGATTCTCGTGGACATCGAGCCCAAAACGCAGCTCGAAGAGCTCTTCTTCAACGTGCTGGGGCGACAAGCAAGATCAGAGGAAATCAAAGTCCTTGAACGCTTGCTCGAATCGAATATGTCACAGTTTCGCGACGCACCTGACCAAGCGGAGCGACTGATATCCATCGGTCAAAGTCCGCGGGATGTTACGATTCCAGCCGTCAACTTGGCAGCTTGGACGAATGTGGCAAGGGCCGTACTCAATATGCATGAAACGATTACCAGGAATTGAGATTCCTGCGGTGCTTGCAATCGTCCAACAAATCAAACCGTAAGACTACGTGGTGAATGTAATGAGTGATTGGGTGACAAATAGTCTTCGCCGAGCGTTTCTGGGACGGGCCTCAATCGGCATGGGAGCACTGGCTCTCAGCCAGTTGTTTGCCAGGGAGTCCAGTGCGCATGCGGACGAAAAATGGCGGGGCGTCGTGTCTCCGCTTCATTTTCCGCAACGCGTAAAGCGAGTTATCCATCTTTGTATGGCTGGAGGACCATCCCACTTGGAGACGTTTGACTACAAATCCAAGTTGGCTGAACTAGACGGAAAGCCGATGCCAAAGTCCTTCACGGAAGGGCAGCAGATTGCACAACTACAAGGGCAGCGGGATTCGCTCAAGTGCATGGGGCCGCAGCACGATTTTGCGCCGCACGGTGAATCGGGATTAATGGTTAGCAGTATCCTGCCACACATCAGTACGCTGGCGGATGATATTTGCGTTATCAAGTCAATGCATACCGAGCAAATTAATCACGATCCGGCACACACGTTGATGAACACCGGAACGAGTATCCCTGGTCGTCCGTCGATGGGGGCATGGCTGCAGTACGGACTCGGCAGCGAAGCCGATGATTTGCCAGGCTATGTCGTCATGACAAGCGAAGGTGGTGGGCAGTCACAACCGATCGCTTCTCGTCAGTGGCATAGCGGGTTTCTGCCCAGTCGTTTTCAAGGCGTTGAGTTTCGTTCCAAAGGAGATGCTGTTTTGTACGTTGGTCGACCCGACGGCGTAAGTTACGCAATGCAGCGTGAATTGGTCGATGCGACAAACTCGCTCAATCGGCTCGGCAACGATTACTGGAACGATCCGGAAATCAGCACTCGCATCGCACAGTACGAAATGGCTTTCAAAATGCAAACATCCGTTCCAGAGCTGATGGATATTGCGGATGAACCACAGCATGTGCTCGACTTGTATGGAACAGAAGGTGCAGATGGTAGTTTCGCGGCGAATTGCCTCTTGGCACGTAGGTTGGCCGAACGAGGCGTTCGGTTTGTGCAGCTTTATCATCGCGGTTGGGATCACCACGGCGGCGTAAAAAAGGGAACCGAAACCACTGCTGGCTTGGTGGACCGAGGAACGGCCGCGTTGGTGAAAGACCTGAAGCAACGCGGAATGCTAAAAGACACATTGGTGATTTGGGGGGGCGAGTTCGGACGTACTCCCATGGCGCAAGGCTCCGGACGAGATCACCATATCAAAGGGTTCTCGCTGTGGATGGCCGGTGGCGGAATCAAGCCAGGTATGTCCTACGGAAACACCGACGAATTAGGCTACGATGCAGTTGAAGATCCGGTGCATGTGAATGATTTGCATGCAACCATGCTGCATTTGTTCGGGATTGATCACTTGAAGCTCACCTATCCTTTCCAAGGGCGTGATTTTAGGCTGACCGATGTTGGTGGTAAACTGATCAAACCAATCTTGGCCTAAGACTGCGTAGTCGTTTGGGCAGCGCGCCGGAGCTGTGTGTTAGTGGGGAGAAACGCCATTGTTGCGACGAATCTGCAGACTTCCTGCAGCCATGTTGGTGCAGCTTGTGCAGTTTTATCAGCGTGGCATTTCACCGTTGCTCGGGCAAAGTTGCCGATTTCAGCCGACATGCAGTCAGTACATGATCGAAGCGATTCGGAAGTACGGAGCAATTCGTGGCACCTTCAAAGGCATCATGCGAATTTGTCGCTGTCACCCCTTTAGCAAAGGCGGATTTGACCCACCGTGACTGATCCCAAACACAGGACGACCAAGAAAGCCTCTTCGCTGACGCCGATTCCGCTAAGTGACGCGCCTAGTGGCATTGAAGTGAAGCGCGAGAATTCGCCGGGCTACCGTCCGAAGTTGCCCGACTGGGGCGTATTCTTGAATTGGCCACAAAAAGGACTCGATTGGATTCACCCAGACGATGTCTCAGTGGTGAAGGCAATGATCCCTGGCCAGCGTGTGTTCAAGCGGTCCGCTTGGGATGAAAGCTATTACACTTTCGTGTACGGTGAAGCGGCGATTCGACTGAAGCCGACCCTTTGGTTGCGGCTGGAGCAGCGGTTGGACTTGGAGGTTGGGCAACAAGTAGAATTGTTGGCCAGGCTAGGCAGGAACGATCCTGGCGTATTTCGCGTCGCGGAGATTCTCTGGGATGCAGAACGCGGCTGCGTAACGTTTTGCCTAAAGCGCGACGGTCTGGTTTTGCCCCGCCCGTTTACGCGGCAGGATCTTCGCCCTGTCCATGTTCGGCATCACCTCAGGACAGGCTTTTACCAGCATGAACCGCCGAAGCACGTTCCAGTCCAGGGTGAGGACCGCATCGACGTTAGGGACCTTGGGGAATAGGCACACAGTGTCAGAACTTATCCAACGACTGCATGTTTGTCAGCGAAGTTTTTCGCAGGAAATCTGTTAACTTCTTGACGGTTCGTTTGCCAGGCGACTACTGACCGAAACCGGTTACTGATCGAGGCCGGTTACTGATCGAGGCCGGTTACTGATCGAGGCCGGTTACGCAATCGTTGACCCAGGCATAATAGTCGGCGGATGCTGCAACAGTCCGGACAAGCATTTGAGGCACTTCGTAGGGGTGAAGCTCCGCCAGTTTTGCTTGGGCGGCCAGCGATGAAGATGGCAGGGTCTTGAACGTGCACCGCGTTTCGTTGGCTGTAGTGACCTTGCCTTGCCACCGGTAGACGCTCATCATGGGGGCGTCAATTTGCGCACAGGCAATCAGTCCAAGCTCAACCAATTGTTCAGCGGTATCCGTTGCTTGTTGCCTGTGTTCGAATGTGGTCACAATTTCGACGATTGGTGTTTCGCCGGCAGGTCGCGATTGAGTCATTTTGCAGTTTTTCGTTTCGCTGAAAGTTATCAAATGTGCGGAAGGTACACGATCAAGACGCCTGCAGACGAGTGGGCGCAATTGCTGTTGCCATTGCAGACGAATGCACCGCCGGGCGGCATCAAGCCTCGCTTCAATGTCGCTCCTACGCAAAACGTTATGGCGTTGATTGGTGAGGAGGCAGGCAAGGCTGAGTATAGGGGATTCCGATGGGGACTCGTTCCGTTTTGGGCAAAGGAGTTGTCGATTGGAAATCGAATGATCAACGCTCGCGGCGAGACGTTGCATGAAAAGCGTTCATTTGCAAAGCTCCTCGACCGTCGGCGATGTTTGATTATTGCTGACGGTTACTACGAGTGGGAGAAGCTGGGCGGCGGCGGAAAACAGCCGCACTGGATTCATCCTGCTCAAGGTGGCATATTCTTGATGGCCGGATTGTGGGACACGAACAAGAATGTCTCAGAGCAAGAAGTTGCGTCTTGTACAGTCGTGACGGTGGCCGCGAATGCTCAACTGGCGGGAATTCATGATCGCATGCCTGCTGTGATTTTGCCACAGTTCGCAGCGGAGTGGCTGAGCTGCGAAACATCGACCGAGCAAGCACGGAGCATGCTTGGCAGTATGGAAGACGGTTTCTTTGAGACGAGGCCGGTATCATCATTCGTGAATCGACCAGCGAACGACAGCTCTGAGTGTATCGCGAGAATTGGCTGAGAATCGGTTAGTTGTTCGCGCCAGGGGAGAGCAGTTTGTCGATGAGTTCTTCGAGCTGCGTTTTTGAGATGCCCATTCTTGCCGCGGCGAGTGCGAAGAGTCGCTTTTCGACCTCCGTTAACTTGCCATCTGCCGCCATCATGCGCATCAAATCAGCCAACATCTGATCTTGTTCGCCACGATCTACCGGAAACTTTAACTTGGCTTCACCGCTGAGTGCGAAAGCGATGGCGCGTTCCAAGTCTTCCTCAGCCAATCCGAGATCTGAACAACGGTCGACCAGGAGTGCGATTTCCTGTTCCGATAGCGAACCGTCAGCGGCGGCCATAATGACGAGATTCTTTAGGTGGTCTAATTGTTGCACTTGTGGAGCTCCGGACAAACGTAGCGAGGGTGATGGGGCAACTATCAAGTCTCGCGCTTCGGCGGCATGAAACGGGCCATAGAGTCAGCCGCAGTTTACTGCTTCATTGTAGTTCAAACTACACCAGCACTGCTCGCTCAGCCGCCAAATGGTTACACAATGTGATATTCATGGTGTAAAGCTGTCTGTGTGGCGCAAGAAAAACTCCCCGCTCGTTTGAGACGAGTAGGGAGGATGCGTAAGCTGCGATGTTGAGTCAGCAACTGTTTAGGAATTTGCCCACGGTCTAGCGCCGATTCCGACGCAAGCTGGCAGGCTGGACAGCTCGGGCCGGATGATCGCTACGATGCACCGGACTGCACGAATGACTTCCAAATCTCATACTTGGGCTCTTCAATTGCCAAGCTGATGGCCGGATTCGTTCTTGGCATCACCGGTTTGGTCAGCAGTTTCATGTTAGCCTGATCCGGCGTTCGGCCTCCCTTTCGAGAATTGCAGCCGAGGCAGCAGCAAACGATGTTCGACCAGTTCGTTTTGCCGCCCTGTGATCTGGGCACAACGTGATCAAGGCTGAGTTGACTGGTTGGCCGCTTCTGGCCACAGTACTGGCAAGCATGATCATCGCGTGCGAACACGTTCTTGCGATTGAATCTGACCGTTGACTTGGGGATCTTGTCGTAGCGAGTCAATCGAACAAGTCGAGGAACCTGGATTTCGAAGTTCACGGCTTGGATGTACTCTTCGCCGTGTTGTTTGTCGAGTGCAAGGAGTTGGCTGACTTCACACCACGCGTCGAATTCGTAGTTCACGTAACGTCCATCTTCGATCGTGATCACTTCTGCGCAGTCGCGATACAGAAGCGTCAGTGCTCGACGGACGTTGACGACCCGAATGGCCATGTAGATTCGGTTCAAGACCAGGACGTTGCACTGCAGTGCGCTATCGGCCATTGATTACCTCCTTTTGGTTGGCACCTGGAATGCTCTAGTCTAACCGTTGACGCCTGGTGAAACCACTTCACACAGCATGGGCCAACCTGGGTGAATCGAAATTTGAATCCCGGGTGATCAGCCGCAAAGCGTTAGCTCACCGTTTTCCCGGAGAAGCGTTACCGCGTGGTGACTAGCTCGAAAGTTCCCGCACTCAACATTCCCGGCAGCGTTTGATACCTCGCAAGACGCACTGAAGGGCAAAAATGTTCGCTTCGATGTGGGACACTTGGTTGGCCGCCGAGTACCAGCGGACTGATCGCAAGCTCAAGGTTGCAAAGCGGTTTGGAGCGGCTCGGCGGTCATCCTTACTTGACCAACCCTAGCTATGACTCGACAATCCAGGGTGAGTTGCGTGGAATGACAGAACGTTAAAAAGCGACCCGCTGTTGCGGTACTAATTTAATGAGCACTTTACAATCCAAAACTGATTCCCCAGCCGCGCAACCTGATCAGCGAGGCCGGTTCGGCAAGTTTGGTGGTCGTTTCGTGCCAGAAACGCTCACTCGTGCGCTCGATGAGCTGACGGCCGAGTACGAATCCGCTAAGAAGGATCCAGAGTTTGCTGCTGAGTTGGACTATTTGCTGAAGCGTTTTGTCGGACGTCCGAGCCCACTTTATCACGCAAAACGGCTGAGCGAGCTCTGCGGAGGCGCTCAGATTTGGTTCAAACGTGAGGATTTGAATCATACCGGAGCTCACAAGATCAATAACACGCTCGGCCAAGCACTCTTGACGATGCGAATGGGCAAGACTCGCGTCATTGCCGAAACAGGAGCCGGGCAGCACGGCGTTGCTTCGGCTACCGCTTGTGCTCATTTTGGTCTTCCATGCGTCGTCTACATGGGCGCCGAGGACGTAAGGCGGCAGAAACCCAATGTCTTCAGCATGAAGCTCATGGGGGCCGAAGTTCGGCCTGTGACAAGTGGCTCGAAGACGCTGCGTGATGCTGTCAACGAAGCGATGCGAGATTGGATGTCGTCGGTTGAAGATACGCACTACATCATCGGGTCAGTCATCGGACCTCATCCCTTCCCGATGATGGTTCGCGACTTTCAGTCGGTCATCGGGCGCGAAGCACGATCTCAAAGCTTGGAGGAGTTTGGACGCTTGCCTGACAAGGTGGTTGCTTGTGTGGGGGGAGGATCAAACGCGGCGGGCATGTTCTACCCATTTGTTGAAGACGATGGTGTCGAGTTGATTGGCGTTGAAGCAGGTGGATTGTCTGCTGAGCCTGGCCAAAATGCTTCTCCACTGACACACGGTTCCCCCGGTGTACTCCACGGAAGCTATAGCTACGTAATGCAAGACCAGGATGGCCAGACTTCTCCGGTGCACTCCGTTTCCGCCGGCTTGGATTACCCTGGTGTTGGCCCAGAGCACAGCTTCTGGAAAGATGCTCAGCGAGTGAAGTACACGGAATGCCAAGACGGTCAAGCCTTGGCAACGTTCGATAAAGTCGCCCGAGCCGAAGGGATCCTTCCGGCTTTGGAGTCGTCGCACGCTGTTGCCAAGGCGATGGAGATTGCGGCCGATACTCCGGCGGACAAGATTGTGCTGGTTTGTTTGAGTGGTCGAGGCGATAAAGACGCTGCCGAGATCGCCCGCCTGCGCGGCGAGGACTACTAGAATCAGCACTCTTCCCAGATCAGCCTGTCGATCGGCACGGCTCCTTTCGCTCATCTCGACCATCCAGGAATTAACATGTCCGCAGTTGACCAGCAGTTTGCAAGACTTCGTTCGGAGGGGAAAAAGGCTTTCATTCCTTTCGTGACCGCCGGGGATCCGGATCTAAACGTTACTATCGAAGCACTCAAGCAACTCAGTCAGAGCGGCGCGGCTATTGCCGAAGTTGGATTTCCGTACAGCGATCCCATTGCTGACGGTCCTGTCATTCAAGCTTCCTACACGCGAGCTTTAGAAGCTGGTATCACGATCAGCAAGATCTTCGAAGCAATTGGTTCAGTCTCTGCCGAATTAAAGATGCCGTTGGTTGCGATGGTCAGCTATTCAATCATCGATCGGATCGGGGCGGATAAGTTCATCGATCAAGCGATTGCCGCAGGTTTCTCCGGCGCCATTGTGCCTGACCTTCTGGTTGAGGAAGCAGCGGACCTGCGAGAGCGATGCTTGGCGAAAGACTTCAGCTTGATCCACTTGGTGACGCCGACAACTCCCGACCATCGGATGATAGAAATAGCCAAGAGCTCCACCGGCTTTATCTATTTCGTGTCGGTGACCGGGATCACTGGGGAACGCAACGAATTGCCCGCCGGCTTGACTGACAAAGTGAAATGGCTGCGCGAGCAAACGGATACCCCCGTTTGCATAGGCTTTGGAATTAGTAAACCTGAGCATGTGCAAAAGCTCGGTCCAGTTGCCGACGGGATTATCGTTGGTTCTGCCGTCGTTAGAAGATTGGCCGAAGGTGGCAAAGATGCCCTGGCGTCGGTGGACGCTCTGGCCAAGGAGTTGATCGCAGAGCTGTAGCTTGCTACCTCAATAGGCTTTGGCTTTGCGGAAGACTGCATCGTTTCCGGCAAACGGGATTGCATCGCATGAGTCGATGTCCGCCGCTACGGCAAGGTCGCTTTCGTAGCCCGCGTTGATCAGATTCTGGCCGCCCTGAGAATTGGCTAATGCAGAGCAAATGCGTTCAGGTAAGTCTTTAGGTGCACTTTTTTGATTTGTGCTTTGGGGCTGCTTCCCGACTGGCAACTGGTCGCAAAGGTGTCTCCACGAATTGTGCGCTAGGCAACTGCTATCGTCGCGGTGTTCTGTATCGTGGGTCTCTGCAAATTGCGACATGATCGCTCCCGCCGCCAGTAGGTCTTCACTGGTGAAGTTGCCGTCGGTTCCTGAGCAGATGAAGGTTACTCTCTTGTCCGAGTCGCCAAACTGCTGACCAATGTGCTCGCACAGAGCCCGTCGGTTTGTGATTGCTCCCAGGAAGATCGCAGCGCAATGACGTGCTTTTTGGACAGCTCGAGTACCGTTTGTTGTCGTAAAGACCAACTCGCAGCCCTTCACTTTACCCGGCGTGTATTCGGTTGGACTGTTGCCCAAGTGGAACCCTTCAATAGGCTTGCAATGCCGCTCCCCGCACAATCGAACGCGACGCGATGCCTGGGCAGCAGCATCGGCTAGCTTTCGTGCAGCCGCTATTTCGGCAACTGCTCGCAGTGAATATGCTCCGGATGCTAGCGCTTGAGCTGCCGTGGTGGTGAAACGCAGTGTGTCGATCACAATGGTCACATCGGACTGGGCGACGTCACTGTCGGAAATCAAATTGGGGAGCAGAGCAGTCTGAAATTGGATAGGCATGGGGACGGTCAGGCGGTACGATTGAGGGTACGCAGTTCGGTTTTGTTCTGTCAGGCTAGACGGATCGGTGGAGATGGGCGACTGCAGTGCCCCGTTTGGGACTGCCGGGCCCTAGAATATTGCGGATCGGGAATCGCGAATAGTCGCCTTGGTGGTAAAGCAATCGAGTCCTTCTACGAGCAAGTTGATGTCCGAAACCGTCTCCGAAGCAGTGCAGTCGGCTTTGAAAACGTTCAATCTGGAGGCTTTTCGCACGGGCCAGCAGGATGTTATCGAGTCCATCGTTCGCGGTGAGGACTTGCTTTGCGTGATGCCCACCGGTGGGGGAAAGAGCCTGTGTTATCAATTGCCTAGTGTGATTCGGCCTGGTCTAACCATCGTGGTCTCTCCGTTGATCGCACTGATGAAGGATCAAGTGGATCGCCTTGGACAACTCGGCATTTCCGCGGCGCTACTGAATAGTACGTTGTCACACAGTGAGCAGGAAAGCCGGCTGACCGATATCGCCCGCGGTAAATACAAAATGGTTTACGTGGCGCCGGAGCGATTGCGAAACCCGCGATTTCAAGAGGCGATACGCTCAACGCCCATCCAGTTGCTGGCGATCGACGAAGCGCATTGTATCAGCCAGTGGGGCCACGACTTTCGGCCCGATTACACTCGAATCGGACAGTTTCGCGAGTGGCTTGGTGGGATCCAAACGGTAGCGCTGACAGCTACTGCGACACCACGCGTTCGCGAAGACATTGTTGCTGTCTTGGGACTCAAACGTCCGAAGCAGTTCATGAGCGGTTTTGCTCGGCCGAATCTTCATTTCGGTGTTGTTACTTGTCAGAGCGATCGCGAAAAAGACGATCAATTGCTGCGGTTTCTCGCGAAGGACCGTGGTAGCGGCATCATCTACTGCGCAACTCGCAAGCGATGCGATGAATTGGTTGAAGCGATCGGCAAAAAGACCAAACTGCGGGTTGGAGCCTATCATGCTGGGTTGATGCCCGATGGTAGACGTCAAATCCAAGAGCGGTTCATGCGAAACGAGATTAAGATCGTCGTCGCCACGAATGCTTTTGGAATGGGCATCGACAAAGCTGATCTACGATTTGTTATCCACTACAACATGCCGGGATCCCTGGAGGCCTACTATCAAGAAGCGGGCAGGGCAGGACGAGACGGAAAGCATTCGCAATGTGTCATGCTCTACTCCTACCAAGACCGGTACATTCAAGACTTCTTCATCGACAATAACTATCCGTCTCGTCAAGTCATGCAGGCTGTCTACGAATTCCTGCTCGAGCGTGAAGAGGACCCGATTGAGTTGACGCAAGAAGAGATTCGTGATGCCCTTGGCCTAAGCGTTTCACCGGAAGCAATTGGCAGTAGCCTCCAGGTGCTCGCACGAACCGGAGTCCTGCAGCGGCTTGAGAGGGGGACCGGTATGGCGGTTGTGCGAATCGACAGCAACCTGCCCACCACCTTGGATATGCTGCCTCGAGAAGCAAAGGTGCGAAGGATTGTTCTGCGGTTGCTGGAAAGGGCCGTCGGCGATAGACGCTATGAATCGGTGACCATCCATCCTCGCTGGCTATTGCAAGAATCTGGCCTCAAGCGAGAAACGGTGACGCGGGCACTGCGAGAACTTTCCAAGTTGGAGCCGATCGATTACGTGCCGCCGTTTCGAGGTCGTGCCGTCCATTTCAAGCGGCGGGGCGTCGCTTTCGATGACCTTGGCATTGATTTCCAAGCACTGCAGAAACGGAAGGCGGCGGAGATTGAGCGTTTAGAGAATGTGGTCAAGTTCGCGCAATCGCCGCTTTGCCGACAGAAAACAATTCTGAATTACTTCGGCGATCCAAATCCAGAAAATTGTGAACAGTGTGACCGCTGCGGCCGCAGGGCTGGATGGCCCGTATTCAATGTTGGACAACAGGAGGCTGATGCTAAGGGCGAGGAGCCGAAGTCCGCAGATGGGCGGGCCGCTGAACAGTCGTCGCATCAAGCTGCACCTGCGGCGTCATCTCCTGCCTCATCGAGTCCTGTTCAAGCAAGTTGTTTGGCAGCAATTATGGATGCCATCGGGCGTATTCACGGGCGACTCGGAAAACACTTGATTGCGCAGTACTTGTGTGGGTCTCAGAACGCCAAAGTGCAAAAGCTGCATCTTCACAGGTTGAGTGGCTTTGGGATGTTGAAAGGATTCCGGCAGGCGGATGCAGTCGTGCTGGTCGAGCACCTGTTGGCGGCTGGCGCTCTGGTGCAGCAGGAAGTCAACCGGAATCGCCCCACGATTTCCGTTTCGCCGCAGTTGACCGATGAGGCCCTGCGGCTGGAGGTGCTTGCTGGTGTGCAGCTTCCTGACAAACTCGCGGCAAAGCTGCTCTCCGCCGTTGGTTCCCGGGTGCGAGTTTCCCAGCAAGGCTCAGCACATTCTTCGCAGGGCTCAGCACATTCTTCGCAGGGCTCGATGCAGCAGAATGTCGGTGGGCCAACGAGCGCTGCTGGATCGCCCTCCGTTACCAGTAGGCCCGCTCTGCAGGCTTCAGAGCCTCCTCAAACGCGCGAGTCGCCTGACGAGGTGGCTTCCGCGAAGGCACTGCAACTGGAAAGTGACTTCTCGGCGTCCGGCGAGGTGCAGAGGGCTTCGCAAATGGTCGGATCAGACGCGAAGCCGTCGAATTCTGCGGAAAGTGAGCTATTCGGGGAGAAGCAAAGTTCTGCACCAGCAGCACCCATGCAGGATAAGAAGCCAGAGAGTCCCGCAGGCTCCGCCGGGCATACCCGCGAATTGCCCAAGCACGATTGGCAGTGGTCAGTGCGGCTTTTCAAAGACGGATTTCGTTGGCACGAGGTCGAGCAGGTGCGGCGAATGGATGATTTACAGGTGGCGGCGAGCCTAACCCAGGCGCTGGACGCAGGTGTGAAGATCCCGCGAGAATGGATTGCCAGTGACAGCGACGGTGAGCTGTCGACCGGGCAGAGGCGACTGCTTCGGCATATTCAACGCCGAAGTGCTGCTGGGCTGTCCTAGCAACTGCTTGCGTTAATCCGATTGCACAAAAAAACGCTTCCCCGGGGCCGAGGAAGCGTTCGTTTTTTCGATTTGCAGAAGCAGTCCGCTGGCCTACATGCCCCAGTCTTCTTGCTCGAAGATCTCGTCGATAGCTGCCAAGTAGTTTGCTGCCTGCATAATAGGCGGTGTCCCAAGACTGACTTCGGTCCAATCGTGCTGGCTCTGCGTTCCGAGCACACGGACCAAATAGTTGCCCTCCGCATCGCGAAGCTTAACGAATTCAGTCGAATCGAGAACTGTGGAGTAAACGTCTTGTGCGCTGTCCACGATGGTCATGATCAATTCGGAACCGTCGTTGGAGAGCACCGCTTCTGCGTAACTCACGTCTTCAAAGCCAGCTAGCAAGCTAGACCATTGAAGCGAGTTGTCGCTACCAAGCGAGAAGAATGCACCTGATACGGTGTCGGTTCCGTTGCTGTAGCGAGACGCCAATTGATCCAGGATCCGAGCTCGACGCGATTCGATGCCCAGAACACCGAAGTTGTATCCCGATGCATCCGCTCCACCTGGCTCTGCGACGTTGACCGTAAACTGGTTTGCTGCCGAATCAGCATCGCCAAGTGGTCCAGGAATGTCTTGGCCGTCGATCGTGAACTCAGGAAGCGAGAAACTGATCACATACTGGCCAGGGCCCAGGTTTTCGAAGTGGTAGCTGCCGTCGCTGAGAGTCCGGATCGTTTGAGATTCGATGGTTTGGCCCAACGAGACGCCGGTGATGGTGACGTGGACACCACCCACACGCAGCTCTTCGATGTCGGCTGCTCCGTCGCCGTCAATGTCGTAGCCTTCCATCGATCCATCATTGTTTTCGTCCATCCAGACGGTGCCGGAGATCGTCGTTGGCAGGAACTCTTCAACGGTGACGTTGACGGTTCCGGTCGACTGATTGTTGCCTCCACCATTGTCTTGCAACGTGTACTCGAACGACGCGTCGCCGGTGTACTCGTCACCTGGAGTGTACGTGATTGTTCCATCGTTGTTCAGCACAACTGTGCCGTTTGTCGACGCGGTTGCCGTCACTGCAACAATCGATAGCACTTGGCCAGATTCATTAGCTGGTCCGGTGGAATCATTCTCAAGCAAATCTTCGATTGAGATGATTTGTGGATTGTTCTTGAAGGCTCGAACGCTATCGGTGCCAGCGATTGGAGGGTCATTCACGGCACTGACGGCGATGGTAACCGTGCCGGTCGCCGACGCTCCGAGCGAATCGAGAACGGTGTAGGTAAATTCATCCGAGCCGTTGAAGTCGGCTGGTGGTGAGTAAAGGACGTTGTCGCCATTCAGCGTGACGGTACCACCGGCCGAAGACGTCGCAGCTACTGCGGATACACTCAGCGTCTGACTGTTCTCGTTGGCTGGACCAGGCGAGTCATTTTGGAGAAGCACGGAAGTGGCGATCGTGGCAGTGGTGTCTTCCGCAGTTGAGGAACTGTCGGCACCGGCAATCGGATCATCATTGACTGCTTCAACAGCAATCACAACGGTTGCAGTGCCCGTGTCAGAAGGATTGCCGTTGTCCGCGGCGACGTAGGTGAATGTGAAGTCACCGTTGAAGTCGTCCGCCGGGGTGTAAATGACATTGGTGCCGTCGATTGCAACGCTTCCACCACCAGCGGTCACCGCCGCGACGCTCGTTAGTGAAAGTGTTTGCTTGCCAGCTTCGCCAGCACCTGGGCTATCGTTGGATAGCAAGGTTGAGATGGCGATGGTAGCCGATGTGTCTTCTGTGCCTGTCGCAGTATCGTCGGTCAGATCGACGGGATCATTGACATCGGTGACGGTGATCGTAACGGTTCCAACCGAATCAACGCTTCCATCAGCGGTGTCGTTCATCGTGTAGGTGAAGACATCGGTACCGAAGAAGTCTCCGTCGGGAGTATACAGGATTGTGTCGTCAGACGCGTCGGTCGTACCTTGGTCGTCGATCGTTACTGAGCCATTGGCTGGTTGCGACGCGATACCAACGAGAACCTTGGTGGCTCCATCATTGGCACGGTCATTGCCCAGGACATTGATGACATTGTTCGTCGTGTCTTCAGCAAAGGTCTCTCGGTCCGTTCGTGCTCGAGGCAATACTGTTGGTTCGACCTCAACAGTTACCGTTGCCGTATCGGTAAGTCCGCCGCTGTCCTCAATCGTGTAGGTGAACGTTTCGGTGCCGACAAAGCTCGGATCTGGCGTATAGAGCAAGGTCAGGCCGTTAGCGGCAATTCGGACGCTGCCACCATTGCTTGGTGTCGACACGCTTGCGATCGTCAAGCTGTCGCCTGGCTCGTTCGGACCAGCACTATCGTTGGCGAGTACGTCGAGAACGTTGTCGGTTGTCTCTTCGTCAACGTTGAGTGCATCATCTTGTGCGGTTGGATCATCGTTGACTGGCGACATTGTGATGGCGACCGTTGCCGAGGATCGCAGGCCCGTGCTGTCTTGAACCGTGTAGGTGACTTGGTCAGTCCCGGTGAAGTCGGCCGGTGGCGTATAGGTGAAGCCGTTGAGCGTGCCTTGAGTGGTACCGCTGATGGTGTCAACGCTGACAACGGTTAAGGTTCGGGGAGCGGTAACGGTGTCGTTCTGAGTCAGGTCGACGCTTCCACCAACCAGGAGCAGGGCAGTGTCCTCAGGCGTGGAAACGGAGTCATTGACCGCAACGGGGGCGGTCGGGTCGACGATGATGTTTACAGAAGCAGAACCATAGCTGATCATCGATGGGTCAATTCGCCCATTGTCCGGAAGCGTTTGAGTTGCATCAAACACATTCACTTGGCTAGTCGGTTCGTTCTCGTGCTGGTTCAACACGAAGTTCACCGTACCAGCTTCTTCGGCGGTCAATTCAGCAGAGAAGAACAAGTAAACTCCACCCGTCGGACTTGGTGGAGTTGTGCTTGTTGCAAACGATGTGATCTCGTTGAAGAACTCGGTAGCTTCGTTACCGGCATCTCCAGGGAATGCGCGTTGCCCGTTTTGGTAAACAGACCCAAACGTTAGGCCGTCGCGGAAATTTGGTGGAACGTGGGGATAGTCAATCTTGTCAAATTCTGGAATGCCAACATCAATGGCATTTTGGAACACGGCCGTCGGACCGGTTGGTCGAGTGTCTTGCACAAATACATTCAGCAAGAACTGTTGGTCGACAACAACTTGAGAAATTGGGTTCCCCTCAAGATCCGTCACCTCGGCCGTGTACGTGACCAACGGGGCGGTCTCGCCTTCACCATTCAAGTGGTTGACGATTAACAGGGCATCGATCGGCGAAAGTGAACCATCGCCATTGACGTCGATGAACGACTTATTCTGCGGGTCAACTGGCCCAGTCTCTAACTGACGAGCGCCTTTGTTGTTGAGTTCATTGACAACCAGCAGCACGTCTCGCGGGGAAACGTTGAAGTCGTAGTCAACATCCTCGGCAATGAGCGGGTTGTGGAATGGCACGGCGGCAACATCGCCAGCCAGGAGCCTTCTGCCTTCGAGGCCCTCTAGGCGAAGTGTGCGGAGTCGGTCTTTTCGCGTCCGTGGCGACTTCTTGTTTCTACCGAGCATTTTTCCGAGTTCTTTCTTCATTACTGAGCCCAAAAGACGTCCAGTGGCTTGCAAAGTAATTCGCTGTCGGCGGCAGAAGAGGCCACCTGAGATAAGCGCATGAAAAGGGGGAAACGTTTCAAGCTGTCTAGATTAGTCAAGACAGGAGGGTTTTGCAATTAAGGTAATCAGGGTTAGCTGGGGGTGTTTGGGAATAAATTTCAGCCCGCAGAATTACCCGAAGAGCCGCCTAAACCGACAGAATCGTTAGCAATCCGGGACTTAGAGCGAGCCCCATTCGTAAAAGTTCCTCAGTTCCGAGCGTTTCTACTCAAGCTCCAAGCTGGACTTTGACGGCTGCCTGCCTGTTTTCTCTAAGCCTCCCAGGTTGACTCGGCTGGCCGGAGTCGAAAGGTGGGCCGTCTCGTGAAGTCAGTCGTTTTGGGGGGGGCGGTCGCGCAAATGCCAGGCAATCTCATTGAGGTGATGTGTACGGTCCGAGCTCAAGTGGCACCGACCCGAGGCAACGTTTAGGCGTTCAGATGGTTGATCACCAGCAGTGCATCAATGGCGCTCACAAAGCTATCGCCATTGACGTCAATGTAAGGAGGAGATGAGAGGAGAGAGCCTCGCAGGTCTCTCGCACCGTTTGCGTTGATGTCGTTCACAACCAGCAGAACATCGATCGGAGCGATGAAACCGTCGTTGTCCACATCCAACGGCTCGGTCGGATTCTGCCACTGGCTCGTTGCTGTCTCGAAACCAAAGTCGACCTCGTCGGTTAGGAGCCCCGCAGTTACGCTGACCGGACGGATGGCAGGCAACTCTAAATTGCGGTAGCCGCCCAGGGGGGTGACGCGAACGTTGTATTGTCCGGTTGGCAGATTCTCAATTGCATATCCACCTAGTGAATTGGTCGTGGTGACCGTACTGGCACCGAAACGAAGATCGTCTAGCCGAACACTTGAGAAAGCGTGCCCGCCAATATTGACGTAAGCAATGTCCGCATTGGGGCTCGAGACCTCCATGCGCTCGACTTCTCCAAGCGAGAGTTGGCCTGTCGTATGTCGAGCTACAAGGTTGCCAGCGGAGTCAAAGGCATCGATCCGTCCGAACGCTCTGGTGCTGGCCCCGATGGCATCGATGCTGACGACACTCGTTGGGGAGCTGAAGTTGACTTGCAGTTGGCGGGATGCGTCGGTCCAAGTCGCCATGTAGGTTGAGGCGCCACGAGAAAACCCACGGAATGTCTTGCTGCCTGTGCTTGCCGCCGAATCGGCAAAAACCCCCACCCGACCATCGGCGTCGGTTCCGGTTGAAGTTAGCGTTAGGTCGGTTCGGAAGCCGCTGTCGATCTGCCCGTCAGGAAGGTCGTCTGGTTCGATGCGTTGTTCAAGAACGAGTGGATCGCCAGCACCGTTGACGAGCTCCACTGTCCAGCCACCGGCGCCAAATTCATTGAAGTCACGAAGCGTATTCTTGTTTTCGTCAATCCAAACATGCCCCGCGATGCCTTGTGTGGCGGTGCGGTTGGCCTTGCCTATCTGACCACGGAAAACATTGCTGACAACGGTTGAATTTTCATCCCGGGCCCGAATCTCGATCTCACTAGCGCTTGCAGGCAAGGCGATTTCAAGGTCTAGGCTTGCGACATAGTCGTTCGGAGTAGCTGCTATTTGCCATGCACCACCATCAACGCGATATTCGATATGCGTGATGCGATTAATCGTAATATCATTGCCAAGGCCAGAACTGTTTAGGTTCGGCAGAGTCTGGACAGTCGCGCTGCCGTTGAAAATGTAGTTCCCAGTGTCTTCTCGAAAGTAGCCTGAGCCAGTCAATTTGTGCGGCACGTCCAGGACATCGAATATGCCGTCCGAATCACTGTCTTGCCATCCCAGCATGGCAAATGTACTAGCGGGCGACGTGTAATTTGCATACGCGGTATCAAGCAGTGTTCCAGAAGCCATGATGCTTGGCTGCTGCTCAAAACCTGGATTGGGATTGTTGGCAGCGTTTTCGTTCTGCGTGTTGTAGTAGCCACGTCGCGCGAAGTAGCTGCCACCGCCTGGATATTCATCGCGCGCCCAGAACATGTGTCCTGTCTCATGCGTGATTGTGCTTGCTGGGCGGGTCGATGGGACAATCATGAACAGTCCGCCCGCAAAGGCAAACGCTCGTGAAAATGAACCGCCGCTTGCAAATTGTCCGTCGGAGTCGTTTTGAGAGGGGACGACGAACATGGTGAACGACCAGTCTGTGTCATGCTTGACCCGCTGATCGTGGTTGAATTCTCGAATGTCCGACTCAAGCGTCCCCGATGTATACCCTTGTCCGTCCAGGAACTCGCGTACATAAAGTGAAAAGTCATTGCTACGCCGCGATATCGGCTCGTACTGCGTAGGTTCCGGAGTGGCAGCAAAGGTGGTGTCGACGGTGAAGGACAGCTCATGGACCGTCGATTTTCGCGCGAGCGCTTCGACCCACCAATCGAGCCCTTCGTCGATGTTGCCTAGTACTTCATCGATGTGCGATTGCGTCCAGTCTTCGCTACTTGGGTCGTTCGTTCCATCGCTTTCCAAGAAGACCGGAGTGACAGCCACGCTGCCCAGCATGAATTCGCCAAGGTCGTCTGGTGTGGCACCGTAGGGTGTCGCAGAGAGAAGCTGGCGTTGCTCAAGCGATTCTAAGCGAAGAGCCTTTCGTGTGCGGCTGCGCCGTGCAGCCTTGGCTTGGCCCCGCGAAACGGACTTTTGGGAGTTGCCGAAGATATTGAGGCGAAAGCCCATTCAAATCACTCCACTCGTTCGCGAAATCTAGCCCTGTCGGAATTGATTCATCAAGCCGGCCACTTTGCCAGCTCTGATAAACCGATCAGGGAGAACCCTACCTTTGGACGATAAACGCGGCCACTTGTTCCCTCAACGCTGCCCTATTTAATTATTGCAGGGAAGTACTCGAGAGGGCCGCATACTTGACCCAATTGGTCTATTTGCCATCGCCAGGCAAACACTGGGTCGGTCCAATCTGCGCAGTCATCGCCAGCAGGATAAACCTCTCAATCCTAACTCTGGGGGCAACGGCTGATAGATATGTCACGCGTTTTGGCGTATGCGAACTGCATTTTGCAACAAAAAAGGCCAGCCCCTGATGAGGCTGGCCTAATGAAATTCGAACTCTCAATCGGAGCGTTCGTTCGCCGATTTGAGTCTAGCTGAGCAGATCATCGAACAAGTCAGAAACTTCTTCGTCCGAGTCGTCGCTGGCTACCAGGCTGTCAAAGACGCTGTCGAAGCTAGACGATTCGATCGACTGCATCGGCCCGTACACCAACGGCACTTCGTCAGTCGTCTCCAGGAGGACCGTATCGTACGTGATCGGCTCTTCCGAGAGAGACGGACCTGCTGCCACTAAGTTCTCCAGACCGGCGGCCCAATCGCTACCGAGTACGTCCAGCGTCCCGGAGCCTTCGCCTTCGCCTGCCCCCAAGTTGTTGAGGTAGTTGACGATGGCGAGTACGTCACTTGCAACCACGAAACCGTCTCCATTAACGTCCACGTATGGTGGAGCATTTGGAGCTGGCAGCGAGAGTCGGTCTGGCTGTCCAGAGTTGATGTAGTTGATAACTTGCAGTGCATCGATTGGCGAAATGAACCCGTCAGCATTCACATCCAGATTGTTGGTCTGGTTCTGGAATGGGTTACCCTGGAGGTTAATCGCGTAATCTTCAACTTCGCCGTCCGGTGCAGCGCCGACAGGTGAAGCCACCGATGCGGCGTCGGTGCTGATTCGAGCACGAGCAAAAATCTCGCCGATGTGGGCATCAGCGGGCACCAGGAAGGAAACAGTGGTTTGCCCCGTGCTAATCACTCCAGACTTGACCAATTCACCGTCAGCTTGCGAGAAATCTCCGTCGCCGTTGAAGTCAACCCACAGTGACATGTAAGCGTCTTCGCCGGTCGTGTTGGTGACGTCAATCTCAACGTCTGCTTGGAAGGCTGCGATCAAGTCCGTGAACGTGAGGCCATCGTCGTTGTCCGCGTCGTCCAGCTTCGCATCAGCGTCAGCAGAAACGGTAGCACCCAGGCTCAACCCAGTGATCACCTCGTGGCGTGGTCCGCCGTCGTTGCTTGTCGAGGCGTATGGGCTAGGAGCATCGCCATAATCCAGGCCTTCGCCCAGGAAGATGGTTAGTGTCGTTGTTCCGTCGACCTGGTTGGCCTTCAGTGGATTGCCTGCCTCGTCTTTGATCGCTCGGACACTGCCAGCTCCGACGCCAGCAACCCCCAAAGCTCCCTCGACGACGACGCGACTACCAAACTGGCTTGTCGTAACGCCATTCAGTCCTTGAGCATCAATGGTCGACTTGATGATCCGTGCCACATCATCGGCGGAAACATTCGCTCCGGCTGGAAGTGCAATTCGCACTGCGGCTGGTTGAGCTGCGGAGCCCGATTGCTCCAGTCCTGTATTGCTCAGATCCAGTTGCGTGTTTGCGTCGCCAGCAAGGGTTACCAAGCCGTTACCAACAGCTTGTGGATTCAAGCCCAAGCCTGCTGCATTGATTGCTGTGACCAAAGCATTGGCGATGACTTGAGCACTGGCACCAGCGTTGTAGCGAACTGGAATCGTGTTCGGCGTCGTGATGCCGTTGGTGTCCAATTCGAACGTTACTGGAGATCCACTTCGATCAATGGTGAATGTCTGACCGTCGGCCAAGCCGGCTGGCTGTCCGGCGGACAATGGAATTTGTAGACCAAACGGTGCTCGAACACCTGGTGAACCGCTGACGACCAGCCCGCTGTCCAGCGAATCGATGGCGGACAGTCGACCACCTTGGATTTGCAGGCGTCCTGGGCCAAGCTCAGCAACATCCACGTTCAATCCCGAACTGTTGATGGCGGTGGCGATTGCTCGACCAACGCTGGCAGGCGATGCACCAGTGCCGATTGAAACCAGTCGGTTTGATGGGTTGGCAATCCCGT
The DNA here is from genome assembly GCA_964411445.1 of uncultured Pirellulaceae bacterium. Taxonomy (GTDB): domain Bacteria; phylum Planctomycetota; class Planctomycetia; order Pirellulales; family Pirellulaceae; genus Aureliella. Next base: position 27,084 of record CAYPLE010000007.1, read on the forward strand.
TGTTATCAAATTCAAACGTCAGACGTGTGTTCCCATCATCGACGGTGAACGTTGTTCCGTCTGTGATGTCCGCCGTTTGGCCGTCTGCGGTTGGCACGGACACTTGGAAGCCAAGGTCAATTTCGAAGGTTGTACGGCTACCCGATGCATCAATCACATCGAAGGAATCGCCATCTTGATATCCAGCGGCAGCACGAGCGACAATCGAAGTCTCGTTCGTGTTGATGAAGCGAATTGTGTAGACGCTTTCCGATGGCCAGACGCCCGTCAGTGGAGTCAGACGAATGACTCCGTTGGTCGAATCGTAACCGAATCGGTAGTCAGTACCTTCGACCAATGGCTGGTTGTTTCGGAAGACCAAAACGCTTGAGGAAGTCACCGTACTATGGTCGATGCCAGCTCCCTGACTTGGGTCGGTGGGCTCAAGGCCGTCGAATAGCTGGATGTCGAAGTAGCGAAGGCTGACGTTGGTCAGTTCAACAATGGACTCAGCAGGGTTCGAGTCGCGACCTGCCAAGTCGTTATCAGCAGGATTCACAACGAAGACGCTTGGGCCAATGAAGTCCGCACGATCTTGTGCACCGCGGTCCTTGAAGACGTTTTCGCCCAAACCGCTTGGCGTTTCGACCGAAGGATCGTCCACTCGGAGCAAACCGTTGATATCGGTTTGTGGTGCGAGGATCGGGGAAGGTGGCAGACCAAGTGGGCCCTTCACAGCAACCAATGATGGTCGATCTTCGAGCGAGTCAATTGAGCTATCGATTTGAGGAGCTGAAACTGCAGGGTACAGGTTTCCGCGGCCAGCACTGACAAATAATGGCACATTGTCAGGCACAACCACTGGGAACTGTCCAAGCGTGGCTGCTCCGGAAACATCGCTTCCGTTGCGTTGGAAGATTGTTCCGCCAATTACGGTCGAGGCACTGCTCGCATCCACATTGATACCTGTCGTCGCATTGACGATGACATTATTCAGCAACGTTGCCGTAGCATTCTGAGCAACGGAGATGCCCGTGCCGCCTTGAATGTAGAAGTCAGCCGCTACGCTCGAGATCGCACCCACTGCGTCGATATCAGCACCAACGCTGTCGCCCGATTGCGAACCTTGGACGCCGATATCGGTAAGACGAACAAAGGCAATTCGGCTATTCGTATTGAAGCCCGCGGCATCGATGTCCAGCAGCGGATTCGCTGCCGACGCAATTCCGATGGTCGTATATCGGTTTCCATCAGCACTGACTTCCACCAGAACTTCTTCTGAATCTCCGACTTCGAAAACGGCCAAGTCAGGGTTGGCGTCGCCGGATCCAGTCAACAAGTTGTTGTTGAACTCGAGAACCAAGCGGCCCCCGCGACCCAAGCTAACCGCACCTTGGCCAGCAACGGGTTCGCCACTGCCAGAGTAGTTTGGAATACCCAGAGCGTCATCCGCAACGTCTAGTCCGGCTGCTGGAGCCGGGCCACCGGTTGCAAGTGGTGTGTATTCAGTCACAGCATCAGCAAATGCCAACGAACCCAAATCGAATGCCGTGTTGCCGAAGATCAGTGGCGAGAACTCAGTAATGGTCGAGACTTGGCCGCTGAGGATCGTGTTGTTCACCAAGCGTACGAATGGTACTGCTGCATCTGGTAGGCCTAGTCCACCAGCGTCTCCGGTAATGTTGATTCCACCGGCAGCATTGCCGATGAATTCACTATTAATGATCACCGCACCGGGCGCCAGTCGTTGATCGTTGAGTGTGACCGTATTACGGGGCGTTCCAGGCACAGGAGCATTCGTTGTAGCATCGCGAGGAGCAGCCGCAATCGTCGCACCGAATCCAGCCGCATTGCTAATCTTCGAGTTTGCGACAACAACCTGTCCTTGCGGTCGCTCGCGGTTGCGAGCTCCATCGCCATCGGAAACGATTTCGGTTCCGATCGAAGAAGGGATCTCGACCGATGCATTGCCGATCAGAACAACTGTATCACTGGTTGCACCGATTCGGTCGTTGTTCAGCAGGTTGCCTGAAACGTCGATCAATTGCTGAATGCTTGGAGAGTTCAACAGATCTCGGAAGCGAGCTGCGATCGTTCGGCCGCTTTCGGCTGAGCTGCCACCGTTGAGTGGATCGATGACGGCACTGTTGTACGGCAAAGCAATATTGCCTGGCATGACGTCAACACCGTCATTTACATCGTCCATTTCGAAGGTGACAACGCGTGGACCGTCGCTGACTGTGAAGGTCGCACCAGCAGAAATTCGCGAAGCGTCGTTGAACTGGATCGCGAGCCCAGGAGCCATGCGCGAGTTTGGAGCAAAGGTGTCAGTAATCGTAATGCCGGTCAGGTTCGGAACACCGTAGTCTTCGCCACCTCGGATCTCAAGCTGGTAAGGACCGGTCAGAATCTGGTTGGTTGCTTCAGGGTTCGGAATGAAGTTCGTATTTCCACCCGTTGAACCAAGTGCCATTTCGCCGCGACCAGCGATGCCAATGATGATGTCATCAATGTACGCACCTTCGAAGTTATTCGCCTGGGCACGTTGTGGACGATTGAACGAACCTGTGTTGTCTCCGACAAATCGAGTCGTCAAGCCAAATGGGCCAGCGTTGGTCACATTCAGTCCTGTCAGGTCGATCGTATCGCCACCGCGGATCTTGTAGCTATCGATGTCGTCGTTGGCGAAGTGAGCCGCAACAGCTCGTTGCAGTTCTTCGGCAACCTCTTGCGTTGTCATCGCTGCATTCACGTTGATCGGAATGCCATTGGCACCTGCTTGGCCTTGAAGCCCAATTGGAGTGCCAGGAGTGACGCGAACAAGCGACGCACCGGAAAGTTGAAGGCGGTTGCCAGAAACGATTGGGGTGATGGCACGAATCACTTCGATGACCAACTCGTAGTCACCACTGCTTCCGACTGCCGCCGTGCCCTCGAGAGCTGGGTTGTAAGCTTGGTTCCCGGCTCCACTAACACCGACATAGTAGATGCCAGTCTTAGGCGCGGTGAAGACGATCTCACTATCGCTGGACCCAACAATGTTGTCATTGCTGAACAACTGATTGCCCTGCTCATCAAAGACTCGCAAATAGCTATCGAGCGAGCTGCCAATGGTGGCTGCATTCACATTGATCGTGACTTGGCTGCCTGCTTCGATATCCATGCGAATGATGTCAACGTCTTCGCCAGCGTCTGCTAGGTTAACGTTGTCGCCGATGTTGCCCGTCCCGATGACACGAACCGTCTCGCCCTTGATTCCACTTTGGGATGCCTGCGGGAGAGTGTCGTTGACTTCGTCGGCATAGCCAACACCACTTCGTGTTGGAACGTTTGCGGCAGCATTTAGGATGGCGTCCCGAAGTGCGTTCGCAATGGTCTCTGCATCGTCCGAAGCTTGGAATGGAACCGGGATGTCTGGAGCAAGTACTGATGGACCAGTGCCGTCGGTGAAGACATAGCGGTTGCCCTCAATGACAACACTGTCACCGGAGGTCAGTGAGCTTCCACCAGGCAGCGTTAGGGTTGGGCCCATTTCGATTTCGAATCGCTCGCCATTGATAACCAGCGTTTCGCCATCTACAAGGCGATCGCCTGAGATGGTGCGGATCTCTGGACCGCGACCGCCTCGCCGTCCGTATCCAAAACCTGCACCGGTCGAGAATTCGATTCGCAGTTTGACATTCTTCTGCCCAGCCAGAGCATCGAGGGGAACCCGAGCTTGTCGCCAGGTGCCAGTGTTGTCGAACAGCTCTTGGACTTGGCCAGGAGTTCGCCCTGGACCAGAATCGTTGGTGGCAAGGAGTTGCCAGTTTCCGTCTTCACCGGAAGCGTACACACGAAGGGCGTCAAGCATGTTGCCGCCGTTCTGGTCTTGTGTTTCCAGGAAGTAATTGAAGTAAAGCATTGGCAGGTCGGCTTCCCCGATTCCTTCCAAGCTGAACGGAACACTTTCGATCGCTCCAGCAGCTCCGCCTGCGAAGTCGTAGTTGACCACGCCAGAGTCACCGAAGTAATAGCTCGCTCCACCGTTTGTGTTGCCACGCGAACCGTTGCCGGTTGCAGGCAAGCCGTGACCTGGGTCGTTCTCGCGGTTCGTATTATCACCAGTGTTGGTGATGCCCCAAGGGTTGGACTCGTTGGGCGCGAATGCGAGACCGTTTGCACCGGATAGGCCGGTCGAAACCGAAGTGGCACCATTGGCAAATACAGGTGCAGGTCGGCCAGCCGTGTCGAACGCGTGGATCACACCCGCTCGATCAATCCCGAGCAGGACTTGTACTCCACCGGTCAAAGATCGGTCCGGTCCTGCCACTAGCCCGGTGAATTGAATGCCTTGCAATTCATAAGACGTTTGAACGTATGTATTTGCAGCAGGGAAGATTCCCTGGCTAGGCGTCGTTGGGTTGGCAATGCGGTAAAGTCCGCCAGCGTCAGAGACGGCGTACAGAACGTTGCCAACTGTCGCGATACCACGAATCAGGCCACCAGGAGCGACACCGCCACTGTTCAGCGGGCCGTCATTTGCAATGGTTGCACCGAAGAGTTGGATTTCGTTACCGTTGGTGGTTGCCGAAAGTCCGACAATGCCAAGACCGTTGATGGCTTGAGCAATGCGATCCGCGGTTGTCGATGCCGTGTCTGAGGCGAGTGAACGGATTGCGATGAATCCAGCTCGCACAGCGCCGGAGCTACCTTGGTCAATGAAGATTCCTGCGTCTTCCAAATCGGCGAAATCTGCAGTATCAGCTCCCGAGAAGTTGATTCGGCCGGCTTCGTAACCGACGGTGATATTGCCAGGCATGGCAGCCGCGATTGCATCGACCAGTTCACGTTCCGTAGCCGCTTCAGAAATCGGTACGCGAATGGCCGCTGCATCTGAGACGCCAAGGGAGCCGTCAATCGAAATACCCGAACCTGTCACCACGGCCGGCTCGGTATCAGAAGCTCCGACTAGCGAGATGCGATTACTGCCGGTCGTGAACTGAGCTCGAACACCAAAGTTCGGAGCAAAGTTGATGGCATCAACCAATGCCTGCACCATCTCGGCTTGAGTCGAAGTTGCCGAGTAAGGCACACGAATGTTGCCGACGCCGACCATCGAGTTGTTGCTGTCGAATTCGAACACCAATTCCGTGCCAGCCGTGTTTTGGACGCGGACAGTTGAGCTATCCGCCAAGCCGGAACCGTTGACTGCGTCAATCACGATGATTGACCCAGTATCAAATTCGTAGGTCACGCCATCGACGAGGAATTGCATTTCGTCTTGGACGAAGAGCCCCGCCAACGGGTCGTAGTTGATCAGTGCTTCTGGACCAAAGTCGAACTCGAAGTCCAAGTTCAAGGGAAGCCCCGTAGTGCGATCTACCAAGCGGAAGGTGTCACCGTCACGCAGCAGGAACTGTGCGTTGCCAGCAACACTGGCCGTGGCTTCTCGTGCGATCAACAATCCTGGCTGAGTCGCATTCGGGTCTGATGTTTGGATGACACCGCGTTCTCGAACCGCCGTACCAGCTTCATCGGAAATCGGAATGTCAGTCTTGTCGATCCCAGGTGCACTGATTGCCGCGCCCGTGTTCTCATCGAACTCGTACAGAATATTTGCGAAGTAATCAACGTTTGGTCGCGCGGTGCCGACGTTTGGACGAGTTTGGGTTGCACCCGGTGGTGTACCAAATGAGTTGCCAGGTGAAGGACGATTGCCAACGAAGAAGCCTCGCTCAGCGCCAAAGACGGTGCCGAAGGTAATTGCTTCTGGGTGAACACCATCATCGCTGTCCGCTACAACTGGTGGAGTCTGCGTTGTATCCAGGTGCGACGTCTGCAGACCTGTGCTACCAATCGTCGTGAAGACGCCGGTGCCAGTGTCGATGTCGACATAGTTGATCAAGCCGTCTGGGTCCGCTCCGGCTGTTCCACCGATGAATGCGCGTGTGAAAGCGTGGAGGTCGCCGTTGTCACGGAACGCGATATCTTCTACGTCGCCGCCCTGCTGGGCAAAGAAGACAGCTTCTTCGCCAGTGAACGGGTTAACGCCATAGATTCGCGTCGCAGCCGAATCGAAGCCGCCTCGGCCAGCATCGCGACTTACGTACAAGTTCAGATCGCCCAGTCCGTACTCAACGATTGCATTATTGTCGAATAGGTCAGGGACGATCGGTCCTTGAGCGGTCGATCCACCATTGAAGCTCACGTGCTCTTCTGCGATCAACTGCACGCCTTCGATTGGCTGCAATCGAATTAGTGGAGACGCATTGGATCCGTCGGTGAATTGCCCAATGACCTCAGGGATCTGGCTACTGTTGGTGATCGCAACGAAGTAGCGTCCCGATGGAAGTTCGTAAGATCCAATGAATGGGTCCAAGCTGCCAGCACTGCCTCGTGAAAGGTCGGAGTTGTCCGACGCGTTCAGCGGGCTAGCTTGATCGTCGACTAGGTTGCTGCCAAGTCCACCCAAGAGCAGGTTGCCGGCAGAATCAAAGACGTACATCGAAACGTCGGGGCGACCGATGCCGTTTGCATAGTCAATGTCCAGTACCGTGGAGAAATACTCGCGGATGCTCGATGGGCGAATGCGTTGGTAGTCGATGTCAAACGAGAACCAGTCAACGTCGGTCGTTGTATCCAGGTTGCCAGCAACGCTAATCGCCTGACGGTTGGTCTGAAGCAAGTTACCAAGTGCTTGAGCATTTGCAAACGCGCTGTTGGATTCTGTGGCTGGGTCGAGGATGCCATCGCCGTCGATGTCACGCACTTCTACTTCGCCATTCTCGCCAAGCAAGGGTGAGTTGGTTGGAACGCCAACCAATTCGATACCGTTTTGAGCGAATCGAATGTCAGCGTAGTTCAGGCTTGAACCTGGAACTTCGTCAACTTCGGTCAAGCGGATTTGGAGCTGGTAATTTCCCTTCGTCAATCCACTCGCTACCTCGGCAGGATCGGTCAGCTTGCTGGCTGGATCGCCTTCACTCAGGCTGCTACTTCGTACGCGAACGTGGTAAAGATTGCTCGTTCCCGCTTGCCCAGGCAGACTGACTCGCATGCCCGCGTCTTTAGGGTTGGTGCTGAATAGATCTTTGGGTGCACCGGTAGCGCTGGTGTAGTACAGTTCCGCTGGGCTCGATCGAAGCGGGTTGACCGATTCGACAGGCAAGCCGTTAACCTGCAGCAGACTCGGGTTGGCTTCTTCCTCAAGCGAATTGTCGCTAAGAGCCAGTGTGTTGCCGTCAGCGTCAACCAGCTCAACCACGGTGTCCAACGCGTTGTTGGTGCGGTCGATATCTAGCCAGATTTCAGTGCCAGCTTGAGCTGTGAATGAGTACACATCGACATCCGAAGGCGCCGCGATGGTGGCTTGCAGGTGGAAGCCGAGGCGGGTGTTTTCATCGCCACCCTTCAAGTCTGGAGCAAGCGTTCCCAGGTACTGACTTGTGCTCGGCGTTTCATTGGCTCGCGGAGCAGTCGACAGGGCAGACTCCGTTTCGTTGCTGACTGCAACATTGCGGTCGTTGCTGTTTGAGTCCAGCAAAACGCTGCGCCAATCGCCTGATGTCGCCTGCGAAGCCGGGTTGCGAGCAACCAACTCCAGGAAACTGGTTACGCGGGCCGATGTGGCCGTTGGGTTTACTCGCCACGCAAGCGCGGTCGTAATATCTGCAAGCCCGTAAGCATCGCCAAGCTCAGGATCGACAAACGGTGTCAGGTCTGTCGTGTCGATGTTTCCAGCAACAGTGTAACTTGTTCCGGTCGTTTCGATCGCGGTAAGTAGATCTCGGTATTCGTCAGCCGCCCATCCTTCATAAGTGGCGTTTTCTAGCTCGCCCGGAGTCGATGTGTAGACACCACCTTGCGAGAAGCCGATGCGCTCTGGTCCGTCAATCGTGAAGGCTCGGAAATCAGCTTCGCCCGGCGTGCCTGTTGTATACAGCAAGTCATCCGACGGCCCGAGAACATCTTCGTCGAGGTAATTGATTACTTGAAGGTCGCCCAGTGGCGTGTCACTGTCGAGGATGATGGTGTTGAAGACTTTAGCAATGCCGTCGTCTAACCGCGACTCCACTCGCCAGCGGACTGGACCGTTGGCACCGGCAAAGGTGCCTTCGCTGGCGACCAAGTCAGAAGCGATCAAGGTTGGGGGCAGCGTGATCGTCGAATTGCTGAGATCAATCGCTTGACCATTGCCACCAACATCAACGAAGTTCAAGAAGTCAAAGATGAAGTCCTGATTGATAAACGTTTGAGTGTTACCAACTGCTGTTACACCGCCACCACCGAGGAAATTGCTGCTGCCGCCCGGTCCGACTGAGAAAGCGAACTGGCCGGGGATCCCGGGTTGTACGTCGTTGTCAATCAGCGTGCCGTTGTCAATTTCAGGGCCCGTTGGCAACAAGCCAGTGTCAGTGAAATTGTTCGTGTCTGTTTGAACGTTACCGTCGAGCGTGAAGCCAGCGCCAACGGTTGAATCGGAAAGGCTGGTCAGAATAACTGGGAAACCTGGCTGACCAACAATCTGCAGCGAGCCGCCGATTCGATCAGCGTTGTCCAGCGGCAGTCCACCAGCGGAAAAACCAGCGGTATCACCGCCCAGTTTCACAACAAGGCTTTCGTTGTTGGCGCTTTCCAGCCGCAGACCACCAAATGCATGGTGGTCAGGAATGCGGATTTCTCCCTGAACGATATGAACAATATCGGTATCGTCCCAGCGGCCTTCGGTAGTCAGCGTGCCTTCGCGGACAAGAAGCCCATTGAGCCCGTTGTCATCAATTGTGTTCTCTGCAACCAATGGACCTCGGTTGCCAACGCCGTCTTCGTAACGATCAAGACGACCCGTGCTACGGCCTTCGTCTTCGATTGCATAGTGATTCAGCGAACTCACATTGGCGCTGATCGCTGGACCATCGTTGTTGATAATCGTGTTGCCCACGATAATTGGCTGAGCACCGCGAACGAAAATCGCTGCAGCGGAGTTCGTGCCTCGACCGCCACGATTCGCATCCGTGGAGGTTTCTGCACCAGATGCGGATAGTTCAACGCGGCTGTTTGTTAGCCGGAGATGGCTCTGGTGAACTTCAATTGGGGCAAAGTCAGAGAAGCCACCTTCGACGCGAGTCGTACCACCGCCGTAGGCTACCACGGCGTAGTCCAAACTGGCCTTGGAGGTGTGTCCAATGTAAACACCGCCCCAGTCGCCGCCCTGAGCAACCTGAGAGCCAACACGATTGGCGGTGTCAAACGTTCCGCCAGCACCGTAACGGTTGTCATTGAGTGACGTGAACACAACCTTATTGCCATCGGTGCCTTCAGCAATCAACTGAGCACCCATGTGGACGTCAATGCGAGCACCTTGGCTTTTGATAACGGTGCCTGGATCGATCACCAGCCGCGCATTCGGACGAGCGATAACATTATGGACCTGTTCCGGCAAAGGAACGCCCAAATCAACCCCGCTGTCGACGAAGGTGCCGATCGAAGCTCGCAGTTCGCCGACGAGCGTGTAAGGGCCCGAGCCGTCGGAACTGCTGCGATAAATTCGGTTCACATCTGTCGGGATGTTCGACAGTACAATGCTCCCAACTCCAACGGTACGGATGCTGCGAGTAGGCTCAGATGCTGGGCTCTCTTCGCCCGCACTGTCAACTGTTGTAAAGCGATAACGATATGTTCCGCCGGATAGCGTGCCACCATTTTGCGCGGTCAGTCTGGTGCTAGTCGTCGAAGGAGCTTGGACTTCTTGGAGCGCGCCACCAGGCGTCCCCAGGATCTCCAGGTTCTCGGGAATGTAGTGGACGACGCCGGTGTCGTCGAAGCGACCAGGTACAGTCAGTTTCTCGACTTCTGAAGGCGTGCGAACGCGAACTTGCAAGCCGTTGATCGAATTGCCTGTCAAACGGTTGCCGTAAAGTTCAGGACCAACGCGATCGTAGTCCACGCTAAACGCAGCAACATTGCCTTGTTCAGCAGGAGTCATGAAATTGGACTCAAGGAAGCTGTCAGGCGTTGCGCTCATGGCAGCATCGGCGCTGGACGAGATCGAACTGTTGACGATCGTCGGGCGAGCGTCAATCATTTGAATCGGAGTGATGACCTGTGACAATCCATCGACGACGACTTGACCACCACCGTAGCGAACATCGGCGTGGCTGACCCAGTTTAGGAATTGCCCTTGGTCTTCCAAGTTTTCGCGGCCAGGATTGGTGTCGTCAATTCGGGTGCGGAAGTCGATGCCGCCCCAGTCACCAGCCGAAGGAACGCTACCAACGACGGCTGAATTGGCATTCATCCCGATGTTCGGGTCGTTCAAGCTAGTGAAGAAGACTTCGCCAGAAATCGGTTGGTTGTCGCCATCGACAAGCACTTGACCAGATGGAGATTGAAGCGTTGGTGTACCGAGCACCAGCAGGCTACCGGCACTGCGGTCAACGCTAACGCTGGTGCTGCCAACGCCCACTCGAGCGCGGCGTAGCTTCAGGATGGCTCCAGCGTCGATCATGACCGACACGTCACGTGGCACATCAAAGGTTGCACCATCAGGGAGCGGCCGACCGAGATTATCGAAACCAATTTCGTAAGCCAGATTGTCGCCTCGGGACGCAAAGCTCTTATCTGCACCGCCGTTACCGACGATACGAACCACATCACCTGGGCTAGCGGCGCTCAACGCATCATCGATGTTCTTATATGGGGCGCCGACGCTTCCGTTTCCGCCAGCCGCAGCAGACTTGTCAACGAACTTTGTGTTCGTGTCAGCCGATGGGCGGAACCAGAAATTGAATACGCCGCCGGGAGTACCATCGCCGTCACCATCAAACTCCGTTCCGGTGATCGAGTCACCATCGCGAAGAACCGAATTTGCAGGAGGTTGGAAGTCCATCCGCAACTGATACGCACCTTGGCTGCGTCCGCCAATGCCAGTATCAGAAATGACCGGATCGTAGCTGCCATTGCCACTGGCGCTGACCCCCACGATGTAATTCCCTGACTCCAAGTTCAACTCGAGGAATGAGTCAGAGCTGTAGTAATCGTCGTTGCGAGCGATTTCGTCCCAACCGCCAAGGTCGTTTTGTTCGAAGAGACGGATCTGTGAGTCCAGCAAGCTGGCTTCACTCATGCGTTCAGCGAAGGCTTCAATACTAACGCGACCGTCGATCGGAAGACTGAACTGATAAAGGTCGATGTCCTTGCTGTCTGGGCGGTACAAGTATTGCCCATGAACAATGTCGGCATCACCAGGCATTACGATTTCGGTACCCACGCCGGGAGCGAAAACGCTGGCGAAGGACTGAATGGTCATTTGCTCAAGTTCATCTGCGTCGCCCAAGCCCAAGAGCTTTCCAATGGCTTGCATCGCAGCACGCTGGAATTCCCCCGCGAACTCATTCCGAGCCGACTGACTGAAGTCTTGAATGTCCAGCACGGTGCCTGGTTGACCATTGCTGATCAGGTTGCCAGCTTCGTAGAAGGTTAGACCAGGCTGATTGTTCTCAGCAACGCCCGGCGTCGAGCCGCCAACGACGTCTGGGAATGGCACGATGGCTCGCATGTCACCAACGCCAATCGTCAGCCCAAGGTTGTCGCTTTCTATGAAGCGGACGCCCAAGTACTGCTCGTACATCGTCAGAACTTCTCGAACCCGCGTCTTCTGCGTTTCGGTGATCGCATTGAGAAGCGTTGATCCGTTTAGAACCCCCAGTTGCCCTTGGAAGTTGTAGTAGAATACGCTTGTGCCATCGACCGTATCAGCGCCGAGTCGCAAATTGTCCTGGATGCGGATGTTGCGGTTACCAGGTTCATCGCTGCCGCCCGGGAAATCGAGCAAAAGCGGTGTTTGATTCTCGATCTCAGAGTCGATGATGATCGACTGCGAGCCGCCTGCACCGGGCGTCCAGTCCGCGGACAAGTCCGTTGCGTTAGCAAAGGTGTCTGCAGGATCGATGGTGATCGCATCAACACTGGCCGGTGCAAGTGGTTGAGCCTCGTCGGTGCCAATTCGCAGCCGCAGTTCTTGTCCACCAGGAGCATACTGATCCAGGGTTCGCGCAAATCGCAACGACACGCGGTGCGATTCTGGGTAATAGCGAATACGAGTTGGTGTCTCTGGAGCGGAATCGTCCGACGAATCCAACGTGCCTTGCGTGGCGATCAGTTGGTAAAAAGCAGGGTTCAATACGCCCGTTTGACCGCTACCACTAGTGAATGTGATTGTGTCGCTGTTCTGCAGGTACAGAGCGCCTCGTTCGACAGTCAGTTGTTGCAGCGTCAATCCATTGACCGACCGAATCGACTGAAGGTCGATCATGTCGTCGTCGCTCAGGTAGACGTCGATCTCACTCGTTCGGTTCCAGGTGAGTGCTCCAGTCACCGGATCACGCGAAACAGGTTGTGGAACCACCGATGCAACTTGCGCACCCACGTTCAGATCAAAAGCGATCGAGCGAGAAATGCCACAATCGAAAGCATCACCATTGATGTTGCGAAGCGTGCGTACGCCCTGGCCAAGGATTTCTATGCGATAGCGATCGTCCGGCAATGGCTCGGAGAATCGCATGATGACTTCACGATCGCTGTCACCGATGCCTACGTAGGCTGGAATGATCTCAATGTCCGTGACGCCATCGAGCGTCAGAGGCGAATAAGTGATCGGGGCATTGCCGATTCGTGTCGAACCTGAGCCGCTGACCAGTTGTGCTTCGACCAGTTGGCTGGCAAGCGTTTGGGACGAGTTTAATGCGTTGACGAAGTCATTGACCGTCGAAGCGTTTCGAGGATTGCTGTTCAGTTCGACATTAATGTTCTTGCCATTGACGGTGACGACTGGCGCGCCGGGGCCGCCACGATCGCGCGCTGTCACACTGACCGTAATGCCAAGACCGTTGTTTCCGCCTTCTCGAGCCACCAAGCGGACTTCGAGCGTATTGTTGATACCAAAGTTCGTCGATGTCTTCGCAGCGTTTGCACCGGTCAGAATCAACGGCTGGCTAACATCGGTGGTTCGACCAATGGCAATCGTTTGGGAACCGCGCAGCCGCAACGCGTAGGCGATCCGAGTGACTGGCGTATCTTGTTGCTGGTCAAAGGCTTGCAACAAGTCCTCGACTCGCGTTTCCAATGCAGGATTCGAGTTGAGCTCGACGTTGATCGTCCGCCCCTCGACGCTCACAATCGGCTCGCGAGTATCGCTTCGAGCGACACGGGTGAACTCGATGCGAATTCCATTGCCGGCTTCGCCCGGCTCAGTCGCATAAAACTCGACCAGAGTTTGGCCATTTGTATTGAAGTCCGTCGCCCGACTCGCTCGCTCGAAGACGCCGTCATCGCCACTGCGGACGACACGGATGCCGTTGAGCGAATTCGGGTCAATCGCGGCTCCATCGTTGAATCGGAAGACCAGTTCGCGCGGCGATTCATTGAGAATATCGCCATTCTCCAGCAAGTCGCCCGTGTTGGGCTGGATGCTGAGCAACTGTGGACCTACGGCCAACAATTGACGAGCCTCGAGAGACTCAAGGAGAATACGTCTGGCGGTTCGGCGTTGCTGCAAGCGTTTACGAGCAAACAGTTTACGCGATTTAGACAAACCACTGGCGGCCATTTAAAAACCTCTCGACGGAGCGCTGCTTTACTAGCGTGTGTTGGTTGCAGGTTACCGGTCCCAGATCCCAAACTTCAGATGAGGAACAGCAATGTTTTCGGCGTTAAACCACCATCCGGGTGGGTTAAGAGGCGAAAGTTAGGTGCTCTGGGTAAACAAGACTGCGATCTTTGGATTGTAATTCGACGAACTTCGATTTCAACGAACGGGAGTTTTCGCTGTAGAAACGGAGGCAGGTAGTGGCAAAAAAGCCTTCACAACCGTCACCGTAGGCACTTGTGGGCCGATTGCCTCAATCCTTCCAGTCCTTCAGCGGAGTCTTTGAGACCCCTCCCAGCCGTAAAGTTCCCCAATCTCACTCGCATGGAACCGCAAAGCAGCAGCGGAAGTGCCGGTTCTCCCGAATTCGTTAGCCACTGTGGGGGGGTGACCAGACCCATCGCGTCGTCGCAAGAAAGGCATGCTGCATTCTTTAGTGCCGTAGGCACGACATGTTGTAGCCACGGACGTCAGTCCGTGGTTGACGCATCCAATCTACCCGAGTGCCGAGGGTACGACAGGATTCAGCGATTGATGGTGCCACATTTCCTCCGTCCCCTAAGGACTGATCGCGACGCACGCCGGTCGCAACCACGGGTTCGCACCCGTGGCAACATCATGCCGTCGCGTTGCGACTTGGAATATCGGGACATCACGAGTCCCATTCAGCTCCTGTACCGAATCCACTTCGCCTAACTCAAGATTTG
>CAYPLE010000007.1:41493-47095 GCA_964411445.1 uncultured Pirellulaceae bacterium
TTGTCGGCACCAATCTAGATGACCGGCTTCCGGGCGAGTTGCGCGAGTTGCCCGTGAAGCGATCGTATAGCACACATTTCTAAACCGCTCTCCTTAAAATTAAAACGCTCGTCGATGTACCTGAACGTGAACGATTTGAAAGCCGTCGACTCGCCGACTCGGAAAGAGATATTCGAAGCAATCGAGACATTGGTCGAAGAAGATTTTGCCGTCCTATCGCGCGAGGAGCATGACTACATTCAAACGCGACGCAACGAAGACAAATCGCTTACGCTGGAGTATCGGGCTGGCGGCCCTGAGCAGCACTATGCGACCGACGAGGATGCAACCACGCTCGACGACGTTCAACGCGCGTTTGCGGCCTTTTATGAGGGTGAAGACCTTGCATCGCTGCTCAATTGGCAACCGATAGTTCTAGAGCCTTTGGAGCTTGGCGAGGGCGAGGTTGAATACAACGGCGCGATAATGGATGCCGGTTGGCCAGCGGAGATTGAAAAGGCGCAAAAGGCAAAATCGATCTCTGCTGGTGGTAAGAAATATGCCCGCATTCCGATGGGGCAAGAAAAGGGGATGGGCACGCAGCGTCTACAAATCTGCGGCGACTGTGGGGCTGCTCCAGGACAATTGCATGTGCCTGAGTGCGAGGTCGAACAGTGCCCTATTTGCCGATCGCAACGCGCTGGCTGTGACTGCGAGGTAAACGCTTGATAACCCGACTAGCTCGCGGCATAAACACTGCCGGAGCTATCGCCTAGACTGCCTGCCCGAACTCCGCCCGTTGCCGCCTCTTTGTGGTGGGCCGGAACGCTGCGTACGTGGGTCACTCGTTTGGAAAGTGGCTTGATTGGCGTTGCTCTGTTGCATGGATTGGTTCATCTGCGAAGCCTGGCGAGATCGCTGCTGTTGCATTTGCTGCATCATCGCCGTCAAAGCCGACTGTAGTTCTTGTTGATCCAGAGCTCCGCTTCCATCCGCGTCGTAGTTAGCGAGCATCATCTGAGCAACCTGCTCGGCAGAAGGACGCCGGTCCTGTTGCTGGCCACCTTGGTTCATGGCATTTTGATTCATGCCGTTTTGCAAAAGTGCCTGGTTACCCGCATCGGCAGCTCGATTCTGGTTGCCACGCTGGTTCATCCCTTGCTGTCCTCCACCTCCTCCTCCGCGCGGTCCGCCTTGTCGTTGTTGGGGAGGCTGTGCGCTAGTGGGGACGAGGCAGAGTGTGGCTAACAGGCCTGCCGAGACTAATGTGGCTGTTCGCATGGGAGATTTCCTAGAAGTTGTTGAAAAGGAGCTGCACAAGACTTACTAGACAGCGACCGGTCCATCCAATTCCCGGAACCGCATCACCCTATGTATTGAAAGTGCTAATTTCGGTGTTCCATGTCACGCTTGCGGCCCCAGGCTGCATCCGTTTTTATCGATATGTTCGGAAATGCGAACACGTCGGAGGTTGGATGCAGAGCACGAAGACAGTTCGTTCCAGCGCAGAATCTTGGAGCGAGTTGCTGAATGGCCCTGCGGGCGTCACTCTGTTTTGTGCAAGCTCGAGTTAATCAGCCAGCGTTTGTGCTACGCGGTGAATGATGGTGCGGAGGCCGATGGAGTCGTCTTGAATCGAACGAACGATTGGGTCGATTCGTGGTCGGTCACTGGCAGTCATCAGCCTGCCGTGCGCATAAGCCATCAGTTTGTTGACCAAGCCGCGATAGAAACGCTCGCGGTCGGAAAGCAAATGCTGCTTGAATTCAACAATGCCATCAAAGGTGCGGTTGCCAGGCAGCGTACCTGAGGCGTCGATAGTCACGCGCTTCGAATAGTTGTCTCGCCAGCTTCCAACTGGGTCAAAGTTCTCAAGGGCAAATCCGGGTGGGTCAATCCTGCGATGGCAATCGTTACACGCCTCATTGGTGCGGTGCTTTGCAAGTTGCTCACGGATCGACTTCGCCCCACGGGTATCTGGATCCAGCGGAGGCACGTCGGGCGGTGGTGGGCTAGGCGGTGAATCCAGTAGACTTTCCAGCACCCAGATGCCGCGAACAACCGGGGATGTTTCAATCCCATTGGCAGAAACTGTCAAAACACTTGCCTGCCCCAGCAATCCTCCGCGACGGCGATCAGGCAATTGCACTTTGCGGAATTCGTTCGGGCCGTTGAAGGGGATGTTGTAATGATCGGCTAAGCGCTTATTCACAAAGGCAAAGTCAGAGTCGAGCAGCAGTTCGGGTGGCAAGTCGTTTTGAATGAGATGCCGAAAGTACATTCGCGTCTCGGTCAAGCTGGCTTCTTGAAGTCCAAACTGATAGTACTTCTTAAATTGCGATCGGTCGGGTGGAGAGGCTCCGAGGTCTCGCAAGTTCAACCAGCCGTCCAGAAACGATGTGACGAACGTTTGGCTTTTCTGCGCCTCGAGCATTCGGTCGACTTCGCGAGCGATCGATACCGGACTGGAGTCGGCAGCTAACTTGCCCAGCAGTTCGTCGTCGGGCAGTGATGACCAGAGGAACGCTGCCAAGCGATCGGCTAAAACAATTGATTGCCCCTGTGGCGATTGGCCTTGTGGCGTTTTCGCGCCGGTTTCCACGCTAGATTCGGATGGAGTAGGGGAGGGCGATGCGTAGTATAGGAAGCTTGGCGAGACGAGCACGCTCTTTGCTGCATCTGCATAGGCATCGAGCGGTGAACGCCCCGACTGAACGCGGTGCTCGTAAAGTCCGCGGAGCTCAGCCGCTTGTTGCTCCGTAAGCGGCCTGCGAAACGCTCGCGATGCAAAGGCATGGAGTCGAGCGACGGCGTCTTCTCGATTCGCAAAGCGACCACTTGATAGCACTGCTTCACAGTCGTCGCCAAGTAGTGCATTGTGACTCGGAAGTGGCCATGAATCGTAATGCGGCCCGCTGATCTTGACCTCGTGGACATGAATCTGCGGCAGCTTGCCCAGCTTGATCGCATTGAATCGGTAAGAAACGATTCCTGATTTGAGGTTCTTGGGAAACTGATCTGGGTAGCGGCGGATGAGCTTGGTCCATAGATTTCGGGCATCCATCAAACCGTTGATGAACGTAAATCTCGGCGTGTAACCTTCGTCGAGCCATAACTTGGTTCGGTACCACTTTTTTTCGTCCGCCAGATCAAATTCGGCTAGCAGTGGTTCGATGGGTTGTGGCTTGTGTAGTGGTCCGGCTGCCTGGTTGCCAGGACGGATTCCCAGGCGAAGCAGTTCGTTTCTGTCTCGTGACAGGAAGTCGTCATCGTAAGGGTGCTCGCGATTGACGGCTTCCGCCAGGAACTCAATTTCGTAGTAGCCATCTGTGGGCACACCGTTGCTAAAGGCGAGGATAGGTGCGTACGCGCCCTCGTGTTTGTCCGCCCCAACCACATCGTACAGAGTTAACCAATCAAAACGATTTGTTTTCCCGTGAACTTGGTCGATCTCCGGTTGCTGGCGGAAGTCTTTCGAAAAGTGCCAGCTACGAGGACTAGGACGTTCACGGAGGGCCAAAATTTTGTCGATGGCAGTATCGGCGGCATCGAGGTATCGATCCAACAGGAAACCACTCGTGACCAAAGCATCTGCGATGTTGTCCAAATGGCCGACGGTTGCGTCGCGCGGGAAACCAGCAACTGGATCGAACATGGTTATGTCGAGTTTTAGGAGGTCGCGCAGAGCGTTGCGATACTCACGATTATTCCGACGACGAAGTGTCGGTTCCTGAGAGCTTGAGCGGGCGGCGTGGTAGGCTGTGATCTGCTGGGTCAGGTAGCGAACCGCGCCACGGCGTTCGGCGCCATTCGGTTGCTGCGCGTCCTCCGGCGGCATTGCGCCTAGATTCAGTTGATCCAAAATGTCCTGCAGTTCAGCCAGTTGATTTGTGTCGGCATCGCTCGGCAGGTTAAGCGGCAGAGTGTCGAATCGGCGACTCGCCTGCTGTTCATCGGGGCCGTGGCATTCGATGCAGTAGTTGGTCAGCAGATTGCGGAGTGGTGTTTCGGGCGGCTGGGCCAATGATCTGGCGTTGGCAAGTGGTATGAGCAGGAGAGCCAGTGCGAGCAAGCAGTTGGGCGTCAAGCGAAGCATGGCGAGGGCTGGGCTGGAGAGTGGGGTGTTGTGCATGGATATCTCTGCCCCTCTCCCGCTCGTGCCTCGCCTGCAAACGCTTTTTGCATCGCTGCTCGTGACCTCACGCCGTCTGTTCAAGACTCGCTAGGACCGTTGCGGAAGGGGCTGCAATTAAACGGTTAGACTTCCCGTGCTGCGGCTAAAGCGATCTGTTTCGACGCCAAAATGTTGAAGCATTGTTACGTAAAGGTTCGAGAGTGGAATTGGTTTGCTGGCGTCGATGGCGACATGTCCCCGGTGTCGAATCCCACCGCCAGCCAAGATGACCGGCAGGTTTGAATTGGTGTGGGAGTTAGCGTTGCCCATGCCGCTGCCAAAGAGCACCATGGTGCTCTCGAGTAGCGGGCGGCCAGTTGCATCTTTGGTGTTTCGGAGTGTGTCAAGGAACTTTGCGAGTTCTTCGGTCTGGTAGCGTTCGATCTCCACGAGCTGTTTGATTTTGTTTGGCTGTTTGCCATGGTGGGACAGGCTGTGGTAGCCGCTCTTGATACCAAGATCGCTGGCGGCAAATCCGGCACCAATCTCAATTGTGGCTACTCGGGTTGAATCGGTTTGCAGAGCCAGAGCGAGTAGATCGTAAATTTTGGGAAGGTCCTTGGTCAGACCTTCGTTCTCTGGGCGCGGGTAGTCTACGCTGGGTTTGGGGACGCTTTGCCATTTGGTGTCGAGCTCTAGCGACTTTTCGACGCTTCGAACGGACTCGAAGTATTCGTCAATTTTGGCTTGGTCCGCTTGGCTAATTCGCTGCTTGAGTCGTTTTGCGTCGGGCAGCACATTGTCGAGAATACTCTTTCGCAACTGGATTCGCTCGATCGCTTCGGCACGAGCACTTTGTCCTTTGTCAACGAAAAGTCTGTCAAACAACTCTCGCGGGCCAGGGATTGGTGGTACTCGTGTGCCCGTCCGCGTCCAACTCATCATTGGACCGCCGTGTAGACCGTTTTCACTGCCGACCCCGATGGATGGAAAACGCGTCTGCGAGCCAACGTGCTCTGCGGCTCGTTGATCCAGGCTAATGCCGCCCTCCTCAGATGCTCCGGCGTCAGCCGCGTTGATGCCGGTCAGAAATGTGTGGACGGCAAAGTGTCCACCTTTTAATCCATGATCCAAGCCGGAAAAAACGGTGTATTGATCCCGATGGGACTCCAGTGGCTCTAGCAACGGAGATGCTTTGAAGTTTGGCCCCGAGTCGGCTGGCCAGAAGCTCTCTGGATACATGCCAAATTCGTTGCCGACGCAGACCATCCGTTTGGGTGACTGCCCGGAAGGCGCAGCTTCCAATTCTCGTTCAAGCAGCGGAAGGGCTATGCAGACGCCCGCAGCCTTTAAGAAAGCACGGCGAGCTTGCGAGTTGCGTCGAAGAGCACTGTTGGGATTCATTTCGGAGTGCCAGCAGGTGGGAGGAACCGGGCAGGGGGCTGTGTTGGAGCGAATCGTATTATAGACGACGACGGAGACAGGTAGCTACCGTCGCCAGCGGGCGGG
>CAYPLE010000007.1:47195-76441 GCA_964411445.1 uncultured Pirellulaceae bacterium
GCGGGCGGGGCTGAGTGAAGAAACGAGCCGAGCTGGCGGTAAAATTTGTCGAAATTTCGGATTGTCCGGAGAGCCGCCTGTGCGGAAAGCCCGAAAATACAACTTAGATTGAAGAAAATCCGTTGAGTCGCTAGCCACACGGGCGGCCAGTCTCCTACACTTAGGCAAGTCAGGATGGCTGCGCAGTCGCACCAGCGTCAGTCCGCAGTTCAACTTGCTACCAAGTTCGCCGCGACAGCATTTGACATGGTCGGGCACCACCGCCGTCTATTAGCAAACATAGTGGCAAGCGGCCTGCGACAGGCAAAATGCTCGCTCCCCCCGAGGTATAGGTATGTTTTTGAAAGCAATGGTGCCAGTGTGCATCGCACTGGCCAGCGTCAATTTGGCGATTGCCAGTTGCCCATTCTGTTCGAGTGTTCGGCAGCCGCTGAGCGAAGAGATGGCGAGCGCGGACATTGTAGCGATTGCCACAATCGTACCCGGAAGTGAGACCGACTCGGATGCAGTTTTTCGCTTTGAAAAAATCTTGCAGGGGAAAAAACTCCTGGATGCGGGGACGGAATTGCCGATCCCTTACTTCGGATCTGCCGATTCGACGCAAAAGTTCTTGCTGCTCGGAATCGATCCACCTGATTTGTTGTGGAGTTTTCCACGAAAGGTCTCTGCTCCAGCGATTGAATACCTGGAGAAGGTTCTCGCGCTTCCGGAAGATCCGACCGAGCGGCTTGGATTTTACCTTGAGTACCTAGAGCATGACGATGAAATGCTCAATCAGGATGCATACGACGAATTCAGTGGTGCAGCTTATGCTGATGTGAAGCGTCTCAAGCCAAAGATGAAACGCGAGCGATTGCTTAAGTGGCTCCAGGACCTGGACATATCCGCTGATCACCGCCGTCTTTACTTCGTCATGCTTGGGATCTGCGGACAGAAGTCGGATGCCAAGTTGCTTGAAGAGATGATGAAGAGTGAAAATCCACTCCAGCGAGCAGGCTTAGATTCGCTCATCGGTTGCTACATCACACTCAAAGGCGCCGATGGTGTCGGTTTCATTGAAGACATGTTCCTGAAGGACAAAAAGCGTGAGTACGGAGATACTTATGCTGCGTTGCAGGCGATTCGCTTCCATGGAACCGAAGGTGGCGTCGTCGATCGAAAGCGATTGGTGAAATCATTGCGTTTGATTCTCGAGCGAAAAGAGTACGCCGACTTGGTCATTCCCGATTTGGCTCGCTGGGAAGACTGGTCACAGATGGACACACTTGTGAAGCTGTTCCGGGAATCGGATGACGAGACTAGTTGGGTTCGAGTTCCCGTGATCAACTTCTTGCGTGCCTGCCCATTGCCGGAAGCGAAAGAGAAGCTTGAGGAGCTCAAGAAGCTGGATCCCGGAGCGTTCAAGCGAGCACAGGTCTATTTTCCTGTGCAGGGAGCTGGAGCGTGGGCTCCCAATCTTGAGCGGACAAGTGGTTTGGCGATTCGGGACTTGGGGCAGCGTCGGCCGATGACGGCATCGAGCGGCCTGAAGAGTTGGAAACGACCTGTTGCGGACTGGCGAGTGACACTTGCGGGGACCAAGTCCAAGCAGGTAGCCAGTTTTGAACCCAAGTCTGCGGGCGAAATGGCTCCGCGTCGCGAAACGGCCGCCATTGCAGCGGCTGATGTTGATGAAAGCCAATCGAACCGATTTCTCGCCCTTAGCGTAGTACTGGCTGCGTCACTAACCTGCGGCTTGGCAATGTGGGTTAGCCTCAATGGTGAATCTGCAGCGTAGAACCTTCCTGCTTCGCGGAACGGTTTTCGGATAGTTTCCGAGCTCCAAAGCGGCATTCTTGCCTGCTACACCTGACGCGTGTTAGTCTTCGCGATTCCATTTTGTCGTTGGGTGAGAGATGTCCACTACAGCTGGTTTTTCAGAGCAAGGGCACGAGGTTTACCAGTCCGTCTCGCGGGCTGCGATTGCCAGTGTTGTTCTAGCGGCTTTTGGGTTGGCGGCGATTTGGTTTGTCCCAATGCTGCTCATTCCGGTTCTCGGCGTCGTAGCCGCGGTGCTTGCCCTGCGTGACTTCGCCCGTTTTCCTGACGAGATTATTGGGCGTCCAGTCGCGTGGATCGGCGGCGGCGCATCGCTGTTGTTACTGGTCGTTGCGCCTGCAATTCATACCTACGTATACCTGACTGAGGTGCCCGATGGGTACACACGCGTCGACTTCAACGCGCTGCTCAGTGCAAAAGGCCAGCCAGATGAGCCAACTAGTTTTGCGATAAACATTGATGGCGAAGATGTGTTCATCAAGGGGTATATTCACCCCACCAGTATGTCGACGCTCAAAGCGAAGCGTTTCGTGCTTGTTCCCGATCTCGGGACCTGCTGTTTTGGCGGCCAGCCACCGCTGACACACATGATTGAAGTCAACCTGACTGGGGAGCAGTACGCTCAGAAGAGTTATCGCCGCCAACGCCTTGCTGGCAAATTCAACGTGAATCCCGCGCTCAAGCCCGTCGACGGACTGACTGGTGTCTACTACCAATTGCGAGCCGATATTCTGAAATAATCCCCGGGATTGCGAGCATTCCCGCCCGCGACCGCGAGGGACTTTCCGCGACCGCGAGCAAACCATCGAGCAACTGGTGGTTTCAGCAGTCATTTCTAAGCTGCAGGTGTTCTCTTTTGCCTGTTGCAGATTGGTTTTCCATTGTGAGCCAGCTTGCTCTACAATGGAGGCTCGCCGGTCGTCTCCAATCCCGCTCAATTCATGGGGAAGGCCTCCCGCCTAACCTTCGAGGAGAATACTGTGATCCTTCGAATTCTTACCTGTGCAATGCTGGCCCTGGGTTCAAATGCCTCGGCACAAGAGAGCAATCCAAGCGCGAAGCCTGTTGTCGAGTCAAAGAAAGAAGCCCCCCCAAAAGCAGACTCAAAGAAAGAGGACGCCAAGCAAGATACTGCTGGCAAATCAAAAAAAGAGTCGGCCGAGGAAGCTCGCGAATCGGCCATCGACAAGGCGCGTCGAGCGGCAGCAAGGCGACGTGGCGAGATTACTTTCGACGATTTGAAGTTTGATATCGAAAAAGGTGGTAAGTTCGAGCGAAAGATGCTGACCACCGATATTGAGTCGCTGAAGAAGCGTACGGTCCGAATTCGTGGTTACATGTTCCCAACTTTCCAGCAGGAAGGCATTCAGGAGTTTGTCCTCGTTCGAGACAATCAAGAGTGTTGCTTTGGGCCTGGGGCGGCCATTTTTGATTGCATTCGAGTCAAGATGGACAAAGGGAAGTCGGCCAAATTCTCGGTCCGTCCGATCACAGTGAAAGGCAAGTTTGAGATTGAAGAGTTTCGGATGCCCGATGGGTTCTTGGCGGCCATCTACAAAATCACCGCAATTGAAGTCAAATAGCAAACAGCCCTTTGGGAGGGGGATCTTGACGTTGGATGTTGAGAATCGCCTTTTCGTTCAGGCCAGCCACGGTTAAAGTTGTCTTTTTGGGCTGACTTTAACGCCTGGGGTGGATGTTTGGCGCTCTGGGTGCCGATTGCCAGTTCTGATGGCCAGCGGGTTTTGCTCGCTGAGGCGTAGCCAAATCGCGATCGATCAAGTGTTTATCCCGGCACGATCTATCCCAACGCGATTTTTGCTAGTGCCCGTTGAACCGACAACTTGCAAGTTAAGGATTTTCGAATGGTTGCCCGCATCGAGGCCGGTTGTCCAAAGTTTCTTGCTTTCATTCTATGCTTGCTGGCGTGCAGCTCACACGCTTCGGCTCAAGATTGGGCTCGCAAGATGTTCAGCGAGCAAGACCATGACTTTGGGATCGTCCCACGCGGAGCCAAAGCAGAATACGTTTTCAAGTTCACCAATTCGTACGAGCAACCGCTTCATGTCGCCGCCGTGCGTAGCAGTTGTGGCTGCACGATTCCTCGCGTGCTGGACGAAAAACGGGATATCAAGACGTACCAAGAGGGTGGAATCGTCTGCGAGTTCAATACTCGTTCATTCATCGGTACAAAGGAAGCTGTTGTAACGGTTGTCTTTGACCGTCCGGTTTATGCCGAGGTGCAATTGCGTGTAAAAGGCAATATCCGCTCCGACATTGTTACAGAGCCAGGCGAAATCCAGTTTGGCGAACTGGAGCTGGGTGAGGAAGCACAGCAGAAGGTCCGAATCACCTACGCAGGGCGAAACTACTGGGAAATCACAGACGTTCGAAGTGACAACGAAAATCTGGGAGTTAGTTTCGAAGGCGATCCTGTGCGAACTCGCGATGGTCGCGTTGAGTATCGAATGAATGTACGGCTCAAGGGGTCTGCCCCTGCCGGTCTGATGAATAGCCAGATCTACCTCGTTACGAACGAGCGACTTTACAATTCCGTGAATATTCCGGTGCGAGGGAGCGTGTTGCCGCCTTTGGCTGTTACTCCGCCAGAGCCAATTGGAACCGTTGACGCTGGCGATGAATGGACGGGGCGAATCGTCCTGAAATCCAAGCAAGCGTTTGCAATCAAAGAGGTTGATTGCAAAGATGACCGTTTCCAATTTGAAATACCAACCGGTCAAAAGCGGCTTCATTTGATCCGCGTCAAATTCGCTGCTGGCGCTGAAGATGAAGGAGCGTTCAAGGAAGCGGTCCGGATCACCACGGATCTCCCCAAAGATGGCGTTGCGGAAACTGCCCTGAGCGGCAACGTCGTTGCCAAGTAGCCCGTTCGCGCCTCCCGCTCGCAGGATGAATTGGCCGATGGACGGCTAAAGGGGCAATGTCTTTCACTGGGAAATGCCTTGCACCGAGCGATGCTTAGATCTTTGTCAAGCTTGTTCGGCTGTGCTCTTCCAACCTAACTTGCTCCAGCCCCATTTGAGCAGCTCGCCATCAAGGAGCTGTTGCCGCCAAGATGTGCGGTCCATCGAAAAGGCTTGCCAGATCGAATCCAGATAGGGTTCGCTCGCGTGTGACAATGTCGGCAGTAGCCCGTCGCATTCAATCCGCCGAAGTCCGCGCCAGTAGCTATCCATTAGGCTGCGTGAGAAAAAGTCGTCGGACAATTCTAGGTTTCGCGGCGCGTCTGATTTGACCGTCTGTTCGCTGCCAAGAGCATCGATGGCTAGGGCGGCAGCGATCCCCCATAGTGCTACATCATTGGCTTTTGCACAGGCCTCCATTTGTCGCCATAGCTGATCGATTTCATACATTGGAATGTTCTGCCGAATGCCAGGCTCGGTGGCAAGGCGGTGTTCGACGCTGGAAATTGTTTTTTTCAGTGAATCAGCAGAAATGGGAGGTTTTCGGAAGGAACCTTCGGCAGATTTCGATGCCTCTCCAATGGCGGTCAGCAGCATGTTGACGTCACTGATTGCACCGGAGGTTGTCAGGATTCCGTCCGATTTCAATTGATGGGCAAGTATGGAAACAAACTTTGTGTTTCCAAACGCCAAATGCCCATAAATCGCAATGACTGTCAGCGGGGATATGTGAAACGCAGCCAAAGCGGTCATGTCGAACAGGTTGTCGACCGACTTGCGAGCGACGAAGAGATGCTCCGGCACTACGGATTTGACGCCAGCCAGCATCTTTCTAACATCGATGTCTGCGTGGGCGTAATCCAACATTTGGCGGATGAATATCGTGTACGACTGCGAATTGCGAAATGCAGAAGGGACTAGCCAACCGCTAGATTCTCGAATTCCATCCGCGAAGGCTGAAGCGCTCTTAAACGTCCGTTGGCGTAATTCGGTTGCGTAGCCGAATATTCCGCTAAGTGTCTTGGAGGCTTCCGCGACGGTCGACGACGTTAGGTCAATCGAAGCCGGTAGCGTGTTCTCGCCAGAGCTCGAGGCATCGCTCCTCTCGGGTCGATCGCCATTCGATGATGGCGATGCAGCATCGCGCTCAATATCGCCGTCACTCATCATCGCTCTCCCGTTCAGGTGGAGTAGGCTCGGCAGTAGCCTCTTCGGCGGTAGAGCTACTGCGAGAACCGAATGAGTAGATGTAATTGCCTAGAAGGATTTGCGTATCGGCGGAACTGTTTGCGTTGGCAGAGGGTGAGTTTGTACTTTGATGGATATTTCCCAGCACCAATAGCCGCTGACCAGGTATCAGAACCGGCGAGAGGTAGGTGGGTAGCCGGATTGCCAGGTTGCCAGGGAGGAGCTCTTTGAGCGTTTCAGCTTGTTCCGGCACAATTTGCCAATAGTCCCCTTCGTGCTCGACTTGCTCAATGCGGATGATCAAGGCGATTGGAACCGGTTCGGCGTTCGACCAATCCCTTGACGAGAGGTTGTGACGCGCTCCTGCGTTAATCAATTCCTGCGTTGCTTCATCACGTTTGACACGCCCGCTCACGCCAGCCATTTCGTTTCGAACAAACTTGAAGGCGGGATTTTCACCTGGGAATTGTTCTAGCTGCGTCGCGATCGACAGCAGGTCGCCGTAAAGATTTTTTGCGAGAGAACTGCGGTCTGCATCAGGGTTTTCTTTGTCACGCAGCCAGTTTGCGAGGTCCGCCTCGTAACTTGAGATAGATCGAAAGAGTCCTTTAGTGAACGGGAATAACTGTTCAACGGACGATCGGTCAAGTTCATTGGCTGGCGGCATCTGTGGCGAAATCGACGAGCCCGCGTTGTCCGAGGGCAGGGCAGGTGAAGGTCTCGGAGCTGAATTGTCTTGCGAGCTATCAGATGGTTCGCCAAGTGCTAGTTCTTCGTCAAAGTTGCGAAAGCCTCCTCGACGTCCTGGCTTTGGGGCTGTGTCCTGCGGTGTTGATTCGGGCGCAAGCGGGTGGAATTGCTCGGGCACAATCCAAGGTGCATACTTCGCAACCGTCGGGCCCGCATCCATGACGTCGCGACCAAGCACATGCCAGAGGATGAGCAAGGCGATGGGAATCGCAGCCGCTCCGCCCAGGACGACTTGGAGAATGGACCAGATCGGCGAGCGGCCTTTTCGTTTTAAACGCTCAAATTGGTCGTGAGTAATCGGTTCGTAGTTTTGCCACTTACTCGGGTCGTTCGCCGGAGCACTCTTGTTCGGTTGTTCTTCGGAAAGCTGAAGCTCGGAATCGCTGTCTTCCTGGACACCATGATTGGCCAGCGTGGCAGTGATGATTGGCAGGGATTCGGCCGTCGCAGCGATCGGATCGTAATCGATCCCACATTGGCTGCAGGTGATCTTCGAACCTGGCGTGACCTCGGCGAGCAGAGCGCCTTTTTCGTCACAGGATGGGCAGCAAACGATTCGAATCACGGCGCAATTTTCAGAAAACTATGAACCTGTTTCGCCGAGAAGGCGTCTTACACTTTCGAGCAAGCGTTCCATCGGGAATGGCTTACGGATGTAATCGTCCACGCCGAGCAATTCAGCATACTGCTGGTGGCGATTGCCCTCATTGCCGGTAATCATGATCACCTGCATGCTTCCCTCTCTGCGGAGCTGCTCCAGCACCAAAAAACCGCTTCGTTTGGGCATCATCATGTCCAATATCAGCAAGTCGGGGTGCGTGGTTTCTGCCAGTGCGAGTCCCTGATTGCCATCTCTAGCGATGGCAACTTCGTAGCCATTGGACTCCAGGGCGTAACGCATCGACTCGATGATCTCGTTGTCGTCGTCTACCAACAGGATGCGTTTTGCAGAGGAATCCGGTGCACTTTTTTCCATGGAACAAAATCTAGAAAGCGTGATGAAATCGAACGGCTCGATGCACAATTGTTCCTCGACGATTCACAATTCGGTCTTCCCGGCGGTTGAGCCAAGAATTGATCCTTGACCGCTGTGCAACTCGTGAGGCAATTGAATTG
Organism: uncultured Pirellulaceae bacterium; assembly: GCA_964411445.1. Taxonomy (GTDB): domain Bacteria; phylum Planctomycetota; class Planctomycetia; order Pirellulales; family Pirellulaceae; genus Aureliella. The sequence continues at coordinate 54,992 of CAYPLE010000007.1, forward strand.
CTCTATTATAGCTCAATGCCCGCGGGGCGTAGGCGGCTCGCCGAGAAGTGGCGAGACGTTTTGAAGCGAGTTCCGCAGCGTCGGCTTTCGCCCAGCATGCTTGTTTGGAGGCCGTTCGGTTGACGTTTGGTCGACGTGTCACTTGCCCAAAGGGCTTCGGAAATGTTGGCGAATCGACGACTGTTGGTCGAATAATCCCGCAACTGAAGCGAAGATTAGCTCACTTGAAAGTCAAGCTCGTTTACCATGGGAGCCTGAGAGCACTCGCTTTAGCAGGCGGATCACAATGAATTAGCACCCACGTATGAATGACGGGTGCAAGGTAAATCCTCGAGGCCAACAAAAGACTGGCTCGGGTTCTGAAATTAGAGAGAAAAGTAACTTCGTGACGGAAATCGAAAACAAAATTGATCCCAAACTGCGACAGCACATTTTGGATGTCGTGTATCACCCTAACTACCGGCCGGTGAAGCCGAAGCTGATTCACCAAGCGATCGAATCAGAGGAATTTGAGTATCCAGCCGTACGAATGGCAATCAAGCGAATGGTCCAACTGGGCCAACTTGCCTATGGCGGCAACCATTTGGTCGTTCCACCTGAAATGATGGTTGGCGACCCAAAGACGACTCGCGGGACGTTTCGGCAATCTTCAGGCGGTTTTGGCTTCGTCCGACCAGTCCCGACCGGCCGCCTCGGCGCTGTGGAAGATATCTTTGTTCCGCCTGGAGCGACGGGCTCAGCCATGGAGGGGGACCTCGTCCAAGTGCGTTTGCAGAGGAGCCGGCGCGGGAGCGGCCAAGAAGGTCATGTGATTGAAGTCCTCGAAAGGGCTCGTCGGCAATTTGCTGGATCCTATGACGTTCAAGACGGCGAGCACATTGTTTGGCTGGACGGAGTGAAGACCGATTCACCCGTGTCCGTCGGTGATGTTCGTGGGCTGCCGGTCGAACGCGGTGACAAAGTCATCGTTGAACTGGTCAAATTCGCCGACGATCAATCTCCGGGGGAAGGCATCATTCTGGAGATCTTGGGAAGTAGCAAGAACCCAGCCGTCGATACGCTCGCAGTGATGCATCAGTTTGCTTTGAAGGATGAGTTCGAGTCTGCCACTATTGAAGCAGCTCGTAGGGTTTCGGATGCGTTTGTCGAAGGTGAGATTCCACCGGGGCGTCGCGACCTAACTGGCACGCCGACGCTGACAATTGACCCATTGGACGCTCGCGATTTTGACGACGCAATCTCGTTGTGCAAGAACGAGAAGGGCAATTGGGAACTGCAAGTCCATATCGCTGACGTGGCCCACTTTGTTGAAGTCGGTTCGCCGTTGGACGACGAGGCGCGTGAACGTGCCACGAGTGTCTATCTGCCTGATCGTGTCATTCCGATGCTGCCCGAGCAGATCAGTAACCACTTGGCCAGTTTGCAACCCGGCAAGGTTCGCATGACCAAAACGGTGTTCATCGAAATGACCACGGAAGGCACGGTCGTCCACCAAGAAGTATTCAACTCTGCGATCCACAATGACAAGCGTTTGACCTACGAACAGGTTGATGCATTTTTGCAGGACCGGTCGGCATGGAAGGATAAACTCCAACCAGAGATATGGCGGCTACTTTCTGACATGCACGAGTTGGCCATGAAGCTGCGCTCACGGCGTGTTGAAGATGGCGCGTTGGAGCTGCATTTGCCCGAGATCAAAATCCAACTGGACAAGCTTGGTAAGGTGAAGGGGGCGCTCATCGTTGAACACACCGAGAGTCACCAGATTATCGAAGAGTTCATGCTGGCCGCAAATACTTCGGTGGCTAGCTGGTTGACCGACCTGGGCGTGCCGTTTCTCCGTCGAGTTCACGCGCCGCCAGAAAATCGTAAGCTCAAGAAGCTGAATGATTTTATGCGGGATCTTGGCATCAAGTGCGAGAGCATGGAAGATCGCTTTGAGGTGCAGCGAGTTGTGAATTCGGTTCGCGGCAAGCCAACTGAGTACGCTGTGAACTATGCCATCCTGAAGTCAATGACCAAAGCGATCTACCAACCTGAAGAGGAGATGCACTACGCGCTGCAGTTTGACAACTATTGCCACTTTACAAGTCCGATTCGGCGTTATCCGGATTTACAAGTGCACCGAACCGTGCATCGCTTGATCGAAGAGCAAAAGCCGGCCGGTGACCCTGTTCCTGTACTGATTACATTGGGCCACCATTGCAGCGACAAAGAACAAAATGCCGAGTGGGCTGAGCGGGAAGTCATTCGCATCAAGCTGCTGCACTTTCTGAATAAGAAAATCGGCGAGGTTATGCCTGGAGTCATCAGTGGCGTTACCCCGGAAGGCTTTTTTGTTCGCGGAACGAAGTTCCCCGCCGAAGGTTTCGTTCGTGTGCAGTCATTGCCGACGGATCGTTATCGTTTCGAACGACGCGGGCAAATGCTCACCGGCTTCCGAGATGGCAATAGTTTTCGCCTTGGAGATACTGTGACCGTCAAGATCGCCGAAGTTGACTTGGCTCGCCGAGAGTTGATTCTGCTTCTTGAAGGTACTACGGCGCGACGCAAAGCACCGGGGCGGAAATCTGATGATAGGCGGCCTTCAGGCGGTAAAGCGTACGCAAGGAAAAAGACTAGCGGCACCAAATCTGAAAGCAAGAAAACTGGGGGTAAAAAGCCAGGCAAGAAATCTGCTAAGTCATCCGGCGGGAAAAAGGGTGGGCGTGCCAAGTCAAAGAAGGCAAAGGGTGGCAAGAAGCGGTAGTTTGGCCTCCGGATTCATTGGATGAGCAAGAGCACTACCAGGGGACGAACGGCCAGGGACCTGGGCCACTGGCTCCGGGCGGGAGGATTACGAATCCATCGCTGTGTGCCAACGCAACTAAATCGCCCGAGCCCTTGCCCTCGGTTAAGACCAACCGCGACTGGGCGTTGATCTTAACTAGACGGTGCCAATAGAGTTGAAGCGATCGGTCGTCCGCGCTCGCCAGTTCGGCTTGGGCGTATCTGCTGGTCGCGTTTTTTCCACCGATCGTCTCTAGAAGAGGCTGGGCAATGACACGCGCCGTGACGGCGACGCTGACCGGATTGCCCGGAAGCCCCATCACAGGTTTTCGGTCAATGACGGCTCCAAGAACCGGTTTGCCCGGGCGGATGGGAAGACGGTGGAAGATGATTTCTCCACCGCAGTTGCGAACCGCTTCTGGTACAAAGTCAGCGTCTCCCATCGATACTCCGCCAGTCAAAATGACCGCATCCGATTCAGGCAGAGCTTCTTGGATGGCGTGTTCCACGTCCGCTAGGGTATCGCGGACGGTGCGTCGGCGGACAAGCTCCGCCCAGCTCAATTTCGACAACCACGCTTCAAGTGTCGGGCCGTTTGAATCCCTGATTTCCCAGGCGGCAACCGGCTCAGCCATCTGCTTGATCTCGTCGCCGGTATTCAGGACGGTCACGCGAACTTTTTGAAAAACGCGCAGCTTGTCCGATGTGAAACTAGCTAGTGCACCAACGGTTGCTTCGTTGACGATTGTTCCACACTCTAAGACGTGATCACCCTGACGAGAATTTTCACCGCGTCGCCGAATATGTTGCCCAAGGTTTGGGCGGGTGTGCAACGTTACTTGAGCTGGCTGCTCATCTGTCTGTTCACGTGGGACAACGCAATCAGCTCCCTGTGGAATGCCTGCCCCGGTAAACACTCGCATGCACTTGCCAATTGGCAATGGTGTGGGTTCATGGCCAGCAGCAATCGTGGAGTGAATGGTCAACGGTTGGCCATCGGTGTAGTCTTCCAGTCGCAATGCGTAGCCGTCCATGGCCGATACGTCGAGAGCCGGCGAGTCGCGATCCGAACAGAGGGTTTCAGCGAGAATTCGACCAATCGCAGATGGTGGATCGACGCCTTCCGGTGAGACCGGCCGCAAGCATCGCGCAAGGGAGTCGATGGCCTTTTGAACGGGCGAAAGCTGAGGCAATTCGGCGGTCATGTTCAACAGCTATGGTTGGCGGATACGGTTTTCTGCCAAGACGTTGGCGAGCTATCGGACGAGTCTTGGCTTGAGGATGCCCTGTGTGGTTTGATTCGCAACCGCCATCGCAAAAGTTGCATTGGTTCCGGCAGCACCAATCATCCCGTCTGAACGAAGCGCAACAAAATTGATCGCTAAGTCTTCTGCGGCAGCACCGTCCCCCTTCATAACTCGGCGGATCGCTTTCTCGCACGCATTGGTTGGCGTGTCACCGGATCGCATGAATTCCACGATTAGAAAACTGCAGCAATATCGCATTACATTCTCACCGATTCCCGTCGCCCCAGCACCTCCAACTGAGCCGTCGACGTAGAGCCCGCTACCCAATATGGGGCTATCGCCGACTCGGCCCGGAAGCTTGTAGGCTCGTCCGCTGGTGGAGCACCCGCCGACCATCTGGCTGGGCTCGTCACCAGAGCCAGGCTGGAGGCCAACAAGGGCAATCGTGTCGTGGGATTGTTCGACGCTGAGCTTCTTCTTTTGGCCTGCTTTCCACGCCAGCCAAGCCTTCTTCGCAGCAGGTGTCAGCAACTCCGTTTGCGTGAAGCCTTGTGCCTTGGCAAATTTGGCGGCATCCTTTCCAGCCAGCATGACGTGATCCGTTTGCTCCATGACGCGTCTGGCAACAGATATCGGATTTGCGTAGCCTTCGATAGCGCACACGGCTCCAGCTTTTTGGGTTTCACCATCCATAAAGCAGGCATCCAATTGAACGACACCTTCGCTATTGGGCAGACCACCGACTCCGACAGAATTGTTCGATTCATCCAGCTCAGTAACATGAATGCCCAGTTCGACAGCGTCGCGCAGGTTGCTTCGCTGTTTGAGAACATCGAGTGATTTCTGGCATGATGCAAGACCGAAGGGCCAAGTTGCGACAAAGGTAGCTCCCTCCAATACCGTATCCAGTTGAATCGATGCTGGCTTTTGGGCAGACATCTTCTTAGTAGCCGCCAATAGGCCGGCCGAGGCTCCCGCGCCCGTCAAAATCGCATGTCGTCGATCCATGGTGTATCTTCGTGTTAGGCTTTTCGGATGAACTGTTCTGCAAAAGAACGGACTTGATGACCGTTCAAGACGTGTACCATTCGCAGTTGCTGCACCATCGCGTCGTTGAAATGACTCATCGGGATGTGCACTAAGTTTTTGTGGCTGCGGCGGGCAAAGTTGCGAAACGCAGCCGTCGGTGGTTTTTCACTCAGGAATGCAATTTGCCGCTCGCGAGCATGCAGGCAAGCCGCAGCGACCAGACGGTCTTCCAGGGAGTCTGCGAAGTCAAGGTTCGGATCTTGCCAGATGTCACGGATGCTTACCGGAGGGTATAGAAACATGGAACCGCCGTAGGTCGCGAGGCCAATTCCTGGTCCGACCATTTCTTGGCGGAAGTCGGTCGCGAAGAAGGCAAGGGTCGATTCTTCTTCGTGTTCGGCAAACCAGGTTGCCCGCCAAGTGTATTCGCGTGGGTCGGCAGGCGTGTCGAACAGCATGATGCAGCAGTCGAGCTTGCCGATACTCGGTGGGTTGACTTTGACATAAATGTCGCCATCGTACCAATGCCGAAGGGTCTCACGAATGTCGATGCCATCCTTGATGCTGCTTGAAAATTTTTCACTTCGCGCGAGATCCGCTCCGATAATGGCTTTAGCTCGGTCCATCACACGTGTCCGGAAGCTCTCGATCACATTGTCTTCCGGGGGCCAGGAGCATTGGGACATTGGGTTCCACTGCATCTGCCACTTTTCGCGTTCGAGCTTGGTTGGCTTTCGCTTCAGTTCCATGGATCGCCAAGACACGGGCTGGCCGGGCAGGCGACTGACGATACTGACCGTGTCGCCATTGGGAAGGCGGGCCTGGTCGATTCCTAGAGTTACGCTTTCGGATGCAGATTCATCGTAAAACGGATAGTTCCTCGCGGTGTCGATCGCATGGACGGCGAATTGATCGCCAAGTATCTGTTGTGCACTGGTTGCGATCGTGTATAGATCCGGTGTCATCCTGTGTTCGAGGATGGTTAAGTTGCGTGTATATTTCAGGCATTGCATGAGCAGCAATGGGGTGATTTTGCGAGCGCGTTTGCCGAGGTCTTGCAGGTAGCTTGAGCGGGCCGACATGAGTAGCTGTTTGACACCGTCGATTGACAAGTTGGTGTCGTCTTCCAGTTGCATTCTCGCTTGTTCATAGAGCCCCGTGATATAGGGCAATTCACCGAATAAGAAAATCAGTGAATTCGGATTCACGGCGAACGACTCAGCAGGAGCCACATCGTCACCGACAGGAAGCTCGGGGGGCGTGTCCGACGTTGTTGTTTGTTCTGGTTGTTGTGCGTTTGCTGCTTCACGGTAGGCTTCGTGTAGCCAGGGCCAGGAAAGGATGTTGCACAGGACGACGATGTTCTTGTGGCGTTTTTCCAATTCGCACAGTCGGTGGGCCATATGTCTGATGCGATCATTGGCTTGTTGCTGGAATGGCCGCGGAATGCTGGGCAGAATGGCTGTGGCAAAACGTTCAAGCGGTACTGTCTTGAGTGCGTAGGGGTCGGGCATTGCGGCCGCGATGGGCTCGAACTGTGCAGTCTCTAGATCGCAAAATTCAATCGGCCAATGTTCGCCCAAGGCAACGCGGAGCGCCATAATCACCGGCTGGCATGGGTCGATGGGCACGTAGCTGCAGGTTGCAGCATCTTCGTCGCTTTCATCATCGCTATCTTCGTCGTCGGGTTGCCAGGAGTGTTCCTGCTGAAGCTGGCTTTCGAAGCCGGACTGCGCGGGCTGGATGACAATGCTGGGTTTGGGCAGATTCTCAACGCCAGCAATCACCGCTTCTTTGAATGATTCCGGCAGCTCAACGGCAATGCAATCGCAGGGGTGTTCAAGCAACCACCGCCGAACGGCCATCGCGCAGTCACCACTACCGTGGACGACAGGCAGGCATGTGATGCGATCGCTAAACGATAGCGGCGAAGTTGCGAACTGTGTCATTCACCTGAATCCGGTTTCGTTCCAACACTGGCGGGTCGGGAGCTGCAGTATCTAAAACCCAACAGAGCTTACCCTAGCAGTAGCTAACCAGGTCGGCAAGCAACAGGGCGGCCGGTGTGAGGATTCCACCGGATTCCACGGGGCTACTGGCTCATTTTCGATACACGAGATAAGCTGTTTCTCGCGACCGAAGGCTCATGGTTTTCGGGTAGGTTCTTAACAGAAAAGCATGATCTTCAACGCAAAAGCGACCCATGAAACAGTTTAACGTGTGCGGTTTAGGCAACGCAGTAGTCGACATTTTCCTGGAGTTGGACGACGCCGCCTTTGATTCGCTAGGCTTTGAAAAAGGGACCATGCGGCTAGTCGAACTCGACGAGCAGCAAGCACTGTTGGATAAGTTCCACGATGGGGCCCATGATTTGCGATTGGTCAGCGGTGGCTCAGTAGCCAATTCTGTCATCGCTGCGACTCAGCTCGGCGGCACGGGAGCCTTTATCGGTTGCGTGGGTGACGATCGTTACGGTCTTCACTACGCCGAAGAGTTTGAGCAACTCAAGATTGACATGGGTAACCCTGTCTTAGTCGGCGAGCGGACGGGGACTTGCTTGGCGATTATTACTTCGGACGCCGAGCGAACGATGAGGACTTGTTTGGCCGTTTCGAGTCAATTGGCGGCGCGGCACGTCGATCGTCGTCGTATCGAGGCGTCGGAGTGGCTGTTCATCGAAGGTTACGTTTTTGCCAATCCAGAGACTGGCCAACACGCAATTCGAGAGGCGATTCAGATTGCAAAGGAATGCGGGACTAAAGTTGCATTGACTTGTTCGGATGGTTTTATCCCCGAAGTTTTTGGGGATGTGTTCCGCGAAGCTCTGGCGGACAGTGACCTGCTGTTCTGCAACGCGCCCGAATCCGTTGCCGTCACCGGAGCGGAGGACTCCAAGGCGGCGTTTGCCAAGTTGGCGGACATGGTGCCAGCTTGTGTCGTAACCGATGGTCCGCACGGCGCGTTCGTTCGCTATGGCGGCGAGGAATTTCATACACCAGCAGTTGAATCTGCACCTAAGGATTTGACCGGAGCGGGTGATATGTTCGCCGGTTCGTTCCTGTACGGAATTACGAATGGCTTCTCCGCAAAACAAGCGGCAGTCGGGGCGAATTTCTTGTGCCACAAAGTGATCACACAAGTTGGGGCAAGACTCCAATCGGGCGCACCACAGTTCTGGAGTCAGGCCGTTAGCTAGCTAGACTGCCTGCCGCATCATCCCAAAGTGAGAAATCCTGCGCGAGAATGCGGCCTAAGATAAGTCCGTTGCTTGGTCTAGCAGTCGCAACATAGAGACGTTGTTGTGGCTTCAAGACAGCTTGCCAATCGCAAGGCCGTGTAGCGTGTTACACCCACAGAATCGCAGGCTCAGAGAGGCGCACAAGCGCCACTCGCGGGCTTGGAGTGCTCTAGAATGGGATGTCATCGTCATCAAAGGCGGCTTCTGAGAGCGCGTCGTTGGCGTCGGCTGCAATTGCTTCCGAGCCACCTCCGCCGCCACCGAGCACTTTGAAGTGCATGGCTTCGCAGCTAAGAAAATACTTCACTTCGCTTTGTGGGTCACGTTGCCATTTGCGTCCGCCCAACCGGTAAGTGACCTCAACTTCGTCACCGATGTTCATCGAGTCGACCGAATCGCAGGCATCTTGAATGAATTCGACGGGGATATAATTCTGAAATCGACCGTTGTCTTGCTCCAAAACTACCAATCGTTTGCGAAAACCCTTCTGACCATAGGTCTTGGTATCTTCGATTACGTGGACAATTCCCTTGACGGTCGAATCACTCATCGTCTTGCTCGTACTTCCAAATCCCAGAACGTTTCGCCGACGAACATTCATCGGCTTAAAGTTCTAATCCTGCTTCTACTCTGCCACGCACGCGACCGGCGACGGCCAATAAGTCTGCTAGGATATCGTATCCGCTGAAGATTCGGAATGGTGTGATCGTTTGAGGGGTAGCAAGATGCGAACTGCCGGTGTGATGTTATTGTGCTTTGTGTTGATTGGCCCGACTCAAACCAGGGGCTTCGGTCAAAATTCGTCAGAAGTGACGTCCGACCCAGGCAAAGTGGACCAGGCAAAGAAGCCGCAGAAGGCCAAGCCACGACGGAAGAATCCGGCTATGGAACCAGTTCAGGACGTCGCGGGACTGCCGCGAGTGCTGTTGATCGGCGACAGTATCTCGATTGGCTACACCGTCGCTGTGCGAGAGATGCTCAGGGGCAAGGCGAATGTGCACCGGCCGCCAGTCAATTGTTCTTCAACACGCACCGGAGCAAGTCAAATTGAAAGTTGGCTGGGGGACAGGCCCTGGGATGTGATTCACTTCAATTTTGGGCTCCACGATTTGAAGTACGTTGTCGGGGACACCGCTCAACTGGTCGCTATCGGTACCAAAGATAGTCATAGGCAAGTGCCGGTCGAGGAATACCGTCAGAACTTGGAGCGGATCGTCGAAGTACTCAAGAAGACGGATGCCAAGCTGGTTTGGTGCAATACAACGCCAGTTCCCAAAGGTGCAAAGGGGCGAATTCCCGGGGACGTTGATATCTACAATGCGGTCGCTCAGGAAGTCATGAAGGCTGCCGGAGTGGATACGAACGATTTAAACGCTCATGCGACACCCGAGATTGACAAGATCCAGCGAAAGAAGGATGTCCATTTCACACCAAAGGGTTCAGAGTATTTGGCGAAAGGCGTTGCTGAGGCGATAGTTCGACAGATTCAGCCGTAGAATGTGGCTGCGCGGCCTCAAACCGCAAAGCTTAGCGACATGCGACGGTTCACCTTGGCAAGCCTATCGAGTTTCTCGTAGACTGCCGGAGTCGATGCAGCGCAAAATGGAATGCGATACGGGCAGGGCACGGAGGAACGCTAGCAATGAAGATGGTATGTTTTTGGCCCGGCCTCCCTTCCGCTTGGCATTTAGGGGATTTGCGAGGATTGGTCGTGAGCGTTGTTTTTGGTTGGGCGCTCACCCTCGCTCTGGCTTCCACTTTTATCTGGCCGCTTTGGATCCAGCCGCTTGTTCGCGGAGCACTGTGGGCGGGGATTGTTGGATATTGGTTCGTTGAAAGTGTGCGAGCCAATTGGAGCTTTGGAGATCGCATTGCTCACCAAAGTGTCGGGCTGTCGAAGGAATTCTTGAACGCCCAGCAGGCTTACTTAGAAGGCAATTGGTTTGATGCCGAAGCTCTGCTGCTTGAAATTATTGACCGTAAACCACGAGACGCCGAGGCGCTCCTGATGTTGGTTGGCGTTTTGCGTCACACGCATCGCTGGCAAGCTGCATTGCGGCGGCTTTCCCAGTTGGAATACTTGGAATCGGCCAGCGTCTGGCGGTACGAAATCTCGCGAGAGAAGCAGTTGATTGAGGCCGCGATGTCGGACGCAGAAGACTTGCCAAGCGAGGAAGCAGCCGAGGCCGCTGAGATGGAACAAAACGAAACGGATGCCCCAAAATTGGCAGTTGGGCCAGAGAGCGATTTCGCAGAGCAGTGACCTGCCAGAGGGCCGGAAAAATCGCTACGATAAGAAAAACTGGGTTGAGTTTGCGGTCAAGAGAATGGATTGTTTGCAGTTTCCCGCTCCAATGATCTCCTGATGCGAATTTGGCTGGCACTTATTTGCTGGAGCATTGTAGGTTTACGTATGGGGAGTTTCGTTGATCGGCCATTTTGGCTGGATTTCGACCTTGGCATACCGTTTGCATCCGTAGCTTCACACCTAGTCGACGTTGATACGATTCAATTGTCGATCTGAGAATTGATTCGAACAATAAGAAAGAGCAGACGGATTCTGTCTTTTCTAATGAAACATTGATTTTCGTAGACGTCTGTCTTCGGATACGTCCGTCTTCGGATACTCGGTGGCAACGCCACTTTTGAAGGGGTCTAGAATGTACGAGAGATTTACCGACCGCGCTCGCAAGGTCATGCAGCTAGCCAATCAAGAGGCTCAGCGATTTAACCATGAGTACATCGGCACCGAGCACGTTTTGTTGGGGCTGGTCAAAGAGGGCAGTGGCGTAGCAGCCAACGTTCTCAAGAATTTGGACGTGGATCTGCGAAAGATCCGACTCGAAGTTGAAAAGCTTGTTCAAAGTGGCCCCGAAATGGTGACCATCGGCAAGCTTCCTCAAACGCCGCGAGCAAAGAAGGTTATCGAGTACTCCATGGAAGAGGCTCGGAATCTGAATCACAATTACGTCGGAACCGAGCATATTCTGCTCGGGCTGCTGCGTGAGCAAGAAGGCGTCGCGGCTCAGGTGTTGATGAACCTGGGCTTGAAATTGGATGACGTTCGCGAAGAAGTCCTCAATCTGCTCGGTCACGGAATGGACAGTGGCGAAGGTGGTGAGCGTGGCGGTCGCGAGAGCGGCGGCGAGCGTGAAGCCAGCAGCAGTTCATCAAAGAGTTCGAAAAGCAAGACCCCCGCGCTGGACAGCTTCGGTCGCGACCTGACCGAATTAGCCAAGCAATCCAAGTTGGATCCGGTCATTGGCCGGGCTCGCGAGATTGAGCGAGCGGTCCAGGTCCTGTGTCGACGCAGTAAGAACAATCCAGTTCTTCTGGGTGAGGCTGGTGTCGGTAAAACGGCCATCGTCGAAGGGTTTGCACAGCGAGTTGTCGCTGGAGACGTCCCTGAGATTCTCGCCGACAAGCGAATCGTTGTACTCGACTTGGCCATGATGGTTGCTGGTACCAAGTACCGTGGGCAATTCGAAGAACGAATCAAGGCTGTGATGAACGAGGTTCGTCGCGCTAAGAACACGATTCTCTTCATCGACGAATTGCACACGCTCGTCGGAGCTGGTGGTGCAGAAGGTGCTATTGACGCTGCAAACGTTCTCAAGCCTGCTTTGGCTCGCGGTGAGATTCAGTGCATCGGTGCAACCACCCTGGACGAGTACCGTAAGTACATCGAAAAGGACAATGCTCTCGCACGACGGTTCCAAGAAATCGTTGTTGAACCGACGAGCAAAGATGAAACGATCGAAATTTTGATGGGACTTCGTGAACGATACGAAGAACATCACCGTGTCAAGTTCACTGACGAATCCGTCATCGCCGCCGTCGAAATGAGCGAGCGATACATCACTGCACGTTGCTTGCCTGACAAGGCAATTGACGTGATTGACGAAGCTGGCGCGCGGATTCGCCTTCGCAATATGTCTAAGCCACCAAATCTCAAGGAACTGGACGAAGACATTGAGAAGCTGAACAAGGATAAAGAAGACGCGGTCGCGAACCAAGACTTCGAGAAAGCAGCTTCTCTCCGCGACAAGGCTGACAAGCTTCGCAAGAAGAAGGAAGAAATCACCCAAGAGTGGCGTGAGAAGAGCCGTGAGACCGATGGCGTTGTCGACGAAGATGTCATCAGCGAAGTCGTTTCCAAGATGACCGGCATTCCTCTAACACGACTAAGCACCGAAGATAGTGCTCGGTTGATGGAAATGGAAGACGAACTGCACAAGCGGGTTGTTAGCCAGAGTCAGGCTGTCACGGCAATTGCTAAGGCGGTTCGTCGGAGCCGAAGTGGTCTGAAGGATCCGCAGCGACCAACCGGTTGCTTCGTTTTCGCTGGTCCAACTGGTGTTGGAAAAACGTTGCTTGCCAAAGCACTGGCTGAGTTCATGTTTGGTGACTCCGATGCACTCGTTCATATTGATATGAGCGAATACATGGAGAAGCACAATATTAGCCGCCTCATCGGTGCGCCTCCAGGATACGTTGGCTACGAAGAAGGCGGTCAGTTGACTGAGAAGATTCGACGCCGGCCGTACGCGGTTGTTCTGTTGGACGAAATCGAAAAAGCTCACCCAGACATCTTCAACATGTTGTTGCAGGTTATGGAAGAAGGGCGATTGACGGATTCGTTCGGGCGGAACGTTGACTTCCGAAACGTGATTCTTATCCTAACCACCAATGCTGGTGCGGACGCGATCAAGAATGAGTCGGCCTTTGGTTTCCAAAAGCCCGATGGAGATGCTTCCTACGACAGCATGAAGTCGCGAGTGATGGATCAGATCGAGCGTGTCTTCCGGCCTGAATTCCTCAATAGGTTGGACGATACGATCATCTTCCGCCACTTGACAAAGGAAGACCTGAAGAAGGTCATCGATTTCGAGCTTTCGAAGGTGCGAAACCGTCTCCAGGATCGCGGGTTCGAACTCGAGCTCACCGAAGATGCCAAGGAGTTCTTGATCGAGAAGGGCGCTAACTTGGACTACGGTGCTCGGCCACTGCGTCGTGCTCTGGAGCAACGAATCGAAGATCCGATGGCCGAAGAAATCCTGCGTGGTGCGTTCGAAGGTGTCAACACGATCGTGGTTGATGCCGTGAAGGACGACGAAGGAAAGGCGATTCGCTTGGAATTCCGTGGAGAGAAACGCGAGAAGGAAGAGCCGGTTGCCGTTGGCACCACCGAAGAGAACTAAGCTCGATCGGTGAGCATAGGGAGGCGAGTCATTGCGATGGCTCGTCTCGTGGATCGAATCAGGGCGGCGGTCTTCAACCGGGCCGCAGAATGAGAATTCAGCATAGAAAAAGCATCACGCACCAGCTCTGCCCGAGTTGGTGCGTTTTTTTTAACCAGCCGAACGTGTGGTGATAGCTGCCAAGAATACTTCGCGATTGACGGGTTTCAGGAACCAGTCGTCGCAGCCGTCGGGGCCTAGGGGGACGCCCGCTTCCGATCGTGAAACGTTACTCATGCCGTAAACACGCAAGCGACTAAAGCTTGGCTCGCTGCGGATGATCTTCAGCATTTCGCGACCGTTCAACTTGGGGCAGTCCATGTTGATCAAAACATAGTCAACACCCTTGTTTCGCATCATGCACAAGGCTTGCTCTTGATCCGATAGGACGTGCATTGGCGTGCAAGCTTTGCCCTTTTGCCCGGAAAAGAAACTCCGGTCGTCCCCGCTGCCGCTGATCAGCACGCCGCGGATACAATTCGGTTGCAGAACACAGGCAGATTCGGCCTTTCTGGCGCTTCGTGCGAGTTCGGCCAAGCTTTCTTGGGCTTGGTCGAGCAAATCTGGGACGCTCTGGCCAGTCCGTGTTTGAAGTTCTGCATTCGCCTTCAGCAATTGAACGATGATCTGCTGGATACGATCTTGAACGCTAGGATCTGCAAAAACACAATCTGAACAGGTCGAGTGTGCGTCGGCAGGAATGGGGGCAAGTTCGTCGCGAACGACAGTCAACTCGCGTGGCGCCTCAATTCCGAGTCGCACCCGCGCGCCGCTCAACCGTAGTACCTTGATCCGGACGCCCAGTTCCTTCAGGCAGAGAGCTTCATTTTGGCCTCGAGTAAGTACGAGCATTTCTTGCCAACTCCGGAAATATGATTGTTGAGAAATGCTCCTCGGCGCATTCCTAATCCTTGTGGGCGAGGCAACCGTGGCGCTCCTGGAGGGTATCGAATACACAACAGCGCGACGTCATCCTGTGCTTATTTGACGTCCACGACAATGGGGACTTGCATCAAGGCTGCCTAATTTCTGCGGGTTACCGTGCACGTTACGCGCGTTAAACTCTCAGATATGTGTCGTTGGGGAAGATAACGCGGCGTAGAATGACGTTCTGGCGAATCTGCGCCAATGTGGCGTAAATGGGGTTCAACCCTCCGTAAATAAGCTTTGTTGCATCTTGATGAGAAGCCGATGTCTGTGTTAGTGCAATTGAACAATTCGACTTGCCGGAACACCGTTAGGGGCTTCTGTGTGTTGGCTGTTGTGCTTGTTGGCTGCAACAAAAAGCCTAGCACCCAAGGCGATTCTGAGCGTGGGCGTGTCAAAGCAGCTACCGCGCCGTCAGAGACCATTCAGGATAGTCCAGCCGATCAATCGCCCGTTGGCCAAGCATCGCAGTTCACAGAAACGCCTTCGAGCGAGTCGGATTCCCGCCGGGCCGAACAGGACGCACCAACACAAGATGCACCAAGGCGGGACAATGTTAATACTGTAAAGCCCGGAGATGGCGGTGCATCAGAAACCGTTTCGCAGCGGCAATCTCGTTTTCGCCTGCCGTCCTGGCCAGAGCCCCCGAAAGATTCGGCTCAACTTCGCAATGAAGCCAAGGCGCTAGCGCAAGCGATTGTCGCCAAGATGCCCCAGCAGCCGGACGCTTGGGAAGTCAAAGCCCGGTTCGATTTGTTGATCGGCGAAACTGATGCTGCTCGCGAAGCCTGGGAGCAGGCCATCAAATTGGATGCTGAATACCCGTTCGCATTACATGGCCTCGGAAAGGTCGCTCTGCTAGACGGCGATTTTGAAACGGCCATCGAATTGCTGACGCGAACTCAAGCAAAACTGCCTGATCTTGCGGAAGTGACTCACGATCTGGCGAGTGCCTACACGAAGAATGGCCAAGTTGGCGAAGCAGCTCGGGTGCTTCAGGGTTTCCTCGATAAACATGAAGATGCCACGGAAGCCTACGTGTTGCTTGGCAACGCTAAACTGACGCTGCGGCAATTCGAAGCTGCTCGTGATGCGTTTTCCAAAGCATTGGATTTGTACCCAGCATTGCCCCGAGCCCAACAGGGGCTTGGGACGGCGTTGGTTCGCTTGGGCGAACGCGAGCGCGCCAGAGAGTTGCTCAACGCACAACGCGAATCTCGAACTGCCGAAGCTAAGAATCGCACCGCAGATCAAGTGTTTCGCGATGAGCTGAGTGATACTGCGGTACGGTACACCTTTGCCGCTCGTGTGTTCAGCACTGCGGGGGATTTCCCTGGCGCTGTTGAAGCTCTGATGAAAGCATCAGTGCTTGATCCGCGGAATCGCGATGCATGGTCGCTACTCATTGACTTGCTCAGCGTGAATCAGTTGTGGGATGCTGCCATGGAAGTGGGCCGTAGAATGGTGTCAGAAAATCCAGAGAACGCAAACTATCGATTTACGCTTGGTGGCATCGAAGTGCGTGCTGGAGAGATTGTCGCAGCTCGGGAGTCGTTCCAGCGGGTGATCGACCTGTCGCCCAACGCGGCTGGAGGTTACGAAGCCCTTGTGCGCATCAATTTACAGACGCAGCATGATGGAAAGAGAACAGTCGAGCTTGCTCAGCAACTATCAAAGGTGCGTGGCGCGGCCAGTGACTTTGAATTGCTGGGCCAAGCTCACGCGCTCGTGGAGGACTACGCTGCTGCCAAAGCGGCGCTTGCTCGGGCGATTGAGCTCGAGCCGCAGAACCAACAATATCAATTCGCGATGCAACAACTACAGAGGTTTCTCGATTCGCGATGATCAATGGCTGGCCCTGCGATGGCCCAGTTGAGGCCCTGCCTCAATCTGGCTTGTGGTTTTTCATCGGATGCATCTTGGGAACCTGTGCGAATGCAATACTCGTCTTCGATTCGAAAATACTCATTGGCTGCCGCGGTTGCGTGCTTTTGCGTTTCCACTCTTATTAGCGCGACAAAAAGTGTGGCACAAGAAGAGCCCATTGCGCGGATCGCGTTTGAAGAGGTAACAGGGCAATCTGGCATCGATTTCGAACACTTTAGCGGCAGAACGGGCAAGCACTACATTCTCGAAACCGTCACTGCTGGCTTGGTCACATTCGACTACGACGCTGATGGGCTCGTCGACGTCTACTTGCTCAATGGTGCCGCCCTCCAGTCAGACTCTCCGGACACGACTCAAACAAACCGACTCTACAAGAACATGGGCGCCATGCGGTTTGTCGACGTAACGGAGCAGGCAAGGGCAGGGGATGCCGGCTTCGCGCTTGGCGGAATTGCAGCGGATATCGACAACGATGGTGATCAAGACTTGGTTGTCGCCAACTTCGGCAATACGGTGTTCCTTGAGAACGAGGGCAACGGTTGCTTCTCCCGCCGAGAGGTCGTGTCGCCCGGAAAGCAACGCATTGGAGCTGGTTTGGTTGCACTGGACATCGAAAACGATGGCGATGTGGATATCTACCGAGCCAACTACGTCGACTTCACATTTGACAAAGACGTGAACCGAACGATTTACGGAGTTCCTGCCGCGCCTGGCCCAAAGGATTATGAACCCGATCGCGACCAGCTTCTGGAGAACCTCGGGACCGGGCTTTGGCAAGATAGCACCGTGCAGAGTGGGGTTGCATCAGCCGCTGGCCCAGGGATGGGGGTGCTGGCCTTTGATGCAACCGGTGATGGCTTAAGCGATGTTTTTGTCTGCAATGATTCAGCGGCAAACATGTTCTGGGAGAATTTCGGCGAAGGAATATTTCAAGAGAATGCGCTTTTAGTCGGTTTGGCCTACGATGTCTCCGGTGCACAGCAAGCAACAATGGGGGCTGACGCGGCAGATTGGAATCACGACGGCTTTATTGATATCGTCACGACCAACTTCATCGACGAAATTCCAACTCTGTACGAAAACTCGGGGCAGGGCTACTTTGATGACATCGGACCAGCCGCTGGGCTGGGGGCAGCGGATCGCAGTTTGACGTGGGGGATTGGCTTTGGCGATTTTGACAACGACTCTTGGGATGACCTCTTCATTGCAGCCGGGCACTTGATCTCCGGCGCCTCGCGGTTGAACGATAGCGAAACCTTCGAAGCACCAAATTTGGTGCTGCGGAACGACCGAGGCAAAAGCTTTCAAAGCGTACCTCGTGACGGGCCGCTTGCGGTCGAACAGGTGAGTCGTGGGGCGGCACTTGAGGATTTTGACGGTGATGGTCGCCTGGATGTGCTTGTGCTCAACCTCAACGATCGTGTCCAGCTCCTGCGGAACGTTACCCGAACCACGAGCCAGGCGTTTCGTCTAAAGCTGGTGGGGACGTCAGCCAGTCGTGATGCGGCAGGCGCGACGGTGCGCCTAAAACTCTCAGACGGAACGCTTCTTACCGGACTTGTGATGCGCGGCCGCGGGTATCAAAGCGGTTTTGGCGACACGTTGCATTTCGGAATTGGCAAGCATGAAGTACGAGAAATTGTGGTTCAATGGCCCGGCGGTGCAAAGCAGTCCTTTCAACCAACGAGTCATCAGATGACAATCGTTGAAAGACAGGATTAGAACGGCGGCATTCAACAGCGATGCTGTATCGAGATTGATGTTGTATTCAGAGGGCTAGAGTGAGCAAGAAGCGGAATAAGGGGCGAAAGTCGAGCGTCAAACCGGCAGCTCGCGTCAAGACTACTAAGCCCGTAGGCGATCAACGGACTGCGATGCGAATGCTGGTTGTGTGCGTCGTGGTGCTGATCGTTGGCTTGGCTTTGCGTTTCTTCTGGTCCAATCAGGAGCAGTCGACGATTCGCACGTTGCGAGCACAGGCAATCGAGGCGGAGAAAGACGCCAACTGGGCCAAGCTAGAGTCGGTTGCCAGAGAGTGGGCGACGCTGCAGCCAGACGAATACGAACCGTGGAGTTACGCTAGCGCAGCGGCGGTACAGCTTGGTGATATGGAGCTTGCGATTGAATACCTTGAACGAATGCCCGACGCTTCGCCAGTGGAGGCATTTCATCAGTTGGGGTTGATGCAGATGGAGCAAGCAGTCCGGCCCCAGGCATCCTACGCAACTTGCCTGAGGACGCTCAAGAACTATCCGAAGGACGCAGAGACCCACACGCGGCTCTTGTACTACTACACAATGACTTGCCAACGCGACAGGATTCGCAGCGAAGTGCGTCGGGTTATCGGGCTTGGGTGCGAAACGTCTGTTTCATACGTTTATCTGTTTGCCAGTAGCTGGTTGACGTTCACAAATGGCTACAACACAAATCGACTTTGGTTGGAAAGTGATCCCGACAACGAACTCTTTGAAGCTGCCGCCGTCATTCATCTTTATTCAAGACAAATGGACGATGAAGGCAACCGAAAAGAAACTGCGGAAGACTTGCAGGAATACGAAAACGCACTGTTTCGGCAACGTGAAGAGAACCCCGGTAGCGTAGAGCTGCTGGCCGCGGAATTAGAGCTTCGATGCGAGAATGGCGACCTCGGAATTGTCCAAGAATTGCTGGCGCTGGCGCCCGAACAAACGAGTGACGATCATCGTTTTCTAAGATTCTGGGGATGGCAGGAATCTGCTCTGGGAAATTGGCAGGCTGCTCAGAAGTATTACGAAAAAGGACTGAAGTTCCAGCCCTACGATTGGGAAATTCAAACCGAGCTCGAGCTGGTGCTCCGGCGTTTGAACGAAGCGGAAGAAGCGACGAAGATGCGCGTCTTGGCGGAGCAGGGCAGGCGGATTGCCCGCGCAATACAAGTATCGCCAAGCTTATTCGATGTCCCCGCCGAGACGCTCGAGGACTTGGCCGACTACTATTCAGCTTGCGGAATGAAAACTGAATCACAGCGGCTCGAGTCGTTGATTCCGTAGCGGGATTGTCTCCTGCTGTTAGTACTAGTTATCCCCGTGCGTCAGCGGCTAGTTATGCGGCGAGGGTTTGACCGTTTCAGGTCGACTACACTTCGGCCGCAGTAGGGTGAACCCACGGAGCGCGGTAGGGGCGAGCAAGCATTTGATTGGCTTCGTCGTCGTCGACGACTTGGTGCCTCTCGGCATCCCACTCAAGTGTTCGGTCGAGGTTCATCGACATGTTTGCCAGAATGCATGAGGCCGAAGAAATATGCCCTTGTTCAATGTCGGCAACTGGCTTCCCACGAGAGCCAACCGCAGCAAGCCAGTCGAGCATGTGTCCTCGGATTGCCGATGCGACATGCTGTTCTAGGTTGAGTGCCGCTTTGTCGGTGACGTCCGTTGGGAACTTGTCGAATTCAAACAAGGCACTCCCTGAGAGTTTCTTTCCGCCGCCGCGTGGAGTGAATTCCCATTTGTTGACACTCATTTTGAGTGTCCCTTTGTCGCCGTAGATAAATGCCGCCCATGGATATTCCGGATCCGGAGCTTGGCCCCAACTGCGGTGCGTCCAGACGACATCCAAGTTGTCAAATTCAAAGGTCGCTGTTTGCGTGTCGGAAATGTTGGCGCGACTCTTCTTGTCCACCATGATGCCACCACTGCTGGTGACGCGCTGCGGCCAGCCCAAATCGAGCGACCAGCGGACCATGTCGAGCATGTGGACGCACATGTCGCCAACAATGCCGTTGCCGTACTCCATGAATGCTCGCCATTTCCGCGGATGCTGCAAACCACAGTACGGGACCATTGGCGCTGGGCCTGTCCACATTTCGTAATCTAGGTTCGCCGGCGGTGGCTGGTTGGGGGGATTCTCGCGAGATCGCATGTGGTAGTAGCAACAGACCTCAGCAAACGCGATGTTGCCCAGCAGTCCTTCGCGGATAACCTGCTCACGAGCATCGATCAAGTGCGGCGTGCTCCTCCGCTGCGTGCCTACCTGGACCACTTTGTTGTACTTACGGGCCGCCGCCAGCATCGCATGGCTTTCCACAACATCGACGCCTGTGGGCTTTTGCACATAAACGTCGGCACCGGCCTTTACAGCCTCAATCATCGGTAGAGCATGCCAGTGGTCAGGCGTGCCAATGATGACAAGATCTAGGTCCTTTTCCGCCAGCATCTTTCGGTAGTCGGAGTAAGTGCGAGGGCGTTTCTTGCTCTCCTGCCGTGCTTCTACAACGTCCGCGGCCTCACTGAGCATTTTGCTGTCGACATCGCAAAGCGAAACCACATTAACCGGAGCAACGTTGAGTAATTGGGTGAGGTCACACTTGCCGTACCAGCCCGTCCCGATAACGCCCACTCGTTTCGGAGCGGATTCGATAACGGTCGCAGCAGCGTCTTTGCCCGCCGCAGAAAGTGCCGATGCAGCTCCAACAGCCTGTAGGAAGTGACGTCGTTTCACGGGAGATCTCCAATTGCTATCAGGAAAAGTGTTGGTCGCGAGGCGTGTTTGGTCCATCGCTGTGCGGCGCTCACGCTTCGAGAGGACAGCATTCTACACTGAGCGGCGTGCCGCTGCGCAGTCAAGCAAGGCCAGACGCAGAGCGAATCAGCATTTGAATCTAGGTGATCAACGGTAGAGCGTTGGCACTCGGTTTTCCGGGAGAAGCGGAGTTGAGCGTGCGGTGACTGCTCTCCCAGCTTTCGACTTGGATTAGCCCTGAGGAGAGATGCCGGGCTGGTCCGCTTTTGAAGATGAGCCATCTCTTTGCATGGCCCAACCGGCTGTGCGATGTGAGACTGCCACTCGGCACTTGGGGTTTTGAACCGAGCAGGGTTTAACAAAAGAGAACGCTTGACGCGAAGCCCGTGCAATTCAGCGATCGTGGCAACGGCCCTGCCGCTCAGGCCGCTTTGGTGTCTTCTTGTTCGTCGTCAGCTTGTTTTCGGCTTTGAAGGTAGCTCTCAAGCACACTTTCGATCTTCGCGTTGAGCGCGTCCAGTTCGTCGAGGACTTGGTTGTGTTTCTTTTCCAGTTGTTCGATGAACGCTAGCCCTTCGCTGGCTTCTTCGTCTGCAGCGACATCAGATTCAGCGAC
>CAYPLE010000007.1:76541-104244 GCA_964411445.1 uncultured Pirellulaceae bacterium
TCAGATTCAGCGACTTCAGATTCAGCGCGGTGTATCTTCAGCCTTGAGTCATCGTTTTCGCTCACGCCGGGTAATCCAGAGTGAACGTCATGGCTGCTTTCAGTCTCTGCTGTTTCAGTCTCTGCTGTTTCAGTCTCTGCTGTTTCAGTCTCTGCTGTTTCAGCAAAGTTGGTGTCATCGGCAGTTTCATCGAATTTCGTAGCAGCAGTTACCGTTGCCTCTGTTTCTTCTGCTTCGTGAGCGTCGACGGAGGCTGATTGAGCGGCAGCCGCGTTGGCCGACGGATCGACGGCCGACTTGTCGACTTCGGCAGCTTCGGCTTCTTGCGTCGATGCGTCCAGGTCTTCTTTCAGGGGCTCTGGGGAGCTACTGGCAGCGTCGAGCTCGGGCCGTTCCACTTCCTGTACGATCTCCAGCGCCTGTGTCTCGCTGGCGTTTGGTGTAGCATTCTGTTCAATCGCTGGTGTTTCAGTGGCTGGTGTTTCAGTGGCTGGTGTTTCAGTGGCTGGTGTTTCAGTGGTGGCGGCAGACTGACGAGGTGCCGAGGATGCCGTCATATTCGCACCTGCGAGCACGACCGAAGTTCCGTCGGACGCGTTGGCGCAGCTTGGCGACGCATTGCTAGGCTGTGAGCAGGCGTCAGCAACCATCCCGGTGGATTCATCGGCCTCAGCGGATTCGCTATCGACCGCGTTAGAATCGGATGTTGGAGCCGCTTTTTGCTGAAGACTGCGGGCGGCCAGCGCGGCTGCTTGGTGCGGAGGTGGCAGTGGACGCTCTGGTTCATCGACCTCTGGCTTCGGAGCTTCAGCGTCCAATTCGCATGTTTGCTCTTCGGAAGCCACCAGCCGCTGCTGAGTTGCGAGACGCACCGCTTCTGGGCGGTGATCCTCGATCCGAAGCGGCAAGTCTTTTGATGCGAAGTCGGCGGTGAACGACTGATCAGTGGAAGCCATAGCTAGCTGCTCTCGCGGTGAGTCAAGTTCACGTATAGTAACTTAGGATCTGATGCGTCCCTGCGTGCCCCTGCTGTGGGACCATGGACGCAGCCTCAGCGGCTTAAGTCAGCATCGATCTTCCAGGGGTGCTTGCACGACAGTCGTATCAGTTTTTCGCCTCAGGTAGTCTGCGGTGACTTTGACGACTGCAGCAACCATGCCTGTAACTGCTCTCCGTTGACTTTCCACTCGCCGACTGTGCAGGCTTCGCTGTTTGAGCTCGCAGCCGTGGATTCACGGATTGGAACAGCTCGGAGCATCTCTATTTCACCGCGGGAAACGAAGAACTTGGATCGCGAAACTGAAAAAGTGTTCAGTCCCGGAAAAGCTCAGCTTACGTCTAGACGAGCAAAAAGGCTTGCGTTACACTTCGGGATTCCCGGCCGGTGGTAGGCCATGGCTCCCAGATGCTTCGCTGGAAGTCAGTAATTTTACGAATGAATGCTATCAAAAATGAGGCTTGGAGTTACTGAATGGTCAAGTTGATGGTCCGTGACCGGGAAACGATTCAAGAAGCCGTCCGTCGGTTCCGAAAGTTGGTAGAGCGTAGTGGCATCAAGAAAGAGATGCGACGCCGCGAATACTACGAAAAGCCGAGTGAGATCAAGCGTCGAAGCCGTCTTCGTGCTGAGCGTCGCGCTCGCCGAACACGCCAGCTTTCCAACGGGTAAGCGTCGGTTGCGAGCCATGTTGCTCCCACCGCTTGGCAAGTACGGCGAGACATCTCTGGTAGTCGCTTTTTCGCGGCGCCTTGATGGCTTCATTGCCACATAAACGAACAATCGAGTCAGTGTTTTCATTGGCTTATTGGGGCGATTAGCTCAGTTGGTTAGAGCACCTGCCTTACAAGCAGGGGGTCACAAGTTCGAGTCTTGTATCGCCCACTTATTCCATCTTGCCCACAACGGCCTCTAGGCATCTCGGGCTTCCATAAGAAAAGCGTCGCACGGCTCTCCGTGCGCGTGGTTGCGTGCCCGTCTCCTAGGAGTTGCCAGCTACTCTCTTAGCCGTGGTGGTTGCCCAAAGCTATGCGACATTTGGATCAAAAAAGGCGCGATTGATATGATAGGCCTTTCTGAGTTTACTGCTGAGACGCGACCAGAATCTGGTGCTGAGCTTCCACTGATGTCGATGGTGATCCATCATGTACTCGACGTCAGCGACGGTAATGCGAGGGTCCCATTGAGCGATGTCTCCTGGTGCGTCGATTGCCCACTGAAACGAAGCATCTGTTGTAGAGATCGTCGCTTCCCAGCGTTTGCTGTTCTCCAGGGCGTAGTTTGAGCAGCCATCAAACAGAAAAGTGCATCCAGGGAAGTTGTCTGCGAGCTTAGTGAATAGCAAACGTACTTTCTCTGGTGGTAGATAGAGTAAAAGTCCTGCGGCCTGGAACAACCACGGACCATCTGAATGAGCTTTGACTCGTTGAATCCATGAGAAATCCAGGAGATCCCCGGCAATGGCGTGCCGTCTTGGGGAAGGCGCAAAGCAACGCTCGCGAAGTTGCATCACGTCTGGAAAGTCACACTCGAACCAAGTTGCTGAGCCAGACAAATCATTGCGTTCGAAAACTGTGTCAAGCCCAACACCAAGAAGGCAGATAGCCCCGCTGGGATGATCACTCAGGAAGTCCGATACCCAGCCGTCCATGATTGCTGCGCGAATAGCACAGCCGGTTAAGGTGTTGGGGAATTGGCGTATCTTGTCAAAGTCATAATCGATTGCTTCGACCAACTGTTTTGCGCAACGGTCTGTGACAATAGCATCGGAACGGCCCCATTGGTCGGACCGAGCGCATAGTGGCGTAAGTAGCGTTTCTTGGACATCGCGGAGTTTTATCTGCCCCGGGTCAGTTGTTTCGCGTAAAGCCATTAGTTTACGGTTGCCATTTCTTCGTGCGCGGCCGATTCGTCCACGGGGGCGGGCGTTTCTCCGGTGCTTTCGGTTAGCGTCTCTACCACAAAGTCCGCAAGCTTATCAATAGTCGGGCCCTGTAGATAAATGGACATTGGCATCTCAATACCAAGCGCCGACTGCATTTTGCTACCAAGTTCCATCGCCATCAGCGAGTCCATCCCCATCGTGGTGAGAGAAACAGCAGAGTCAATTTCCTCGGGGTCAATTCCCATGATGTCGGAAAGTTGTTGAGCGAAGAATTGTTGCAACCGTGGCCGGAGCTCCTCGGCAGCTAGCGCACTAAGTTCTTCCTTGATCGCCAGTGCTTCTTCGTCGGCTGCCTCTCCTTCCAAAGCATCTAGATCGGCCAAACGTTGGATAAGATTGAATTCTAGATCCCCGGCCATCAACCCAGCTAGAACGCCGCCGAATCTTTCCCAGTCTGCACGGAACACGGTGATGCGCTCAATCGCTTTCGCTAAAAACTCCCCCATCAGTGCGAGGCTTTGGTCCGTAGGCAGCAGGTAAACACCTTGCTTTTTCATCATGCTCCCCAGGTCTGCCGCCATTCCAGCTCCGTCAAAGGCACCCCAGTTGACGGCCAAGGTGCGACCACCTCGCGCATTTCTGTACGCGGCAAAACCGTCCATGAATGCGTTTGCTGCACCGTAATTCGCCTGGCCGGCAGTGCCCAGCACGGCGCTGACGGAGCTAAAAAGCACAAGGAAGTCAATGGGGTGCGTCTGTGACCATCGGTGCAAGTTCCAAGTGCCCAGAGTCTTGGCGGGGAGTGGATAGGCAAAGTCCTCGTCACTCATCTGGTTCATCAATTGGTCTTTGAGTACGCCAGCGGCGTGAAAGATGCCGCCGATCGGTAGGATCTCTGGTGGCAGTTTGTTGAGCGCCGTATTCAGGCTGTCTTCGTCACAAACGTCGCCCGCCACACAAGTCACGGGACAATTGAGTGTGCCAATCTTTTCTAAAGCTCTAGCTGCTGCATCGCCACCGCGTCGGGACATGAGTACAATCCCGCCAGCTCCTTGGGATGATAGCCAACGCGCTGTCTCGACGCCGAGCGCTCCCAAACCACCTGTAATCAGATAGGACGCGTCGCGACGAATCGCAAGATCGTCCATGCGTGTTGTTTCCGCTTGCTGAGCGGCGGTGGATGCTTCACTCACCGGCTTCATCGTCACAACGATCTTGCCAATATTCTTGCGTTGTGACATAAACCGAAATGCGGAAACGATCTCTTCGATCGGAAACAGAGTGATATTCAGCGGCTCGTAAAGATCGTCTTCGAAACGCTCCGCAATCTCCTTCATCAACTTTGCGGCAACTTGTGGTCGCTGCCGGAACAATCGATCCAGGTCGACGGCCGAGTAGGTCAGATTGTCTTTGAAGGGAGCTAGCCCGATCGGGCGGTCCGAGTAGATGTCGATTTTGCCGATCTCCACGAATCTTCCGTAGGCGGCCAAGGATCGCAAGCTGGCGTCAATCGCGTCGCCTGGCAGAGAATTCAGTACGACATCCACGCCATGACCATCTGTGATCTCGGCGATCTGCTCGGCGAAGTCGAGCGTCCGCGAATTCATCACATGGTCGACGCCCAAATTGGTAAGAAACTCGCGTTTGGTATCGCTACCGGCAGTCGCAAAAATCTCCGCGCCAATGGCTCTTGCGATTTGAACCGCGGCAAGTCCGACGCCGCCGGCCGCGGCGTGGATCAACACACGTTCTCCTGGTTGCAGATTTGCTACGGTCCGCAAACAGTATTCGGCGGTTAAAAAGGCTAAGGGGATAGCAGCCGCATCTTCATGTTCAAGACTGTCTGGCTTTCGAATGGCCGCAAACTGATCCGTCAGCACGTGCGAGGCAAAGCCGTAGGGTACGACTGCCATGACTTCGTCACCGACGGCCCATTGTGTTACGTTCGGTCCGACTGCAGAAATAACACCGCTACACTCAAGACCGAGGGGCACGATGTCGTCAACAATTCCGGGGTAAAGCCCGAGAGCTTTTAAGACATCGCTAAAGTTCAGGCCAGCAGCGCGGACTTCGATCTCGATCTGTTCTCCTGCGGGGCGTTTGCGCTCCAGTTTTTCGTAACGCAGCCCATCAATCGTGTCACTCGTGCCCAATCGAACTCGGTAAGCAGAATCGTCGGGGACTGTTGATGAGAAGACCTCGCGGCTGAGTGCATTGCTCGCTCGAAGGAGTCGAGGCGCAAACACTCGCCCGTCACGTGTCGCTAGTGCTGGTTCACTGCCAGCGCATTGTAAGCAATGCAAGAAGTCTTCAACTAACTGCTTGGGTGAAGCATCGATTTGCAAGTCAACGGTCCGGAGGTTCTGTTGACGCATTTCCTGAGACGCTACCTGTGCGAGTCCATACACGCTGGATTGTCGAGGGTCGACGTCGTCGCTTTCAAGCACATCACGACCACCCTGCGAGAGAAGCCAAATGTCGACTCGACCTCCAAAGTCGATCCACATCAATTCCGAGAGCAGGCGAAAGGTCTCTAGCAGTCGCCTATTCGCGTCACGCAAACTTGCGTGATCGATCGCTGCGGATTCGGCAATCGGGTGTGAAATAACAATTTGAAATCGCTCGTTGCTTGGGCGATTTGAAAACCACTCAGAGAGCCAGTTTCGAAGTCTTGTCGCATCGGACGGGTCTACAACCGATGAGTTCGGGAGCACAGATTTGTCATTGGTGGAGAGGTTCAAACGCTCGATTGAGCGGGCTGGTTGTCCCAAAACGGCCGTCCCTGCCTGAGCAGTTTGCTGCAGCTCAGACAAAAAATCGCTTTCGGGGCCAACCAGCAACCAGTGGCAATTTGCGCGTGCGTCAGTATTTGCATTGACCTTCTCCGTGGGAGGCTCTTTCTCCAGTTGTTGCCACTCGACTTCGTACAACCAATCGGATGGATCACTGGATGCGTCAGGTTTTGCGCTACTAATCTTCTGGATTTTCACGCCTTCCAATAGGGTTAGTACGTTCCCGTCTGCATCTGCAATATAGATGTCCGCCTCAACTTGGTCTGGGCTGGGGCCTGTGTCCTGGCTGGTGCGTTTGACAAGATAATGAACGTCTCCCGTTACAGCCGCAAAGCGGGTTGCTCGACGTATCGCAACAGGCAGGTAGAGGTCTGGGCAGTAGTCACCGTCGTCTTCGAGCGGAACAACTCCAGTCATCGCTTGCAGGCTTCCATCGCCGATCGCAGGATGCAAGAAGTATTTGTCCGCATCAGCCAAGACGGATGCAGTAAGGGATGAAGTTGCGAAGGCACAGCCATCATTCCGGTACAACCTGTCGATAACTTGGTATTGTGCACCGTAGTTCAGCCCTCGTTCGGCGACTTTTTGATAAAAATCTTGCTTGTTCAGTACGCGTGTATGCGATTCGATGACCTCGTCGCCAGAAATTTTCTTAGCGGTTGTTGAGCTACTTGCCGTCGACAGTGACGCAGTGGCGTTCAATTCCCAAGTGTCCCTCTCATCAGCATCGCTGAACTGGCTGAACACTTCGAATTGTTTTCTGGTTTTTGATTCGCCTGTAGCCCTGGCAAAGATTGATTTTTGCCGCTCGGTAAGGAACAGAGCTTTCGGCAGTTGCAGCGACTCGACGCATGTCGTCTCCGATTCGAGGCAAGACTGGGCTGCCGCGAGCGCCATATCCAAGAATGCGGCAGCGGGCACAACGCAATCTGCGCGCACGCAGTGGTCGCCGAGATGGCTGGGCAAATAAGAGCAGATTCGGTTTTCGAAGACTAGTGAATCTGGGCCAGCCCTTTTCGCACCAAGCATTGGCGTTACATGCTTTAAACCAAGCACGAAATCACGAAAGTCGGTGGTGGCATGCTCCGGTTCAAACCAATATCGCGATTCGTTGAGCGGATAGTTGGGAAGGTCAACACGCTGGGGTTTCTTTTTCGAATGCGTCTGCCAATTCAGTCGAACGCCAGCCGCATACGCCTTGGCTAGAGCAGTCGCAAGAAACTGGCTATCTTGAGTGCCCCTCTTTAACGATGGCACCGCAGCAACTGTGTGTGATGGATGGCAACGTCGGGCCATTCCGATCAGCGTTGCAGACGGTCCCGTCTCGATCATGACGTTTACATTTTCTTCAACCAATCGATCGACGCCTTCGGCAAATCTGACCGCGTTGCGAATGTGGTGTCTCCAGTACTTCGCGTCAAAAATCGCTTCCGTTTCAATCTGGCCGGTCAGATTTGAAACAATGGGAATTTGCGGAGCCTTGTGTTCAATCGTGCCTGCAAATTGCTCGAATTCATCCAGGATTGGATCCATCAAAGGCGAGTGGAAGGCGTGCGAGACGTCCAGCATTTGCGACTCAATGCCCATATCGCTGGCTTTTTGCACAACCTGCCGCACCATTTTTTCGGTGCCGGAGATTGTTGTGTTTTCACTTCCGTTATATGCCGCAACAGCAACACTTTTGGCATACGGCTCCAGATGAGGAGCGACCACTGCTCCTTCGGTAAAGAGCACTGCCATTGCACCACCGCTTGGCAAATTCTGCATCAATTCGGAGCGGCGACAAATCAGCTTCATGCCGCTTTCTAGATCGAATACGTCTGCCACCGTAGCTGCAGCGATCTCTCCAACGCTGTGCCCAATCAGAAAATCAAACTTGACTCCTTGTGCAATCCACCATTGTGCTATTGCGTATTCAAGAGCAAAAAGTGCTGGTTGGGTCCATTTGGTTTCGGACAGCTCTGCATTGTCGGCATTCCCAAACATGACTGGCAACAAGGGTTGGCCACGAAATTCCTGAACGATTTCGTTGCACCGATCCAAGTGTTTTCGCACGATGGAAGAGCAATTGTAGAGTTGCTGTGCCATCCCGCGGTACTGACTTCCCTGACCGGTGAACATTCCTGCGATAACCGGGACGCCAGTCGACGTAACTCGTCCGCGCTGTACCGCTGGTGCTCTCCGCCCGTCGGCCAGTTGACGAGTCAGTTCCACAAGGTCTTCGCGTGATTCCGCAACGACTGCAGCCCGATTTTCAAAGTGTTGACGGCCCACACCGGCCGTGTAGATCAGATCATCCAACTGATCCGGTGACGTGTTTTCCAACCGCTTGGCAAAAGTGGCTGCAACTTCCTTCAAGGCTTTCTCAGATCGAGCCGAGAGCGGCAGGACGTAGGGTAGTCGCGGAGCCGCATGGCCGTTGTTGTCGGAGATAGGTAACGCGGAAGTGGATCGCAGCAACTGCGGGGAGTCGCTTGACGCAACTGAGGGAGGATCGAACGACTGCAGCACGACGTGCGAATTGGTACCACCGAAACCAAAAGAACTGACTCCTGCAACTTTCGCACCCTCTGCGTCCCAGGCGATTGAATTACGTGGGATCTCGATTCGGCCAGCTTCCATCTGCAGGTGTGGATTCAGATTCTCAAGCAATGGCTGGGCTGGAATCGTCCCGTTTCGCATCATCAATACGGTCTTGATCAAGCCCGCGATGCCAGCGGCAATTTCTGTGTGTCCGATATTCGCTTTGACGCTGGTCAGGTACACAGGGCGATCTGCAGGAGTCTGTTTTGCGAAGACGTCACACAATGCGTCGACTTCAATCGGATCGCCAAGCGGTGTTCCAGTCCCGTGTGCTTCAACGTACTGTATATCTTTCGGCGATACATTGCCGTCCTGAAGCGCAGCACGAATAACCGACCGTTGGGCATTTCCATTCGGTGCAGAGATACCTGAGGTACGGCCCCCGTGGTTTACTGCTGAGCCTCGGATTACAGCTAGTATTCGGTCGCCGTTACTGATTGCGTCATCGAGCCGTTTCAACAAGACGATGCCGCAGCCCTCTCCCCGAACATACCCATTGGCGGCGGCGTCAAACGGCCGGCAGGCGCCGGTTTGCGATAGCATTCTGGCTTTCGATAACGAAATGAACGTGTCTGGGGAAAGGCACACATTCACGCCACCGGCCAAGGCAGCATCGCATTCTCTTCGCCGTAGGCTTTGAATAGCGTCATGCACGGCAACCAAAGCAGAACTACAGGCGGTATCGATTGACTGGGAGGGGCCGCAGAAGTTGAAGACATAAGACAGTCGGTTGGCACAGATCGAAAGCGCACCTCCGGTACCACAGTGAGCATCCAATTGGTAAATGGAATTGTCATACTGGCTCATGACCCTTGAATAGTCAGTTTGGCCGACTCCGATGAAGACGCCAGTCGGTAATTCTGAAAGGCTAGCGGGGCTAATTCCAGCGTTTTCCATTGCGCGATACGAACAGGTCAGCAGGAGACGCTGCTGAGGATCCATTCGCGTGGCCTCGCGTGGTGCAATCCCGAAGAAGGATGGATCAAATTCACCGATTCCATCGACAAGGCAGGCCCACTTAGCAGATGCTTTGCCAGGCAGATCAGCGTCGGCATGGTAAAGCGCGTCCACTGGCCAGCGATCGGATGGAATCTCGCGCGTTTCATTTCGACCATCACGGATGATCTTCCAGTAGTCTTCAATCGTCGGCGCACCTGGGAAATTGCAGGCCATACCAACGATGGCGATTGGCTCGCGGCTATTTCCTTGTTGCTCAAGTCGGCGCTGGAGTAGTTCGAGTTTCGCCGGACTTAAGGCAGCAAGACGTTCTTGAAGTTTGTTGGGCAAGGTTAGAACTCCGACAAGTCATTTCTGGGGTTGGGCTAAGGGCGAATTGCCGTCATGATTGGTTGTGAGAAGGAGCTGGGCTTGCTCTCGCAACAATGACAATTGGCATTACAACTGATCAATCTAATGAACTATCAAGCAGTATCGAACGGCGAATTTGGCAAGTGGTTTGCGACACTCCAAACCGAATCGACGGTGAATTGTTTTGTCTTTCCGTACAGTGGGGCAGGCGTAGCCCTTTTTGCTTCTTGGAAGCAGCTATTTGCTGAAAAAAATGTTGGTTTGTTCGCGTGCAAGCTTCCTGGACGCGAGGAGCGATTGCAGGAGCCGCTACGGACAGATCTTGTTCTATTGGCAAAGGAAATTGCACAGGCAATTCTCACTTCAGGTGCAGTTCATCGGCCTGTTGTTCTGGTGGGTTTCAGTATGGGGGCCTTGCTGGCCTTTGAAGTCGCTAGGGAGTTGAGGAAACTAGGAGTTAAAATTGCGCTATTGTTTGCCGGAGCTGCGCGGGCTCCAAATGGCCGTTGGCCTCGTGGTAAGCTGCATCGATTGAAAAACGATGATGACTTCATTTGTCAGCTCAACAAGCTATACAATGCGATTCCTCAAGCTGTTATTGCGGATTCGTCGGCGCGGCAAGTGCTGTTGCCAATCATTCGAGCAGATCTGTCTCTATTCGAAACATACAAGTACTTGCCCGAAACACCTCTAGACTGTGAATTGATTACCCTTGCGGGAACGGAGGATACTGTTGTGCAAGCCAAACACATCGCTCCGTGGAGGAGTCTGGCTACGCGGTACCGGCATCGTTCGTTTTCCGGTGATCATTACTTTGCTAAGACCAACCGTGATTCAGTGGTGAACACCATCCTGCGACGCGTATCACGGCTCAGTAGTGGTCATTGAGTTGTCGCAGGTTGAAGATCAGAAGACCTTCCAAACCCTCGGCAGCTCATCACTGAAGCAGCGGCTCAGCTACCTTCTTCGAGCAATCTGCATACATCGCTCTCGTCCATCCCCTCCAGTTGGGATATCAAGTCATCGGGGGTGCCACTAAGTACATCGCAAAGCTGAATGCTGTGATTCGCTTCGCTTGGCGACTGACTTTCCATTTGAGAGGCAATTTGCTGCATCAGAAAACCCGCCATCTGCGCCGGAGTCGGGTAAGACCACGCCGCGACAGGTGAAATGCGGCATCCCAACCACTGCTCAAACTCTTGTGCGAGTTGAACTGACAAAAGTGAGTCGATTCCCGTTTCAGCGAATGATTGGTCGTTCCGGACGAACTCCGTTGCCTCGCCCGTGTGTGCTGCAACCCATTTGAGAAGAGTGTTTTCAATACGTCCGCGAATCCTGTCTTGGTTTCCAGCCTTCAGTAGCGGTTTCAGGTCAGGGAAAAGAGCTCCATCATCGATCGCCTTCAGTTCCCATTGGGCCAAAACGTTCAGTTCGTTCGCCGCAAATTGTTCGGCCGTTTCTACCCGTTGGACTTTGCCGCTGGTTGTCTTAGGAATAGATGCTTGTCGAACTAGAACGATAGCGAACGGGGCAATTTCGTGTGTCGCGGCGACCGACGTACGTATCTTGCGAATAATCTGTTCGCACTGGGCTTTATTGAAACCACGTGGTATTTCATGAACGATCACTAAGCTTTCGGTTGCAACTCCTGGAACCGAGAACGCGGCCGATGGCAAACTGGCAATTGCCTCATGTGCCGATGATGCAGTATGTTCAATATCATTCGGGTAGAAATTTTGCCCAGCAATAATGATCAGTTCCTTGCGGCGACCTGCCACGTAGAGGCGTCCATCAAGCATGAATCCAAGGTCGCCAGTCTTGAGGTAGGCTTTTGACTCGCCAGGAAATCGAAAGCCAAACGTAGCCTGAGACGCGTCCAATGCGTCCCAGTAACCAGCCGCAACGCTAGGTGACGAAATAACGATTTCGCCCACTTCACCGTCGGAGGTTCGTTGGCCCGTCGTTGTTGACAAAAGGGCGATATCGTTGTGCAGGCTCGGTCGCCCGCAATGCACAAGCTCGATTGACTTGGCGTTTGGCGGCTGCGGAATAGCCAGATTTCTACTCAGTGCGTTGCGATCAAAGTGCTGAGTCAGTGGTAACGCCGAGGGGCTTTCGTTAGTTGCACCGCGGTGTTCACCGCTGGCCATTAAGGTCGCCTCTGCGAGGCCATAGCAAGGGTAAAAAGAGTCTGCGCTAAAGCCAGATGGTCTGAAGTGTTCAGAAAAGTTGCGCAAGACGGTTGCTGAAATCGGTTCAGCACCACAGGCTGCTAGTTTCAGGCTGCTGAGGTCAAGCCCCTGGATATCTTCTTGGGCAATCCGTTTGGTGGCCCATTGGTATCCGAAGCAAGGCGCGACGGTGATTCTGGCTTGATAGCGTTGGATCGACTCGAGCCACAACATTGGCCTTCGCAGGAAGGTGGCTGGTGACATCAGGACGGCGGTGCCGTCGTGCACGAGCGTCGAAAGTATGACGCCGACTAAGCCCATGTCGTGGTAGGCAGGCAACCAGCTACAAACGACGCGCTGTTCGGGTGGCAGCTTCTCAAGCCCAAAGCCGAAACGAATCATCTCAAGATTTGCAAATAGATTTGCTGAAGTGATCATCACTCCTTTGGGATGACTGGTTGAGCCGGACGTATACTGGAGAAAGAGTAGGTTCTCTGCTTTGTAGCCGCCACCTGTGTGCTTACACGAGATGCTTCCTTCTATGCCGGAGGAGCCGACATGGCCTGACTCAACTTGCTCCGCCGCGTACCATTGCAGCCCACTTTCTCTCGAATGATCCATCGTCGCAAGAGTCGCTGACGATGTAATCGCAACCGATGCTTGACAGTTGTCAGCGATTGTCTGGTAGCGTGATGACGGTCGGCGAGGGCGAGGGAAGTTTGCTGGAACGGGGATGCGGCCAGCTCGGATGACTCCCAGGAATCCAACGATGAAGTCAAGTCCAGCGGGAAATGGCAGTAGTATACGGTCGCCAGGCTTGCTGATCTTTTCCAGTCCCGCCGCGAAAGCCATTGATCTTTCAAGGAGACACTGGCCGCTTAAGCGTTCTTCTTCTCCCAGGTCGTTAAGGAAAATGAAACGCGTTCGGTCAGGATCTGCACTGCAGTGCTGGGAGAGTATTTCGAAGGGGGGTAGCTCGGGCATGCGTACTCACTTCAAAGTTACGTAGTGTTAGTATTTTAAGGTTGCTCAGTCCTTCGAGTCTGGGAAAACGTCCTGTTGAATTATTGCGACGCATGCTCGATAGCACGGGGCGCGGCATCTTCGATACTTAAACGCATCTTGTCGCAAAGAAATCGCTGGAAAACGTAGATCCGCTCTTCTCGGGTGCCTATAACACCGCGATGCCGACTTCGCTCTATGCCAGCTTGCTGTGCTTCAAAGATCGCGCGGTCTTCGTTGAAAATGGCTCGCATCGTGCGGCGGCCGATTCGCCATACAACGTGCCGCAACAGTCTCGCGTATGGGGACCGCTTAGGGCCATGCAGGGCAAACATACGCGTTCGCACACGGCATTTCGCTGCGGACAATGGTTGACAGGTCGCGACGTAGTTGAACGTATCGGTAAGGCAGAAAGCTACATTGGGATGTACATGCCAGTGGCGATAACTGTGGTCAGGCTTGCCGCCAAGATACTTGCAGATCTTTGCCTGCCTCACTTCCATTGGCGAATCGCAGTCGTATCGCAGAGTGGTGTATCGTGAATCCAAATGGTGCTCAGACATTCTTTCGTCAGGCAACTGGTCTCCTAGCCATTTGGGGTGTACGGCCGCAACGTGATACGATTCGAGTGTGTTTTCGGTAGGCACTTTCCAATTGGACTCGGACTCAAACTCCCAGGATTCCGCCATCCGCCACAGCGGCGATTGAAACGCTGTGGATAAGTTGTCGAATAAAGGTGCCAACCACTCCCGGAGCGAAGGCGTCCTTTCGGGCTCTAGGCAGATGAAGAGGAGATCACCGCATTTTTCCAACGCCAAGCAATCGAGTTGCGAGTTGCTGCGATCCCAGGGGCGGAATGCCTTTGCCTCGGGGATCTTGCCAGTCTTTCCATTCTGATTGAATTCCCAGCCGTGATACTGGCATGTGAGATTTGGAGAGCTACCACGTGCCTCAGAACGGATTAAGCAGTGGCGATGGGGGCAGATGTTCCGAAATGCAGCCAAATGGCCGTGGAAATTACGCAGCAGAATCGGTTCGCCAAGGATTTCAAGCGTTAGGAAATCGCCATCATTAGCGATTTCTTGTCGCGTGCAGGCGAATTGCCAACTTGGCTTCAACACCTCACAAAGTTCACGCTGATAGTGATCCGGCGATGTGTAATGTATAGGCTGTAGGAGGTGCCGTAAGCAACTCTTGTACTGAAACATATATCTAGATTCGGGCGGTATCAAGATGTTGAGTCATAAGTGCGGCATGAATTATAGTCCCTAATACACCAAAGGGAAAGCAGAACTCGCACTACCCCCGGCTTGGGTGGTTGTGCTAGCGTTGTAGGCATTTTGAGGTATCGCAATGGCGCAGAACCGTCCGTTCTTGGGCAATGCATAGCAACTGGGAGAGCGTTGGAGCGCATCGTGATGCCTGGCAGGCTGTATGCTGTCGCCGTAGCAACCCTGTTCAACAAAAGGAACTGCCAATCTCCGCTGATTGTCCCAATCCAATTTCGATGTGGCGAATTGAGCTGCAAAGACGGAATAAGCTCCTTGCAAGGAAATAGTTACGCAATTGTCTAATCAGAAGATTCGTCAGTTGAGTGGGGCAGGGTAAGCAACTACTATCTGCCAATACACCCCAACGCACACCGTACTTGCTGCAAGCGGTTGCGTGATTCAACCTCCATAGCATCTGCCATGCCCGCCCGCCCGCCCGATGAAGTTAGACGAAGAAGTCAGCTACGCTACAAGATTCAGTTCGTGTCAGGGCTGCTCATTTTGTGCGTGCTCGTTGCGCCGTCGGTTGTGCATTCTGCTGCCGCGATCGCAACTCTACGTAACTTGCCTGTACTCTGGTTGCCTCGCGATATGGCAATTCGGCAGGACTTTTTTGAGTTCATTGAGACGTTCGACGTTTCCGACACCGTTTTCGTGTCGTGGCCTACGGCAACACTTGATGATCTGTCGGTTCAGCGAGCTGAGCGCTGGTTGGCTCCGCTCTCAAGTGAAGGCAAGGGGGCGGGGGCGATTCCTTCGTCGCTGCTAGACGATGAACAATACGGTCCGGTCTTTGCAAACGGCGGTGGTGGCTATCCATTGCAGTGGACACGCAGTGGTCAAGACCTTGTCGAAAGTTTGACGCGACCTCCAGTAAATCTCAGTGACGCACACGCAGCGCATCGCCTGCGCGAGGCGTTTGTCGGAGACGATCGCAGCCATACCTGTTTGGTACTGTCATTGGACTTTGCGACTCTCGACCATCACCGGCAGTTGCTTCCGATGCTACGGCAAGGAATTGCGAGTGCAGTTTCATGTCCAGTCGAAGAAGTTGTCATGGTTGGCGCACCGGTAGATGGCGCTGCAATTGATAGTGCCGCAATTAGTTCGATTGCAAAGTACTCGCTGCCGTCAGCCTTGATAGCGGCTGTTCTGTGCGTTTGTTGTTTGCGTTCCTTTGTTTTAACACTCACGATCGTCGCAGTCGCAATGGTCTCTCAGGGAATGGTGCTGGCGTCAATTTACTATGTTGGCTACGACCTAAACGCTGTCCTGATTATCTTGCCGACACTTGTGTTCGTTTTGACGATCTCTGCCGGTATCCACCTTTGCAACTACTTTCGCGAGATTCTGCGGTCAGGGAAGGTCACTGACCGAACGGAGGTCGTACTGTTGGCGCTGGCCAAGGGTCGCAAGCCTTGCTTTATGTCTCTTGTGACGACGGTCGTTGGACTGTTGTCCTTAACTCTAGTTAGAATCCAACCAATACAGGTGTTTGGTTTGGCGGGGTCAGTTGCTTTAGTCTTTTCGCTTGCCATGCTGATGTTGATGCTGCCCGGAGCAATGCTGTTTGCAAGGCACGATGGATCAGTTGCTCCCAACCTACAGAAGAGAGCGGGATCTTTGCTGTCACGGTGGCTCGAATTTCCGCTACGCAATAGAGTCCTTGTAATGGCGATTTTCGCGATATTGGCTTGCATCTGTGGGCGCGGATTGACCATGTTGCAGTCATCTGTGCGCGTGCCAGATATGTTTGATTACAACAGTGATCTAAACCGTTCGTACCGGTGGTTCGAAGAAAAGATAGGGCCCACCTTGACAGGTGAATTGTTGGTCGCATTTGCGCGGGACGAGAGCACGGATGCACTATCGCGTTTGCAGGTTGTTAAAGAGCTGCACGCCGAAGTACTGAAAACGGAAGGCGTAGGGGGCGTCGTTTCTGGTGCGACTTTCCTCCCCAAAGTCTCTCGGTCATTGGGAATGGGGAACGTAATGACCCGGAGCTTGGTGCGATCACTGATCGACGGTGAGACGTCGCTACTCTACAAATTCGGAACCATCAGCCGCACTGAGTCAGACGAGATTTGGCGCGTCACATTTCGTCTTTACCAAACCGACGAGATTGCAGCCCATCATCGCTTGGAAGCGATCGAGCAAGCAGCGACTGGAGTATTGTCCAAGATTGCACCGGAGGTTCGGCCGCGAATAGCGTTGACCGGCCATATCGTTGTTGTCGAAAAAACTCAGCAAATTTTACTGGAAGATCTTGTCCGCAGTTTTGCGACAGCATTCGTTGTGATCGCGGTTTTCATGAGTGTCATGGTCGGTAATCCTGTTGGAGGGCTACTTTCGATGATTCCGAATATGGTTCCAACGCTCGTCCTCTTCGGACTGATGGGCTGGTGCGGTTATTCGCTGGATATTGGGTCGGTCATGACCGCTTCTGTAGCACTTGGGATCGCCGTAGATGATACACTCCATCTGCTCTCTCACTTTCGTGCTTCAAGGAATGCTGGCCATGATCTGATGGCTTCGGCTCGTGATGCAATTCGGCATTGCGCCGTTGCGATGCTGCAGACTACCGTTGTTTGTGGGCTGGCGCTGTCTGTCTACTATATGAGCGAATTCAAGCCAACTCAGCGATTCGCCTTGTTTATGGGAGTGCTGTTGACGATGGCTTGGCTAGGCGTTGCCGGACTTCTTCCTGCAATGATGACCAGCCGGCTAGGGCGTTGGCTTGCGTCAACGCCGTAGTGCCGACTGCCTTACTCCTTGGGAAAGCACAGGCTTTATGATGGCGGTTATCACCACACTGAGTTTTGCTGGCAGAACTGAAGAAGCTCTTGGGCACTATCAAGATGCACTTGGGGCGGAATTGGTCTTCTTGATGCGGTTTCGGGATAGTCCAGATGCGTCGCACCACCGAAAAGACATCGAAGAGTTGGTCTTCCACGCAACCTTCCGAATTGAGGGAACGGAGTTCATGGCAAGTGATGTGGGCTATTTCGACGAGGACGCAACTGCCCACTTCGCTGGATTTGCCTTAGCACTGCGCCTGCGCTCTGTGGATCGAGCTCGGCGTTTCTTCGACGCGCTCGCCGAAGGAGGCAGGGTGATTATGCCGCTTGCAGAGTCGGCATTCACGTCTTGGTACGGTATCGTGGAGGACCGTTTTGGCGTGTCTTGGAAATTCAACGTCGATACCAAATGAGGGTCGCTCTGGTGTAACAACGCGACGCCTAGCGTTTGGTGCTTGAGTGTTCACGTCGCCTGAGGGTTGCTGATGGGAGCTCGCCGAAGAGATGATGGTAGCGGCGCGAGAATCTGCCGAAATCAGTAAAGCCAACATCGGTGACAATCGAGGAAATCGTAACCGTTCGGTGGTCGGCTGATTTGAGACGCCGATAAGCTTGATGAAGTTTGTAGTTAATGATGTAAGCCTGAGGCGACATCCCGAGCTGTTCTCGGAAGGCACTTAGCAAGTTGCGCTGGCTGGTGCCAATTTGATAGGCGAGCGACGATACAGTCAACTCATGCCCCGAGTCGCCACGGACCAGCTCAAGTGCTCGGGTGATGATCTGATTTCTTCGCTGCGAAGTTGTGTTCGTGACCTTTGCATTGCTGACTGCCGCTGCAATCGTGCTCTGGACAAGCTGCTCGAGTTCAGTTGAGTTGTGGTCGCTGCCCAAGCTGAACGCGGTTTTGCCGAGCTGAGAGAGCTCGCGCGCGAGATCTTGCCCGACGTGAACGACGCGTCCAGACGGCCAAGCATCACTTGAACTCACAATCGGGGCGATGAGGCTTTCTGGTACGAAGATCGACAGCCATTGGACTGCGCCTTGACCGGCAAATCGGAATTCGGACCGTGGCGGGAGCAGGAAGATCGACTCTGAATCGAGAATTTGACCATTGACCGGAATCGGGGCACCTGTCTGTTTGGTGTAAATCCCCCAGCCTTCAGCCGCCATCGAGCCTTGAGCAAGAAAGCCACTTCCCTCCGCGCCATACTGAAGCCGCAGGCAGCCCGCTCTGGCTTCAGCGATTCTCCAAAATCGCTCGTGGACATGAAGGAGTTGAACGTCGACCTGGGCGTTGCGAATCGCTTCGGCGTAGGCGTCGAAATCATTGAAGGATGCAATATTCATAGGAAGCGGGCGATTCTTGGGGCGTATCCTGCTAATTTGGGGGTGCTCGATCCACTTATTCTACTAGAAACTGGCGGCGTGCGGATTTTACGTAGACAGGGCCAAGGTGGCTGGAAGATATTGAAGCGGCCTCGAGGGCTCCGCGAATTCATTGTCGGCGGTGCATTCCCGCGACGCACGAAAATTTAGGGTAAGCCCCATACCCGCCTGATGAATTACGCTTCGGTTTTCAATGTAACCATTGAGAGCTTGGCATTCATTGGCTGCAGATGGCGGTTGATAGCCCGAGCATCTGTAGAGGAATCCTTGAATGCCCACACCCGGTTCAAAAGCCCGAAAACTGGCTGCTACCGCAAAGGTTCGCGCTGGTGATAAGCTGCGTGATTTGTGGTGGTGGTTTCTGTTAAGAGGCGTGCTGGCGGTTGGGCTGGCGGTGTTTGCGCTCGTTTGGCCTGAGCAGACGGTGACAATCCTGGTGAAGCTGCTGGGTGGTTACCTTGTTTTTGACGGCGTCGTTGGTGCGGTGGGGGCGTTTCGGTCGGGCAATAAGAGTGGTGCACCGATGCTGGCAATTGTTGGGCTGATCGTCGGCGTCATCTTGCTCTTTTGGACCGGCCTGACGATGCGACTGTTCTTGATCTTGGTCGGTGCGTGGGCGTTGCTTCAAGGCGTCGGAATGTTCCTGTCCAGTCGCAGCAAAGAATCGGATCCCGAGTCACGAAATTTAGTCGGCATCGTCGGTGGCGTACTGGGACTAGCCGGGCTGATCCTCTTGGTCTGGCCAAGCACCGGAATCGTTACTGTGTCATGGTTGCTCGCTGCGGTCGCATTCATCGTAGGCGGCGTAATGATCTTCGTTGCTCTTAAACTGCGAAAGGTTGCAGGGCGATTGGATGCACCGAAAAGTGTTGAACCTGGATAGTCGCCCGACTGCAATGGACACGTTGATAGTCACAAGAACGCGCGGAGTTTTGATAGCCGCCTGGCCGCTCCGCGATCGGATACGCGGGATGTTCGAATCACGGAGTGATTCGGCGACGATCAAGATCAACTACGAAGTAAATTTTGACTTACACTCCATCGAGACGAAGAAATCATGAATCGAAAACGACTGAATCGGCTTTGGGTTGTGCTCATAGTGGGGCTGCTGTGCGGCAGTGGGGCGGCGCAGGATATCTTGCCTTTCCCTCCGGCTCCGTCGGGATCGAAGGCTGGGGTGACGATCGAGAGCTCGACGTACCAGAAACGAGTCGAGCCGAAGCGTTTGCCAGCGGATGCACCGAATATTCTAGTCGTGTTGATCGATGATGTCGGCAATGGGCTCCCAAGTGCTTATGGTGGTGAAGTTAACACGCCGACTCTGGAGCGGATCGCTGGGCTTGGAATTTCCTACAATCGCTTTCATACGACAGCGATGTGCTCTCCGACCCGAGCGGCCTTGCTGACCGGGCGGAACCACACGCGAGTGGGAAATGGGCAGATCGCGGCCATCGCCAACGACTTCGATGGCTTCAGTGGTGTGATTCCGAAAACTTCCGCAACGATGGCTGAGGTGTTGAAGGCTTACGGCTACAACACGGCAGCCTTCGGAAAGTGGCATAACACTCCGGAGGATCAGATTACGTCGAAAGGACCGTTTGACTATTGGCCGATTGGCTACGGCTTCGAGTACTTTTACGGGTTCTTGGCAGGCGAAGCGTCGCAGTATGAACCAACCATGGTTCGCAACATGACCTACGTCGATCACCCTCATACGTCGGCTGGCAACGACTACTATCACCTTTCCGAAGACATCGCCGATGATGCGATCGGTTGGCTTCGAGAGCAACGTGCCTATGCACCGGACAAGCCATGGTTTGTCTACTGGGCGCCCGGCGCGTCGCACGGACCGCACCAAGTGCCGAAGGCTTGGGCTGACAAGTACAAAGGCAAGTTCGATGATGGCTGGGACGCGTATCGTGAGCGTGTGTTCGCGAACCAAAAGAAGTTGGGGTGGGTGCCAGCGGATACGAAGCTGACGCCGCGGCCTGACACGATGGCATCGTGGGAGTCGATTCCTGAGAACGAAAAGCCATTTCAGCGCCGGTTGATGGAGGTCTTTGCTGGTTTCACCGAGCACGCCGATGCGCAAGTCGGGCGGATTATTGAAGAGATTGAGGCGCAGGACGAGCTGGACAATACGATTGTGTTCTACATCTGGGGCGACAACGGATCTTCTTCGGAAGGGCTAGCTGGCACGATCAGTGAACAACTTGCGCAAAACGGTATCCCAACGAAAATCTCCGAGCACTTAGAAGCACTCGAGGAACTGGGCGGGCTGGACGCGCTCGGTTCACCCAAGACCGACAACATGTACCACGCCGGTTGGGCTTGGGCGGGCAGCACTCCGTATCGCGGAACCAAACTGCAAGGTGCCTACTTCGGCGGGATTCGCAATCCGATGGCCGTGTCGTGGCCGAAGGAGATCAAGGCGGACGCGAAGCCTCGATCGCAGTTCCATCACGTGATCGACGTCGTGCCAACGGTTTACGAGCTGCTGGACATCGCTCCGCCGCAAGTCGTCAATGGCTTTCAGCAAGACGACTTCGACGGAACCAGCATGGTCTACTCGTTCGACGACGCTGCGGCAAGCGGGCAGCGCACGACCCAGTTCTTCGACATCATGGCCAGCCGAGGCATCTACCACGATGGCTGGTTCGCTTCGGCCCGCGGTCCGCGTGAACCTTGGGTCGGTGGGATTCCACCGGGGATTCGCGAGTGGAGTCCGCTTAAGGATCGGTGGGAGCTCTTTCATATCGACGAAGACTGGACGCAATCCAACGACTTGGCAAAGCAGTATCCCGAGAAGCTCGAAGAGATGAAGGCGCTCTTTCTGACCGAGTCGGCGAAGAACAAGAATCTGCCCATCGGCGGCGGCTTGTGGTCGACAGTGCTCTACCATCCCGAGGATGCACCGGCGTCGCCCTACACCGAGTGGACCTTCGATCATCCAATCACCAACATGCCTGAGTCGGTCGCGCCCAAGTTGGGCAAGGTCAGTAGCGTCGTTTCGATGAACGTGGATGTTCCCGAAGATGCAAACGGAGTGCTTTACGCGCTGGCCGGTTTCTCCGGTGGGCTAACGTGCTACATGCGGGACAACCAACTTCATTACGAATTCAATCTGTTTACCATCCGTCGGACCAAGATCCAGTCAGCCGAAACGATCTCACCCGGCAAGCACAAGATTGAAGTCGAATCGAAGCTGGTCGACAAGATCGGTGGGCCGATTGACGTGACGCTGCGTGTCG
Organism: uncultured Pirellulaceae bacterium; assembly: GCA_964411445.1. Taxonomy (GTDB): domain Bacteria; phylum Planctomycetota; class Planctomycetia; order Pirellulales; family Pirellulaceae; genus Aureliella. The sequence continues at coordinate 97,986 of CAYPLE010000007.1, forward strand.
ATGGCAAGGAGGTCGGATCGGGGCGAGTCCCGAACGGGATGTCGTTGCACTTCACCAGCAACGCGACGTTTGACATTGGCACCGACCGCGATTCGCCCGTATCGCTCGACTACTACGATGAAGCACCGTTTTCCTTCAACGGAACGATTGGGCAAACTCACATTCGATACGGATCGAGTGGCGAGTGAAACGTTTTTTGACAATCGCCCGATCGCTCCGCGATGGGAATTCTCGAAGCTTTTTGTAGTGCACCGGAGAAATTCGTTGGTGAAAGTTGAGTTCAAATCTGGGGAGTCCCCTATGTTTGCATTGTTGCGTCCAGGTGCGTTTCTTGCGATTGCAGTTGCCGCTGTAGTTCTAACGAACGTATCGCTGCGTGGTGCTGAACCGGTAACGGTGTCCAATTTCGCCCGCGCTGAAACAGACAGCTATTTCGGCAAGTACGCAAAACAGGGCGGCTTCGGACGTCTGATGCACATCCGCGAGATCACTCCGATTGACGAGCAGGATATCGTCAAGATGAACCGGGATACGCTCTACTCAGGTGGTGTGTTTGACGTTTCAAGCCCGCTGACGATTGCCAAGCCCGATAGCGATGGTCGGTTCCAGTCGATGTTGGTCATCAACCAAGACCACTACGTCAAGATGATCGAGCATGGCGCTGGTGAATTCACGCTCGATCTTGATAACGTCGGCTCACGTTATGCGATGGTCGTGTTTCGCACGCTAGTCGACGCGGACGATCCTGCGGACGTCAAGGCGGCCCATGCGGCTCAGGACGCACTTGCCTTTCAACAATCCGACAGCGGCGAATTCGATGTGCCTGACTGGGACACTGACGATTTGAAGGCGATTCGAGCATCACTTACGGAACTTGGGAAGTACACGCCCTCTACAAAAGGCCGCTTCGGTGACAAGCAGGAGATCGATCCTATCAATCACTTGATCGGAACGGCAGTGGGTTGGGGCGGAAATCCACCCGCGGCCGCCGTCTACGCACCGTTCACACCTGCGAACAACGACGGCACCACCGAGCACGAGTTGACGGTGAAAGACGTGCCCGTCGAAGGCTTCTGGTCGATCTGCGTCTACAACGAAGAAGGCTTTTTTGAAAAGAACAATGCGGGCGCGTACGTGATCAATGACCGAAACGCTGTTCGCAACGCTGATGGAAGCATTACGATTCATTTCGGGGGTGACCCAACCCAAGATAACTACCTTCACATCATGAAGGGTTGGCAGTGTCTGGTGCGACTCTACCAACCGAGACAAGAGGTGATTGACGGGAAGTGGACTTTCCCGAAGCCGATGCCCTCGCGGTAAGCCAAATGTTGTCATCTTGGCAACTCAAATATGAATGAACCATCTCAAACCGTTTCCAAAAGTGACACCATGCTTTCAGTAAGATTCGCTTTGCTTTTCTTGGCATCAGTAACCTGTGTGCCCACGATGGCTCAGGCGCAAATTGACCGCTCAGTTTTGCCACCGGTTCCACCTGAGTTTATGGGTAAAGTCGGTGAAACGTACAAGGACTCGACGCCGGATTTTTCGCCTGCATTGCCACTTGAAGCACCGGTGGGCGCGCCGAATGTGCTAGTCATCATGCTCGACGATGTCGGCTACGGGCAACTGGGTTGCTACGGCGGTCCCATCGAGACTCCCAACATCGATCGTTTGGCGGAAACGGGGCTACGGTACACCAACTTTCACACCACGGCACTTTGTTCTCCAACACGAGCTGCGATGTTGACGGGCCGCAACCATCATTCAATTGGGCTGGCCGCAATCACTGAGGCAGCGACGGGATTTCCCAGCAACTTTGGCAGCATCCCTCGCAGCGCTTCGACAGTTGCCGAAGTAATGAAGCAGAACGGTTACAACACGTTGGCGTTCGGCAAGTGGCACCTTGCACCCTACACGGCCTACACCGCTGCGGGGCCCTTCGATCGTTGGCCGCTGGGCATGGGGTTTGAACGCTTCTACGGTTTCGTTGGTGGTGAAACGGATCAGTGGTCACCGCTGCTGGTGCAAGACAATCACATGATTGAACAAGAGCGCGAGGAAGGTTACCACCTGACGGTTGACTTGGTGGATCAAACCATCGCTCATATTCGCGATCAGCAACAAGCCAACACGGGCCGACCGTTTTTTGCCTATCTAGCCCTTGGGGCAGCTCATGCACCACTGCATGCACCGAAAGATTACATTGAAAAGTATCGGGGCAAGTTCGATAAGGGCTGGGATGCGGTTCGCCTTGAGACTTTTCAGCGGCAAAAGCAAATGGGGCTGATCGCTGCCGATGCAGTGCTGCCGCCGCCCAACCCAGGCATCCAGGCTTGGGACGATTTGAACGAGAATCAGCGGAAGGTCTACTGCCGATTGCAAGAAGTCTTCGCGGGCTTTCTCGATCACACCGACCACCACCTTGGCCGCTTGGTCGACGCCATTGATGAGATGGGGTTGAGCGACGACACCTTGATTCTGCTGATGTCTGATAACGGAGCGTCTCAGGAAGGGCTGCGAAACGGGACCGCCAACACAGATCGCTACCGAAATTACTCGCCGGACACGGTCGAAGAAATGCTCACCAAGCTGGACGAGCTCGGCGGACCAACGACCGACCCGCATTATCCGATGGGCTGGGCCATGGCGGGCAATTCGCCACTGAAGCGATGGAAGCAAGACACGCATGCGGGCGGCAACACCGATCCTTTGATCGTTTCGTGGCCGTCAAGAATCACCGATGCCGGTGGACTGCGTCGCCAGTATCATCACATCATTGACATTGTGCCGACTCTACTGGAGCTGAGCGACCTGCCAGCACCGACCAGTGTGAACGGTGTGCCGCAGATGGAACTGCCTGGCGTCAGCATGGCGTACACCTTTGACGCCGCCGATGCACCCACGCGTAAGGAAGTGCAGTACTACGAAATGTTGGGCAGTCGCGCCATCTGGGCTGACGGCTGGACCGCGGTTACTTGGCACAAGAAGGGCGATGACTGGGCGGACGACAAGTGGGAGCTCTACCACACGGACGTCGACTTTACTCAGGCGAACGACTTGGCCGCCAATATGCCTGAGAAGCTGAAGGAGTTGCAAGCGTTGTGGCGATCGGAAGCCGAGAAGTACGGTGTGTTGCCGCTGGACGATCGTCGCTACGAGCGTGTTGCCGATCCAACTCGACCTGTCGCAGCCATGGAACAGCCGGTCTACACGTACTATCCCGAAACCTCCGTCGTTCACCCGCTGGCCGCACCACAGTTGCTTGGCAAGCCTCACACCGTGACCGCTCATGTGACGATTCCAGAGGGCGGAGCTAGCGGTGTATTGTCTTGTTTTGGAGGCGAGTTCGGCGGGTGGTCGCTCTTCGTCCAAGGCGGCAAGCTCAAGTACGTGCATAACTACTTGAAAGTCGATGAGTTTACCGTCGAGTCGACTGTGCCGGTTCCCACGGGGCAGCATGAGTTGTCCTTCCGATTTGTGCCAACCGAAAAGTCGCTGAAGCCTGATTACTTCATCGGCGATGTCACGCTGATGATTGACGGTGAGGCGGTTGGCAGCTTGAAAGGCATCAAGTCCGCTGGCCAGTACAGCGCCGTGACGGGTTACGGCTTGGTCACCGGCCGCAATCCCAACACCTCCGTGACACATCAGTACGAAACGCCGTTTCGATTTACTGGTGAGCTCGCGAAGGTCACGGTTGTTTTAGATAAGTAATCCGCTGCATCACGAAGCAACAGATAGTCGCCCGATCTCGCCGCGATCGGATGACTTTTGGGGTTCGAATCACGGAGTGATTCGGCGACTATAAGTATCAATCAGCTTTTCGATAACGGCGACCGGCTTTTCAATAAATTGAATCTAGGTAATGCAATGCGAAACATGCCTCTTCCACTGTTAACGAAAATTTTGGCTTGGGGATTTGTCCTTGCGCCAACCTTTTCCGCTGCTCAAGACGCTCCGCCTCCAGCGTCAACACAGCCGCAAGTCGATTACTCGCCGTACCCAGGTGAAGACTATCCGAACCAAGTCTTCTTTGGTGACACTCACTTGCACACGAGCTATTCGACCGATGCAGGCATGATTGGCAATACGCTTGGCCCCGATGATGCTTATCGTTTTGCACTTGGGCAAGAAGTTATGTCGAGTACTGGGGTGAAGGCTCGCTTGCGTCGGCCGCTCGATTTCTTGGTCGTAGCCGATCACTCGGAAAACTTGGGATTAGCGCCCGCCATTGAATCGTCCAACGCAGAGCTGCTCAAGAGTCAGTGGGGCAAGCGAGTGCATGATGCGATCAAGACGGGAACTTACGAAGGAAAAGTAGAAGCCTACGAAGCATGGATGGCTCAGTTGTTCAAGCTAGAAGATCCGCTGGCTGAGCTGACTGTGCTGAAGCAAACGATGTGGCAGAACATCACCGAGGCTGCGGAGAAATACAACCAGCCCGGACGCTTCACGGCCTTCATCGGCTTTGAATGGACCTCGCAGCCCGGCGGGGCGAATATGCACCGCAATGTAATCTACCGAGATGGTAAGGATCTGGCCGATCAGGTGGTGCCGTTTTCAACCTACGACAGCATCGACCCCGAAGACCTTTGGAAGTGGATGGCAGCCTACGAGAAAAAGACAGGCGGTCGAGTGCTGGCGATTCCACACGGCGGCAACTTGTCCAATGGATTGATGTTCGATGACGTTTCTCTGACGACCAAGCAGCCTATCGACGCCGACTACGCTACTCGGCGGATGCGATGGGAACCGCTCTACGAAGTGACTCAGATGAAGGGGGATGCCGAGGCGCATCCAGCACTTTCTCCGAACGACGAATTCGCAGATTATGGCACTTGGGATCGCGGCAGTTTCGGCCCCCAGCCGAAGACGAAGGCCATGTTGCCGAACGAGTACGCGCGAACGGCTTTATTGCGAGGCTTGGCGTACGACGAAAAACTGGGGGCAAACCCTTTCAAGTTCGGAATGGTTGGTTCGACCGACTCGCACACATCGCTAGCAACGACTGAGGAGGATAACTTCTTCGGCAAAGTAGTTTTGCTCGAGCCCAGTGCCGACAAGATCCGTTTCGAAGAAGTCATTTCCGGTCGACCGGGCCCCGAGTCAGCTCGGATGTACTCGCGCGAGACGCTCGCCTCCGGATTGGCAGCCGTTTGGGCGCGTGAAAACACACGCGAAGCACTCTGGGATGCGATGAGTCGCAAAGAAGTCTACGCCACAACCGGCACTCGGCTGAAAGTGCGTGTGTTCGGCGGCTTTGATTTTGATTCTTCCGACCTCAACCGTTCCGACTTTGCCAAGTACGGTTATGAGCAAGGGGTTCCCATGGGTGGAGATCTGAGCGGCGGAGATATTCAGGCTGGCGAAGCGACGTCCGCACCCAGTAAGTCACCCTCGTTTCTCATACGAGCAATCCGCGATGCCGACGGTGCGAATTTGGACCGCGTGCAAATCATCAAGGGATGGCTCGACGCAGCCGGTCAGACTCACGAGCGGATTTACGACGTTGCGGTTTCGGGTGGGCGAACGATTGACGCAAATGGTCGCTGCGAAACTCCGGTGGGAAACACTGTAAATGTAGAGCAGGCCAGTTACGACAATTCCATCGGTGCACCTTTCCTACAGAGCCATTGGACCGACCCTAACTTTGATCCCGCACAGCGAGCGTTCTACTACGTTCGCGTCATTGAAATTCCAACTCCACGTTGGACCACCTACGACGCGAAGGTCTTTGGCGTTGAACTGCCCCAAGACCTTCCCACCAGTACTCAGGAGCGCGCCTATACATCGCCAATTTGGTACACGCCTTAACAACAAACTACACCTCCCCTTGGGCGCCGTGGGGACGTTGCGCGGAGCCTACGACGCGTTTGTGCACATTGACCAAATCAAATGAACTCCACCCTCCCTCCGGGAGGGTCGCAAGGAGCTTGCGACGCAGCGGGGAGGGGGAGAGCAATAGCGAGCAACGGGGGAGGAAGGGCATCCGGTGCTCCAGTATGTGCGAACAGTTCTGGCGGGTTCAGCCCCTCCCCGAAGCCTCGTGCCTCGGCTTCGACCCTCCCGGGGGAGGGTAAAGGCTGATGCGGACAACGCAGAAAAAATAGACTCGGAAGTTCCATGCAGATCGACACACATTGAACAAATCAAATCAACTCCACCCTCCCCCTGGGAGGGTCGCAAGGAGCCTGCGACGCAGCGGGGAGCGGCTGTGTTGTTTTTCAAGTGGTTTTTGGATTTTGCCACGTTTTAT
>CAYPLE010000008.1:0-1089 GCA_964411445.1 uncultured Pirellulaceae bacterium
GGCCAACTACAATGCAAGTTGCTCAGATCATCAATGCCTTCTTGCAAGTAGATTTTCAAGGGCTTGGGACTTTCTTGCGTCTTTCGAACCAATCCCGGATAGGCCCATCCACCCCGAATGTTGGTGTAACTACCGATGTGGCTCATGACTTTCCCGAATACGTCAGGGCGTTCCCATCCGACAGTGAACGCACAGATGCCTCCCGACGAAATTCCGCAGACGGCCCTGTCGGCTGGATTCTCTGACACGTTGAGATCTGCCAGTACTTTCGGAAGCAATTCATTGATCAAGAAATGACTATAGCGATCGCCGAGGCTGTCGTATTCAAACGAACGGTTGCTCCGGGACTTGCCCCCTGGAACTTTGGGCTCAATCTTTCCTGGATCGACAAAAACGGCGATGGTCACCGGCATTTTGCCGTCTGCAATCAATTGATCGAAGACTTGCGGGACTCGGAACGATCCACTCGGCTTTGCATAATTCGTCCCATCCATGAAGACCATGAGCGAGGCTGGTTGGTTAGCCGTGTACTGCTTGGGGACGTATACCGCGTACTTGCGAGTGGTTCCTGGAAAGACGTTGCTTGAGTTGAACTCACCGCGCCGCAGCGTCCCCTCCAGAGTCGCTTCTCCGGGTGCTTGTCCCGAGACTGTACTGCTGAGCACCGAAAAGACTAGCAAAGCGACAATCGGTCCAATGTTGCAAAGTCCGAGATTGCAGAGTCTAGGGGCAATCACATGTTTTTGAAGGCGGGTGAGATAGCTCATTGGCGGGGATTCTACATGCTGGTGGGATCGGGACACCGCGTCGTACTGGTTAGGAACCGTTCACTGCCGGTCACCTAGAGAAACGCGTCGAAACAAATTGGCGGAGAAGCAGCATACATAATTGTCCGCGGTTATGTTGGCAGTAGAACTATCGATTGTGGACTTTGGTATGCTCACGTTTAACGAAAGTGTTTTGCCAAAGGGGCCGTGGTGGGCGACAAGGGGATAGTTGGATGAGGGGAAGCGAATGAAGGTGTGGCAGAGTATGCAACCGAAGTGGATGCGTTCGCGAAGGCCCTTTAATGGGCGTTTGGCTCCGCGG
>CAYPLE010000008.1:1189-7306 GCA_964411445.1 uncultured Pirellulaceae bacterium
GCGCAGAATGCATCTCGCATTGATGCCAGTGGGGAGCACGCCAAGTTGGGGCCGCCCAATATCGTCGTGTTTTTCATCGACGATATGGGCTATGCCGATCCAAGCTGCTTTGGAAACCCAGCTCTAAAGACGCCGAACATCGATTCGCTCGCCGAGCAAGGTTTGAAGCTAACGAACTTCTATGTAAATTCACCGATTTGTTCGGCTTCTCGGGTTGCATTGACGACGGGACGCTACCAGCAACGCTATCGAATCCACTCCTTTTTTGCCTCGCGTGAATCAAATCGCAGCCGCAAGATGCCTGATTGGTTACCGGAGGAAGCCCCAACGCTCGCCAAGTACTTGAAACAGGCTGGCTACAAGACTGCTCACTTTGGAAAATGGCATATGGGCGGCGGCCGCGACGTCGGAGATGCCCCCCTGCCTCAGGCGTATGGTTTTGATGAGTCGTTGGTTTCTTTCGAAGGTCTTGGTGATCGACTGCTTTGGCAAAAGGATGGAAACCAAGAACAGAGTTGGCAACATGGCCGTGGAGAAATCACATTCACGCCGAAACACAAGACCACCGAGACTTATGTTGATCGCGCAATCGAGTTTCTCAAGGAGAACCGTGACAACCGTTTTTACTTGCGAGTGTTTCCAAACGACGTTCACGACGCACATTTGCCTAGCGAAGAGAGCTTGGCACGCTGGAAAGGACAGTCAGACAATCCGCCGGACGAAAAGTTCTTTGCGGTGCTTGATGAAATGGATCGCCAGATTGGGAGGGTTTTGGACACCATCAAGCAACTCGGCTTGGATGAAGAAACCTTGATCGTGTTTACAAGTGACAATGGTCCAACCGACTGGCCACGCTACTACAAACAAGGTGTTCAGCCACCAGGTTTTACGGGACCGTTGTTTGGTAGAAAATGGAGCCTCTTCGAAGGTGGCATTCGAATGCCTTTTATCGTTCGGTGGAAAGGCGTCATTCCAGCAGGTTCGCAGGATGATACTTCCGTTGTTGCAGCCATCGACTTGTTGCCTTCCATTGCGAAACTGGCCCAAGTCGAAATCGATTCGAAGGTGCATGACGGCGTCGACGCATCAAGCGTTCTCCTAGGGCGATCAAGAGAACGAAGCAAGCCTGTGTTCTGGGAGTACGGCGTTCACGGTAGCATTCTGCCAGGTAAGAAGGCTCATCGAAGTCCGCAACTGGCGATGCGGGATGGCAAGTGGAAATTGATGATGAATCCCGACGGAACGGATTTGAAACTCTTCAACCTTAGCGATGACATTGGCGAGTCTAGTAACTTGGCTGGCAAACGACAGAAGGTCGTCGGTCGGATGAGACCGCAACTCGAAGCATGGTGGGCCGAGATGTCAGCCTACTACACTGAAAAGCTAAATCCATAGAAGGGATTGGTTAACTAGAGATGGATTCAGAGAACGAATTTTCGGGTGTGCACATGCGACTTTGGCGGACGATCTGCCCTGTGTGCGCCTGCATGTTGGCTGTGTTGATCGCGAATCACGGAACTGCTGCGGATCGGCCGAATATCCTGTTGTTCATGGCGGATGACATGACGTATTCCGATCTTGGCTGCTATGGCAATCAGGATGTCAAGACGCCAAGATTGGACGCGTTTTCTGAAACTGGGCTCAGGTTCAATAAGTGTTTCAACTCTGCGCCGATGTGCTCACCGCTGCGTCAGAGTTTGTATACAGGACTGTATCCAGTTCGCAACGGCGCGCATCCGAATCATAGCCAAGTGTACGATTGGGTGAAAAGTCTGCCGAGCTATCTGAATGAGGTGGGGTATCGGTCTGCATTGTTGGGCAAGCGGCATGAAGCACCGCTCGAGCAGTTTCCATTCGAATATTTGGGGGGGCGCAATCATGATGCTGGCGATGGTCTTGATCTCGATCTGTCAAAGGCAGAGAAGTACCTCGCGGCTCGAGCGGAAGACAAGCGGCCCTTCTGTTTGGTTGTGACTTCAAACCAACCGCATCGCCCCTGGAATCGCGGAGACGACAAGCAGTATGTTCCATCGAAACTGACTATCCCAGATAATTTGGTTGATACGCAGCAAACGCGGAAATGGATGGCGGACTACTACGCCGAAATTACGTACATGGATAGCCAGTTTGGGCGATGCTTGGATGCGCTAGACGAACACGGGCTGGCAGAATCGACGCTTGTGATTTTCCTAAGCGAACAAGGCTCGAATTTTCCGTTCTGCAAATGGACCTGCTATACCGGTGGAATTCGCGCGGCCGCGATCATTCGTTACCCCGCCAATCCTCAGGCCGGTCAGGAAACGGATGCATTAGTTAGCTATGTTGATGTCCTGCCGACTCTGCTGGAGCTTGCCGGGGCAACTTTGCCCGAGGCTGAGCTGGACGGATTCTCGTTTGCTGGACTACTCCGCGGAGCGAGCTACCGGCGCGAGAAACCTGTCTTTGCCGTTCAGACATCTCGCGGGATCTACAACGGTCCGGAAGCCTATGGAATCAGGGCGGTGACGGATGGTCGCTATCTGTTGATACGGAATTTGAACTACCAAGCCGAGTTTGAGAATTCGGTCACCGCAAAGGACCCTGTCTACGCATCGTGGAAAGCCAAGGCGCGGGGTAAGCCGGCTTTGCAGAAACGAGTCGATCAATACGTGCGGCGGCCCGGCGCGGAGTTCTACGACTTGGAGAACGATCCGTTGAACTTGAACAATTTGATCGGCGAATCATCGGGGTCCGCGAAACGCTTGGAGTTGGAAGAAGCGCTCCGCGTCTGGATGCTTGAGCAAGGCGATCTTGGAATTGCGACCGAAATGGATGCAAAGAATCGTCAGGTTCAGCGGTAAAGGCTGGCCTAGCCAATCTTCTCAAGTACTTTGTCCGTCATTTCTGTCGTGCTGAGGGCGACTTCGCCGCTGCGAACCAAGTCGCTGGTGCGGTGTCCGTCTGCCAATACGGCTTTTACGGCGGCTTCGATTTGGGCTGCGTCGGATTCGAGGCCGCAGGAATGGCGAAGCATCATTGCGGCGGCCAAAATGGTCGCCAGTGGGTTCGCGATTCCCTTGCCCGCAATGTCAGGGGCGCTTCCGTGAATCGGTTCGTAAAGACCGGGGCCGCCGTCACCCAACGACGCACTTGGTAGCATTCCTAGGGAACCGGGCAGCATTGAGGCTTCGTCGGTCAGGATATCACCGAACATGTTGCTGGTGACGACAACATCGAAGGAAGTTGGGCGGCTGATCAGGTGCATCGCCATGGCGTCAACCAAGACAACTTCGTAGTCCAAATCCGTGTAGTCTTTGGCGACAATTTCAGCGCAAACGCTTCGCCACAGACGACTTGCTTCCAGCACATTGGCCTTGTCGACCATGGTGAGCTTCTTGCGGCGCAGACGCGCTGCATCAGCGGCTAGGCGGAAGATGCGTTCGATCTCGTCCGAATCGTAAACCATCGTGCTCGTCGCACGTCTCACGCCGCCCGGTAGTTCTTCCTTGCTGGATGGGCCGAAGTAGATCCCACCGGTCAGCTCGCGAAAAAAGAGGATGTCCGTGCCTTCGACGATTTCGCGGCGCAGTGGGGATGCATCGATCAGTTCACTGAAAGGCGTGATCGGACGCAGGTTCGCAAAGAGCTTCAGTTCCTTCCGGATCTTCAATAGTCCTGCTTCGGGCCGAGTCTTGGCGCTGGGATCGTCCCACTTCGGTCCACCGACGGCGCCCAGCAAGACGGCTGTGCTATTGCGACAGGCTTCGACCGTTGCATCCGGTAGCGGATCCCCGGTTGTATCAATTGCGATGCCGCCGATGATCGCTTCGGTGAACGAAAAGTTGTGTCCATTCTTTGCGGCAATCGCATCCAAGATTCGTCGTGCTTGGGAGATGATTTCCGGGCCGATCCCGTCACCGGGCAAAAGTACGAAGCTAGCGTCCAAGGTTGTTCTCAGTATGGGAAAAGGCGAATGCGATTGTGAGGCAAATTGCGACGGCAGCGAGCTCTTGATCCAACCGTTGGGAGTCTTGCGACCGCAGTCTAGGATTACGAATGTGTGAGCTTACTTGCTCTTGATTGGTGTCTCTTTGTCACCATTGCGCAAGAATGGCTCCCGGACTTGAACGCCAACAGCGGGTTTGATTGGACGCACCCAGATGTTTCGGAATCGAACCGGGTTTCCGTGGTCTTGCAAGCTGATTGGGCCGGTTTCACCGTGAGCGCGGTATTCGGGCGGACGGTTGAAAGGAGTGTCGCCGAGCAATTCGAAGTGATTCAAAATGACAGCCCCGTTGTGGATAGCGGTGATGTACGCGGGCGACTGAAGGGAACCGTCTTCTTTGAATCGTGGCGCGGTCCAGATGATGTCGTAGGTGTTCCATTCGCCAGGCCCCTTCATCGCGTTGACCATCGGCGGTGTCTGCTTGTAGATAGCACCAGCTTGACCGTCGTGGTAAGTCTTGTTGTTGAACGAATCGAGTACCTGGATTTCGTACTTGCCCATCAAGAAGACGCCGCTGTTGCCACGTCCTTGTCCGTTGCCTTTGACCTCCGATGGAGAGGACCATTCAATGTGCAGTTGGCAGTCGCCAAATTCCTCTTTTGAAGTGATAGGGCCCTTGCCGGCAAACATAATGCCATCTTTAACCGTCCAGTTTTCTCCGTTCTTCCAATTGTTCAGGTCTTTGCCATTGAACAAAATGACTGCGTCGGACGGCGGATCTGAAGGCTTTTCACCGGGCGTGATGATTGGCGGCTCTTCCCACTTGATACCATTGAGGTATTCATCAGCGGAGCTTACCGAAGCGCTGGCGGCGACAAAGCAAAATGCGAGAGAAGTCAACACTGGTCGTTTCATGGTATTGTTTCCGTTGTCTTCGTAAGTGGGCCTGTTGGGTAGCTGTCCCTCACTGACGTGTAGGGGTACTTTAGAATTGTCACCCGAGGCGAGGATTGGGCTGCAAGTCTTAGTGTTTTTTCCAGCTGTCTCAAATTTCCGTCACTTCGAATTTGAGAAGATAGAAGCTCGGCTATCCCAGCCGATTCCAAGCAATTCTCGATGCGGGGCGACATTATCTTACGGTGTCGGGCAGGAATCAAGTCACGGGCACTGAGGAGACACTTTGAATATGCCAACTTTCGCACCTAGACGTAGCTCAGGGAAGGAAAACGCAATTGAATTCTGACATGGAACAGGCTTGGATCGACGCTTCGCGCGAGGCGGCCAAGGAGCATATGGAAGGAGTCGGGGCTGGTCATGATTTTGACCACGTCTGCAGGGTTCACGCGAATGCCGCTCACTTGATGTCCGCAAATGAAATCAGGGGAATTTCCATTCGAGGCTGCGTTGTCGAATTGGCGGCTTGGCTGCATGACGTAGGGGATGCAAAGTTCCATGATGGCGCAGAGTTGAGCGGTCAATTGTCCGAGGAAATTATGTCGCGCGTCGGCGTTGAATTGGCGGTTCGGCGAGCCGTTGTGGAGATCGTCGACAACATTTCCTTTCGAAAACGGGCTTCTGCTAAGCCGCTGTCACTGGAAGGGCAATTGGTCCAAGATGCGGATCGTTTGGATGCCGTAGGGGCAATCGGCATCGTTCGAACGATCGAATACGGCCATTCGAAGCAGCAGCCGTTTTACGTTCATGGGCAGTCGTTTCAGAAGCACTCAAGCCTGAGTGAGAAGACGGGCGTGGGGCATTTTTTCGAGAAGCTGTTCTTGTTGCCAGAACTGATGAATACAGAGGTCGGACGCATCGAGGCCGAGCGACGCGTCGAGTTCATGCACGGTTTCTTGAAGCAGTTTTTTGCGGAAGTCACGTGCTAGCGGTCGAGCGCTAGGGCGAATCTGAATTTGAATCTAGGTGCTTTCCGACTCAATACACCCCAATCCTTTTTGTTCTATTTGTCCTTCTCGTGGCTAAGCATTTGCACTGGATGCAGCCACAAAAAGACACGAACACCACAAAACTTGGATTGAGCTCAAACGTATTGCAGCGCAGTGGTTGCAGCGCAGTGGGATTGCAACCTTGCGCGACTCCACTACTCTGCTATGTTGGGTTTCAGTGGCCAGTGGCGAGCCATATGATTGCGGACACAACACTTTTCGGTACGACGTTCACTGTGGAGCAGAATA
>CAYPLE010000008.1:7406-20296 GCA_964411445.1 uncultured Pirellulaceae bacterium
ACGTTCACTGTGGAGCAGAATAACTGTGGAGCAGAATAGACGAATGGAACGCAACAACTTTGAAGGCCTGATGCACGCGCGCGGGCATTCCGCCAAAATTCTATCAACACTTCTGCTCACTGCTTTGTTATGCGAGACGACCATGGCACAGTCCACCACGCAAGAGGAATCGACTACCGCCAGCCAAGTTGCTGGGCCGACACTGGTGACCAGTATCGAGGGCATCACGGAGTACCGCTTGCCCAGCGGGCTGCAATTACTGCTGTTTCCCGATCAGAGCAAGCCAAGCGTGACGGTCAATATGACGGTTTTCGTCGGTTCACGGCATGAAGGTTACGGTGAAGCGGGCATGGCTCATTTGTTGGAGCACATGCTCTTCAAGGGGACTCCTGGCAATCCGGAGATTCCCGAAGAATTGAAAAAGCGCGGGGCCAACTTCAACGGAACCACTTGGCACGATCGAACCAACTACTACGAGACTTTACCAGCCGCTTCGCCTGAGCAGGCTGCTGATAACCTTGAGTACGCGATTCGGATGGAAGCAGATCGCCTCGTCAACAGTAAGGTCCTAGGTGAGGACTTGCAAAGCGAGATGACGGTCGTTCGAAATGAGTTCGAACGCGGCGAGAACAGTCCACAACGAGTTCTGATGCAGCGAGTCCAGGCTGCTGCTTACGAATGGCACAATTATGGTCGCGTGACGATCGGTAATCAGAGCGATATTGAACGCGTTCCGGTCACGAAGCTACGCGAATTTTATCGCAAATTTTACCGTCCCGACAACGTTATGCTCGTCTTGGCCGGGCGATTCGATCCGAAGCAAGCGATCGAGTTGACCGAAAAGTACTTTGGTATTTTGGAAACGCCGCAACGGCCATTAGATCGAACTTACACCACAGAACCCGATCAAGACGGTGAACGCACCGTTGCACTACGGCGGGTTGGGAATACGCAGTGGGTGATGGCTGCGTACCACATACCAAGTGGAGCCAATCGCGAATACGCTGCCATGGAAATGGTGGCTGGCATCATGGGAAGTGAGCCCGGCGGGCGTCTTTACGAGAAGATTGTCAAGCCGGAAGTTGCTAGTGAAATGTTCGCATTTCCGATGGCTTTGCACGATCCCGGTTTGGCCCTTTTCGGGGTGCAGGTTCCTGTCGATCGTTCCATCGAGTCGGCGCGGCTGGCTTTGGTTGAAGTTCTCGAGTCGGTTGGGGATCAACCCATTACAGAGGAAGAACTGAAGCGAGCAAAGAACCAGTTCCTGGCGCAGCGCGAACTGCGGGCTTCCGATTCCACGCAAATCGCCATCGAACTCAGCGAGTGGGCCGCACAAGGCGATTGGCGACTTTATTTCCTTTTCCGTGATTACGTTGAATCGCTAACCGCAGAAGAGTGTACCGCTGTTGCGGAGCAGTTGCTTGTTCGGAACAATCGGACGGTCGGTCTTTTCATTCCGACCAAAGAGAGTCAACGCGTCAAGATTCCGGCCAAACCCGTCTTGAGTGAGTTGCTGGACGGCTATCAGGGACGCGAGTTGGCGACGGCTGGGGAAGAATTTGATACCGATCCGTTGGCCATCGAAGAACGGATTACCCGTGGTGAGTTAGCCTGCGGTTTGAAGACTGCGTTCTTGCAAAAGAAGACTCGAGGAAATTCAGTCAATGTTCGTATTGCTCTGCGTTACGGTAACGAAGAACTGCTGACTCCGCTCTCCACGGCTGTCGATTTTTTACCTGCCATGTTGATGCGTGGGACTCAGAAGTACGACTACCAACAGTTGCAAGACCGGTTTGATGAGTTGTTCGCTCGCGTTTCGCCTGGTGGACAGGCAGGATTGCTGACCATCAGCATTCAAACCAAACGCGAAAATCTGGCAGAAGTCATGGAAGTGGTCGGGGAAGTCCTGCGCAATCCAACCTTGGATGCTGACCAGTTCGAAATTATGAAGCGTCAGCAACTGGCTGCCATCGAAGCACAAAAGACCGAACCAGGATTGTTGGCACAGTTGGCGGTTCAACGAGCGATGACCCAGTATGCTCCAGAGGACATTCGCTATGTTCCTAACGTCGACGAGATGATTGAGCGTTTTGAAGCAACCACACTGGACGAAGTCAAAGCAGCCTACGAACTGGTGGGCGGTCAACACGGCGAGGTGGTTGCCGTCGGCGACTTCGATGCTGCTGAGCTGCAGACGCAGGTCGAGGAAATGCTCAAGGATTGGACAGTTGACTACGCATTTGAACGGATTGCGTCTCCGGCGCGAACAGATCTGCCGGGTAAGAAAGAAACGATCGAAACTCCAGACAAGGCCAATTCGATTTACTTTGCTGGGCAAACACTCGCGATGCGCGACGACCATCCAGACTATGTGGCCCTAGACGTCGGCAATTTTGTCTTTGGCGGTGGCGGGGCTATGGGTTCACGCCTGGGCGATCGCCTGCGAAAGAGGGAAGGTCTTTCGTACAGCGTGCAATCTCAGTTGACGGCACATCCAGTGGACAAACGATCGATGTTGTTCATTAGGGCAATTGCGAACCCCAGTGCTCGAGACCAGGTCATTGCTTCGGTCTCAGACGAACTAGATCGCTTGCTAACCGAGGGCATCTCGACAGAAGAGTTGGAGACGGCCAAGCAAGCGATGCTGCAAGCGGCCCAGGTCGCTCGAACGCAAGACGCATCCTTGGTTGGATTGATTGGGAACGCTCTGTTTGCTGAACGTGATCTGCGATTCAACGCTAAGCGTGAAGAGGCGATTCGAAGTCTGACGGTCGATGAGGTCAATAGTGCTCTTCGTAAGCACATTGACCGGAAGCGTTTCGTTGTTGTGACAGCGGGCGACTTCGCTGGTAATCCTTCGGAACAAGACGCAGACGAGTAGACGCAGGAAGTACACGCAGACGAGTACTCGGTAGACATTCCAGGTTGCTAGGTCGCCCTGCGGCAGATCGCGCAACTGTAGTCAGCCAATCGATGCTGGTCAGTCGATCCATGCAGTGATCAAGGTTGGGCTGTAGTGGTTCTGACGCGTTTTCGGGCGCGGAGAACCGCTTTCTCTAGGCAGCATCAAACCAATGCCGCGTTGTCACATGGCGTAACCTACGTTTCCATGAAGATTTTTACCTCGTTGTGGACGTGGACTGATGTCATTCATCCGACGCTACTGGATCGCTGGACTCGTAATTTGCTTGGTGGTCACTCATGCAGTGATCATTGGGGCGGTACGTTCCGAAGCAACTCGAATCAAGGTTGCCGCAAGCAATGAGATTCCCATTGGGGTCTATTATGTCCAGAGCGAAGACAAGCACTGGATAAGCCAGTTGCGAGTGCACTTGGTCGTACCACCTGAACAGCGTTTGGCGAACAAGGCAACGATTGAACATCATCGTTGGTTGATCCACGAAGTGATCGAAGAAAAACTTCGTCAAATGGATCCGGCGATGCTCAAGGACGCGGTCCTGCTCGACGTGAAAGAAGAGATCAAGCTCGCGATTCACGAGACGCTTCAAGAAGAAATTGTGGAACGCGTTCTCGTGAACGACCGTGTTGATTTGCCAATCACGCGCTTCGAGGTTCCTGCAGCGTCGGATCTAACGACGCAAGAGCCGATCTACACAGCGAAGCCTTCGGCGGCTCGAGACATCGAAGAAACCGACATCAATTAGCAAGCTGCCCGAGCCTGCCTGAAAACCTGGAGTTCTCCAGGGACAAGGTGGATACTTGTTTTCTGCCGCTCACACGCCATTCTCAGCTCGTCGGCAATGCTGCACTTCTGGATCGCTTTACGTACTTTGGTAAAGCACCTAGACTGCGAACGTTAATATAGAAGTCGATCCGCGCACTGGTCACGTAGAGTTGTGTCTACAGTCTTCCAGACAGGCCTACAAACAGTTGTCGGATAGGTTCGTAGTGTGAGTGCATCGCAAGGTCGCTTTCACAGAATTTAGAATCAATTCTTGAATCGCATGAGTCGTCAATATGCTTCAGGTACCAGGTGAAAGTCAGTACGACCTCAACTTCCGCTTGCTCGGATTTCATGTTCGCATTGCATGGGGCTTTTGGGTCATCTGTGCAGTTCTGGGTTACGGTTGGACCCAGGGCATGGGCTACATCGCACAGTTGGAGGGCATGGCTTCGCCGGGGATGGCAATTCTGCTGCTGATCTTTGCAACGGCTGTGTTCTTTTCGATTTTGATCCACGAATTGGGGCACACGATTGCGTTTCAGTACTACGGCATTGGATCGCGAATCGTCCTCTATCACTTCGGTGGGCTAGCGGTTCCGGACTCATTCGGTGCCTGGAATGGAGCAAGGCAGCGACGCATTGGACCCCAGGAGCAGATCGTGATCTCGGCCGCTGGTCCGGCTTTACAACTCTTGCTCGGTCTGATGTGTTGGACGCTAGGAACCTTTGCAGGGGTTCGCGTCGAGATGACGGGAGATTTGAATAACCTATTGGGGCTAAGTTTGCCGATGGGAGAATATCCGAGCAACGTCGTTTTGTATGCTGCGTTGGATGCTTTCGTTTGGATTAGTGTTGTTTGGGCAATACTCAATCTCGCTCCGATACTGCCGCTTGACGGTGGACAGATCATGCGAAGCATCTTGTTGATCAACAATGTGCGCCAACCGGACCACACCGCTCATCTTGTTTCGGTCGTCGCAGGAGTCGGGCTTGGCATCGCCAGTTTTCGATTTGGTTTGCCCGGTGGGATGTTCTTTTTGATCTTTGCAATCATCAACTGGCAACAAATGCAGGGCGGGTACGGACGTTTTTGATTGCGAAAGCGCTCCGGACCACTTCATTGTTTCAGAGTTCTTTCGCTCGCATTTGGAAAACATGTTGAAAAAATGTCAGAAATATGTGTAAAAATTGTTGAATTCATGTTGCAATAGCCGAAACGTTTCGTACAAATACTTGTCAAGGACGTAGGTTATCTTTTTCGTAGTTTGGAACACATGCGGTGGCCACCGCGTTCCAGCGTGAGCGGAAGGGATTTTCTAATTTTGGAAGCGGGACTCGACGGCAGCGTGTGGCTGTTGTCGTCACACTTTGGTGTTGTCTCACTTCCTGGATTCCGTTTTACCGGAGGAGAAAACGTGGCCAAAAAGAAGGCAGCTACTAAGAAGAAGGTAGCCAAGAAGGCTGCTCCTAAAAAGGCAGCAAAGAAGGCACCTAAGAAGAAGGCAGCATCTACGAAGGCTGCTCCTAAGAAGAAGGCAGCACCTAAGAAGAAGGCTGCTCCAAAGAAGAAGGCTGCTCCTAAGAAGAAGGCTGCTGCCAAGAAGAAGGCTGCTCCTAAGAAGAAGGCAGCACCTAAGAAAAAGGCAGCAAAGAAGAAGACTGCTAAGAAGAAGTAGTCACTCCGACCTACGGTTGACTGAATACCATACTCCGTCTGCGATTCGTTCGCGGGCGGAGTTTTTTTATGCGCGGCATTCTCTCATCCCACAATGTTTCCTGATAAGTAGTGTGCGACGTTTAGCACGAGTGCCACGCACGCCTTCAGGATCTCCGCTAGCCGACATACTCTATGCCCAGGCAGGGCACGGAAGTTTTCCATGCATCGCCGATTCGTCGTTCTCGCATGGGCAACAATGCGGCCGAAAGCCACCACTTCGCTAAATCAAAACGCGGTCAGCACTTGATCGTTACAGCTTTGCTTGCGAATGAAATCTTGTGGGCAAATGATTTCGCTAGCAATGATAATTTGCAAGGCTGTCCGCCGTCAGAATCGCCACCAATTTGCATCGCTATCGAACCAATTCTAGACTGGCGACTCGCAGGCTGATCGCGTCCAGCACGAGAATGAGCTTCAACTGTGCAGTCGTTTCTTCGCCTGAGATTTCACAGTCGACTTCGATCTCTCGGCCGTCACCACGCAGCGCTGGCGTTGAGCACTGAACGTCGTCGAAGCTACCTGTAAGAGCAAGCAGCTTTCGGCGCAGGGCTTCAAATCCAATCATCGTTTCATCGCTCTGAAGGCTGGCAACAGTCAGGCTTTGCAGCGCCAGCTTGTCGATTTGCTCGCCAGACAACCAAGCTCCGATGAAACGATTACTGCGGGATGCCGCAAGCTGCCTAAGGCGAGCATCAGCAATGAAGCCGCTGAGTTTGGTTGAGTCGATGTGGAACGAAGTCAGCTCACCGTACTCGGTTGTGACTTGCACCCTGGTCTCTTCACCGTCGCGATCGCGCAACCAAACTTGGCCAATCTCGCGTCGTCCGCCGAGAACATACGTGTGTGTCATCGACCCAGTAGTGTCAATCCGTTGTTGAAGCTTTGCAATATCCTCCGGATCCAAAACCGAGCGTGTCTTGTTGAGAAAGAGCTCGAGGATATCAGCATCAATGAATTTGCGTCTGGAGTCTTGTGTCTGCTCTGTAACGTCTAAAGTGGTTCCGCTGAGCAATGGTTTCAGCCGAGCGGCTAAGTCTTTTGAGTCGTCAGTTTTATTTGTAGTTTTGACACGGAAGCTATCGGAGAAGTCTGACGTGAATTCGATAATGGCAGGCGAACTGGAATCGACTTGAAAGTCGCATCGAAGGGGTTGTTGGCTGCCATCCGCAAATTTTGCGATCGAGAACACGCTTGCCGTCTGTGCTGAAGAGCGATCCATACGGGTGGAAAGCCGGGTGGCCACGCTGGAGATACTTGTTGGCTCTCTCAGGCCGCTCGACATGGCTACCAAGTCGAGTTCAACGCGTGGGAATTTCTCCTTCAGTTCAGGCGAGAGGAACTCGTACGCCTGCGAACGGTCGTTGCTCATCAGGTGCCGCCAGAACGTGTTTGCGGCTTCCACGAGAGGTTGCGGTCTATTCAGCGACGTTGACGAATCAAAGAAGTTGCCGCGTGTTTGAAGGGAAAACGCAGACAATGAGTCACCGTCAAAGTTCAACTGAACAAAGATTTCGTCCGGAGAACCTGGTTGAAGGCTACCCATAATGAGTGAGTAGTCGTCGCTTGAACGAAACGACCAACCATCAAAGTCGCAGGTGTTAAGCGCGTCGAGCAGTGCCTCGCCACGGTTACGATGCAGCCAAGAAGAGAAACGGTTAAGCCGTTCGCGAGTTTCATCGATGTTGATCGCGTCGCGATAGTCTTCGGCAATTTGTTCAACGGCCAACATAGCCTCACGGCTCGGATCCAGGATGGTCTGCAGCAGATCTTTTGTAATTTGAAGCTTGCCTGGTGCCGCTGTCGTCCAAGCTTGACTGAAGTAGATATTGCTCAACTCTCCTCTTGGCACTTGTTTCGCGCTGTCTCGAAATAGAAACGTGCTTTCCGAGATCGCTTTCTTGCCATTGCTAAAGGTGTGCATTAGCCGAACCAGCAGCACGGGCGTGCCAGATCGCTCGCTGGGCCTTGAATCCAGAAAACGCGTTTCGAAATCCTCGTTCCCGTAAGCATCTTGAATTGAAGTCGATAGTTTGGCGAGGGCTTGAATCGCAACCGCTTCCTGCAGCCCCGGCGCAAACTGCCGCTTAGCCATCGCAGGTTGATCAGTGAGCAGTAACTCAGCCAATCGCTCGGCCTGTTGCCGGTAGGCTTCGCCTGTATCGACGGGGCGAAACCAATTTGGCGCGAGTTGAGAACTCTGCCAGTTCAGATGCAGGAGCTTTCCATTTTGGACAGTCAGTTCGACTTCAAGAGTACCATGTTGAAATGCGAGCTCGCCGACTATTGAACGCGGCTCGTCACCTGTGGACCAGGCAAACCAATTGTCGATTTTCAGCTTCTCGGTTCGCTTCCCTAAATTTTGGAGCAAGGCCGTGTTGAATAAGGCCAAGCAGGTTTTGTCCAGTCTGCTCGTGGTTTCTTCGTCAGCGGCGAGCTGATCCAAGGTCTCGTCGTCGATGGCCGTATCGAATCTACGAAGGAGTGCGATTTCTTCTCCCGACAGCTCGAAACTTGCCGTTTCCGGTATCGGCAGCGTCTGCCCAAGGCGAAATGAGTAGCGATTATGAAGTCCGAGCGTCTGCTTTCGCGACATGAGAGCAAGGGTGCCCGTCTCGTTCACAAATGCAGCGTCAAGCGACACGACCGCCGGGGCAATCACATCCAACTGGAGTCCGGCCGCACCGCCACGGACAAGGTCCGTCCAATCCGCGTTGTCGGACAGATGGATAAGTTCAGTTTCCGAAGTGATCTCGCCTGAAGCTTCGAAACGCGTCAGAACCATCAACGCTACTGACGTATCTCCTGAATTGATTCGGAGCTGCAATTCGCCGAGTGGTTCTGCTTTGGAACTCGTCGGCGGTTGCTGAAGGAACAGGGTTGCGAACATGCAGATGAGACTGAACGCAGTGTTCACAGTTGTGTTCCAATTCAAAGGTGCAGAAGATATTCGCGGAGGGCTATAGCGACGATCATATTCACGAGGGTTTCGCGTCTGAATGGCCCGATTGAACGCGTGGAAGATCGCTCAGATTTTAGACACTCTGCTTTTTCTCTTCGATGATCTTGTCCAATTCCGTCCGCAGGATAGGTAGGATTTCATCGTAGGTGTAGGCGCCAAGCGTGGCTTCGCCCTTCTTCAGGTTGACTCGCTTCGGGCCACACCACAGTCCGAGGTCTGCATCATCCGTTTCCCCCGGACCATTGACTCGGCAACCCATTACCGCAATCGTAATCGCATGATCTTTCGCGTACTGCGTCATTTCCTTGACATCCTGTGCCAATTCAACGAAAGCTTCGTTTTCGACTCTTGAACAACTCGGGCACGAAATGATATTTAGCGCCGTCGGATCCAAGGCGACTACGCTGCGAAGTCGCCCTGCATAAATGTCATCGATGATCTGTCGGCCTGCGGCGATTTCCTCGGGCTTGCGCGGATTCGGGACAGTTAATGAAACGCGGATGGTGTCTCCTATCCCGCGACCAATAAATTGTTCTAATGCGTTGCGAGTTTTTTTGATGCCGTCCGGAGGTAAACCGGCTTCGGTGACCCCCAGGTGCAACGGTATGTCGGGGCGCTTTTCAGCAAATCTCTGATTGATGGTCACGACCTTCGATGGATCGCTGTCCTTCATCGAGACTGCAAAGCGTGTGAAGCCCAGCGACTCAAGGTGTTCACAGTGTTCGATGCCACTTTCCAAAATCGGGCTAATGTCATCGTCGCCGTACTTGGCTTTCTTTTCTGGATCAACGCTTCCGCAGTTGACACCAACACGAATGGCACAGTCGTTATCCTTGGCAACGTTGCAGATATATTCGACCTTCTCCTGCCAACTTCGTTGTTTCTCGTGGTGGTACAGGTGCCCTGGGTTGTAGCGAATCTTGTCGACGTGTGGGGCAACCACCTCAGCGAGCCGATAGTTCTCTTGCAAGTCGACGGACAAATTGGCACTCGTTTGCTTGCGAATTTCCGCCAGCGCCGCAGCATCCTTGGTGCTATCGACTGCGATGCGAACAACGTCGGCCCCGGCGTCGTGCAAGGCGTTCACCTGGCCGACTGTCGCATCAATATCCTGCGTATGCGTCGCGGTCATGCTTTGAACGGCAATCGGGTGCTCTGCACCAATGGAAATCGAGCCGATGCGGACGCTTCGAGTTGGGTTTCGCTGAATGGACATGGTTCGCGTTTGTG
Source organism: uncultured Pirellulaceae bacterium (assembly GCA_964411445.1). Lineage (GTDB taxonomy): Bacteria > Planctomycetota > Planctomycetia > Pirellulales > Pirellulaceae > Aureliella. Next base: position 16,998 of record CAYPLE010000008.1, read on the forward strand.
GGAATCGTCAGAGTAATGGCGTCTGGAATTGGGAAGGCAAGCATGCAACCGAGCTTGCTAGCACGGAATTGTAACCGACATGCAACTGCCCAATAGCGGACCAGGCCCGGGAAACTTGGCCAATACACTGCTGGCTAGCATAAGGGGCTGGCTTTCTCTCTCCTCTACGAATGAAAACTTGGAGGGGTTGTGCTGTTTGTGCCGATTACCACCGATAGCTTTCGAACTCTCGCCGCAGGCAGAATGCATGTCACTCTCACCAGCCATCATTGGAGCCGCCATTCCGGTTGCTGCGTCGGCCGCGCGAGGAGCGGCCAAGTTGATCGGCGAAGCATCGGCGGCCTTCAGCCAGGTTTTGTCCGATGGTGGGTCGGCAGCCCAGGAGACCGCAAGTTCTTTGAATGGTCTGCTGGACGGAATTCGCGACGAACTTCAGCGGCTTTCCGGAGGCCAAGCTTTCGAGTTGGAAGTTGACCTTTCCCAGGCTCAGCCGAGGCTTTCGTTCGCGGGACCAGGAGCCGAGCAAGTGCAGCAAACGCTCGCCTCAGCACCAGAGCTCGTCCAGCGACTGGTCAACGTCGCTCAACGGGCGGTGAGCGCCTATTCTGCGAATCTCGGTACCAACGCGGTCACCTTTTACGATCACGGCTGGTCTCTCAATACCAGTAAGGATGCCCACAATCTGTAAGGATCGGCTGTAAGGATCGGCGTTCGGCGGCGAACTTCCGTGCAAGGCTTACGGGCGTGGCACTCTGCATGAAACCTGAGTCGATCCACTGGTAAAATGGCGCGGTCAGTACGTTTAGCGCAGTCGATGCCTTCTGTGTGGATTGTTGCTGTTCTACAGCCGATGTCGATTGAAAGGTTCCGGTCCTGCTCAAAAAAGACATGACCCATGGCGCGCCAAGGTAGGCTTTTCCGCTTGCATGACGTCGAGCCGCGAAAGATCGAAGCCCGAATCAACGAATTCAGAGTTTAAAAGGAGCCGCCCTGATGGCATCCGATTTTCGTCTCAAGGAACAGTTGCCCAATCTGACTAAGAAGATTGTCGGCACGTATACGCCCGACGATAGGATCAACCACCTCGGGCACTGTCCGCTTCCGAATTACGATGCAATTGTGTCAGCGATCCAGGATCTGAAGGATATCATCTATCCCGGATTTCGACGCCGCGAGAACCTGCACAACGGTAACGTGGAATATCACGTGGGTGATCTCGTGGATAGTCTGCACGACAAATTAACGACACAGATCGCGCGGGCACTGCGGCATGACGATCGAGTCAAGAACAAAGATAGTGACTGTGAGAGCCAGACGGACTACGAAGCCAAAGGGCAGGCGATTGCAATCAAATTTCTAGAACAAGTGCCTGCTTTGCGGAGTGTTCTCGCTACGGACGTCGAAGCAGCTTTTGATGGAGATCCTGCTGTCTCAAGCCGTGATGAGATCATCTTTTGCTATCCTGGCTTGGAAGCAATTACGGTCTACCGGCTTGCGAACATGTTAGTGCGACTGGGCGTTCCGTTTATTCCTCGGATGATGACCGAGTGGGCGCACAAGGAAACGGGGATCGATATTCACCCTGGCGCCACCATCGGCGACTACTTCTTTATCGACCACGGTACTGGTGTCGTCATTGGTGAGACATGCGAAATTGGCTCGAACGTCAAAGTGTATCAAGGTGTGACACTTGGCGCTCTGAGTTTTCCTACCGACTCGGATGGCCAGTTGATTCGCGGACAGAAGCGACATCCAACGATTGAAGATCGCGTTGTGATTTACGCCAACGCAACGATTTTGGGTGGCAAGACCACGCTTGGACACGACAGCGTCATTGGGTCAAGTGTGTGGATCACGGCCAGCGTGGCTCCTCATACGACAGTCGTCTTGGAGAAGCCACGTTTGAAGGTGCGCGGCGGTGTTCCAGATGATATGGTGCCCGAGGCTAATTATCAGATATAAGTGAAACGGCAGAGCTTGAGGGGCCTTTCGAAAAGACTCTCAGCCTCGATTGGCCACAAAAGGACTGAGGACAAAATGGTTATCACGAGAATGGACTCCATGATCGCTCGTGTGCTTGTCATCGAGTCCGATCCATTGATGCTTACCGCTATGGGGTCAGCCCTCAAATCTGGAGGACACGTCCCCGTGTTGGCCCGAACCGAACAGGTTGCCAACGATTCTATCGCAGCGGGGGAATTCGACGCTATCGTGTTGTCGATCGCGGATACGACGGCGGGCTGCCAATTTGCCAACCGATTGCGGAGTTTCGAAAATACATGCGATACTCCCATCATTTTTTTGGTCGATGATTTGTCGGGAGTTGACTCGCAAAAACTCGCCAGCCAAGGTGGCGTGTTTAGCCTTCTGAAACCGGTTGAGCCGGACACGCTGCTCGACGTCGTCGAAAAAGCCCTCTGGCTGCCTCACATTGCGAATAGTCACAATCATCTGATCAGCAAGCGTCAGCAAACACGAGCCAAGGATTGGACGACGCTCTAGCGAGCGTTCCACGTGCCGTGGTTTTACGCTGGCAGCACGTTCTATTGTGCGAACCAGGGGTCGGTAAACACTTCGACCAGATCTTCAGGGATATTGCTCGAAACAATTGCTTGCGTCATCAATTCTTGTGATTTCTCAAGCGAGCGAGCGTTTCGATTCGGTTGAAAAAGGATGAAAGCTGAACGCTGTGCAAGCGCGGTCTGGTTTTCGCGGTCCAGGGCAAGATCGAACAAGCTATAAAGAATGCCAGGCGGCAATTCAGAATACTCGTAAGTCTTGGGTCTTGGTCCCAGCTTCACGGTAATGCTCTGGTTCGCTGCGTCGACGAAAGCAACTTGAGTCGAAGTGCCGACGGTAAAGACTTCGCCAGGCCCCATGTCGCGAATAGCCTTCTGCAGGGCCTCGAAGCCTCGTTGCGCATAGTCTGCGAGCCGCCGTAGCCGCGAGGCTTGCCCCATTTCCTCGGCGGGAAGTGGGAGTTCGAGCAATTGGTCCAGTTTTTCGCGTGCTTCGTCGTAACTGTAATCGCCCAGCAACTGAATCGATTCTTCGCACACCGACACAAACAGTTGTTTTGCTTCTTGAGTGAGTGGTTCAGGGCTCGGCTCATCAGGTTTCGCGGGCGTTTGTGATTGTGTCTGTGTGTTTGACGCGTCATTGGGGGGATTGTTGGTGGGCATCATGCCAACGTCAGGTTTGCTGTCACCAACTGGAAAGCCATCGTTTGCAGGCATACCCGAATTCTGCATGTCAGAATTTTGCTGCCCTGCACCTTGCATCCCGCCCTGCCCTGCACC
>CAYPLE010000008.1:20396-30640 GCA_964411445.1 uncultured Pirellulaceae bacterium
CTGCCCTGCACCTTGCATCCCGCCCTGCCCTGCACCGCCAGTCATCGGCTGAACGGCCATACCGGTTGGATCACTGTTGCCCAAGTTTCCGCCGAGCCCTGAAACTTGTGGGAGGCCACTGCGTTGAGGTGGAGGTGACGGCGCTGGATCTTGAGGCTTCAGCGACTGAGTGTCAGAGGCGTCGGCTAGTTGATTTTCTTCACCCGGCGGTGAATTGACGAGGAAGGCGATCAGACCGAGGACGGCTGCGGTGCAGGTGACGAGGCCAATTGCGGGCAGCAGCAAGTTGCCTTTTTTCTTCCGACGCAACTTGTTGGAAATCCCCGGAGGTGACTGCTTCGCAGGCAAGGCCGGCGGGCGTGATGCTGTGAGCTGCGGTGACACGTTGCCACTTAGCCGGTTCATGATCGCAGCGAACTCGTGCTCGGAATCGTCACTTTCCTCTGCTGGCGTTTGTGCAAGGTAAACGGCCAAGTCGAAGGCGGCTTCTGGCGACTCCCGCGGAAGCAATTCCAGCAGCCGCGAATTCGGCGAATTGGTCGTGTTCGTTTGGGCGTCGACAACCGCAGCGACTACTTTGTCTTGGACCTCACTTTCTTGGGCCTTAACTACTCGTGCTTCACTGAACTGTTTAGTCCAAGCTTTATCATACAAGCGACGCTGTTCCGGATTCGTCAGTTGCTTGGTTGCAACGCGCACTAATTGTTCCGCACCAGCCGATCGTCGGTCCTTCTTTTCTTTCAGGGCTGTCGCTTTTTTGCGCAGTTTGACAATTGCCCTTTCGACCTCCTCGGGTGAGCTCTCCGGGCCGGACAATCCCAATAGCTGATAAAGATTGGGAATCGTTTTGGTGTCGCTTCGCTGAGCCATCGCTGAATTTTCCAAGAATTTGGGGCGTGCACTACTCGTTCCCGGCCATAATTATCATTGTACTACGATATTGAACGTGGATATGACACGCGAAATTTTTAATCGGATCGTCGCCTCATTCGAGCGTCTCACGTTTGAGACGCCTCGCAATTGAGAATAACTTCCTCCCAAGGGCATCAAGCACCAAGAAACGGCAATGACAAGATCGGAACGATTCTTCAAAGCCATTGGTGATCAATGGCGTGAGCGAGCCTACGAGCTCGCCGAGTGGGCTTATGCCAATCTGGTGAATCGAACCGACGTATGGGGGCGTTATGTCGCCAAGAAATATCGCGACAGCGATTCCGGTGGGAAGAACCACGCCATCACCGCACCGTTTCGCGAAGAACGAGGCAAAGTTTTCCTGAATGTCGCGTCCCTTGCCAAGCACTTCAAGACTCAGTTGGTTAGTGGAGTGCTCGGCCTGCACAGCACTTCGACGGATCTCACTTCCCGGTGGATGGCCGTCGATATTGACTTGCACGATGCCGACGACCTTTCGATAACCCCTGAGTCAAATTTCTGCGCTGCGAAGGCTTGGCACCAGCGGCTGGTCGAACTGGGGATGGATCCGATCCTGATTGATTCCAATGGTCGCGGCGGATTCCACCTGGTTGTGCTATTCGACGAACCCATGTGTACGCGAAGTGTCCATGCATTTGCGAAGAACCTAGTTAAGGACTATGCGCGACTTGGGCTGGATGGCGCGCCAGAGGTTTTTCCAGGTAAGCCACAGTGGCACAGCTATGGCGATTGGCTGCGGCTTCTTGGTAGGCACCATACCCATGATTGGTATTCGCGGATTCTCTGCGACGAAGAGTTTGGTGAAGTGCGCTGGCTTGAAGGGCACGACGCAATTGATCGGTTGCTGGCAACTCGCAAGACGCCTAAGCGGTTGTGCGAGAAACTGGGGATTCGCGAGAAGCGTCGGACGATCTGCCTCGACTTCGACGGAGTCATCCATTCTTATCGCAGTGGATGGTGTGGTGTCGACAATATTCCTGATCCACCGATACACGGTACAGCTCGTTCCATCGAGAGGCTTCGGCAGGATTACTACGTGGTGGTGAACTCAGCAAGGTGCTCATCAAAAGCCGGTCGTGATGCCATTGAAGCTTGGCTAATCAAACACTCGATTGTGGTCGATGAGGTTTGTGAGCATAAGCCGCCAGCTCACGTCTATATTGATGATCGCGCCGTTCGGTTTGAGGGCGATTGGGGCGAGGTGATGCACCGTATTTCTGATTTTCGTAAGTAAACGATACGCGTCTACAGCAGCCCAGAGAGCGGATGCATCACTCTGATCGGGTAGGTAGGATTGCTTCCAGGCATTCCTCGAGTCGCGTGTGCTCAAACGTAAAGCCTTCTTGAAGCAGCCTGGCTGGTACAGCTCGACAGCTTCGAAGTAGCAGTTCTTCCGCCATTTCACCCATCGCCAGCCGAAGCAAGAAAGCGGGGGCCGGAAATACAGCAGGTTTGGAGACGGCTTGAGCAAGCGCCTGGGTGAACTCTAGGTTGGACACCGGGGCGGGCGCCGTCAGATTGTATGCTCCCTGTGCGTCAGAATGGTTGAGCAGCCACATGATCGCCGCGACGCAGTCATCTAGCGAGATCCAACTCCAAATCTGTTGCCCATTTCCAAGCTTGCCGCCAAGGAAGCTTCTGAACAGAGGCAGCATCTTTGCCAACGCCCCACCTTGTGGACTAAGTACGATTCCAAGCCGTGGGTGGACCACACGCAACACGCCTCGGACAGGTTCAGCGGCGGCTTCCCACTGCTGAGCCACTTCGGAAAGAAACGTAGTCGCGGCGGCGGGAGTCTCCTCGGATACTTCGCGGTCACCCTGTTCTCCGTAAATGCCAATCGCCGAAGCACTCACAAAGGTGTGCAAGTGAGGCGGCCTTAGAGAAGCGATTTGTTCAGCGAGTGCACGTGTTGATTCGACGCGCGAGTCACGGATGAGGGCTTTCTCAGTTTTGCTCCAGCGAGCCGCGCCGATGCTGCGACCTGCCAGATGCACGATGGCTCCGACTCCCGCGAGTTTATCCGTTTCCTGGATACCCGCGGTGGGGTCCCAGAGAATTGTCTCAACCGAACGGCTCACTGACGAATCGCGGACCAGATGAACAACGGGCCGCCCGGCATCCAGCAATCGCTTCGTCAGAGCCGTCCCAACCAGACCGCTTCCACCTGAAATTGCAACTGCGTCTTGGGAAGCAAGAGCATTGGCTGGCGTAGCTTGGCCATTGGTCATGATTCGCCCTTTCCGTTTGGTTCGCAAATAAAAAAGGGGCCGCGCGTGCGTCCCCTAATATGATGGAAAGGTTTCAATCCCTGCGGGCGGACAGGCTAATCCTCAGGCGCGAGCTTGACGAGAATCTCGCCGTTCTCAACCTTAACCTCGTGCGAAAACGTCGGCTCAGTAGCGGGCATCGAAGTTGCTTGTCCAGTCCGAACATCGAACTGCGCCCCGTGGCGAGGACAGGCAATACAGTTTCCAATCAGCTCGCCCTCGCCGAGTGGCCCACCATCGTGGGTGCACAGGTCGTCAATACAATGAAAGCCGTCTTCCAATCGCACGATGATGATGTAGCGGCCGTCGACTTCAGCTTCTAGCACGCCGCGCTCGGGAAAATCATTCGTTTTCCCAACGGCAATAAAATCACTCATCCTGGTTCCTATTCGTACTCACGAACTTGGCGAGCGATTGACTGCCCGAGGGCTTCGCGGACGCTTTCGATCGTTATCCTGTCAAAAATTTGTTGGAAGAAGCCGGTCACAATCATGCGAACAGCTTCCTTTCGCGTGAAGCCTCGGCTCTGAGCGTAGAAGATGATTTCTTCGTCGACCTTGCCAGAAGTACTTCCGTGTGTGCAGCGAACGTCATCAGCCAGAATTTCAAGACCTGGGATCGAATCAGCTCGAGCATTTGGACTCAGCAGCAGATTGTCGTTCCGTTGGTAGCCATCGGTCTTCTGAGCTCCTGGATCGACACCAATCATGCCGCGCCAGACCGTTCGTGATTTGTCTTGCAATGCGGCCTTGTACAGGAAATCACTGCGGCAGTGTGGTGCTTGGTGATGCTGCAACGTATTGTAAGTTAGTTGTTGCTTGTCTTGCGTGAACATCACTCCATTAACTTGGCTGTAGGCGCCTACTCCGACCAATGAAACCTGCTGACTCACTTGAGAGAATCGACTCCCAAGTGCAGCGATTGTCCACTGGAGATTTGCGTCGCGTCCGACCGTGGCACGTTGATGCGCGAAGTGCCAGGTCTTGCGTCCCCAGTCCTGGAGGTTTACGTACCGAAGGTTGCCGCCAGCCTTGACAATAATTTCAACGCCTCCAGCGTGAAGCCCACCGGCTTCTGGATCGACACTGTTCGATTCGTACAGGAACGTCGCGTCGGCACCTTCGTCGATGACGATCAGCGTGTGACCAGTATCCGTTCCGCCGTCCGACATGCCTGCTGCGACGCGAATCGGCTGCTCGACCGAAACGCCCTTCGGTACATACAGGAACTGTCCTCCCTGCCAAGTAGCGGCATGCAGCATTGCAAACCGATCTTGAGTCGGATCCACAACCGAAAAGAGGTGCTTTTCGACAAGTTCAGGGTGTGACTCTGCGATGCGGGAAAGGCTGCCGAAGATCACGCCTTTAGCGGCGACGCTCTCGTCCAAGAACTCTTCAGTGACATTCCCGTCAAACGATTTGAGGACGCCAGCAGGGTCAACGCCTTCAGCTAGCCACTCGGGTACTTCGCTTTGCTCAGTTGCTGATGCAAGACTGTATCGGTCAAGCTTGAAGCCTCGCAGATCACTCCGCATCCAGTCTTCTTCGCTGCGCTGAGGCCAAGCTGCAGCCTCGAAATTATTCCACGCCGCCTGGCGGTTCTCGGTCAGCCACTGGGGCTCGGTGATTGAGCCAAGGAACGCTTCGAAGCCCTCTTTCGTAAATGGCAGCTGCTCGAGTGCCTTCTCTTCTAGTGCAGTCATCGATAATGTCTTTGAATGATTTCCACGGTTGGTGATTGCGAAGTGTCTGGTGAGTCGCGTCGCCTGACGAGGACCCAGAGGTCTCAGTTTGCCGGCCGGACGCCAGCTACAGCAGTGCTGAAAACCCTAACTGTTGGTCTGACCGATATTGATTTTATCAATACTGATTTCACCAATCTTTCAGGCCAGGCGAGAGCGATGCTCGATGCGGTTGGAACTACCCAACGGAGCCTTCCATTTGAAGCTGGATCAGGCGATTCATCTCAACGGCGTACTCCATCGGCAATTCTTTGACGAGTGGCTCGATGAATCCATTGACAATCATCGTGCTCGCCTCTGCCTCCGAGAGGCCACGGCTCATCAAGTAGAAGAGTTGTTCTTCGCCAATTCGGGAGACGCTTGCTTCGTGCCCGATGCTTACATCTTGGTCCATGATTTCGATGTAAGGGTATGTGTCGGAGCGACTTTCCTTATCCAAAATCAGCGCGTCACAGACGACGTTGCACTTTGAATTCTTAGCGCCCTTCTCGACCTTGACCAAGCCACGGTAGCTTCCTCGACCGCCGTTCTTACTGATCGACTTGCTGATGATCTGTCCGGTCGTGTTTGGAGCACAGTGGACAAGCTTTGCACCGGCGTCTTGGTGTTGCCCGGCGCTTGAAAACGCGATGGACAAAATTTCACCGCGAGCACCGGGCTCCATCATGTAGACGGCTGGGTACTTCATCGTGAGCTTACTGCCCAAGTTGCCGTCGACCCACTCCATCGTGGCGTCTTGGTAAGCCATGGCTCGCTTGGTTACCAAGTTGTAGATGTTGTTCGCCCAGTTCTGGATGGTCGTGTAGCGGCACCGACTGCCCTTCTTGCAGACGACTTCCACAACAGCCGAGTGAAGGCTTTCACTGCTGTACATCGGGGCCGTGCAGCCTTCGACGTAGTGAACTTCAGCGCCTTCGTCGACGATGATTAGCGTTCGCTCGAACTGTCCCATGTTTTCCGCGTTGATGCGGAAGTAGGCTTGAAGCGGGAAGTCAATCTTGACTCCAGGTGGGACGTAAATAAACGAACCACCCGACCAAACCGCTGAGTTCAGAGCCGCGAATTTGTTATCTTGAGAAGGGATGATTTTGCCAAAGTGCTCGCGCACCAAATCAGGATGCTCGCGGACAGCCGTATCGGTGTCGGTGAAGATAACACCTTGCTCCGCCAAGTCTTCTTTCAGCGAACCGTAGACGACTTCGCTTTCGAACTGAGCCTTCACGCCTGCCAAGAACTTTCGTTCGGCTTCGGGGATGCCTAGCTTCTCAAAGGTGTCTTTGATTTCCGTAGGGACGTCATCCCAGGTTTTTCCCTGAGACTCAGACGGCTTGAGGTAGTAAAAGATATCCTGGAAGTCGAGGCTGATGTCGCCGCCCCACTTGGGCATGGGCTTAGAATTGAAAATCTCGAGAGCTTCGAGGCGGAACTGACGCATCCAGTCTGGCTCGCCCTTCATCTCCGAGATTTGCCCAACGATTTCAGCGTCCAAACCCTTGCGTGCTTTGAAGTAAGCCTTGGACTCCGTGCGGAAATCGTACTTGTTGATTTCGCCAATTTCTTCGTTTTGATCGGCAGCCAGATCCGTAGACATATTTTTATTCTCGTCAGTTTTTTGGGAGACAATTTTCAAGTGCTTGAGTGCTTTTCGACTGGGTAATTGCCCCGCCGATCTTGCACAGATGCAGTTTGTTATACACCTACTTCTGCAGTTTCATCGCTCAACATTTCTTGGTTAGCGCGTTCTGCGTCTGGGTAGGATGCTCGAATTCGCTCGTAACCCTTGCCGTGCAATTCCTGAGCGAGTTCAACTCCGCCCGTTTCGACAATTCTGCCGCCAAGCATCACGTGCGTGAATTCTGGTGGGTTGTGCTCGAGCAGTTTGTCGTGGTGCGTGATGATCAAAAGGCCCATCTTTTCACGACCGATTTCAGCAATGCTCTCACTCGCCAATCGAACTGCGTCGGCATCTAGACCACTATCGGTTTCATCAAGGATTGCGAACTTTGGTTGGAGCATGGCAAGCTGAAGGATTTCTGCTCGCTTCATTTCTCCACCGGAGAAGCCGTCGTTGACATAACGACGAGCGAACTCAGGATCCATCTTCAACTGAGTCATCTTTTCTTTGAGTTCCTTACGAAACTCACGCATGGCGATCAGTTCTTCACCTTCTTTTCGGTCCGGGCGGCGAACGTTGGTGGCGGCGTGACGCAGGAAGTCAGCCATCTTCACACCAGGCACGCTCATCGGGCGTTGAAACGCCATAAAGATTCCAGCTCGTGCCCGTCCGTCGGCTTCCATTTCGAGCACGTCTTCACCGTCGAGCGTGATGGAGCCTTCCGTGACCTCGTACCCAGGGTGTCCGGCAATGACCAAGCCCAGAGTGCTCTTCCCGGAACCGTTTGGTCCCATGAGTGCGTGCGTTTGACCGTGCTGCATCTCGAGGTTGACACCACGCAGGATAGGCTTGTCGCCAACGTTGACGTGCAGGTTTTCGATCTTCAGAACGTGGCTCATGTTGGTGCTTTCCGTTGTTAGGGATTTGTGCGGTTTCGCGGAGTGCCGCGGTAAGTGTTTATAAGTTACTGTTGAGTTCTAGCGGATTCAGTGCGATGCGTCTGAGCGGGCTCACTGCCACCTTGAACTTTAAAATTACATTGGTCATGGCCGTCAAGTTGACAGCACTCGAGCTTCATTTCTTTCCCCATGACTTCGCTGAACATTTCTTGCTCAAGCTCGCACAGGTGACGCTTCGAATCGTCAGTGGTGAGTTCCGGGTATGGGCAGGCCAACACCTCAAGAACCGGCAAATGGTCAACTTGCTTGACCGTCACAGGGACTTTGCGTTTCTCAAGAGCTGAAGCAATCGCCTCAACGCGAGTTTCAACGTCGCCGTCCTCGGGAATCGCCGCCTTCAAATCAGAAGCCATGCGTCGAGCGACGCGTCTGAGGATTCGTGTTCGTTGCAAGGCATTGGGCAGTTCCATGATCTCTTGCCAAAGTGCCGTCGCGAGATCGCTGTAACTGGCCGAGGCATATCGCATGCCTACGGATGTCAGTACATATCGATAGGAAGGACGCCCGCGTCCAACGCTCTCCTTGCGTCGCTCGATTAAACCGGCTTCCGTCAGTCTTTCCAGCCGTTGTCGAACAGCAGTCGCGGTCACCTCTAAACTGTCGATCAACTCCTGCACGGTCAATCCACTCTTGCGGCGCAAGAGGTCCAGCACGCACTGATCAACGGGTCTGATGTGTTCCGACGAAAGGCTCAAAATCGACTCCTGTTCGGGAGGGACGGCGCCAGAGGTTCCGGACGCAATGTGAGAAAGCACGCTGGCTAAGTAGCTCTTCGACTCACTCGACGCCTGTACTGTAGAGCGACGGCGAATTTTGACAAGTGCAGTTGTCAAAAATAGGACTACTGCCGTTGAACACCTCGAACTTGTTTGTCGAGGTGGCGTAAGTTGTTTTTAGGAAGTCACTTACGGCAATTCAGTAGCTGCGTTAGCCGGCTGTAGTAGATGCATTTTGACTGCCATATCATGCGATTTTCGATGAATATTCGCAAGGAATCATGTAAAAAATACCATTGCTCCGGCGTTGTCGTCAACTTCCGGCGTCAAGTTTCGGAATTAGCCGCCCGTCGACTATACTGAGACGTCTATTCGCTAATTCGCTCTCGAATCCGATCTGAATCGATAAAGTCTCTGGAGGAGACCATGCGCGCGTTTCTATATTCGATGCTTGCTTCCGCCGTCGTTCTGTGTTCATCACCGAATGCGTTTAGCCAGTTCAATGAGGCTGAGGCGAAGTCGCTCGGCTTGGAGGTCGCTTGGCGGAGCGGCGTAAAAATGCCCGCTTTTGGACGGGGCGTTGCCTCGGCCCAGTTATGGGTGTCGAAGAAAGATCCAACGCAGTACGCAGTTGTTGAACTGCCTAACCATACTTTTCGCGTTTCGGCAAAGAAGCTCGACAAAAAGGGCCAGCCGATTGGAATTGAGGCCGCTGTAGAAGAAGCTAAGACCCTAGCTGCTCAGTACTTAGGCAAGCCCGACGGTATCACAGTGCAGCAGATTAGCGTTCCAGATGTGTTTCTGGTCGTCGTCGAAGAAAACGGACTTGTCCAAACCTTCGATGCTGAATCAGGCAAGCTTCTTTGGTCTAGTCCTTGTGGTAGCGTTAGGTCGCCCGCCCACCCTGCAGCGCTCTGTCCAGAGGGAATCGCGTTGGTGCACGGGACGAATTTTTACCTGCTCGATTGGGCAACTGGCAAACATCTGATGTCGAAGCCCACTCGGTCGAAGACATCCAACGCGGTCGCGGTTTCAAATGGTGTTGCGTTTGTTCCGGACTTCAACGGGCGAGTGGCGACCTACGGACTTCGCGAACCGCAGCGACCATGGCAGCACGTAATTCAAGGTCGGTCGGTTGGAAAGCCTGTGAGCTCCGCAGATATGAATTTCTGTGCGATCGCTTCAGAGGACGGCTACGTCTATATTTTCAATCAAAATAAGCAGCCGAGCGTGTGGATCCGATACGAGGCGGCTTCCGGTCTTTCAGGTTCGCTAGCGGCCGCAAACAGCGCGTTTTATGTCGGTACCAGCGGCGGTTCGATCGCGAAATTCTCTCTCGCAACTCGACTTGGACGCGTTGATTGGGAGCATCGAACGGGGGCACCCATCACGGCCGTACCGTTTATTGTTGGGAGCAGCGTTTTTGTCGCGACCGAAGCCGGTGGCCTAATGAAGTTGGCTGACGACGATGGTGGGCGAACACAGTGGATCGACCGGACCACTCACGTTCATTCTGTCTTGGGAGCGACGCAAGATAAACTGTTCTGCCGCAGGCAGTCGGGATCTATCGCCGCTTACGACCGCGAAACTGGCAGAATGCTCGGTGAAACTTCGCCGAAGACACACGCAATTTCGATCGTGAATCAGACCAGCAACCGGATTTATCACCTCAATACAGATGGATACCTCACCTGTTTGCGTCCTATTGCCAGCGAACTTCCAACACTGATTACCCCGTTTGTACCCGCCGAACCGGAGGAGGAAGAGGGGCAACAGCCTGTGATCCAAGAGTCGAACACCGGCGGCGGAAACATCTTCGGGCCAGCAGCCGGCGGAGACGCTGGTGAGAACATCTTCGGTGGCACGGATCCATTCGGAGGCGGAGCCGGTGGCAACGCTGGCGACGGCGGAGCAGATCCCTTCGGCGATGACCCATTTGGCGGTAACGGCGGATTCTAGATCGGTTCAAGTCTAGGCGAGTTTCCACGCCTATTAAAGTCTGCTATTTGA
>CAYPLE010000008.1:30740-82875 GCA_964411445.1 uncultured Pirellulaceae bacterium
GTGACTCGCACTAACGGGTGATTCGTATAATCGATTCAACCAGCCTTTCACCTGCTTTCTTCAGAAAACGCGTTCCAGATTGTGGAATTGCGCCCTAAAATTCCAGCATCATAGCTCTCGCTGCGCGTAACCTTTTAACGCGCGCTCGGCGACGTCTGCTTTCACTCTGAGTCTTTAATGAGCTGTTTGGGAAAATGCGCGCAGAATTTCAATCTGGCTACCTTTGGCGTTACGCTGGGCTTGCCGCCGTTAGTCTTGGGCTGGCAGCTTGGTTCGCCTACGACGGCTTTGTCGGATACCCGAAAGAGCTGGAAAAAGCAGTCGCGTTTGAGTCATTGGAAGATCTTTCAGCGATGGAGTTGGAAGAGCAATGGGCTGAGATTACCGAGGACAAAGGCTGGTCGCTCAAGCAACCCAAGCCCTCAGAGGAAATCGAAAGCGACATCAACGGACAATACTTTTGGTGTGCCATCGGACTGGTTGTTGGTATCCCATCATTGCTGCTCCTGATACGCTCGCGAGGAACTTGGGTCGAATCGACCGGCAGTGGTATCAAGACTAGTTGGGGCCAAGAGTTTAGCTACGCGGATGTCGAATCTCTGAATAAACGCCGTTGGGAGAAGAAAGGCATTGCTCGCGCGACGTACAAGACCGACCAAGGGACAAAGATCTTCACCTTCGATGATTTCAAGTACGAGCGTGAACCACTTGGCAAGATGCTGCGAGAGTTGGAGGCTGTCCTCACTCCAGAGCAAATCACTGGTGGTCCCACCGAAGTGGAAACCGATGCCTTAAAGGCCAAGGCCGCTGAGGAAGAAGAGGCGAGCAAGACGGCCGCAGAGGATCCGAACAAAACCTAGCTTCGTTTTTTCTGCCATCTCGCAATTGTGGCTGAAGCGTTTCAAGCCCGCCTGTAGTGTATCTGCGTCAACTTGAGTTGGCGATTCATCGGATATAGGTCGCTAGACTAAATCTCGTTAGTGCCGTTACGCACTTGTGGGAGGTCCAGGTCTTCTGATGCAAGCACTAGGGCATCTGTGTGGGTAGCAAACGTTTGAAGTCCTTCGATCGAGTGTTGAGTCAACCGATCAGAAGAATCAACGAAAAAAGGCAGAGGTCACTCGACCCCTGCCTTTTTCTAGTTTTCGAACACGAGAAGTAGAGTTGTGTCTACTTGCGTCGTCGTCGGATCATGCCAGCAACACCAACCAGTGCGAGTGCAGAGAATGCACTTGGCTCTGGAACGGCTTGAGCAACACCGATGTAAATATTGGTGTTTGCTGTGCTGATGTCGGTGTAGACGATCGAACCAAAGTTGCTTAAGAATGCATCGCCATTCAGGAATTCGTCTAGGTTGGCTTCCGAGTAACCGCTTCCGCCGGAAATCAAATCACCGTTGAACGAGACGTTTAAAGTTCCGTTTGCTGTGCCACCGGCTGTTGTAGTCACATTCAAATTGAAATTGACGGAGTCAGCAGCGCCATTGTCTGTCCAAGAAGATGTGCCTCCAAGGACATAGATAGGGCCGCCGGTGCTGAGCAGCAATTCGCCATCCAACACATCGCCCGAGTTTGTCAGACCAAAAAGAGTGAAATTCGCACCCCCAACGACATCGCCAAACCCAACTGCGGGTGGAACTGCTCCGAGGAAGCCGGTGCCGCCTCCAATCGGGTTTTGATTGAACGCACCCACGAAGCCGACAGTGGCGGCGCTGGCGGATGTGGCCAAGCATGCAAGCATTGCAATGCTCAGCGAGAGAGTTTTGAGCATAGTAATCTCCGTTGAAATAGAAACTCTAGATGATTTTGAAGAGACCCAAGCGTTACAGTATGAATGGACTGTGAAGATTAGGCAAACAATTAGGTCATTGTATCAAGAAATTCGTTGCCGATGTGTTCGCCGAGCCAGACCGGGAATTTGTGAAGCCCTTCAATGCAGCAACGAGGAGTCGACGTGTTAAGGGGCTTGGTTGGGCGTAAGTCATTTGCCTGTAAGGATTTATGCGGAAGCTAGAGCTGGCTCCACGCGGCTAACGATGAAGAAGGCGGCGGCACAACGTTAACGCCTTTAGCACGGGCCATGCCAAAGGTGGTAGGTATTCACCACATTGGGCTGCTTGGGGGAACCACAGGTTTGTAGCCGCGAGCGACTCCCTGAAATCAGCTAGCCTTCGCTTGGGTCGTCTTTGGGCCCTTTCCCTCCTTCCACCACAGCTCATCGGAGGGTGGTTCGGCGGCGATGTCTTCAGTTGCTTCCGTCCACTCTTCTACGATCTCATCGACTGGCATTTCGTCGCGTTCGTACCACAGCCAATCGATATCCGGCTCTTCGGAAGCGGCATCTTCGACGACGACGATGTTTTTCACGACCGGAGCGGGCGGTTCGGCAAGTTCCTCTTCGACCACTTCGGCTATCTCGTCGACAACTTCCGAGACCGTCTCCTCTGGCTCTGCCACTGGCTCGGGTTGGATGATTTCGACCGGTTCAGGAGTTTCGAGCGCCTCGGGATAGTAGACGTCTGCTTCACCCGGTTGCCCTTGAGGAGGAAGCACGCGAACTTGGACTCCAATGGAGTCGAAGATTCTCATGATGTGTTCGTGGCAGGTAAACATGACGACCTGATGACCCAGTCCCGCAAAATCTCGCAGGACTCGAGCAGCCGCTTCGGCACGAATGGAATCAAAGTTGACGAGCACGTCGTCAAGCACCAGAGGAATCGTCACGCCGCGTCGAGCATAGGCTGCAGCCAATGAAAGTCGTAGTGCGATAAAGACGGCTTCCCGCGTACCCCGCGAAAGCACCTCCAAGGGGAGCGACTGGCCTTTGCCGTTGTCGATACGAAGCTGATTCTTACCCAGGGGAGTCCAAATGCGCGTGTATTTGCCTTCGGTGAGTTGCGTCAGGAAGGCCGATGCTTCGCGTAGTGTTTCCGGTTGTCGTTCGGTCTCGTAGACTTCACATACTCGGTCCAACAGTGTTGTGGTTGCCGCCAGGACTCGCCAGTGGTCAGCACAAGACTTCAATTGGTTTTCTACACATGCCAATTCTAGTTTGGCTGCGGCCAGACGAGTATTTGTGGCCAGTGATTTCA
The DNA here is from genome assembly GCA_964411445.1 of uncultured Pirellulaceae bacterium. Lineage (GTDB taxonomy): Bacteria > Planctomycetota > Planctomycetia > Pirellulales > Pirellulaceae > Aureliella. The sequence goes on from CAYPLE010000008.1 coordinate 33,832, forward strand.
TTTCCTGAGCCAACTCACCTTGGCGTGTGTGCAGTTGCTCGACACGCGTTTCGGCTTGCTGGGTGCGTTGTAGGATCTGTTCCCAACGCTTTTCCAAGTCTTCACTGCCGGGGCTGTCCAGCAATCGTTGGATCGTCTCGTAGGGTACGGAAGCTCCGATAACGGAAACGATCCGTTCGCTGAACTCCGAGACCTTTTCGCTCAATTCTGCATGCTTGGCTTTAAGCTCCAGCAGTTCGTGCACTTGTTCTTCCGACTCACAGCCATGTTCGGCCAATACCGAGCTGTGTTTGCGGAACAGTTTGTCAATCGACTTTTGGATTTGTGCGCACTGCTTCGCGAGTTGCTGGTCTTGCTCACGGAGGCTCTTCTTTTGAAAGATATACTGTTCTTGAGAGCTCACCAAAGCGGTAAGTCGGGTTAGCTGAGAGAGTGCAGCGTCGGCCATCTTTGTGTTGGCTCGCACCGGTGCAGATTCCCCCTGATCTTCGTGAGCAGCCAAGCTGCGAATTGGCTTGTCGTCACCAAGTGGCTCAAATTCGTCGTCCTCAGCATGTTCACCAGGGTCAGCCATCGCATCACTAGCCGCTTTGGCAGCGAAGACCTGCTTGGACAGAGAGTCGATTCGCTGAGTGATGGCGCCCAGTTCAAGTTCCCGTGTTTCAAGCTCCTGTTCGAGTGATTGGAGGCGTCGGCGGGATTGCAGCAGGGAATCGTAGCCTTCGGCCATGATTCGGACGCTCTTTGGCGAAAGCGAGTCTGCTAACCCAAGTTGCGTTAATGTGCGTTGCCATGCTGCTCGAGCGGTCTTCAATTGCTCCGATGCTTGACTGGCCTTGCGACGTGCGGTCTTCAGGCGATCTTGGACTGCAGCCAAATTGTGCTGCACTGGCAATAGGGCTTCAAGCGACGCGATTTCGGATTCACAATCACGGATTCGCGTTTCGATTGGATTGTTGCTGGCAGGGAGTTGACGCTCGAGTTCATCACGTTGATCTTCGGTGCGGCGAACTTCTTTGCGAACGGCATCAATTTGGTCTTCGACATCTTCCAGCTCGGACACTGTGCCACGATCGAGGACGTTTGAATAAACGAACCACAGCATCAGCAGACAGAATCCGCCAAAGACCATCATCAAGCCGGTCATAGGGTCAGAAGTGTTCGGCCACAGCCCGACGGGGTCCATCTTGCCAACGCCCCAAACAAAGAAGAAGCCACCGCCGATAAACAGCAGCCCCGTCATGAAGGAACGCTCAACAGGAAGCGCTTCGTCGACAGTCAGATCAACGGCTTCTTCTTCCAGTTGTTTGCGTCGAGCAAGTTGACGGTCCAGTGTTTCTTGGACTTGTTGGCGTTTTCGCAGGATGGTGATCGAAGCAGCGTTTTCTTTCAAAGCTGCTTGGATGTCCTTCCGCCCGTGACTTTGTAGCGCTTCGCCCAGGTCCTTTTGCAGTCGCTCTGATTCTTTGCTTTCGGTCTCAATCTGTTGCTTAGATTGTTTCAGTCGATTGGACCAGAGTCGTACCTCGCTGGCTGGTTCAGCCAATTGATTGATGGCTTGTCGCGACAGGTCGGGCATGTTGGCTAGTCGGCGATCATCCAGCAGTGCTTGCTGGTCTTCATCGCTCATGCCAAGTCGTTTGGCGTCTTCGAGAAGCTGCTCACGCGTCTCGTCGATCTGACCTTCCAGACGTTGGATATTCTTTTGAAGCGAGTTGATCCAAGGGGTTTGTTCGCCAGCGGCTTCAATCTTGGCGGCCAGGTCGAGGATGCCGCGTCGCAGAGGCAATTTGCGTGCTGTATCACGAAGTTCACGTCGCTTGCCTTTTGTTTCAGCGAGCTTCTCTTCGCGTTCGGCGATCTCTTCGTTCAATTCCTCGAGCTGACCAGCGACAGAATCAGGAATTTCGTTGCGAGCACCCAGGTCTGCGATCTGCTGAGTCAACTCAAGTCGCTTGACCCAATTGGGGCGAACTTGGATGGCGACTTCGTACGTCTTCGCTTCCAGCTCCCACTGCTCGATTCGGCTTTTCAGTTCTTCGAGTTCGCCGTTCTGGGTGGCTCGCAGCGAGGCCAGTTCGTTCCAGCGTCGGCTGGTTGCAATTTCGCGCTCGATTTCTTCCTTGAGTTTTTCACGTTGCGAGAGCAGCTTTTGGATTTGGCCTTCTTCTGGCGTTGGGCCAACGATCTCAGCGCGCGCAGAGCGGAGCTTCCGCGTCACGTCGACCAAGGATACGCGGTCTAAACCGCTGGAGAGTTTGTAAAGTTCGTCGGCAGCGGCAGTGTCGTCAAGCGTACTGAGTTCTTGCAGTTCGCGCAGACCGATGGCGAATACATTCGTAAAGATCGATTCATCGACTTGTCCAAGCAGCATGGCCAGACGATGCTGACCTTGGGAAAGGCCATCGGATCCGGTGACTGTCAAACTGCCGGTTGAATTCTGGGTGCCGTCGAGCTGCGAGCGGCGCGTAATCTCGTAGCCGCCACCTGGCCCAGTGACACGAATGGCACCGCCAGGCTTGCCGCCATAAACGGGTGGTAGATAGCGAGATTTTCGGTCGGTGGTGAAACCGTAGAACATCGTTCGCATGAACTGCATGAGCGTCGTTTTACCAGCCTCGTTGGGCCCGTAAAATACGGTCATGGTGTCCGCCATGGAGTGGACTGTCAGTCCACTCCAGACGCCGAAACCGTCGATTTGCACATCTTTGATTTTCACTGTTGGGATCCTCCGAAGCGGCGGGTTGAGGCCACCAAGTCCACTTTATGACCACGCAACAGATCGACTCCGAGCAGAGTACTGCGGTCGAGGGTCGTCGTTTCACGCGAGTTTGAGCTGGCGGATAACATCGAATGCCAGACGTTTGCGCCGGGCGTTTCGGTGTCAATCATCGCCTTCAATTCGAGTTGTTTTGCTTCTTTACGAGTTTCTGCGGCGGTGCGAAGGAAGTCACCAAGAATCGTGTCTTCCTCCTTCCATTTGGATGGAAGTTTCTCCGGCGGCAGAATTTCGATGTCAGTTGACCAACAGCTTGGGCTACCGTGGCCAAACTCGCGTCGAAGCCAGCCCAGTAGGTCTTCCAAGGCACTTGGGCCAACCAAGGACGCATTCTCTAGGTCGAGGTGAACGCGCCAGCGAATGAGCGTGTGGCGTCCCGATGCTTCGCTTTGAATACGAGCAATCCGTTTCGCTAGGATCTGTCGAACGTCACGGCCAAGTGCCATATCATCGGCGTCGATATCTTGCGACGTGTATCGAACCGTGTCGGCTCCAATCGTGTGAACTTGTACGTTGCGTTGTGCATCGACATCGACAAGGGCAAAGCCGTGTTCTCCGGCTTCTTTCAAACAGCGGGCTTGTGGCGAGCCTGCATATCGAATGACGGGTTCGTCGCTGCGCAGTATTTCTGATTGATGTCGACCGCCAAGAGCCCAGTAGTCTACGTGCTCTGCAGAAAGGGAGTCTGCGTCGCCGATGCCGTGAGCTGCCGCGATGACGAAAGAATCGCTCGTTTCGTTGGCGAACTCGGCAGCGTGGATGATTTCGTTGCCAGCTGAGCTTCGTCCAATAATGGTGGCAAGGCCGATTTCGTTTCGGCGATGGATAAATGTTTCCGTTTCGTGGCTCGAAAAGACTTTCACGTTTTTCGGCAAGCCGACCGCATCTGGCCAGCGATCCATGGAGTCGACATCGCCGGTGATCCAGTAGACGGCAATGTTGCGTTCGCGCAGCAATTCAAATTGTTCGAGCAGGAAGGAAATCCCCGCGGCTCCGCAGGTGGACGGATTGAGTAGGTCGCCGGAAAGAACGACAAAGTCGACGTTCTCGATAATAGCGTGCTCAAACACTGCCTCAGCCGCTTTCCATGGAGCTTCGACGAGTGTCTTTTGTAGATGCTCTGGCAAATCCAAAACATCCTGGAGCGGGCGCTCAAGATGAAAGTCGCTGGCGTGGATGAAGCGAAAGGACTCTTTTGCCATGATCCAACCTTCCCTGGTGATGATCATTCGGTCGAAGCTTGCTTGCTTCGGTGCATTGGTGTGCAATGCCTGCTGCACTGCCAACCCAGTCCGTTGCCGAGGCGATCACGTTAGCGGCCACGAAATTCCGGATGGGTCCGCGAGCAGTTTAACGCAGTCCGTGTCGACGTGCCAACGTCGTTTCCAGGGTGTTTTCACTGAATTGCGCAGTTTTACTCAAGAAATTTGCGCACACAGCCGGTAACACTAGGCAGGAGAAATGCAAGCAATGAAATGCAAGCAAACGGTCCTTGCCCGGGTTTTTGCAGTGGATATCATGAACGCTTGGATGGCGGTCGGGTTCGCATGCTAGACAATGCGGTGATGCCAAGACCAAGAACGATGCCCTTGATTGACCTAACTCCGAAAACGGACGACCTAAGATGAGCCAGAATTCGCCAAAGCAGTGGTTTCAGCTAGAAGAGGTTTTCTTCCGTCAAGTTGACGAGACGCTTCTGCAAAAGTTGCGATCCGAAATGGAAACGGCCAAGACAGCCGAGGCGATTATGCGGGTGACCGGAATCGCGGACGAAGCACTTGCTACTGAAATGGCGTCAATCCACGTTACCGTCGATACCCTGGCAGCGTTTCGACTTGTCCCGCTCGTTGCTGTCGCTTGGGCAGACGACCGAGTTGAAAGCGATGAACGCGACGTGATTCTGAAGTTGGCCGAACAATCCGGCATCGAGAAGGGCGACCCGGCGATGGATTTGCTTGAGTCGTGGACGAAGCAGAAGCCAGGCAACGAGCTGCTCGAAGCTTGGTGTGAGTACGCCGGAGCACTTTCGAACGCTCTTGGTGCCGCCAGCCGTGAACGGCTGAAAGAAGAAGTTGTGCGAAACGCCAAAAAAGTCGCTGAGGCATGCGGTGGCGTTTTCGGTTTCGCCAGCGTGAGTCCAAATGAACAGGCGACGATGGACAAGATTGAGAGAGCATTCGCTTAGTGCTTTCTTTGAGCTTCCCTTGCTTGGGTTTACTCGTTCATCGAGCCAAGGAAGCTTGGAGTCCCGAGTCTGACTTGCTCAGGCGGCTTCGCTTCAATCTACGCGAAGCATGAAATCGGCATAGGCGGTGCGACCAACCGCCTGGACTTCTTTCTGCGGTTGAATTCTGCCCGCATTTTCGGCGCGGACATGAAACGCGTGCTAGCCTTCTCTGGGAAGAGCTCTACATGGGCTCGTAGACGGTCCGCGCTTGCGCGGTCAGTCATCTTTTTGCACAGGAAGCAACAGCGTCGACCACTGCGGTGGGGGATGCAACGTCCACGGAGCCTACCAGGACATTCAGCATGGCGGCACAATACCACTGCAGACGGCTGACACTGAAAAGCAACTGCGCACACGGTCTTGCTCGCTGGTTCGTATCTCTGCTGTTTGTCATGCTGTCCATTTCTGGTTGTTCGCGGTTACAACTGCCGGCGTTTGATCCAAATGGCAGCCGAGTATTCCAAAAGGATTACACGCCCGTTGAACTGCCGCGATTCCACAACGGCAACGGCATCCTACCGACGCCTGCATACCAGACGCCAGCAACGCCGCCACCTTGCTTGGATGGTAGCGACGGGGGCTTCTGCAATCTGTTGGATCATCGATGCAAGCTCAGTGATCACATCGGTCGCCAAAAGCCCGGCGAGCAAGGTGAATTGTTGCTGACGCCACTTTCTGTCGTCGCGCCCGTGGGGGGAGAAGTTGTCTTCCTAGCTGGGATTTGTGGACCGGATGGTCACTACGTCACGAAACAGCCCATCGAATGGATGCTTGCTCCAGATAGCGTCGGCAACATCATCGAAGTAGGCGATGAAGAACGCACGACCATCGGCAAGTTGCTCCACCATCGCGAGCCTAAGGTTGAGAAGCTGGATGGCGATTTTGCTCGAGGCCGCACTACGACAAAACCGCATGTGATTACGAAGGGTTCGGGCGATTGTTCTGACCGCATTCCGGTAAAGGAAGGTCAGACTTGGCTAACTGTTTCATCGCCAACTTCGGGCGTCACGCATGTTACAGCACTTGCACCTGAGTGTGAGATCTGGGACCAACGCCGTCAGACGGCCACCATCTACTGGGTGGACGCTCAGTGGGATTTTCCTCCGCCAGCCAGCTCGCGAGGAGAACCGATTCAATTGACCACCCGCGTAACGAAAGCGGCCAGTATGGTTCCGGCCACGGACTGGCGAGTTCGCTACCGAAGCCTTGATCCAAATGCAGCCGTCTTTCAGACAGTCGAAGGCCCCGCAGCTGAAGTCATCGTCAGCGTGGATGCAAACGGTCAAGCTCGCGCTACGGCTGTGCCTGGAGCAGCGGGTTACGGGACTTCGCCGATTTTGGTTGACATCTTGAAGCCTGCGGACCCGGACAATCGCCTACCTGAACTGAGACTCGGCGGCGGCCAAACCATGATCACCTTCAGCGCGCCGGTGCTCGTTTTGACTGCCCTGGGGCCGGAGATCGCTTCGCCTGGGGCCACGCTCACCTATAACGCCGCCATTGCAAATGCTGGTGATATTGATGTTGAGAACTCGGTACTGTCGGTTCGAATTCCAGAAGGCTGGCAAGTCAATCGAGTGGTGCCGGATCCCAACACGACGCAAGCTGGTTACCTGATTTGGAACCAAGGCATCCTAGGCGCAGGGCAGCAGCTTAACGTTCAAGTTGATTTCCAGGCGGGCCGCGCCGGAGAGTATCAAATCTTGTGGGAAGCCCGCGGGGAGCCGAATCTGTCCGAAACGAAAGCCCTGCAGACCTCCATAGTACGATCGAGTTTGGACGTAACCTTTGAGCCGTTCGGGCAAGTTGCTCAGGCGGAGGTAGGTGATCGCGTTGAGTATCTCGTCCGAATGACCAATACCGGACGTACGCCTCTCACTGACGTTGTAGCTCTCATCCGCATGTCCGAGGGACTTGTACATACTGAATCGGGCAACCTAGAAGTCGAAAAGCGATTTCCGGTGATCGAGCCAGATCAGACGTTCGAATTGCCAATCAACTTCACTGTTCGGCAGGAAGGTCAGCAACAAGCATCGTTGGAGGTTCTCGCCGGCTCAGTCATTCTTGCTCAGCAGAATGCATCCATCCTTGGCTTACCAAGGCGAATACGCAATCCCGGCGTTTCGTTGGAAATCACCGAATTCCCTGCTTCTATGGCTGTGGGAGAAACGCACGATGCGGTTATCCGCGTTGCAAATTCTGGGGAAGTCGCACTGAGTGATGTGCAAGTTGAGTTTATGTACGACGCAAGCGTAGAGCTACGACAAGTCGATCCGGTGAATCGTAGCCGGCTCAGTCGTTCCACGGCCAATCCAAGAGTCTGGACATGGCGGTCTCCAGACCTGTTGGCTCCCGTCGACAGTTCTTCACCGCTTAAGTACCAAGACTTGCGGTTACAGTTCGAAGCCGTAGCGCCTGCCGAGACGGGATCGATCCAGGCCCGTGTGCTGACTGCCCAGAATGCACAGGCCAACTCGGGCGTCCAGTTCTCGGTACGAAATGATCCAGATGCAACGGGAAGTATTGGCGGCGGCGCAAGGACGAATCAGTTGCGAGTCTTTTTGCTCGAGTCCGGGGATCCAATTCAGCTCGGACGGCAGATGAGTTACTATCTGACGATTCAAAATGATCGCGACTTGGCAGACAGCGAAGTGATCGTAGATATTCGTCGTCCGCAAGGCGTCGATATTGACGCAATTACCAGTGACCGAGGCGCGAATATTTCCTACGAAGTGGATCCACAAGATCCAAGTGTGCTGCACCTGGCTGAGATCAGATCGATGCGTCCAGGAGAGCGATTGAATTTCACCATCGAAGTCACGCCTCGCGTTTTGCAGGATATGACCTTCGAAGTGAAAGCAGCTTCGAAACTGCAGCAGACTCCTGTCGGCGACAGCGAAACCACAACCGTTACTGCGGCAGCCAGATAGGCCCCAAAGCTTGTGCCAATAGGGCCCGGCAGTTCCCGTAATTGAATTTGCACAAAAAAAGCCGAGCGCCTTTGCAAAGGCGGCTCGGCTTTTTCGCTTATTCTCACGACAAGTTGTCGTCAGCCATTGAGTTCACTACGAAGAGTATTCTGCGCTGAAGAACGACTTGCTGTCATCAACGGTAGGCTTGATCGTACGAGCGCCTTCCTTCCAGTTGGCAGGACAAACTTCGCCATTCTGCTCGAAGAACTGAAGTGCTTGGACCATACGAAGCGCTTCATCGACACTGCGGCCCAGCGGCAAATCGTTGACAACTTGGTGTCGAACAACGCCTTCTTTGTCGATCAGGAATAGGCCCCGCAATGCAACTGTGTCATCGCCCGTGATGACGTCATAGTCGCGAGCAATCTGCTTGCTCAAGTCAGCAACTAATGGATATTCAATGTTGCCCAAACCGCCTTGGTCACGCGGCGTGTTTCGCCATGCCAAGTGCGAGAAGTGACTGTCGACGCTAACGCCGATAACCTGCACGCCCGCGTCAGCAAACTCTTTTTGACGATCTGAAAACGCGATGATTTCGGTCGGGCAAACGAATGTGAAGTCCAGCGGGTAGAAGAATAGAAGGACATACTTGCCCTTGTAATCTGCCAGCGAAATTTCCTTGAAGGAGCCGTCTTCCATCACGGCTTGTGCTTTGAATTCTGGGGCTGGCTTGGTAACCAATACGCTCATTCTTTTACTCCCGTGCGATCTCTAAAATATCAGTCTATGAACTCAGTATTCTTGCATTTGCCTTGCAGCAACAACGTTACTCAAGGTGCTTCAACCAAGGGATAAGGTATCAAACTATACGCAGATGACGACCCGAGGCTCTCGATTTGCGAGAAAACGCCCCAAGGCGAATTGCAGCATTGAATTCCCCACGCAAACGGCCTGAAGCCAGCCAGAAGTTGGCCTTCAACGAGGTAGGAAGAACGGCTTCATTCGGCCAACAAGTTTTCGATCGTACGGCGAAACCGTTGAACCAATTCCTTGTGTTTGGCTCCGGTGGCCGGACCAGCAAAACCAGAGTAGACCGATCGAACCTTGCCGGATCGGTCAACAAACAGGGTCGTTGGGAAACTGCGTACTTTGTCGATGATTGGAAAGACCTCCGACGCGGCAGCTTTGTCACTCGTGCCAGCCAAAAGCAGCGGATAGTCTACATCGTACCGTTGCCGGTAGCGGTCGATCTGCTGCCAACTCCGACCTGCATCGGCGGTTAGCTCGAAGGCCAAGCCAATAATCCCCATTCCCTGATCCGCGTACTCTTGGTGTAATTGTTTGAGTAAAATGGCTTCGTCATGGCAATTGGGACACCACGAACCAAATAGCTCGATCACCGTGACTTTGTTTTCGCGTGCGATTGAATTCAAGCCGATCAACTTGCCTGATGGATCAGAGTACTTGAGGTCCGAAAGCTCAACAGTATCGCTGAGTTTGGTTGCTGCGAATCCGTCGGGAAGCGTCGCTTCGGTGTCCTCGACTGCTGTCATGGCAACTTCATACCAATTGCCTGAGTAGAAAGTACCGCTCAATTTTCGGTGGGATGAATTGTTTTCGTTGCTGCCTGATTCAGAATCGCTGCTAACTCGTTGCAGTCGAAAAAGGAACGCATGCCCACCGTCGAAACACGATAGAATCAGCTCGCCGTCGATTACGCCGCCGGATAAGAATCGATAGTCGCCGGTTGTCGTCAGGATGGTGCCACGAATTCGCCCGTTTCCTTCGTCTGTTTCAAAGATGCCCACGGCTGGTTCGTCAGCATCTGCAAACTCGATTCTCCATCGCGCTGTGAACGCATTGACGTCGCCGTCGAACGCTGGTGATCGTCGATGGGCGACCGCCTCCATTACGGCTTGCTTGCCAGCCCCTCGAGTTTTGGTCCAGGAACCGCTCGCTTTGCTTCCTGTGTCATTTGGCTCCAGTACCAAGCGGGAATCGTAGTGCGGAAAATCAACAATGAGGCTATTTTCGTCGATGGATGTGGCGACTTCGATCGTTTCGGGCCCGTTGCGGAGCAGGCCCGTCAAAATTCCTGTGCTGCCGCGCGAAACCTCCAGTGTAAACGGAAGTTCGCCACCTGGTGTTGACAATTGCACGATCCATTTGCCTAGCATTTTTGTTGCAATCCCCGCTTGGTCGCTTTGTTCATTGGAGTTCTGACTGCCGACTTGGTTCCCAAGTGCATCCGCATCGCATCGAAGAAGTAGCGGAACGAGCATGAACGCAAGCAGACAGTTGGAACGCATGCCGATGCAACCTTCGGTTAATTGGGCTTTGAGTGATGGATGGTGGATGAACTTAATTGCGGACAAGTCCCGGGACGATATCGATGTCGAGTTTTGCAAATTCTCTCTTGTGGATCTTCTCCCAGGCGATCGCCCCCATGACAGCATTGTCGGTGCACAATTCAGGCGGTGCGATGATCAACTCTATTCCTGTTCGTTCTGCCATCGCTTGTAGGTTTCGACGAAAAAGTTTGTTCGCCGCAACGCCACCGCCAACGCAGAGCCGTGGGAGTCCTGTTTGTTTGCATGCCAACTCGGCTTTTCCAACGATGCAGGCGACTGCAGCAGTTTCGAAACTGGCCGCGATATCCGCCTTTCGCTGCTGGGGCACATCGAGCTGTGAGAAATCCTGTTTGCCGACCCCAACCAGTTTGTATCGAACAGCCGTTTTTAGTCCTGAAAAGCTCATATTCAAGGTCGACTTGTCAGCGAGCATGGGACGCGGAAGCTCGACCGCTTTCGGATTTCCCAATTCGGCAAGTCGACTGATGTGCGGACCACCGGGATAAGGAAGGCCGAGCATAACGGCAACTTTGTCGAAGGCTTCGCCGACAGCGTCGTCTATCGTGCCCCCCAGGTACTCCCAGTCCGTAGCAGACTCGCAGCGGTAAAGGTTCGTGTGCCCGCCACTGACAACGAAACCAATGCAGGGGAAAATGTTCTCAGTCCTGTCGAGCTGGCAAGCGTAAATGTGAGCCTGCACGTGGTTGATCGCAATGAGCGGTTTATCCCAAGCAAGACACAATGCTTTGGCGGCTGATAACCCAACCAAGAGCGAACCTGGCAAGCCCGGTTGGGTGGCGACGGCAATCGCTGTGAGTTCTTCCTGCGGCGAAATGCCCGCGTCCTCAACGACTTTGCCGATGATCGGAACGATGCGTTCCAAGTGCGCGCGAGCGGCCAATTCAGGCACGACCCCGTGGAAGCGCTCGTGAACTGCTTCTTGGCTGGCTACTGCCGATGCGATCACGTTGCGGTCAGAATCGATGATCGCAGCCGCCGTTTCATCGCAGGTTGATTCAATCGTGAGTAAGTACACTTCAGTTGGCAGTTCTTGTGGGAGTGTTACTTCGGCAGTGAAATGTCTCTTGGGCAGTAAATCGTCAAGAACGAAAAAAGATGCTCGCAACGATTGTACGCCGACTCGCAAGAATTTAGTATGCGCAGCGAATAGTGAGGCGGTCGAGCAGATTTTACGAAGCAGTTGATTCTACGCGCACACGGGACCGGTGACAGATGAACTCTCCAGATGATTCCGATCAACACCTCACAGATGCTGAGCATGGCAGGCGGGCCGCAAATGTGATAGCGGAAGACGGAGCTGGGGATGACGCCTTGCTGAGTTTCGACCCAGCCTCCATCCAGCGGCCTGATCCACTGCTGATGCGGTACTATTTCTTGACCTCACTGCTCACAGGCCCATTGCTGCCGATCGTCATTTTGCCACTCTGGTTCCGTTACGTAACTCTCCAGTACAAACTCGACGACGAAGGTGTTTCAATGCGGTGGGGAATTCTCTTCCGCAAGGAAGTGTATCTAACATATCGGCGCATCCAAGATATTCATGTCACCAAGAACTTTATCCAGCGCTGGATGGGCTTGGCCAAAATTAGCATTCAAACCGCTTCAGGAAGTTCAGCGGCGGAAATGACCATCGAGGGAATTCTGCAGCCAGAAATTCTACGAGACTACTTGTATAGCAAGATGCGTGGCGCTCGGAACGAGACTCAAACGAATAGCCATGGTAACGCGTCGGACAAAAAGCAGACTTCAGCTACCGCCCATCTTGAGAGTATTCGCGATTCGATGCAGCAGCTTGTCGCTATTGCGAAAGGAGACAATCGATAATGCTTGTTCCCGAGAAAGCGGTGCTGCGAGTTAGTAAGTGGTGCTACCGAGGCGTTTTTTCGCTCGTAACACGTTGGCTCAAGGTTCCTGAAGAGCCACCTCAGATACGCGGCGCAGATGATGAGAATATAGTGGCGTTTCGACCATCAGAGGGCTTCTTGCGGTACATGAAGTTCTTCTTCTGGATTGGACTCGTCCTGTTCGATGGCATTCTGTTTCTTATCTGGTTGGCCTTCTTATTCGCTCAGCCAATTCTTGGAATCATCATCGCGCCAATCGTATTTGCCGTGATGATCATCCCTGACATCGTTGCTTACATCGCGATTCACTTGCGTTACGATACGACGTGGTACGTGCTCAGTGACCGAAGCATGCGATTGCGTCGGGGGATTTGGTTTATCCATGAAACCACCATCACCTACGACAACATTCAGAATGTGTCTATCCGGCAGGGGCCGCTACAACGGCACTTTGGGTTCGCCAATGTTCTTGTCGAAACGGCCGGTGGTGGATCGAAAGGCGGGAGCGGCGAAGAAGCGGGCGGCCTCAGTCATGCAGGGCTCGTGGAAGGCGTTAGCAATCACGACGAGATCCGCAACCAGATTTTGGCCAAGTGGAAGCAGTCGAGAAGCGCTGGCTTGGGCGATGATTTGAGCGAAGAAACGAATGTGGGCTCGGTGAAGGATCGTGAACTGCTCAAGGAGATCGATCAACTGGCTAAAGAGCTCGTGACGCTTGCCTCACCTAAGTTCGAATGATTAAGGGATTTGCCGTCCCAAGTTGAACAAGAAATCGAAGGTGAACAAGCCCGAGTCGTGCCCGTCGGTGAATGCTATGTTGTACGCGTAGTTGCCAACAGGTCGCATCGATGAAATAGCCAATGGTCGAGCCTCTTCCGCTGACAGGACAGGCAGGATGGTTGGCGGCGCTTCTTTGGCCGCGGACTTCTTTTCGCGACATGTAGCGCACGGGCATGCCTTACGCAGTTCTCCTGGCGTGTATTCTCGCCGAGAGCCGTCCTGAAACTCGATGACAAGGTGTCCGTCAGGTGTTCGATTCAGAGATGTAGGAATCACGTTGCTAGCTTTGTCGCGAAGGGCTAGATGCGGAAGGCTCCGAGAGCTTCAACGACGCGAGCTTTTTCTGTGCAGTCGTCGATTGGCCGCTGGAGTATAGGAAGCCTGGCAGTCCAGGCTACTTTGCTCTGTGTTTTTAACGCGAATACCTGATTGCGGAAGGTCGCTGGCCAATATTCTACGGCTCAGCATGGGAGCGGCCCGCAGGCTGGGGGCAGTAGGCTGAATTTGAACCGAAGTGATCCGCCGTGAACGCAAGCTCACGGTTCTCCGGGAGACACGCACCTTAGCGTGTGACGGATTTCCCAGCTTTAAATTTCCCAGCTACAAACTTGGATTGGCCCAGTTTGCTCCAGGTTGCCCGTACCACTCAAGTTGTTAGCCAAGTAGCGGCCACTCAAGTTAAAGCGAATGGTCAAATCGTGACGATAGTTCCATCAGGCTTGTATAGTTGACTAAATTGGTCGAATTAGTACTATTTGACGTAAGTAGCCAAGAAGCTTGCGCGTCTCATGCTGTAGTTTCGAGGCAGATGCTTGATTGAGCTCCTTGAAACGAACATGAACGTCACGATTCCTGGACGTGAAGAGGCCAGACGATGGATACGCTGAGAGCGACGAAAACGGGGCCGGGGAATGTCGCAGATTCCCGTCCACAATTGAGAGTCTTGCGGCCAGAAGAAGTTGAGAGTTCGCCAAGAATGACCACTGAACCAACACCCGCCGCACTTCCTTCCGAGGCATTCTTGCGAGAATTGGCGGTTGAAAGCGCTCAGCTCGAAAAGGCAACTCCCAAGGAGATTCTCCGCTGGGCCGTAGATCGTTACTCGCCAAAATTTGCAATGGCCACCGCCTTTGGGCCTGAGGGGATGACGATTATCCACATGTTGGCCGAGCTGGCGCCAGAAACACCGATCTTCAATTTGGATACCGGCTACCAATTTGAGGAGACACTTCAGTTGCGTGAAGAGGTCAAGCGTCGTTACGGTATTGAAGTCGAACTTAAGAAACCGGAACTGACGGTTGCTCAATACGAAGAAGTCAACGGTGGGCCCGTCTACAAGCACGATCCAGCTCGATGCTGCGGTGATCGCAAATTAAAGGTGCTGCACGCCGCGGCGAAAGATTACGATGCCTGGGCAAGTGCTATTCGTCGCGATCAGAGCCCTGACCGCGCCAAGGCTCCCATTGCTGGTTGGGACAAAAAGTTCGGTCTTGTTAAGGTGAGTCCGCTTGCAAATTGGACGAAGCAAGATGTTTGGAAGTTGATCAGCGAGGAAAACGTTCCCTACAATCCGCTGCATGACAAGGGCTACACGAGCATTGGTTGCTGGCCTTGCACACGCAGCGTGTTGCCAGGCGAAGACGAAAGAGCGGGACGTTGGAGCGGGTTTGCGAAGACCGAATGTGGATTGCATTCGTCCTAGTGCGGCTCAGGGCCCTGGTGTAGCGTTTCTGTGTCTGTTTGAGCCTGCGTTCATTGGGTTTGACACGCTATACGTCCATGCGACTCGCGTTCGTCGAACGTATGAGAGAATTCAACCGACGGTGCTTCCTGATGCAGTTGCCAGTAAAATCACATTATGCGGTCGTCGCCATGCTGGCGCTCGCTGAAAAGTATCATGGTGGGCAACTGGTGTCGGCAAAGCAAATTGCCACCGATCAGGGCATTCCAAGCCAGTTTTTGACACAGATTATGCAGCAGTTGCGTGCCGCTGGGCTAGTGACCAGCGTACGCGGCGCTAATGGTGGCTTTCAACTGTGCAGTTCACCGGAGGAGACTTCAGTGGGTGACGTTGTTCAAGCCGTCTGCCCTGCTTCGGCTCGGGAATCCGTTTGCACAAAGAGTTCGTTTAGCTGCACAGTGGACCGCATTTTTGTAGATCTACAAACTGCCCAGATGGAGACAATTGCCGCGATTTCTCTGGCTGAGGTGTTACAACAATCACAAGAAAACCCGGCTGAAGTGATGTTTTATATCTGATCCAAGACTCCGCGTGCACGTTCGTGTTTTATTGCTGACGCAAGTTCACGATTCCTTGCGATGACTCGTGGACACACTCATGGGGCGTGCATGAGCCTCGGCAATCATTTCAAGCTTACTTCGCAACCTGTGAACGGCGATACGAAAATGAGCAAACCTGTCGTTTATGTTGCTCGCACCATCCCAAGTTGCGGACTAACGCTGCTCTCGGAAAGTTGCACGCTGCGAGTACATCAGGGCGATTTGCCTCCAACTCGTCAAGAACTCATCGATGGCGTCCAAGGAGTCGACGGTATTATCAGTTTGCTGAGTGACCGGTTGGACAACGAGGTTTTTGACGCTGCTGGGACGCAGTTAAAGGTCGTGGCGAATTACGCTGTTGGGTTCAACAACATTGATGTCCAAGAAGCCACGCGGCGTTCCATCGCGGTTGGCAATACGCCTGATGTTCTCACCGATGCAACGGCTGATATGGCCGTCGCACTGACCTTGGCAGCAGCTAGGCAATTGCGAGGTGGCAGTGATGCCGTTCGAAATGGCGATTGGAAGACGTGGGAACCCCTGGGATGGCTGGGCGTTGAACTGCAAGGGAAAACGCTTGGCATTATTGGGATGGGACGCATTGGTGCCGCCGTTGCCCGACGCTTGTCTGGTGGTTGGGGAATGAAGATCGTCTACACGTCGCGGAGCAGGAAGCCTGACTTCGAAGCCGATTTGGCGGCCACTTACATGCCACTCGATGAATTGCTTTCTGTCAGTGACGTCGTGAGCGTCCATGCACCGTTGACCGACGAGACTGCTGGATTCATTGGCGAAAAGGAGTTCCAACGGATGAAACGCAGTGCTGTTTTTGTCAATACGGCTCGAGGTGAAGTGGTGGATCAAGCAGCCTTGATTGCAGCACTTAGGGCACGAACAATCTTCGCGGCAGGTCTCGACGTGTGCACACCGGAGCCGTTGCCAACGGATTCCGATTTGCTGGAGCAGGACAATTGCATCCTCGTGCCGCACATTGGAAGCGCGACCGTTGAGGCGCGAAATGCGATGAGCATGCGGGCGGGCGAGAACATCCTGGCAGGATTGGCTGGCAACCCCCTTCCCTTCCCAGTCAACTGACCCGCATGCATTGTTCGGAAGAACGGCCCGCTCAGGCAGCAGCGCGAAAAGCTCTGCCAAGTAGTTCAGCCTGAGCACGAATCAGGCTAAATACGAAACTCAAACCAATTCGATCTATGTCATCCAACAAGCACTCGTCGAAACGTCCAGCCAAGCAGCCTCGTAAGCCAAGCCACGGGGCGGTGGCGATTCTGGTCGAGAACGGTAAGTTTCTGGTCATCCGGCGGAGCGAAAAAGTTCGTGCGCCCAACATGCTCTGTTTCGCCGGTGGAACGATCGAACCTGGGGAAACGCCGGAGCAAACCATCGTTCGTGAAATGCAGGAAGAGCTTGGCTTGGATGTTATCTGCGACCGCCACGTTTGGCAAAGCAAAACGTCGTGGGGCACACTGCTTGAGTGGATGTTAGTCCACCGCAGCCAAGAACAAATGCCTGTTCCAGACCCTGATGAGGTCTCAGAGTGGTTTTGGTTCTCGGGCGAGGAGCTGCTTGCTCACCAAGACACCCTACCCAGCGTTCCTGCTTTCTTCGTAGCATGGTCGAAAGGTGCATTTCAACTGCCCGCAGAGGCAGGCCAGCCACGTCAGGAATGGTGTGAATTGCCACCAAACCACTCGCGGGTTGTCTGAAACACCTTCGTCAACGTGTAAAATCTTTATGCCAGATCCATGATCGCGGTGATGGCAAATGCGACAATGGAATAGTTCACGGCTTTGACGGAAGCGAATTTCAATGACTGATTCAGACGAAAAGGGCTGGCTAGACTCCTTGCTCAGTTTCATGCCAGGCTATACAGCGTACCAGGACGCGAGCCAATGGCAGGAAGACGATCGAAAGACGCGGGCGTTCGTCGCTAAGCGGATACAGGATTGTGTTGATCGGCTCGACTCGATCGGTCTTGCCGCTGCCAATGCGGTTCATCTTTCGCTTGCTGCCGATGTAGAAAGCAGCCGCAAGAACCTTTTGCTGTGCAGTTCGAGAGTTCAAGCTGCCGTCGATGGCCAGGCGACCTGGTTGAGCAAGGGCAGGACTTCAGACGCGACGCTGGCAGCGATTCGTGAACACGACTTTGGCCTCGTCTCTATTGTCGACAAGATTGACGACGCCCTGAAGTCGGTGGAGCTGGACGCGTCACTGTGGGCGTCGGGTAAGGCAAAGCTGCTCATCGACCAGCTTGGCGACAAACTCAATCGTCGAGACGAGCTGCTCAAGCATCCTCTTGGATAGCGAGCGCTAACGATCCGATGCAATCGTCAGTAGCTTGAGGCGTTCGGCGGCTTCTGCAGTAAATCCATCCGGTCCCAGCCGCCATCCCCAATTGCCTGTCGCGAGTCCTGGAACGTTCATTCGGGCTGAATCATCCAGTCCCAGGACATCTTGCATCGGTACGATCGCGAGCTGGGATCGAGAG
This sequence comes from uncultured Pirellulaceae bacterium, assembly GCA_964411445.1. Classification (GTDB taxonomy): domain Bacteria; phylum Planctomycetota; class Planctomycetia; order Pirellulales; family Pirellulaceae; genus Aureliella. The sequence continues at coordinate 51,532 of CAYPLE010000008.1, forward strand.
CGCATCACCATGGAAATCAGTTGCCAGTGATAAGGCATCTGCGTTGCGCTCGGCGGCTCCAGGTAATTGCGTAGCGGGTCGTCTTGCCGGTTCTTGCGTTCGTTCATCCAGCCGACAATCGTCGAATTGTCATGGGTGCCCGTATAAGCAACGCTGTCCTCTGGATAGGTTTCGGGTCGGTGAAAGAAGTCATCATGCGAATCGAAACCGAACTGAAGCACTCGCATTCCGGGGAACGCCAAAGCTTCCCGCAGTGCATGGACTTCGTCGGTAATCAATCCAAGGTCCTCGGCGATGATGGGCAGGTGCCCCAGCTCGGCACGAGCTGCATCAAAGGGGAGCGTTCCTGGACCTTTGACCCACCGTCCGCTGACAGCCGTCTTCGCGCCGTAGGGAACTTCCCAATACGCTTCAAAGCCTCGGAAGTGATCGATGCGTAGCAGGTCAAAATACTCAAACGCAACGCGAAGGCGTTTTGTCCACCATTCATAGTTGGTTTCGGCGAGGTGTTCCCAGTCATACAGCGGGTTCCCCCAGAGTTGACCAGTCTTGCTGAAGTAGTCAGGCGGCACGCCTGCAATTAGTTTGGGTTCCCCAGTCTCCTGCAAAGCAAAGATGGACTGATTGGCCCAGACATCAGCGCTTCCGTGAGCAACGAAGATCGGCATGTCGCCAAACAATTGGACGCCGCGCTCGTTGGCGTATGTCTTCAGCCCTTGCCACTGCCGCGAGAACAGATACTGAACAAACTGTTCAAACTCGACCTCACGAGCTAGCTGGCTGCGGTACTCGCCCATGACGCGAGAGTCGCGACGCACCAAGCCTTCCGGCCAGGAAGGCCAGTGATCGGTGCCGAGGTGTTTCATCAAGGCTGCAAAGAGCGAGAAATCGTCCAGCCACCAACGATTCTGTGTACAGTACGCCTCGAAATCATCAAGGGCAGAACAGCTAGATGAATCACGGAAGCGGTCGAATGCACGCTTCAGTAAAGCCGTCTTAGACGAAGTCGCGAATGGGTAGTTTGCCTGCGTTGCCGCTGCTTGACCATTGACGTGGATTGTCGCCAAATCGTCATGAGTGAGAATTCCGTCAGACACCAAGTCCTCGGGGCTGATCAGGAGCGGGTTGCCAGCGAATGCCGAGTAGCAGCTATAGGGCGAATCGCACTGAGTGGTCGGGCCGAGCGGCAACATTTGCCAAACTGCCTGACCGGCACTCTGCAAGAAATCGACGCATTTTCTCGCCCCTTCGCCCAGGTCGCCAACGCCGTATCGGCCGGGAAGACTAGAGATATGTAGCAGGACGCCGGATGCTCGATTCTTCAACGTACAGTCTCTTTGGTCTATGCGATCAACTGACGCCAAGGGAGGCGAACTCCTGGATTGCCGTCAGTTGAATCATGCTCACGAATTAGGTGCAACCGTTTACCTAAATTGCCCAGTCTTTGGACAACTATTTAACTGCGTCGACACCCCAAATTTCACTTGCGTATTGCGAAATTGTTCGGTCGCTGGAGAACCAGCCACTTGTCGCAGAATTGATGATCGACATCGTATTCCACTTTGTCTGATCGTGATATGCCGTTGACACATCATTTTGGGCATCGATGAAAGACCGAAGATCTGCGATCGTGAGCCACTGGTCGGCTGGGTTGCGAACACCGGTCGTCAAGACGTCAAAGATTCCGGGTTCACCAATATTAAAGTGGCCGCTTTCGAGCAACTCCATGATGCGGCGAATGTCAGCATCTTCGGTGATCATCTGGTTCGGGTCGTACGCCTTGCGCGTCTCGACAACTTCGGCAGCGTTGAGACCGAAGAGGAAGAAGTTCTCTTCTCCGGCTTTTTCGCGGATTTCGATATTAGCACCATCGAGCGTGCCAATCGTCAGAGCACCGTTCATCATGAACTTCATATTGCCCGTGCCGGACGCTTCTTTGCCGGCAGTAGAAATCTGCTCGGACAATTCAGTGCCAGGGCAAATGACTTCCATCGCCGAAACGCGATAGTTGGGCAGGAAGACTAGCTTCAGCAGGCCGTCAGCTCGCGGATCCGAGTTAACAACCGAAGCCACATTATTAATCAGTTTAACAATGACCTTTGCAACGTAGTACCCCGGTGCAGCCTTGCCGCCGATCAGAACACAGCGTGGTGCCATGCCGGTTGTATCACCACGACAGATGCGATCGTACAGATGGATGACGTGCATCACATTCAACAATTGCCGCTTGTATTCGTGGATTCGCTTGACTTGAACATCGTAGATCGCGTTATCTTGGAAGCGAATGCCAGTATTGTCAAAGATATAGTCGGACAGGCGAAGCTTGTTTTGGTGCTTCACGTCGGCCCACTTCTCGCGGAAGCTGGCGTCGTCAGCCAATGGCTTGAGTTGCTCAATTTCGCTGAGGTCTTTCTCCCAGCCGTCGCCAATGGCGTCGCAGATCAAATCGCGAAGGGCTGGGTTGCAATGTGCCAGCCATCGTCGCTGAGTAACGCCGTTGGTTTTGTTGTTGAATTTCTCCGGCCATAGCTCATTGAAACTTGAGAACAAACCGCTTCGCAGCAATCGTGTGTGCAGTGCTGCAACACCATTGACACTGAAGCTGCCAACGATCGCCAAGTAAGCCATGCGAATGTGAGGATTGTCTCCCTCTTCGATAATCGACAATTCGCGTTTGGCGTTGTCATCACCGGGCCATTTTGCGTCCACTTCCTTCAGGAAGCGGCGATTGATTTCGAAGATGATCTCCGTTAGACGTGGCAGCAATCGGCTGAATAGCGAGACAGACCAACGCTCCAGTGCTTCCGGCAACAGCGTGTGGTTGGTGTACGCCATGCAACGTGTCGTGACCTTCCAAGCCGCTTCCCAGCTCATTGCATGTTCGTCCATGAGGATTCGCATCAGCTCAGGGACCGCACAGGCTGGGTGAGTGTCATTGAGTTGGAAGCAATTTGCTTCACCGAATTCGGAGAGGTCGTCACCGTTGTCCGCAATCCACTTGGCAATCACGTCCTGCAGACTTGCCGAGACAAGGAAGTACTGTTGCTTTAGCCGCAGTTCCTTGCCATTCTCACTCGCATCGTTCGGGTAGAGCACCATCGAGATTTGTTCGGCTTGGTTCTTTGCGGCAACCGCTTCTGAATAGCCGCCAGCGTTGAACTCTTCCAAGTTGAATTCGTTGGTCGCCGTCGACTTCCACAAACGGAGTGTATTAACGGTCTCGTTGCGGAAGCCAGGAATTGGCATGTCGTAAGGAACGGCTGCAACGGGTTGTGTATCAACCCATCGGCTGTGGTGAACGCCTTCGGCATCGTAGTAAAGTTCGCTTCGACCATAGAAGTGAACGAGCCGTGTGTCTTCGGGACGCTCGATTTCCCACGGATTGCCGTCGCGAAGCCAGTGGTCAGGCTCTTCAACCTGCCGACCACCTTCGATCCTTTGGTGGAACATTCCGTATTCGTAACGGATTCCATACCCGAGTACTGGCAACTGAAGATTGGCGCAACTGTCCAGGAAGCAGGCGGCGAGTCGACCGAGGCCACCATTGCCCAGGCCAGCGTCCAGTTCGACTTCGGCAATTTCTTCGAGTGTCGTACCGTAGCTGTGGAGAGCTCGACGTGTATCTTCGCTAAGGGCCAGATTGTGGACCGCGTTACTGAGCGAACGGCCAATCAAAAATTCGAGCGAAAGGTAGTAAACCTTACGCTTTGCATTTGTGGCAACTCGCTGCTGTGTTTCAATCCATTGCCCTACTAGACGGTCACGAACCGCGATGGCCAAAGCATGGAATAGGTAACGCTCGTCCGCTTGGTCGGCTCGGTGCCCCAAAGTGTAATTGAGGTGACGCTGCACCTCTTCGCCAAGTGATCCTAGGTCTGCCAAGGAAACTTCATCGGTGCCTGCGAGTGACAAATTCATTGTGTTCAATTTGCTTCTTGGTACTGGGAGAAGAGTATTGCAACTGGCTGGATTGGAGCGCGATAGTTTCGAACTATCGGTTCAAACATTCCAACTGCGGACGTAAGGAAGACGACCACACTCTACAGTTATTCGACACACAACTGTGAAGAAGTTAGCGATACAGAAAGATTTCCGATTGCGCAGACTGTGTTCGTTATTCCAGTTACCACGATTCGAATACCCTGCGGCCGAAGCGTCAACTCGGGGCTGCTCGAATATACGGACCATGCGTTAGTCAGCTTTTGAAAGCAAATCCCTCCCTCCGGGTAAGCCTGGAACTCTATTCGCCCGCATGGGAAATTTCAGCCCCCGAAAAGGGGCTTCGGGCTCGGCACGAGCAAGTCTTGGCAGCGCCCATAATCTGCACGGCTTGGGCAATCTCTGTGGGTTTTTCTATCTTTCCGTCCATTTTGCCTCAAGGTCCAGCGCGTTGGTTAAAGCTGGGTTGCCTGTCGAGTCGACGAATACGAGTACGTCTACTTCTGTAGATGCAAAATGTGGATCACGGAAGATCCTAGGGCAGAACTGTTCTTTTTCGCCCGTGGGCAAAGTCGCTTTGCCCAATCATGGCGTAGCCTAGGAGTCTGAACGTGGGTAAATCGAAAAAGGAAAGCGAAGAAGTTCGCAGCATCGAATTTGACGTCGAGGCGTTGGTCTTGGCGGGATTCTGCGTCTTTCTATGGCTTAGTCTTCTTAGCTACGACCCGGCGGATCCAGTTTCTCAGCTACCGCGGTTCCTCGCCAGTGTGATGCCATTGGACGTCGGTGTTTACCCGACGAACGTCGAACCTGCTAATTGGTGCGGTTGGATCGGCGCTTGTGTCAGTCATTTACTGGTTCAATTCCTGGGCGTCGGCTCACTACTAGTGGTAACCGGTCTGAGCGTGTTGACGGTTTGGATGTTCCGAGTCCAAACGAATTACGTGCGGGCGTCGCGGCAAATCGGTTGGGTTTGCATCATTGTTGCAGTCACAACAGGATTTACTCTATTTGATCTTCCCGCTCCGGTTGAGTCGCTTGTCGGACCCGGTGGATTCATTGGGCAGTTGACGAGCTCTTGGTTGAACGACCACTTTGCTCTTTTGGGAAGTGTTATTCTCACGCTGACGCTTTTTTGCACCGGCTTGCTGCTGAGTACAGATTATGTTGTGATTCGTTTGATCCATGCTCTACTCTTGGGAAGTGCAAGCGTCGCAACCACTGCGGCTGCAGCGACCAAAAAGAAGGTCGTTATACCACTTCAGCCAGCCACAGCACGCTCGCGGAGTGATGTTGAAGATGGTGTGCAGTTGGCAGGCGATGAAGAAGCCGATCCACCCATTCGCTTCCGTGGAAAATCGGTTGGTGGCGATGACGACGAGGAACACCAAGAGCAGGAAGAAAGTGGCGGAATTTTGGCGGCTGCAAAGTCGCTTGCGAAGGGCTTGCTCGCCAAGTCATCCACTAGTGATGATGAGCTAGAAGAGAGCGAGGCCGAAGCGGAATACGAAGAAGTCGAAGCAGAAGCTGCCGAGGACGAAGAAGCGGAAGAGCTTGACGATTCGGAGCCGGAGTATCGCGAGGTTGAGGTTGGTGGCGACCTGCTCATCTCTCGGGCTGACGAAGCGCATGAAGGTGCACCCGAGCCGGCTGGGCCAAAAATCAAGCCGCCTACCAAGAAGAAGCCGAAGGCCGCGCCAGAGCCCGAGGATTCATTGGAAATGATGGATGATACAAAACTCCCCGCTGGCACAGAGGAATACGTCTTGCCAGGAATCGACTTGTTGCTCGAGAGCGATGATATCGATTTCGAGAGTCAGGCTGTCGAAGTGCGACGCAAGGCGAAGATCCTAGAGAAGACGTTCAAGGACTTTGGCTTCAACGTCAAAGTTGTGGAAATTGAAACTGGACCGGTTATTGCGCAGTACGAGATTGAGCTGGAGGCAGGGCTGCGTCTATCGAAAATCACCGTCCTCAGCGACGACTTGGCGATTGCACTGCGGGTGCCAAGTGTTCGGATCGTTGCGCCGATTCCAGGCAAGAATACAGTGGGGATCGAGGTTCCGAACGAAGTCCGACAAGTGGTTCGCATTCGTGAAGTCATCGAGGAACAGACCGAAAAACATCGCCGCAGCAAGATTCCTTTGTTCCTGGGTAAAGATGTATCTGGTAACGCACTGACGGCCGACCTTGCCACTTTGCCCCACCTGTTGATCGCTGGACGGACAGGTACAGGTAAATCGGTTTGTTTGAACGCCATCATTGCTTCGATTCTGATGACGAAGAAACCTGATGAAGTCAGAATGTTGATGATCGACCCTAAAATGGTCGAGCTGAGTGGGTATGGACGCCTGCCGCACTTGATGCATCCTGTTGTTACTGACATGAAGAAGGCGGAAGCCATTTTGGCTTGGGCCGTCGACAAGATGGAAGAGCGTTATTCGCTGCTCGCTCGAGCCGGTGTGCGGCATTTGACCAACTACAACGAACTCGGGCGAGAGGAAATCCTGGATCGCTTACGTCCAGAGACAGCCGAAGAGGCGGAAGCAATCCCCGACCACTTGCCGTTCATTGTCATTGTTGCCGACGAAATGGCAGACCTGATGATGACCGCAGGCAAGGAGGTCGAACAGCATATCATTCGCTTGGCGCAAAAGAGCCGGGCGGTCGGTATTCACTTGATCCTTGCGACGCAAAAACCAACCGTTGACGTTATCACAGGTTTGATCAAGAGTAACCTGCCGGCACGAATCTCATTCCAAGTTGCCAGCCGAACGGACAGTCGCGTAGTCCTAGATGAAATGGGGGCTGATAAACTGCTGGGCAATGGTGATATGCTCTTCCTGTGGCCCGGCACTAGTATGCTGCTTCGTGGCCAAGGGACGTACCTGAGCGATGAAGAAATCAACGCTGTCGTTGATCACTGTAGCACCGGTGAACAGAATTTTGTAAACGAATTGGTGAATCTGAAGGTCAAGGAAGAGGGCGATGAAGACGCTACACCTGGCGTGCTGAAGAAACGCGATGAGCTGTACGCTGGGGCGGTCGACGTTGTGGTTCGAGAGGGGCGTGGGAGTTGCTCTTTGCTGCAGCGAGCACTTGGGATCGGTTACGGTCGAGCAGCTCGTTTGATTGACTACATGGCCGAGGACGGAATCGTCGGCCAGTACAATGGTTCGCAGGCCCGCGATGTGCTCATCGGAGTTGCCGAATGGGAAGCCATGCAGTCCGGCGGTGACGATGAGGAGTCAGCACCTCCGCCATCGCCTCCTAAACCATCCAAGCCAGCCAGAAGTCCGAATAGTAACCGAATCCGCCCTGAAGCAGATCCGCCAGCAGCCAGTTCCGCAACAGCGGTTGCCGTTGTAGAACAATCGAAAACGTCCGAGGTGTTGCCTTGGCAGGAGGATGAATCGGAGGCGACAGACGCAGAATACGAAGAGCCAGAATACGAAGAGGCTGAGGACGAGAACGAGGACGAAGAAGAGGTTGAGAGCTCAGCGTCCGAGGAGGCCGAGCTGGATGACGAAATCGACGAAGAACACGCTGAGCAAGACGTCGAATACGAAGACGAATCAGCCTACGAAGACGACGCCGAGTACGAAGACGAGGAAGATTGACCGTCGCTTCCTTCGGTATCCAATGCGGCAGACTATTACGCCCGCGATAGGAATTACGCCCGCGATAGGAATTACGCCCGCGTTAGGAGCTACGCCCGCGATAGGAATTCGCCAGTTCGCGTGTCTACTTTGATGCGTTCGCCCGGCTTAATGTACTCAGGGACTTGCACCTGAAGTCCAGTCTCAAGCGTCGCTGGTTTGGTGCGAGCTGTAGCACTGTTGCCTCGGATAGCCGGGTCGCACTCTTCGATGTTGAGCTCCACTGTGGACGGCAACTGCAAGCCGACGCACTCGTCCTGGTAAATCAAAGCGTACGCCCCTTCGAGTTCTTCGGTGAAGTACTTCAACGATTCTTCGGCGTCGGCCAGCGAGATTGAATACTGGTTGTAGTCCTCTTCATCCATGAGATGCAGGGCTTCGGCGTCTTTGTACATCATCTTGACGAGGCGTTTGCGAAAATCCGCTTCCGGCAGGTTGTCGGTTCCCTTGAGCGTCAAATCGACTTTCTGCTTTGTAATCAAGTTGCGTGCTTTGAATTTGTACAGAGTAGAAGCACCCCGGGCACTGGGCGACTGTACAGTCACACTCTCGATGATCAGCGGCACGTCGTTGTCGACCACAACCGCACCGGACTTCATTTCTTTGGCAAGCATATCGGATCCAATCTGTAAGCGTCTAATGTCTTGGGTTCGAACGAAACCACGTTGAGGGCATATGCGTCGCTCGAGTCGCGAATTTTTGCAAAGCAAGGCAGAAGAGCAAGCCCAGGGTAAGTCAGTTTTTTAAGCAGCGCAGTTGGGGAACCACGCATCAGCTAGGAGCATCCAACCTGCCCGTAGAAACAACTCGGCCCCTTCCACGCTCACGCTATGCGGGTTGCGACGAGCCTGAATTGCGTAAGTTGAAGTAGTGATCAGCCCTGAGGACAAGCTCTGGAGGCCTTCAAGACGCAGCTTAAAACGCTTGGTCGGTGAGCCTCCGAAAGCGTTGCAGCCGTTCCAGCCCTTAAAACCGCTCTCATTTCAACCAGCACTTGATTTGATCTGTGGGAATCGCTCGACTGAAGATTTCGCGGCTTTGGCATAAAATATGATGGTTGGCAATTGCCGGAGTCCTTCCCGGACGTGCCATCGGGCTGCAATCCAGCGGGAACCGCGTCGGCGACGACAGCGTCTGCTCTAAAGTCGCCGGGCTTTTTGCGATTGATTCGTAGAGAAAAGGTAACCAATTGGAACCATTCATCATTCAGTGCCCAACGTGCGGCAGCAGTATTCGCATCAAGAATGCGGCATTGATCGGACAAATTGCCAATTGCCCGAAGTGTCAGTCGCTGTTGCAAATTGCGCCACCCGGAGCTGAAGATGGTGGCAGTCCGAATTCAAACGCTGTGGCAGATTCTTCTGCGCTCACTCGCGAGTCCATTTCAACTAACGTGGCCGAGAACCCTCCTCAGCACGATGACGACTACCGGCTTGCCCCCGAAGAGCCTGTGGATACCAAGGGGCCTACTGCCACACCAACCTCGGCGGAGGAGAGTGACGCGTTTGAGCAATCGGTCAGCAATTGGCAGCCAGCCGATGCACCTTTGGTTCCAACCGAAGACTGGACGAGTGCATCGACCAGCAAGACAAAACAATATCTGCTCGTCGGAATCCTTGGATTTACGGGGCTACTGTTAGCCGTTGGTGGTTTTTTGGCGTTTCTATCTTGGTACAACAAGCCAACTCAACGGCCAGCGGTGGCCCAAGATACGGGCTTGGGAACGGCCGATCCCAGCGTGGCTGCTCCGAACTCTCCGGTCAATGGTGCAAGTGACAGTTCCGGCGGCAACGAATCCATCGGCGTGAACAGTGGAGATACGAAAACTTCAGAAGAAGCAGCCAACGCCCCGGGAGAAGAAGCCGGTCCAGCGACGCCCAGAGATGTTGTTGGCGACTCGCAAGGCGATGATGACCCGCAGCTAAGTGACCCGCAGCTAGGCGATGAAGCAGCCTTGCCAGGGGATGTCGATGTTGCAGCCGATACGACTAGCGATCCAGCAAATAGCAGCGACTCAAATGATGATGGATCTCAGGTCGCCAATTTGGGAGCCGGTAACGCTGCGTTTGAGGAGCTGAGCAGTATTCTTGGCGTGAACATCAACCTAACGATTCCGGATGAATCCGTTTCGCCAAGTGAACCGCCCGTGACGGCCGAAGAACTGGGCTTGCGGGCCAGCGTGTCGCGTCCTCCGCTGCAACCCGCCAACCTGGATTCGCAATTGGAAACCAAGCTTGGAGGCGTCGTGTTGACGGGGGATCCGGTTCGTTTGAGTCACTGGGTAAACACGTGGGTGCACTTGAGTGGCCTGCCCACCGTCATTGACTTTGACTTGTTTGCAGCAGCCGGAATTCCAACTCGGCAGGATGTTCCCCTGCCAAGAATTCAGAACGACACCGTGGGGGGGTACCTGAAGCAGTTTTCCAGCGCTCTTGGGTTGGAAGCGGTTCCGCGCGAAGGGCGCTACTGCTTGTTGCGTCCCAGTTCCGCCGACCTACTCGAGAAGCTTCCCGCAACACTCTCTATCGAAGGCATTGTCGATGAAGCTGATACCCAGTGGATGCTCGGAGTGCTGCAGCGGTGGTTTCCTGAGGCCGAAGGCAAGCTGACGATAGAGAGTGGTGAGCTGAAGTTCGCGAATCGTGACAATGACCTGACAACTTGGGTCCAGATCGTTCGCCTGATTCGTTCATTGCGAGCGGCAAAGATCGGAACCGCCACCGGTGATCCGCTTGCAACACGCTTCGTAACGGAAGCTGACGTAGCGGCGCTCGCTCAGCAGACAAACGTCGTTTCAGGGCAATCACGTCCCGTGGGCCAAGTGCTTGCAAGGGTTGGCCGCGACGTTGATCTTGATATCTGGATCGACTGGGCGAGCGTCGGCGAAATTGGACTTGGCCCCTCGGTCACTGAGGCGGTAGTAACGCATGGTCGCCAAGCATCGCGCGTGCTAACGGACTACGCGATCATGTTCAATCTCGAAGTCGCCATTGTGGATCAGCAAACCGTTTGGCTGACATCAACCAAGGCATATCGCTCGCAAGTGCAGTCGTATGTTCTTCCTGCTGCTGGTAAATCGGTTGAGCAATGGCAGAGTGAACTACGTGCGCTCACGCCTCAAGCAGCCGCTGCTGGTGAAGTTGGCCGAGTACAGGTGGAATTGACCCCGGACGCAGAATTCGCCTTGATTCGAAGCTGTCGCCCAAGAATGCCGGTTATCAAGTAGGCCGCGTCTTGCCGCGCAGACCCACTTGCTTGAAGACCTGTGACTACTCTCATTCTTACTTGAAGATTCTTGCTCGACAGGGCCTAGCTACAGCGCTGCTTTCTCAAGCACTTCTTCGGCAACGAAAATTGGCAGCGGCGGGTCGTAGGTGACGGCGACTGCGATCGCGTCGCTGGGGCGAGCGTCGACTTCGATGACTTCTCCATCCCTGATCAGCTTCAACTTGGCGAAGTAGGTGTGTTCTTGCAATTCGCTAATCTCAACACTCTCGATTTCCGCGCCCAGCTTCTGTGTTAGCGAAACAATCAAGTCATGTGTCAGCGGCCGGGGAGGAGCGTAGCCATCTTTGACGCGCCGATCGATGCTGGTTGCCTCAAAGATGCCGATCAAGATCGGAAACTGCCGGTCGCCGTCGGTCTCCTGCAGATAGATGACTTGATTGTCACTAATCTCGCTAATAATGATGCGAGCGAGATGCATCTGTACTGCAGACATCTTGAAAACCTTTGAGCCTGTGCCAAACTTCCCCATGGTGGCATTGCGGGCAAGCAGAATATCGCACGTACCGGATATCGGCTGCCGACTGGCTCCACCTCAACGGGCCAGATTATAACGAGCCCGATTATACAGCCGCTGACTCAACTCGGCTAAGGGTCCGACGTTTTACTGCAGGTCGAATCAAAGTTTGTAGCTGGGGCATCAGTCACCACTCGCTCTGCGTGCGCTTCTACCGGAAAACCGTGAGTTCTTGAGGTTTATAAAGGCTTTCGATTTGACGCGAACAATTCCGACAATTGTGTTAACGATGGGCGACCCCTCGGGGGTTGGGCCAGAGTTGCTGCTGCGCGTTCTTGCTGCCACAGAACTGTGGGCAGTCGAAGGTAGGTCGATCGCGACGCCGATTGTCGTTGGCTGTGAACGAACACTCCGCCGCTGCGCAGAGCAACTAAGGGTGGCCGCTCCACGCCTTACTCGAATGGGGCAAGCGCCTAAGGCGGAAGTGTCTGCCGGGGTACCGGCGATCTTTGATATTCCTGTCGAAGGAGCTTTCGAAATCGGGCAAGTACAGGCGAACTGCGGTCGGGCGGCTTTCCTGTTCGTCGAGAAAGCTATCGAGTTATGTTTGGGGGATGTGGCCGACGGCGTTGTGACCGGTCCACTCAACAAAGCGGCAATGCACCAAGCGGGTCTGAAGTTTCCTGGGCACACTGAAATCTTTGCTCTCCGCACCCAAGCTCCGCGCTGGTGCATGATGCAATACTCCGACGAAATTACTTGCACTTTTGCGACCGTGCACTGCGGCTATTCCGAAGTACCGAAGTTGTTGTCCACGCAGCGAGTGTTCGATACGATCGAGCTGACGCACCAAGCACTCTCGCGGCTTCATAGTCGCACGCCCAAATTGTTGGTGTGTGGTTTGAATCCCCATGCTGGCGAAGGTGGGTTGTTCGGAAATCAGGAAGAGGAAAGAATCATCATCCCTGCAATCGAAATGGCTCGGAAAGCGGGGTGTGACGTGGCTGGGCCTTTTCCACCGGACACTGTTTTTGTTCCTTCGCGTCGACGGGAAATGGATGCTGCTATTTGTATGTACCATGACCAAGGCCATATTCCGCTCAAGGCACTGGCGTTCGATCGAGCGGTGAATACGACGCTCGGGTTACCCGTGATTCGGACCAGCGTCGATCATGGCACGGCCTTCGATATTGCTTGGAAGGGAGTTGCCGATAGCGGAAGTTTTGAATCCGCCATTCGGCTCGCCAAACGGTTGTCTAAGATCGCTGGGCGGGACTGATGAGAAAAAGCCGCAGAGGGAAAAAGAAGAACATCAGAAGAGCTGCAACGAGGTTGCGAATCCGAATTTCGGGCAAATTCTGTAAAGGCAGCGAATAAACCTCTTTTGGCGCGGGTCTTTGATAATGCTGGATTCGGTCCTAGAATATGAAGTCGAGGTCGAACCCGAAAGGCGTCTCAACCTCGCAATTTTGAGCGTCCTGGCATCGGTAAGGTGGATTGATCTGCCCAGAATGTCAGATTTGGCGAATACAGCCGCCGTAACCTGGCTGACTTTCCTTCAGCTTTGACAATCGCGGAGATTGGCAGTTTCCGCCGAGCAGTGCTAAAGGCGCCGGAACTGCACACGAGCGAGCTTGACGACAGGCGGACTTGATAACAAATAAAAAGACGCGGCAGCTACAACGTGGACTTGCCGCACCCGAGATTTCAGAACACTTTCACTCGAATTTCATGGAGAATTAGGCATGCGTTGGTTTGCACTTGCATTGATGCTTTCCTGCACCTTGGGCTTTGTTGGCTGCGACGAGCCAGAAGACATTATTCCAACGATCACTCCTTCCAGCGGAACGACAGGAGACGGAACAACCGGTTCCAGCGGAACGACTGGCTCGGAAATGAGCATGAATACGGAAATGGGCAAGGTTCGATTCGTTGCTGACACGAGCATTCGAGTTGAAAACATGATGTGCCCATACTCCTGCTGGCCAAAGGTGAAGGAAACGCTCGAAGGCCAACCTGGCGTCGATGCTGTTCAACTCGCACAGCAACCCGAGGGAACTGAAGAAGGCACGATCGCTCTTCCAGTTGTCGAACTGAAGCTTTCAAGCGACTTTGACTCCAGCAAGGCTCTTACAGCCCTTCAAAAGATCGACTTCGCTGGCGAAGTCCTCAACTAAGGCTAGTTGACGGAAAATTAACGATTTCAATATGGTCGGCGGATTCAATCCACCGGCCATTTTTCGTATACGCACTCGTTGTGGCCAAGAGATGAATCACTCCGTTCTGGCAATTGCGGCCCACCCCGACGACATCGAATTTGTCATGTCGGGCACGATGATGAGATTGCGCGAAAAGGGTTGGGACCTCCACTATTTCAACATCGCCAACGGATGCTGTGGTTCGATGACAATGTCTGCACACGAAGTGGCTGCAGTGCGTCTTGATGAAGCACAGGCTGCGGCGACGAAGATAGGGGCGACATTCTATCCACCCATTTGCAACGACCTTGAGATATTCTACGAACTACCGCTAATGCGAAAGGTGCTGGCGGTTGTTCGCTCCGCGGCGCCTTCCATTGTGCTAACCCATGCTCCGGTGGACTACATGGAAGATCACCAAAACGCTTCCCGTTTAGCCGTCTTTGGTGCGTTTGCGCGTGGAGCCCCAAACTTTGAATCCGATCCTAAGCTATCGTCTGTGGCCGGTGACGTAGCAGTCTATCATGCGCAACCGCATGGGAATCGGACGCCCATGCGCGAACTTGTTACGCCCGAGTTTGCCATCAATGTGACGGATGTCGTTGACGAAAAAGCAGACTTGCTTGCGCTTCACAAGAGCCAGGCAGATTGGCTGGATGCAACGCAAGGAATGGGCTCCTACGTGGACACCATGCGGCAGCTTGGCGATGAAGTGGGGCAGATTTGCGGTCGTGAGGTGGTTGCTGAAGGCTGGAGGAGACACCTGCACATGGGGTTGTCCTCTGAGAACTTTGATCCTTTGCGGGACGCTCTGGCAGAGTATGTCGTGGACGTCAATTGAATTTCTTTTGATTCGGAGACAATTCTTGCAGGCTGAACATAAACACTCCAGTGATACCGTGACAACCGTATCTCAGCTCAAGGAGATCGTCGAGCAGTTTGTCGGCGAAAGGAATTGGCAGCAGTATCACAATCCGAAAAACCTGAGCATGGCAATGACAGTCGAAGCGGGGGAATTGATGGAACATTTCCAGTGGCTCACCACCGAACAAGTCGAGTCCCATGCTGGCTATGATCTAGAGGCCGTTTCTGAAGAGTTGTCGGACGTCGTTTGCTATGCTCTCGCGCTAGCGAATACACTTGGGATTGATCTTTCGCTGGCCATCTCGCGAAAGATGGACAAGAACCGCGCAAAGTATCCTGCCAGCGTGGACGATTCGCCAGCCAGTATTGAAAAAGCCTAGCTTCGATTGCAATAAATGCATGATGGAGCAGACGAGTTGTCAGTGCATGTTAGTGTTCTGCATTGAGCCGCTGCAAGTGGTGCCCGCAGCGTGAAGCGAAGTTAAGCATCAGCATCAAGAAATATGAGGGCGGAAGATGACTGGTCCGACTGGTTCTAAAGCATTTTCGCGTCGCAGTGCAGTGTGTCGCTTCGCCGCCCTAGCAGCAAGTTCGTCGCTGGCCCTACAGTCGCGAGAATTGTGTGCAGCAGACGGATACCCAGCGCTGAACCGCTTTCCGCGAATGATGCAGGGATTCATGGTTGAGCAAGTTAAGCAGGCTCAGCAGCGTGGTGTGCGCGAGAAGTGGGCCCTCAAGTCGCGCAGTGATGCGCAGCGGTATGTACAGTCGGTCCAGCGGAAGATCGCAGGCTGTTTTGGTCCACGCCCGCAGAAAACGCCCCTCAACGCGGAAGTGACGGGAATTCTTCAGCGAGATGCATACCGAATCGAGAAACTGATTTTTGAAAGTCGTCCAGGTTTTCCTGTAACGGCAAATCTCTACTTACCCAAGTCCGATGTTGCGGTTCCGGGGGTGATTGGTACGTGCGGACATTCGACCACAGGAAAAGCGGCTGAGGCATATCAGGCATTTGCTGCTGGGCTGGCACACCTCGGCATGGCTTGCCTGATTTTTGATCCCATCGGTCAAGGGGAGCGTTTGCAATATGTAACACCGGAAAATCGGTCGCGAGTCGGTGTGGGCGTTCGGGAGCATATTCAGTGTGGCAATCAGCAGTACTTAGTTGGTGAAAACTTGGCCATGTGGCGAGCCTGGGATGGTATTCGAGCACTCGATTATCTGCTGGCTCGGCCGGAGATTGACAAGGAACACGTTGGGGTAACAGGCAACTCTGGCGGTGGGACGATGACGACTTGGTTGTGTGGGTTGGAGCAGCGATGGACGATGGCTGCTCCATCTTGCTTCGTCACCACTTTTCTTCGCAATACAGAAAACGAGCTTCCCGCAGATACCGAACAATGTCCTCCAGGAGTTCTTGCGGCCGGGCTGGATCACGAAGATTTCTTGATCGCGATGGCTCCCAAGCCCATTACGATTCTGGCAAAGGAAAAAGATTTCTTCGATGTTAGGGGTAGCGAAGAAGCTTATGAGCGAATTCGTCGTGTCTATCGCATGCTCGGTGCGGAGGAGAATGTTCGCTTGTTCGTAGGCCCAACTGAACATGGGTTCTCGGTGGAAAACAGAATTGCCATGTACAACTGTTTTTTGCGGGCAACTGGCCGCGAGGCAATCGAAGCCGAGCCGGAAATCGAGCTGGAAGACGAAAAAGACCTTTTGTGCACCACGACAGGACAAGTTGTTGAGCGACTGCCGAAGACCGTATTTTCGTTTACTCGCGATATCGCGCTCAACTTGAGTCGCGAGCGGCCTGTGAAGAGGGGCGAAGAACTAGTCGGCGCAGTCCGGTCATGCTTGGCAATCGAAACGAACAATGCCAATTCACCTGAGTATCGCATTCTGCGAGACTTTGGTGCTCGCAAATTTCCACGCGACCGGGCGACGACGTACGCCGTTTCAACCGAGCCAGGAATTGAAGCCATTTGTTATCGCCTGGACGATGAACGACTTCTCTCACGGCCGCCATCGACCAACACCCCTACCCTGCTGTACGTTGCCGAACGCTCCAGCGATGCGGAACTGCGTGAGCTACCGTGGCTTCGCGAGTTGATTGGCGGGCACGCAGGCGATGTTTTTACCGTCGATGTGAGAGGTATTGGGGAATCGAAGCCAAATACTTGTGGGATCGATTCGTTCGATGATCCCTACGGCTGCGACTACTTTTATTCTGCGCATTCGATCATGTTAGCCCGCCCGTACCTCGGGCAAAAAGTGCTGGACGTACTGAGTGTGATAGGGTGGCTGGGGAGCTTAGGTGCGCCGAGTGTTCACTTGGCTGGCCACGGCTGGGGAGCATTGATTGCAACACTCTCGGCCGTGATTTCCGATCAAGTCAGCCAATTGTCGGTCCAACAGCGCGTCGCATCGTTCAAGAGCCTTGCCATCGAAGAAGATTACTCAATGCCGTTGGCTTACCTACCGCCGGATGTTCTAAAGCAATTCGATCTTCCCGAGTGTGATGATGAATTGGGCCGGCGAGGGGTGTTGGCAGTTGAGGCGTCGCGCTAGAGTTGCTTTTCTGGCGTAGGATCGCACACTAGGATGCTCTAGAGGATTCGCTTCGGTGGCAGGACTGCATTTGCCGTCAGGATGCCACCCACCAAAGCGGCGGCCAAGATGACCATGGTGAATGCAAAGTCCACTCCAGCGATTGTTTCGTGGTCAAGAAGTGCAGTTAAGGATCGGAAGCCTACCGATCCAGGAACAAGAACGATCAGGCCTGGAGTGAAAGGCACAAGCGCAGGCCGGTTGCGTAGCCGGGCGTAAGCGTTGCTTGCCACGCCGACGGCGAACGCACCACAAAATGCACCAACTTCTGTGCCCCACTGCTCACCTGCAAATCGGCTGGCCAAGAATCCCAGAACGGTGACTGCAATGATAACAGGCCACTGCGGTGGCCTAGCTCGAAAGACAATAGCGAATGTAATCGGAGCAACAATCATCGCCACCCAGGTCCAACCAGGCGCAATAGTCCAGATCTTTTCAGCCGGAATATTTCGTAGACTCTCCGCCGCCACACGCCAACCAATGGCAACCCCAATGGTGATCGTTAGCAAGGACACGCAAGCGCCAGCAAGGCGAGCGACGCCGGCCGATAAATGCCCTACTGCTAACTCGGTCAATGCAACCGTGATGCCCAGTCCTGGGATGAGGATGATCAATCCCGCGAGTGTTACAAGTCGATCGTCGATGGGGAAGGCAAAATGAGAAAAGGCCAGGGATGAAATGCTGGCGACGAAACCCGTAACGGGTTCGAGAATCCCGCGTTCAAAGCCAAATCGTCCATGGAGCCATTCGATGCTACACACGGTCAATCCGATGAGTGACGCGCAGGCTACTTCAGGGAGTGTGCCGCGAAACAAAACCGCGACCGCTGCTGAGCTTATTGCACAAGCGACGATGGTCAACAGGCTCGAGTAAGGCGGCTTTGCCTGAGAGATGCGATCAATCTCCTCAGAAGCTTCTTCGATGCTAATCTCAGAAGATTCGAAGCGTTCGAGCGTCTCATCGAACTTAATCAGCTTGTCGACGTCCAGCGAACCGGAATCGACGCGTCGCAGGTAGGTTGCTTCTTCCTGGTCACCCTCAGCAATCGACATGATCAGCGCGGTGGGCGTGTAAAGGAATGTGCCACGAACGCCCAGGTGATCGGCCAATTCCGTCATCACTCGCTCAAGCCGGTGGGATGGCGTTCCGAACTGATGCAGTGCCATCCCCACCTTCAGTAAGAAAGCGTGCGTGGATCGTTGGCTTGGAGGGATTTGGGACACTCTTGGCAGACCCGCCATAACTTGAATTGAGGTGCGTTGATTGTTCTTCGCTTGTCAGAGACCGGCGTTCGCTAAACAATGGCAGGCAGTTCAGACTGCGGTTGCGCTTTTCCTGAGACGCCCACGTGCCGAATTGTGTTCGCGCGAGGGCGGATTGTATGTCAGTTTGAATTGCTGACAATCCTAATCGACTTTGAGCATCGCGTTTGTAGAAGAGCAACCTGTTATCAAAGTTCGGGCATCGCTTTGGGCCGCTGGTCGGTCCAATTTCACTCTAAAACGATTGAAGAAATGGAAAACTCCCAGCAAACCGTCGTTGACGTGAATTTGAGTGAACGAAGCTACCGGATTCACATTTCCAGTGGCGTTTCTGCATCGGTTGGGCAGGTCGTTCGTGAGCGATTGCCCAAGAGTGTGCACGCCGTCGTTATCGCCGACGCGGCTGTGGAACGCATTTCCCACGCCATTACGGAGTCGCTCTCCGGTGCAGGGCTGCGAGTGTCCAACATCGTGGTGCCCAGTGGCGAAGCCAGTAAGTCCGTCGAGCACCTTGCTGATATTTGGCAGACGATGCTGAAGGAGAGGACTGACCGCGGTAGTGTCGTCGTGGCCGTGGGTGGAGGCGTCACAGGAGACTTGGCAGGCTTTGCGGCCGCCAGTTTCGCTCGAGGAATTCCCCTCGTTCAGGTACCCACAACGCTGCTCAGTCAGGTTGATTCGAGTGTGGGTGGCAAGACGGGGATCAATCTGCCCGGAGCTAAGAACATTGTTGGCGCCTTCTGGCAGCCAGCGGCTGTGTTGGTCGACACCGAAGCGCTTGACACCCTGCCTCGTCGCGAGTTCGTTTCAGGGCTCGCCGAAGTTGCAAAGTACGGTGTGATTATGGCTCCGGATATTTTCGAGTACCTAAGTGTGAATTCCCAGAGGGTTTTGTCCAAAGAGGCCGACGCGATTCGGCACTTGGTCGCGCGATCGTGTGAGTGCAAAGCAGAAGTGGTTGCTGCAGATGAACGTGAGACGTCGGGCCGTCGCGCGATTTTGAATTATGGTCACACCTTCGCCCACGCGATCGAGGCAACCGCGGGCTACGGCACTTTCCTGCACGGCGAAGCGGTGTCGATTGGCATGCACATGGCGGCCCACTTGTCGGCGTCCCTGGGGCGCGTGAGCTCAGACTTTGTGGCTGAGCAGGAGGAGCTACTTCGATTGCTGGAGCTTCCAACGACCTTTGGGCAGGCTGACGTGCCGGCGATGATCGACTGCATGGCTCGCGACAAGAAGGTTCAGCACGGGAAGCTGCGATTTGTGCTTCCTAGCAAGATTGGGCATGTCGATTTGGTCTCGGAAGTGGAATCTTCGCTGGTAGAGCAGGCAATCACGGCTTGTGCATAGCGCGCCGCTGTTGGACGAGCGGCAGCCATCAAAGTTTGCCGTATCGGGTCTGAATTCCCCAGAAGAGCCCTATTTTGCCGGGCGAAACGCGCGAATACGCCTCATCAATCGTTGTCGATTCGCGGTCCCGCTGATAATCTTGAGCACTTCCCCAGACTGTAGCGCAAGGCACGGCCATTAGCCCGTCAAAATGCGTCGCAATATCCGCACAAGAACTCAAACGAAGTCGCGACAAATCGTTAGGCCTGCAAAACCTGCAGCTTAGCCAGTGGCTCGCGAAATAGAATTGATCGACGAGAAGAACATGCCAGAGCAAACGAAAATCGTTTACACCTACACAGATGAAGCCCCAGCCCTGGCTACTGCTTCCTGGTTGCCAATCGTCCAAGCGTTCGTGGGAGCCGCGGGCATTGCGATGGAGACCAAAGACATCTCTCTTGCGGGCCGAATCCTGGCTAATTTTCCAGATGGTCTGACCGATGCTCAAAAGCAGGCGGATGCGCTGGCGGAACTGGGACAACTTGCCAAGACGCCTGCTGCCAACATTATCAAACTGCCGAACATCAGTGCTTCCATTCCGCAGTTGAATGCAGCCATCAAGGAATTGCAGTCGAAGGGATTTGCTGTTCCCGATTTTCCTGAAGACCCGCAAACCGACGAAGAAAAAGCGGTTCGCGCGGCTTACGCAAAAGTGCTGGGAAGCGCCGTGAATCCCGTCTTGCGGGAAGGCAATTCGGATCGTCGCGTTGCTGGGCCCGTAAAGGAGTATGCCAAAAGCAACCCGCATTCAATGGGAGCCTGGTCGAGCGATTCCAAGACCCACGTTGCCTCGATGACAGAAGGCGATTTCTGCGGTTCGGAACAATCGGTTGTCGTTGAAGATGCAACGACTGTGCGAATCGAATTGAGAGCTGACGACGGAAGCACTCAGGTTCTGCGGGAAGCGGTCGCGCTGCTGCCTGGCGAAATCCTGGACAGTGCCGTCATGAGCTGTTCTGCCCTGCGGGATTACCTTGCTCGCGAGATTCGGGCTGCTCGCGAAGAGGGCGTTCTGCTGTCGGTCCATTTAAAAGCGACCATGATGAAGGTGAGCGATCCGATTTTGTTCGGGCACGTCGTTGGCGTCTACTTCGAAGAGGTGTTTGCGAAACACAAAGATGTGCTGGAGTCGATCGGCTTTGAGCCTGATAACGGCCTGGGCGCGCTGGAAGCCAAGATGGAACAACTTCCTGAATCTAAGCGTCAGGAGATCGTTTCCGACATGGAAGCCTGCTACGCGACACGTCCCAAGCTGGCCATGGTCGATTCTGATCGTGGTATCACTAATTTGCACGTCCCGAGCGATGTCATTATTGACGCGTCGATGCCTGCCGCCATTCGCTCGTCCGGGAAAATGTGGGGCGCCGACGGGAAACTGCATGATACCAAGGCGCTCATTCCGGATCGTAGCTACGCCGGCGTGTATCAAGCCACGATCGACGACTGCAAAGCCAACGGAGCATTCAATCCCAGCACCATGGGGACCGTCCCGAATGTTGGGCTGATGGCTCAAAAAGCGGAAGAGTACGGGTCGCACGACAAGACGTTCGAGATTCAAAAGCCCGGCAAGGTGTGTGTGATCGATGCCGCTGGTAACATCTTGATGGAGCATCTCGTTGCATCCGGAGACGTTTTTCGCGCTTGTCAAACGAAAGACATTCCGATCCAAGATTGGGTCCGCTTGGCCGTTAGCCGAGCTCGAGCCACGGGCGTACCTGCGGTCTTTTGGTTGAACCCTGATCGAGCACACGATGCGCAGTTGATCCAAAAAGTGAATCGCTACTTGAAGGACCACGAAACCGATGGTCTGGAGATTTTGATCATGTCTCCGGTCGAAGCAACCAAACACGCTTGCCAAAGGGCTCGAGCTGGACTGGATACGATCTCCGTCACTGGAAACGTTTTGCGTGACTATCTCACCGATCTCTTTCCAATTCTCGAACTTGGCACCAGCGCCAAAATGCTCTCGATCGTCCCTCTGCTCGCCGGTGGTGGACTATTTGAGACAGGAGCAGGTGGGTCCGCACCAAAGCACGTTCAACAATTTGTCGATGAGGGGCATTTGCGTTGGGACTCGCTTGGGGAGTTCTTGGCTCTAGCTGTTTCACTCGAAGATCTTGCCGAGAAAACTGGCAACAGTCAAATTGCGGTCATCGCCAAAGCGTTGGACACGGCGACGGCTGCCTTCTTGACGAACGATAAATCGCCGTCACGGAAGGTTGGTGAGTTGGACAATCGTGGCAGCCATTTCTACCTCGCCATGTACTGGGCGAATGCCTTGGCTGAACAAACCGATGATGCCGCGTTGCAGAAGCAATTCAAACCGATTGCCGAGCAGTTGCAAGCGGAAGAGAAGAAGATTGTCGATGAGTTGAATTCCGCTCAAGGCAGCCCGGTTGAGATCGGTGGATATTATCGGCCGGACGTAAGCCTCGTTGATCAAGCAATGCGTCCAAGTGATACGTTCAATGCGATCATCAGCTCGATCGGCTGAGACTACTCGCTGAAATTCGTCGCTGTAGTAGAGTGATAGCGCTGCCTGCCGAGCTTTACGAGCGTAACGGAGTGAGCCGTCCTGTGTACGAGGCCCCTCCTGGCGGCATTGCTCATGACAAACTCCGCTGACCGCCGCTGTGCGGTGGAGGTGGGTTGACGCTACATGCACTCGGACAATGCGCCCAGTAGAGTGGTCACATTTCTCTGGTTTGCACCGGAGCCCATGAGGCCAATTCTCCATGCCTTGCCAGCGAATGCGCCAAGGCCTCCACCGATTTCAATGTCGTAGTCGTTCAGTAACTTGCTGCGAACAGCCGCGTCGTCTATACCTTCGGGGAATGCGACGCAGTTCAGAGTGCACAATGAATGCTCAGGAACGTAACACAACCCTAGTTTTTCAAGCCCCTCGCGAAGCAGGAGGTGCATTTGTTTGTGTCGAGCGATTCGGTTGTCGAGGCCTTCTTCCAAGACGATTGCCAGCGATTCACGCAACGCATAAACCATATTGATCGGTGCGGTGTGGTGGTACGCTCGCCCTCCTCCACCGGAGTAATAATTTCGAAGCATGGAGACGTCCAGATACCAGCTTTGGACTTTCGTCTTGCGGGTATCCATCGCCTCCATTGCTCGCGGTGAGAACGAAACAGGGGAAAGTCCTGGCGGGCAGGAGAGGCATTTTTGTGTTCCGGAGTAGATGGCATCGATGCCCCAACTGTCGACTTTGAGTTCGTGGCCTCCCAGTGAAGTTACTGCGTCGACGGCCAGCATCATCCCGGCGTCGTGCAATAGTTCGCCTAAGCCAGTCAAATCTTGGTGTGCTCCGGTGGATGTTTCAGCGTGGACGATCCCGAGCATTTTGGATTTGGGGTGGGCCTGAATCGCTTCGGCAATCTGCTCCTTGGAGAATGTCTTTCCCCAATCCGTTTCCAAAGTATGAACCGTCGCTCCGGCTCTTTCCATATTGTCTTTCATTCGGCCGCCAAAGACGCCGTTGATGCAGACAATGACTTCATCGCCTGGTTCAACCAAATTGACGATGACCGTTTCCATGCCAGCCATTCCGGTTCCCGAGACAGGAAACGTCAGAGCGTTTTCCGTCTGAAAAACATCACGCAGCATCTGACATGTTTCGTCCATGTACGCGATGTACTGTGGGTCCAGGTGTCCAAGCGTCGGGGCAGCCATTGCTTGGCGGATTCGACTAGGGACAGTACTTGGGCCTGGGCCCATTAGGATTCGCTCGCGGGGATTGAGTTGTTCAAATTTGTTCGAGGACATGATGAGTCTTTCTGAAGCAGCGGTTTAGATTCTGGTTGGGCGAATTTGCCGAGCAATTGATCGGACTGGGATTTACTGACGCGTCTTCCAGTCGAAGCCAGCCATCTCGGCAACGGCAAGTGCGAGAGCTTGTGTGCCACTGCGTCCTCCTCCCTTGGCGATTACCGACTGATACAGTTGTTCAGCCAGCGCAAGTCCTGGAAGGCAAAGCCCCATGCGACGGCTTTCGTCAAGTGCAATGCCCATGTCCTTGACAAAGTGTTCCACAAAGAATCCTGGATCGAAGTCGTTCGCCAAGATTCGCGGCCCAAGGTTTGAAAGTGACCAACTGCCCGCCGCGCCAGATCCGACGCTGATCATAACTGATTCTAAGTCGAGGCCAGCCTTTTGTCCGTACACGAGTGCTTCACAAACGGCCACCATACCACTTGCGATCAAGGTTTGGTTGACCATTTTGGTGTGCTGTCCGCAACCCGCTGGGCCTTGGCGAACAATCGTTTTTCCCATAGCTTGCCAGCACGGGGCAAGTGCTTCGACAACGTCCGCATCGCCACCGATCATGATCGACAATATGCCTTCACGAGCGCCCTTGTCACCGCCCGAAACAGGGGCGTCCAAGCTGTAGACATTGTGCTCAGCCGCAATGCGATGGATCTCCGATGCAAGAGATGGCTCGCTGGTCGTCATGTCGACAATCGCATTGCCCGGCTTGCATCCTGACAGAACTCCCGCTGGCCCCAAGATGACTTGGTGGACGTCGTGTGGAAATCCGACGATCGTGAAAATGACATCCGAAGCTTTGGCAACGTCCGCTGGCGAGTCAGCCCAAGCTGCACCACGATCAATCAAAGGCTGGGCCTTCGACTTTGTCCGCGAGAATATGGTCATGTCGAACCCGGCGTCCATCAGGTGTCCGCACATACTCGATCCCATTACGCCAGTGCCGATCCAACCAAGCTTGGTCTTGCCGGGGGCGACTGTTTGAATTGTTGTCGTTTCCATGCCTTGCTCTAAAAGAGATTTCCTGTTTTGCCTACCGGATAGCGAGTTGCCAACAACGGGTGTTTTCACATGCGGCGGCTCATCCTGTTACCGCTGTGGTTCTTTTCAGCGGCCAAAATCATCGGCGTATGATACCGCGCCAGACTTCGATCAACAGGTAGGCGTGGCATGCCCGGTAATTGCTCCGCAGTTGCACCGCTGCGCATTGCAGGAACGAAAATAGCCCTCGAAGGACCTTCGAGGGCTAGTGCTGGTGTTTGAAATGCGGCGAAGTGCTATTCGCCAGTCCACCACCAAGCGGCGACCGCTGGCGCTTTGGCAGCGCGACCCGCTAAGTTGCTAGCGGCAGCTTTCACGATGTCGGCGGGACGGTCTGGAATGACAGTGGTCGACAAGAACTTTGAAACTTCCAAGTTCTCCTCCGCCATCGAAGCAACGTCGGCTTGAACACCTCCACTGACGACGGCTACGACGGTCCCGGATTTCAGACGCGTTGCCGTGGCAATTCCCTCAAGCGACTTTGGTGCGTTTGTTTCTTTGCGACCAATTGCACCGAGTGTACACAGGTTCGGAAACCACATTTTTAAGTCGGGTTGTCCAGTTTGATCCAGGGCTAGCTGCAGGGCCAGCGCTGTTTCGAAAACCGCGCAGAGGCGGGAGTACGAAGGGTGCGAGCGACGCAGTGCAGGCAGTTTTGCAGAGAGGCCTTTCGCAAAGGCGTCTGCCGCGCGGTCGTTGCCGCCCGATGGAGCTCGACCACCAGCGGTCATCCATTGTTGTTCACTCATTACCGTGACAACGTTCTCAGGAAGCTTGAAAATAGTGTGGTCGCCATTGACGGCGATTGGCGTTTGGTCGTATGCAAACCACCACCGCACCATACTCTGCTTGGGAACGCTCTTTTGCTGATTCATGTAGTCAAAGTAGGTCGGAATGTCATGATTTACCTTGTTGACACCAAAGCCGAGTTTTTTCATGTGAGCATCGGCATCGACTAGCACGATCGCGGTGCTCGAACGAGGGTTGATGCCGAAGATTGAAATTTTCTGCGGTCCCAGTGCGGCTTTCATCTCTTTCGCGACGGTATCGGGACTCCGCGAAAGCCGCTTGATGGCTCCGGGCTTTTGGAATAGTGCTTGGACAGCCCGCAGACCGGTGTCGGTCGGATCAATCGAACAACCTAATGGAGCCGTGTTGGGGTTGATCAAAGCGGCAACGACGGCCAAGTCCTCCAGCAGGAAACCCATCGCAGGATCTCCGCTTGGTCCGCACAGCAAAATGTCTTCGTTCTCGACATCAAGCTTGACATAGTTGATGCGTGCCAGGCCGGCGAGTCGGGTTAATGCGGGCGTGGGTTTCGACTTACCGGTGGCTGCATCCAAAATTGCTTGGTCAAGATCGCGTAGAGAAACAACTCGCGATTGAGCCTGCGTCAGCCAAGGGTGCAGCTTCTTGTCTTCGTCGGTCAGGTTCAACGCTGGAACTTCAATGTCGTCATCGACAACTTGCATTTTTCCAGTTGGCGATACGAAGACACCGGCCGGGTAAGGCAACATGGTGCTCTCGCCGCCGGCGGCAAGCCAATTGTCCGGATCGACAGTCTGCTGGATCAGGTTCATAAGAGTGTCGAAATCAGCCATAGCCGCGCCACCCGCAGCGGGGCCGCTACTACCGTCACCCAATTGACCACTTCCGTCGCCAAGTTGACCACCGCCTCCCGAGCTGGCTGGGGGCTGAGCAAGTGCCAGCGGGGCGTTGACGAAAGGCAAAGTCAATGTGATCGTCGTGGCGATCGCGCCCAATAAAACGATCTTGCGCATCACGACTGCTCCTGTACAAATGTTCTGTTCCGAAAGATAAGTTGCAGGGCTACTCCGATCCTGAGATCGGGCGAAAAGTTCGACCATTCCTGTATGTGCCCTCCACGCGAACAGCTTCTTCAATTCGCTGAGTCTAGCGGATTTAGCGATTGTCGGTCAAATTCGGCAACGGCCCTCTTAGATGAAAGCGCAGCGAGTCTGGCCGCAGCGAGTCTGATGCAAGCCGAACGGCAAAAAGCTACGGCAAAAAAATAGCGAAGAAGCCACCGACTCCTTCGCCTGCTGCACGAATCGTGCCTGACTGAGTTTATTTTCTGATCAAGTCACTAAGACTGAAGAGAAACGATTGCTTCTTCCAACTTGGCTTGCGGAGGCATTCCGCGAAATGTCTCTGTTACTTCGCCATTCTTGAACAGCAGAAGGGTTGGGATGCTCTGAATGCCGTACTTCTCGGTAATGGCTTGGTTGTCGTCGATGTTCAGCTTGCCAATCTTGACTGATCCAGCAAACTGCGTGGCGAATTGGTCGATTAGTGGAGCAATCTGACGGCAAGGACCGCACCAGGGAGCCCAGAAATCAACGAGAACGCCACCTTCAGCGTCGAGGACTTCTTGTTGAAAATTGTCGTCGGTAAATTCGACTGTATGCTGTCCCATCAAACTGCTCCGTTTAAAGTTCTATCGAGTGATTTGTGAAAGGTTCGCTGGAGAAATAAATTGCCTTCAGCCATACAAGTCGGGCGATAAATACGACCTGCAGCAGAACGCTACGCTCTAAAGCGATTCATTGCTCTATTTTGCAAATGCTGAATGGTATGCGTGCATCGAGTGTTGTCAATCTGAGAGCTCCATTTTGGTTTCTAGCGATACGCAGAGCTCAGGCTCGCTGTTAAGGGCCCAGAGCCGCATCGTTTCAACTCAGGGTAACTCAAAAGTTCAATTTGCGGTGCCTTGGAGAATTCGTACGATGGCGTTCCAAGGCGCCTTTCAAGGCCGTCGCCGAAAAACTTGCGTCAATCGACGGCCTTGGAAGGCCATCGTACGATATCGTACTTTGAATAAATGAGTGGCCGCATCGTTTCAACTCCCGCTGCTTGAAAACAACGTCAGCTTGCGTGGTTAGGGGCAATCAACGTTTGAATCTGAGGCATCGGTCACGACACGCTCTGCGTGCGTCTCTCCCGGAAAACCGTGAGCTAGCGTCCTTAGGCTGACCGCGTAGTTTCAAATTCGGATTCTCTCTATTCGCGTGGTTAGGACGCCCGCCCGCCTCGCTGCCTTACTACGCGATTCCGTTATCGGTACAAAAAAAGCCGCTTTGTAGAAAGCGGCTATTCGGAGGATAGGCAGTCGGCGGCAAATGGGCTGCCTGCAAGCGAGTTTGAAGCCGCGGCATTGAGACTCCGTGCGTCTCGAATTGACGATTCATCGGCTGCAACACGCTAAAAGTCCACGCGACTCGCTCTAGGCAACTTCAACTTCGACGAGATCCGGCGGGTTGATCCGCGCCATTTGCTGCAGCTTTTCCATGGCCCGCTTCTCGAGCTGTCGAACCCGTTCCTTTGAAATTCCCAGCCGATCGGCAAGTGCTTGCAGAGTTTGCACGCGTCGATGTCCGCCGAGAGAAAATCTGGCACGAACGATCAGCTTCTCACGCTTGTCGAGCTGGTCGAGCAGTTGCGAAAGGTGGCCACGCAAAGTGTTCCACCGATATTCGCTCATAGTCGATGGATCCTGGTCTTCGGGGACATCCAAGCCAGACTCGTTGATACTATTGGCGACTCGCATTCTCTCATCCTGCCGGTCCATCACAAACCGATAGCTGTTTCGGCGAACAACCTGAGTTGCATAGGTGCTGAAGCGATATCCAAGCTTGTAATCAAACTTGTCGACGGAGCGAATCAACGCCATGATGCCATCGCTGAGCAGATCGTCAAAACTACATTGCTGGTTGACGAACTTCTTCACAATCGAAATCACGAGACGCGTGTTGGCTCGTACGATTCGGTCGCGGTGCCATTGCGAAGCGCGGATCAATCCGCGGACGCGTTCGACGTCCCACTGCGTTGCAGTTTCTGGGGTGCGACGGTCCATGATCTTGGCCGCCAAGTACTTCAGGAAATTCATGCGTTGGAAAAGCATGCGTTCTTGCTGCGGGGTCAGCAAGCGGTCCTCACACATACCGATCAGGTGCGGCGGCAGATTCAGTTTGCGGGCAGCTCGCGGCTTTGCGTCCGCCTCTTCTAAGCAGTCACTCAGAAAAGCATCTCCAAGAATTTCACGTTCTGCGACCGTTGAAGAGAAGTCTTCGCTGATGATGAAGTCGTTGGCTTCAGCCTGAAGCTCTCGGAATTCTGTTGGAGAGAGCGGCTGATCTTGAGCGTCTGGCTGGTATTGGCAGAATTTCAGAAACGCGGACTCGAGAGCCTTGCGACGGAACGTTCGCGTCGGCGACTTTGAGGAGGCCGTCTTCTTCGAGGACTTGCTGGAAGTCTTGCGATCGCTGACACAGGTAGCAGTCATTTCATTTATCCCTATACCAACCCTTGGAGACCGTGGAAAACGTTCATTGCCGTCCAATACGGCCAAAACGTTCACCCCGTTCTACCGCACATCGGCAACCCGTACAACCCAAAGGTTGTGTTTTTGCGAAAAAAGTCATGAGAACTTCGAGAGATTGGGCACTGGACGCTGATCATAGAGTAGGAATAAGATAGTGTTCTGAACGTTTTTGGATCAAAAGCGATCAGGTCTTGGACGGTATTCGGAACGTTTTCGATCGTTTTTGCGGTCAAATCGTTCATTTGGTCAGATGGCTGACGTCAGTTTTACAAAGAGCGTGGCCGATTTTATGGAAGATCATCTAACAACTAAACAAGCTGCTGAGGCGCTCGGTATCTCCGAATCGTCTGTAAAGCGGTGGTGTGACCGCGGTGCAATCCCGATGGTACGGACTCTAGGCGGGCATCGTCGAATTCCTCTCAATGGCTTCCTCGAGTTCTTGCGGGAATCCAACCGTCAAGTCGTCAATCCTCTGCCAACTGTCCCAATCCAGCCGTCAAGCGACTGGAGTGAACGATCGCCAAAGCAGTCACTCGACAATTTGAAGCGAACCTTTGCTGATGCACTTGAGGTCGGAGATGAAGCGGTCTGTCGCAAGGCGCTGACGGACGCATATGCTGCGACGGAGAGCTTTGCACTCTTGGCAGACGAATTCATCGCCGAAACCTTTCACCTCCTCGGCGAAAAATGGACGTGTGGAGAGATCGAGGTTTATCAGGAGCGGCGCGGTTGTGAAATCTGCTCCAGGATTCTCTATGAATTCCGGCGTCTTATTCCTGAGGCTCCGCTCAACGCTCCGCTCGCACTAGGTGGCTCGCCCTCTGGAGACAACTACAGCTTGCCCAGCCAGCTCATTGATCTAGTGCTTCGCGAGTGCCGTTGGAGATCCATGAACCTCGGGTGCAACCTTCCGCTTAGCACCGTTTTGGCGGCTGCGGTCGAGCACAATCCAAAAATGGTCTGGTTGAGTGTTTCGCACTTGGAGAACCCTGACGAATTCCTCGCCGAATACACCAGGTTTCATCGTCAGCTACCGCCTGACACGATGATCGTGCTTGGCGGTCGAGCCCTAAACGATGTTCTTCGTCCTAAGATGAAGTACACCGGATTTTGCGACAGCATGCAGCAGCTAACGGAGTTCGCGACTGCTCTTCACGGAACACGTCCCTCATTTCGTTCCTCGACAAATTAGCTTCCGCCGGTTCTACAGCTCGCACGCTTATCCCACCGGAACATTTACGTCCCAATCAAAGAAAGCCCAATCCATGACCACTTCGAATCCAATTTCACGTCGTTCCATGATGCTTGCGACGACCTTCGCTTCCCTTCAAACTGCAAGCGTCTTGGGCGGCGAGCGTAGTTGGCCTACTTGGCGTGGACCGTTGCG
The DNA here is from genome assembly GCA_964411445.1 of uncultured Pirellulaceae bacterium. Lineage (GTDB taxonomy): Bacteria > Planctomycetota > Planctomycetia > Pirellulales > Pirellulaceae > Aureliella. The sequence goes on from CAYPLE010000008.1 coordinate 81,739, forward strand.
AGACGGCACGGTTGAAGGTGCATCGTGGCCCGATACATTGGATTCGCTCGAGCAAGTCTGGTCGTTGGACTTGGCTGAAAGTTACTCGGGGCCCATCATTTCCGAAGGGCGAGTGTATACGACGGAAACCGTTGCCAAAGAGAGTGAAACGTTAATTGCTCTAGATGCAAAAACAGGCGATGAAATCTGGAAACGCCAGTGGGAAGGCGCCATGACGGTGCCTTTCTTTGCGGCCTCCAACGGTTCTTGGATTCGTTCCACACCAGCGACCGACGGCAAGCGGATCGTAGTTGGTGGAATGCGAGACGTGGTCGCATGTTTTAGCTGTGAGACGGGCGATGAATTGTGGCGAATTGATTTTGCTAAAGGCGGCGAGCAGCTTCCGTCCTTCGGGCTCGTATGTTCGCCTTTAATCGATGGTGACCATGTTTACATTCAAGCGGGTGGAGCGGTTCGGAAAATGTCGCTCACCGATGGAAGTACTGTTTGGGAAGCCATGCGAGATGGCGGGGGGATGTACGGCGGTGCTTTCTCTTCGCCAACGATTCGGACTATTGCAGGCGTCGAGCAATTGGTTGCTCAAACGCGGACGGCGCTGTGCGGCATCGCAGTCGACAGTGGCAAGGTGCTTTGGCAACGGCCCATCGCGACCTTCCGAGGAATGAATATTCTCACGCCAACCGTTTGGAATGACATGGTGTTCACCAGTTGCTATGGCGGCAAGAGTCTCATGATCAAGCCCGTTCCTGGTGCTGAAGGCTGGGACACCGAAGTCGTATGGGAAGGTAAATCGGAAGCATACATGTCCTCGCCAGTGGTTGTAGAGGACCACGTCTACATGCACCTGAAAAACAACCGCGTTTCTTGTATCAACTTGGCTGACGGGAAAGAAGCCTGGCGGACGACGCCAAAGGGCAAGTACTGGAGCATGGTGACCAACGGCGAGAAGATCGTGGCCCTTGCTGACGACGGCAAGCTGATGCTGATCAAACCGACTCCAGAAGAGTTCACGTTGATAAGCGAGAAAGACGTTGCAGAGGAGCCAACTTGGGCACATGTGGCTGTTCTCGATAACCATGTCTATGTTCGGCGCTTGAAAGGTCTCGACTGTTACCGTTGGGCTTAACGCAATCTACT
>CAYPLE010000008.1:82975-86737 GCA_964411445.1 uncultured Pirellulaceae bacterium
TGGAAGCGGCCACTGGACATTCACTTGCAAGTTCGATTTACTTTTAGCCGGTTTGCCGTAGCGAAACGCCGCGGACTTGCTTCCCTTCCTTCTATCCGTGCAGGTGATGCGTGTCGGACGATCAAGAACGTACTGCGGCAGATCTCGCTGGGATCCAGCAGGATGTGGAAAACTGGATTCAAAAAATCGGAGTCCGCTATTTCTCGGAGCTGACCAACCTCGCTCAGCTCGTTGAGGAAGTTGGAGAATTGGCGCGATTGATGAGCCGCAGATATGGCGAGCAGTCGTTCAAAGAAGGCGAAAACCAAGCCGATTTGGCAGATGAGCTTGCCGACATTCTTTTCGTAACGGTTTGCATCGCAAATCAGACCGGAACGGATCTGACTGAGGCTTGGCGGAAGAATATCGATAAAAAAACGAAGCGAGACCGCCGAAGGCATCTCGATAATCCGAAACTAACAGACCGATAGCTCGACCGCTTCACGTGCTCGGGTATCAACTTTACGAAGTAGAAATTTACATCGCAGCCCGTCAGGGCTATTTACATAAGAGTGAATCAATGAGTCTAACAATCATGCGGCGCATTACGTTTTGTGCCGGGCATCGCTTGTTCAAGCATGGCGGGAAGTGTGAGAACTTTCATGGGCACAACTATATTGCTGACTTTTTTGTTGAAGGCGACGAAGTCGACGAAGTTGGCAGAGTGCTCGATTTTGCTGACCTGAAGGCACGGACCAAGGGCTGGATTGACGCAAATTGGGATCATAGTTTTCTCGTTTTCGAGAAAGATGAGAATGCGATCCAGGCACTTGAGCAAGTGCAGCCATCACGCTTGTTCAAAATGCCGTATAATCCAACGGCAGAAAACATGGCCAAGTACTTGTTGGAAGAGATGTGCCCAATTGTGCTCAGCGGTAGCGGGGCACGAGCTGTGCGAGTTCGCATTTGGGAAACGGCTGAGTCCTACGCGGAAGCGTCTGTGGATTAGCGGTTCCAGAGCTGCAGAGCGACCAACTTGGCGAAGAGAATCAACCAATTCGTTGCTTCGGAGCGTGAATATGAATCGTCGCATTTTACTTATTTGCGTGCTGGCCCTTTCCGTAGGCTGCTCACAGGTCGAGTATCCACCGATTCAAAGCGGCGTCGCGAAGGAATTCAAATCTGGCACTCCTCTGTCCGAGATCGTGGAGACGCTGGGCGAACATCATCCACCAACGGCCGCCCAACGCGAAGCAATCGCAGGCGTGATCGAGAGAATGCCAGCGAAGATCAAGGCAAATGCTGAAGCTGATGAAACAATCGCCTGGGGAGACAACACCAGTTTTCTTGTTGGCAAAGTTAATTCCAAGGGAGTCGTGTGGGCTCTGGCGTGGCGCGGCAATTAATTCTTGCCTGCCAGCTTGCCGCAATTGGGAGAAAAGCCCAGCGACTGGTCATTCACTTGGGCGTTTACCCAATCACGGGAAGGCTGCTGGTGTTTTGACGGCGGTTGGCTTCAATGGCAGCTAATTCAAGATCTTGAGGAACTAGGTTGTAAAAAACGTCTCGCTGCCGTGCTTCATAACCGTGCTCCTGGATGGCTTCTCGGATTTGGTCTAGCGTCAAGAAGTGAACCGTCCCGGCCTCGGCAACGACGTTCTCTTCAATCATTAGGCTGCCCATGTCATTGGCGCCGTACAACAGGGCGAGCTGCCCGACTTTGAGTCCCTGTGTCACCCAACTGCTTTGAATGTTGGGGACGTTGTCCAAGAACAGTCTCGCGACAGCCTGAGTGTGCAAATACTCGTAGGCTCCTTTGGGAGATATGTGCTGCATGTCGGTGTTCTCAGGCTGGAACGTCCAGCAAATGAAAGCAGTGAATCCACCCGTTTCATCTTGCAGTTCGCGGATTCGCTGCAGGTGCTCGACCCGCTCTTGAAGGGTTTCAACGTGCCCGAACATCATGGTCGCTGAGCTGATGCCGCCGAGTTCATGCCAGACGCGCATCACGTCAAGCCAATCGTCTGTCATGACTTTGCCGCGGGTGATTTCCGAACGAACGCGATCGACAAGGATCTCTGCTCCGCCACCTGGTAAGCTACCCAGTCCAGCCTCCTTAAGCCGTGAGAGCACCTCCTTGAGCGACATGTTGTTCACTTTGGTGAAGTGATAGATCTCCGGTGGGCTGAAGCCGTGAACGTTTACCTGTGGGAACGCGCCGGTGATATCTTGCAGAAGTTCCTCGTACCAATCAATCTTAAATTTGGGGTGGAGACCACCTTGCATCAAAATTTGATTGCCGCCAAGGGCAACGGTTTCTTCAACCTTCTTCAGCAATTCGGCTCGGGGCAGAACGTAGCCTTCGTCACTCTTAGGAGACCGATAGAATGCACAAAAGTCGCATACTGCGGTGCAAATGTTCGTGTAGTTGATGTTTCGGTCGATGTTGTAGGTGCGATAATTCTCTGGGTGCATTCGCCTACAAACATCGTCGGCTGCCGAGCCAATGGCTGGCAAATCGTGGCTTTGCAGGAGAGCTAGTGCATCGTCGGTGGTCAAACGCTCGCCTTGGCGAGCTTTGTCGAGGATTTCATTAATCATGATGTTTGCAACTGATGCGTGTCGGTGTGCGTTGGAAGCAGGTTGTACTCGATCGCGAGTTCACGAAAGAGCTCTAGTGCCTGCTGCTCCTTTTCGCCCAGTGTGAAGTGAAGTTGTTCTGTAAAGTAGCGAAGGCAATCGTCTTCGGTGATTTGGTAGTTGGCGTGATTCGCCTTCGCAAGTTCGGAAACGGAAGCAAGCCCTTGGTCACGCGATGCTTCCAAGGCTTCCGTAACCGCCAGGGCGTCCTCTGACGAAATGGGGTTTGCGGTACGCAGAACCCACATCGCAAATACAAACGGTAAGCCAGTCGTCTGACGCCAAACCTCGCCCAGGTCCCAGACGAGTCGGTAGTCGGAGTCTGGAACGTTCATCGCGCGATCGCCAATAACCAAAACAGCATCAGCTTGGGAGCATCGAAAATCCGCGTCGATCGGCAACTCTAAAACCGAAGGCTCAAGACTGAAGCGTTTTCGAAGCAGAATTTGAGCAAGAGCCGCGCTGGTTCGTGAGCCTTCGTCCAGGGCAAGCGTTCGCACGTCCTCTGGGGCTTTGTTGAACAGGAGTTTCACGCTTCGTACCGGTCCGCGGCAGCCGATACAGGCGTTGGAAATGACTTCCACGTCGCCGATTCGAAAGAACTCGAAACTGGGGATCAGAGCAACGTCGAGCTCACACGACTGCAAGCGTTTGGACAGCTTACTGGGAAGGTCAAAGCACACGGACCAAGGGCCCAGGCCCTTCAAACGACCCTGCAGGCCTTCGATGAGCGGTTTCGTGTTCAGATAGGATACTGCCCCCAAACGTTTCATTGGGCGAGGCCTCGACTGAGGTGCGTGATTCGCTGGCGGGTGGCTGAAACCACTTCTCCGCACGCTTCATGAACCGCATTTTAAGCCAACATGATAACACCCGACAGGGCGGGCCAGAGTGTGAGGTGAGAAACAGATGAATCTGTCCCATCCATTTCTTTGGACTCAAATCCAAGGCAATGCAAACTGTGGCGTGACAGCCGCTATCGCAAAGTTTATCCTCGAAGGAACTCCTCGGCCGCGATTCGCGACTTGAGCGTAAGAACGAGCGTTCTCGAAGCGTCTGCTCACCAGGAGCCAGCCCAGGAGCCAACCCAGAAGCCTCCAGGGAGCTACCTCGACAGGACACGGTCGTTTGATAGGAGCGCTT
>CAYPLE010000008.1:86837-97857 GCA_964411445.1 uncultured Pirellulaceae bacterium
CGGCAGACGTGCTGGTTGGTAAGGAGGTTGCCGCGCCGGACCGAGTTCCAATGAAGTCCCTGCCACATGATTTATGGGACAGTTTGCTCAAGAAGTACGTCGACGGCAAAGGGCTCGTCAACTACAAGGCTTGGAAAGCATCAGAGGGGGACATGGCCAGGCTGAATACCTACATTCAGCAGCTTTCGACGGCAACGACCAAAGATGCACCTCGAAACGTACAACTGGCTTACTGGATCAATGCCTACAACGCAGTCACGGTTTGGGGGATTCTTCGAGAATACCCGACCTCCAGCATTCGAAACCACACTGCAAAACTTTGGGGCTATAACATTTGGAAGAATCTGAAATTGCGGGTCGGCGGTAGCCGGCTTTCACTGGACGATATCGAACACAAGGTATTGCGTAAGGCGGGTGAGCCGCGGATTCACTTTGCGATTGTGTGTGCTTCTATCGGTTGTCCAAGGCTGCTTGCCGAAGCGTACTCAGCAGATAAACTTGACGAGCAATTGAATCGGAATGCGGAGGACTTTTTTTCTGACCAGCGTAAGTTTCGTTGGGACAAGGACGGTCAGCGTGTCGAGCTGTCCCCCATTCTCGATTGGTTCAAGGAGGACTTTGGTGAGACGATCGCGGAGCGTCTTGCTTTTTGCGCCCGGTTTGCTCCCGAGGAATCGCGGGCGTTGCTTTCCAGTGGAAAAGCAAAAGTCAGCTACCTCGACTACGACTGGTCCTTGAATGCACAGAAGTGACTGATCCATACTGCTGGAGCTAGTTCAGCATGATGCGATTCATTAACGTTACCGTTTGTACTTAATTGGGCGAAAAACAAGTGTCGATTTCGCACGACCCTGGCAATACGCAACAGCAGCTACGCGATGCGGCGTTGGATCCCTCGCAGTGGGTTGACGCCTACGGTGACTACCTTTTCCGCTATGCCGCTAGCCGTCTGAATGACTCCAATGCTGCCGAAGAAGTCGTGCAGGAGACGTTCTTGTCGGCTTTAAAGTACCAAGATCAGTTCGCTGGCACAGGCTCGCAGCGCGGCTGGTTGATGGGGATCCTCAAACGAAAAATCATCGATTGGGTACGAGCACGCTCGCGCCGTAGGACGCAGAGCTTGGGGGAAGATGAGGCTGATCCCACAGCACTGCTATTCGACGAAAACGGTCGCTGGAAATCTGGCAGCTTGCCTCAAATTGGACCGGACATGCAGGTCGAATCCAGTGAGCTGTGGGGTGTTGTGAAGGATTGCCTCACCAGGATTCCTCAAGGTCAAGCCGACGTCTTCATGTTGAGCGTGATGGAGGAGATGGGAAGCGATGAAATCTGTAAGGCCCTTGGTATTTCACCGTCCAACATGTGGGTTCGGCTTCATCGGGCGAGACTAGGACTTGCAAAGTGTGTTGGAACAAAGTGGTTTCTGAACGAGCAGGGGGCTCCTACGAGTGAATGATCTACGACTCAGCGAGCTGATCTCAAAGTCCATCAGTGGAGATCTGTCGGTGGACGAGAAAATAGACTTGGAACAGCAACTAGACAGTAGCGCACCAGAAGCCAAGTCGTTTGCCAGTCTGTCGGCACTAATTCAAAAATCGGTTGCCGATATTTCGACCAGTGATGATGAACTTGCAAAGTCAGGTTTGAGTCTCAGCAACATCGCGCGGCAACGCATGAAAGCTTCCATCGCGGTTGCGCAAAGCAATTCGGGCGCATCAACGGCTCGCGATGTTGGCGACGTGGGAACGATGTACTTCTCGCCAGATTCAGTTGGCGGCACCGGTGGAACGGATTTACCACCCGAGGAAAATAGAACTGCGGTTAGTCGATTCACGCTGATCAAGAAAATTGGTGAAGGCGGGCTTGGTACCGTTTGGTTGGCCCGTGACGAAAAACTCAAACGCAACGTCGCCCTGAAGGAGATGCGGGCTGGCGTAGCGGATTCGGCCAAGGTCTGGCGACGATTCCAGCGCGAAGCAGAAATTACCGGCCACTTGGAGCACCCAAATGTTGTGCCGCTGTATATGAGCGGTGTGAATCCGGAAACGGGACTGCCCTTCTATGCAATGCGGTTTCTTGGCAAGCAAACGTTAAGCGATGCGATCGAAGAGTATCATGCTCGGGAGGAAGTACGGCGCGACCCGATTCAATTGCATCGCCTGCTGACGGTCTTCTTGGACGTGTGCCAAGCGATTGCGTTTGCCCATTCTAGAGGCGTGATTCACCGAGATCTCAAGCCTGAGAACATTGCGTTGGATAACTTTGGGCAAGTCCTCGTGCTGGACTGGGGGTTAGCAAAACTGGATTCTGATGGCGAATTGGCAACTCGCATGGCTCTTTCCGGTGGCATCGATGACAGTGTGGCTGCCGACCAGACCTTGGACGGTGATGTTGTCGGGACACCGCTCTACATGTCGCCCGAGCAAGCCGCCGGTGACATGGATGTTTTGGACGATAAGACAGATGTCTACGGTCTCGGGGCAATCTTGTTCGCCATTTTGACCGGTTACGCGCCGCATGAGAAAAGTAATAAGTCGCTCGGCGGCTCTGTAAAGGTCACAGAGTTTCTCGAGCAGATCGCAAAGGCGGAAGCACCGCGACCGCGCGAATTGAATCCATCCGTGCCAAAGGACCTGGAGGATATTTGCGTTCGGGCGATGGCCAAGAATCGCTATGCCCGCCACGCATCTGCAAGTGAATTGGCGGCCGATGTTGAAGCGTGGATTGCTGGCAAGCACGCGCGACAAAACGAATACGACAAGATGAAGATGGCCAGCCTGGACTTGCGGTCGCGTTTGTGTGTACAGTTTCGGCAGTTGGCGGCTACGGCACAGTTCATGGTTGAGCTTCCGCCGGTACAAGGGCTTGTTTCTGATGTCGGCAACAGTGAAGCGGATTTTCCAACTTGGCGAGAACGACTTTCGACCATTCTGCTGGCCCTAGCCAAAACGCGAACCAATCTGACTGGGCTCAGTTACGCGCGAGTTCAAGATGATCGGATTCATGAGATCGTTCGCGTTGAACGCAGCCTCAATGATGTTTCCAATGTGCGTTCGCTTCCACAAAGCAGACTTCGCAAGGGCACTGCGAGTGTCTTTCATAAGATGGTGATGGAGCAGTTCCCTGGCGAATGTCGAATTGAACTTGATCAAGCCACTGTAGGCCAAGTGCGATTCGTGTTTGGCGTGCCAGTGTTCGATTCAAACACCGAAGAACCCTTTGGTGTGGTGTTGGCTGAATCCGAAGTAGGCAATCTGATTGGCCCTGAGTTGCAGATGATTGGGACGAAATTCCGTTTGGTACTCGTTGACGATCACGAAAACGTTATCTTCGATTCGAGTGCCCCAAAGCGTTCCGCCGAAACGCGAAAGGTCGGTGACCTGTATTCGCGGTGGCCAGAGATGCGCGATGCCGAAGGCGAGTTTGATGACCCTGATCGCGAATTTGTCGCGTCGAAAATCAGCTTCCCAGAAAACTCAAGTTCGATGCACGTGATTCTGCAGGTAGCCGACGGAAAGTAGAATTTCAGCCGTCGCGGCGAGTGCCCGGCGGGGCAGTTGTGCGCCTGGTTGAGCCTGCGATTCATTGGGTGTAACGCGCTGCGAGTCTGTGCGACTCACAGCGTCCGGCGACACTCGTTAGGCGACGTTCCAGGTGTCGCCACTCGAGAATAGCTTGTTGAGGTCCCCTGCCCCCTTTTTCTCGACGGCGGCTTCGACTTGGCCTCGAACACCATCTTCAAAGATCTCTGCTTCGACGGCTCGGAAAACGCCGATCGGCTCCGGGAAATCAGGATGTCGCATTTTGGCCAAGATGTGCACCAGCGTAGAATCTGCTTGTTCATCGTGGAATAGCAGGTCGTCCTGGCTTACTCCGCCATTATTCAGATCTACAACTTCTGGTGAGAAACCGTTGAGCCGAATGCCTTTGTCGCGATTCGCACCAAAGATCATCGGCTTGCCGTGTTCCAGTTCCACTGTCGTGTCAGAACGAGTTGCTTTGTCCTGAGCGTAGCTGAACGCACCATCGTTGAAGACATTGCAATTCTGGTAAACTTCCACGACCGAGGTGCCGCGATGTTGAGCAGCTCGATAAAGCGTTTCACCCAGGTGTTTAATGTTCGAATCCACACTTCGAGCAATGAATCCGGCTTCGGCACCGAGCGCGATTGAAATTGGATTCAGTGGGTGGTCGACCGAACCCATGGGGGTACTCTTGGTCACCTGCCCTTCAGGACTCGTTGGCGAATACTGACCTTTGGTTAGGCCGTAGATCCGATTGTTGAAAAGAACCAACGTCACGTCCACATTGCGGCGAAGCAGGTGAACAAAATGGTTTCCACCGATGCTGAGCGAGTCGCCGTCACCGGTGATGACGAATACTTTCAAGTCTGGGCGGGCCACTCGCAGGCCTGTTGCGAACGCTGGTGCACGTCCGTGGATGCTGTGAATTCCGTACGTGTTCATGTAGTACGGAAATCGGCTGGAGCAGCCGATGCCGGAGATGAAGACGATTTCCTCAAGCGGGAGCCCCAGGCTTGGGAGCATCTTCTTCATCTGAGCCAGGATGGAGTAATCGCCGCATCCGGGGCACCATCGAATGTCCTGGTCGCTGGCAAAGTCGGTTGCTTTTAGTACGGGAAGTGACGTGCTCATTTGGATACCTGCGTGAAAGCAGTTGTTTGGTCAGCAATTGTGTTTTCGAATGGAGCATCGCGTCACAGCGGCTAGAATGCTGCTGTGACAGCGAACTAGACGGCCGATTTGAGTTCAGCACGTGTCGGGGCGAGTTCAGTGATTTTTTCGACCAGTTCGGAGATCGAAAATGGCTTACCCTGCACTTTGTTGAATCCGATGGCGTCCACCAAGAACTTGTCACGGATCAGCATTCGAAGCTGCCCCATGTTCAACTCTGGAATGAGTACGTTCTTGTAGCGTCCCAGGATTTCACCCAAATTGGATGGGAAGGGATTCATGTGTCGCAGGTGGCAGTGAGCAACTTGTGAGCCGCCGTCGATTGCTCGCGAGACGGCAGTGTGGCACGTTCCATAGGTGCCGCCCCAAGAGAGCACTAGCAAGTCGCCGGACGCTGGTCCGAAGACCTCCTGCGGTGGGATGACTTTGGCAATTCCTGCCACTTTTTCAGCTCTCAGATGGACCATCTTTTCGTGGTTCTCTGGGTCGTAGCTGACGTTGCCGGTCCCGTCCTGCTTCTCTAAGCCGCCCACGCGGTGCATGAGCTCAGGAGTCCCTGGGATGGCCCAAGGCCGCGCGAGGTCTTCATTGCGACTGTACGGAAGAAACTCACTGCCGTCGCTCGACGCACTCGGGTGTTCGACCTTGATCGGTGGGATCTGGTCAACATCTGGGATGGCCCAAGGCTCCGAACCATTGGCAATGTAGCCATCGGACAGGATCACTACGGGAACCATGAACTGGGTAGCGATACGCCAAGCCTCGATAGCGGTTGCAAAGCAATCGCCAGGGCTTCGGGCCGCAAGAACTGGGACGGGAGCTTCGCCGTTGCGTCCGAATAGCAACTGCAGCAAATCTGCTTGTTCAGTCTTCGTTGGTAGACCAGTGCTTGGACCACCACGTTGCACATCAATCACTAGCAAAGGAAGTTCAATCATGACGGCCAGGCCCATCGCCTCCGCCTTGAGAGCGATGCCCGGACCACTGCTGGTTGTGACGGCCATCGATCCACCGTAGGCCGCTCCGATGGCAGCACAGACTGCGGCGATTTCATCTTCCGCTTGAACCGTGCACACGCCGTAATTCTTGTACTTGCACAGCTCGTGCAAAATATCGCTGGCTGGCGTGATCGGGTAGGAGCCGTAAAACAGTTCCTTGCCGCTGAGCTTGGATGCTGTCATCAGGCCCCAAGCGAGTGCTTGGTTGCCCATGATGTTGCGATACTGGCCAGGTGGCAGATCAGCCTTCTCGACCTGGTAGGAAGCTCCGAGCAATTCGGTGGTTTCGCCGAAGGCCCAGCCAGCCCGAAGAGCACTTTCATTGGCCTTTTGGACTGCCGGCAGTTTGCCAAATTTGTTGTCGATGAATCGCAGAGTGGCTTCCATGCTGCGTCCATACAGCCAATAGACCAAGCCCATCGCGAAGAAGTTTCTGCAGCGGTCAGATTCCTTCACGCTGAGGCCATGTTCTTTGACGGCTTCGCGCGTTAGCTTCGTCATCGGCACTTTGACGACGCGATAGTTTTCCGTCCAGGGCTCTTCCAGCGGATTGGATGACAACGCCGCCAGCTTGAGGTCTTTTGATTCGAAGCTATCTTCGTTGACAATCAACAGGCCGCCCTTGCGCAGGTCATCCAAATTGGTGACCAGCGCGGCGGGGTTCATTGCAACCAACGCGTCGAGTGTATCGCCAGGCGTATGCACCTCGTGCGATGCAAACTGCACCTGAAAACCGCTCACCCCCGCCCGCGTACCGCGCGGAGCGCGAATCTCGGCCGGAAAATCCGGAAAGGTGGCGACGTCATTGCCGCTCAGCGCTGATGTATTGGTGAGTTGTGTACCCAGTAATTGCATACCGTCGCCAGAGTCTCCTGCGAGACGAACGGTGATACCACTGACTACTTCTACTGCTTTGGCAGATGCCGAGGAGGCGTCGGAGGACATTCAGATCGAGCCTGTTAAGAAAGCTAAACTTGAGCGTCTGGGCAGAAAGCGAAGACCATGACGGCCGCAATCTGGCAGAATGTAGGGGTAATATCGAAAATTACCCCCTCAATTAACCACTCAAATTCTACAAATGCCGGACCGATTGGGTAAGGCAGGCCGAAAAGAGAATCCAAAATAGATTGCCCGGCAGGAAATTACCCTGCGATTCCAAGTGCCGAAACGATGCTTGAGCCGAAGCCTTGTTGGTACTCGGGCTTCAGTAACTGCTTCGGTAGCTTCATATTTTCAAAGAACCCAACGTTGGGCTTTTCTGCTCGTCGGGCCGCATTTTCGAGCGAATCGTCGTGCAAGAAGTAAGGCAGACCGCTTGTTGTCGAGCGTTGCCAGATCGTTTTTCCAGCTTGTTTCAATTCGACTTTCGAAGTCACAGGTGTGAAAGTCACGCTCTCTGAGCCTCCATAGCCGATGGTTCGATACGTTTCCGTTCTCGGCTTTCCACGAGTTATCGAAATGAACATTTGGTTTTGCGCATTCTGCGTGACGCGATAGCCTGAGTTTTCAATGGCTTTCCGCATCGCTGCCTCAATTTTCCGTGAGTCAGCAGAAAAATCGCCTCCCTGGAAAACGATGCTAATCGGGTCGCCAGGCCCGATCGCAACCAGATTCGAATTGTTGCCCGGGGCAGCATTGAGAGCAGCGGCATGGGGCAAGCGAACGATGGCAAAACGCTTACTGCCTTCAAAGGCTAGCAAGCCATGATGTTCCACGTCCGTGAAATCGACGCCGTCATTGGTGATGTTGTACTTCCACAGAATGAGATCCTGTTCGGAATCAAGCAGGATGCCGGAAGGCAGCAAAAGCTGGTTTTCGCCGACCCAGAAGACAGGTTTGCCGTGACTGGCCAGGGACGTATTCGCTTCGTGAGAGTAAACCTGCTGGGCCGTTGCGACGTCAAATATTCGCACCTCTTGCCCGCTGGCGACTGCCAACTGTGTTGCGTCCGAATTGAATCCCAAGCACACTGCTCCGATGAATCCAACCGGAATCCCGCCGAGAACTTTTCCTGACTGAGTCTCAACAATCATAACGCCTCGGTCGGCGTACACAGCAGCGTATTTCCCGCCAGGTGAAACAGCCGGTTCGCTGAAGGCGGCCATGTCACTGGTCCACACCTCTTGCTGACGCTTGTAGTCGTAAGCTCGAAGCTTGCCGGCACAACAGACCAACACCATGCCATTGGGAAGAATCTTGCGGTACACAACGTAGTCGGCCTTGTCGGCGTCCTTAAACAATCGCCAGTGAGCAGCAATGCGAGGCGAACCGTTGGCGATTCCTTCAATCACGCACAGACTATTGGATTTTTCATCACCGTGCTTCATGACAGCTCCCAAGACATTGCCCGACACGGGATCACCTGAACACAACCAAATCGATTCGCCTTTGATTTCGCCGACCATGTTGGTGGATCGTTTCTTGCCGTCGATTAGGTGAATTTGTGTGTAACGGTCGCTGTCACTTTGCGTTCGGCGTTCTCCGTTTCGAGCTTGGAAGCAAAGTGTTGTTCCGTCAGGGCTGATGAACAGTGGCCGTGCAAGTCGGGCCCCATTGGGAACTTCAGGAACTGGCATCGCCGCATTATCGATTTGGCTGAGGTCGATCGAACTTGGGTCGGGTGAGTAGTTTGACGGGGCCGATTCTGTTTTCATCAAGACTGTGGTCGAACTGCGGAACGTGGCTGCTGGCGGCATGCGAAGAGATCCACCGGAACCGCTTGCTGCATCACCGCTCATCGCGTTTGAACCAGAGGAGCCGCCAGCAAACGGATTTTCGTTGGTAGTTTCAATGGAAGCGACATATTCTTGGTCGTCGGCAGACAGCTTGCTCAGCGGCACCTTGATCAGCGATCCGTCCTGCTTCTTGAGCGTCACCTCAAAAGCCGATTGGGCATGCAGGGTTGCCTCAATTTCAAACTTGCCTGAGGCATCGCGCCAGGTCCTCGCGCCACCCGACGAAGGCATGGCGACCTCTGTCAGGCTGTCTGCAAGCACAATGATCTTATGAGTCTGTCCCGCGTGCATCGCTTCGACTTCGGCAAATTTGCCCCCGGCACGTACGCCGACAACGGTGCCGGATATCTTCTGCCCTGCACGAACGAATTCAACTTTCGCGCCAACTTCGATCGCCCAAACATTGGCTGAAGTGCCCAGAAAGCATGCAAGCAAGAATGCACAAGAAAAGATCTTCGGAGTCATCATTAAGAGCGTCCTTCAGTGACATTGGTTGGGGCAGGAGCCGTTTCACCGTCCACGAGATGAAGTTGCTATGTCGAATGTGCTGCCGACTTTCGCAACGGGCACGGCCATGCGTTCTTTAGGCCTTCCGAAGCTAGAGTTTGCGCTCTGTCGGTTGAGCAGTCGCATCAAAGCAAACCGTTTTGCCGTCATGCTACATTATCAAACCGCTTCGCTGCTTGTCCTATCATAGCAAACCGCTTCGCTGCCTTTCCTACTATAGCAAACCGCTTCGCGGGCGGTCTACTATACAACATTCTGCAAGAAGATTCATCATTTGCGAGCCAGCAGTCAACGCAAAAAGATGAGTTTGAAATTGCATAAGCTCGGTTGTCCCCAGTCGATTCCAAGCAGTTCTTGCCGGGTCGGCCAAGCTACTTTTCTTAACGTTGAAGTGATTTGCCCTGTGCCTGAAGTCCGTTTTTCAAGCAGCGGAAACGAGCCCCGATGCGTAACGGGCTATTGATCTAGCCCTTTTGGGAAAATCCGCTGCTACGTTCTGGTCGTTGCGCTCGAAGCAGCAGCTTAAGCAGGGCCTTTGGGATAGTGGCAAAAAAATAGCCAGCGGAAAATTCGCTGGCTGTTGTAGGATGTCTTTCTCGTGGCCGCCGCGGCAACCGTCATGCCGTGATCGCGCCCTTGCGTTACGGTCTAAAACCGCAGGCGGGCTTAGGCATCGTCGAGCAGGTCAACGGCTGCAAACGCTTTGCCTTCTAGCATGGCTAGGCTAGCACCTCCGCCCGTGGAAACGTGCGTTACCTGGTCCGCGAAACCGAGTTGTTCAACGGCTGCAGCCGAGTCACCACCTCCAATGATACTGGTTGCGTCGCTGTCGGCGATGGCCTTCGCAACCGCCTTCGTCCCTTCGTCAAACGGTGGCATTTCGAAAACCCCCATTGGCCCATTCCAGACAACTGTCTTGGCACTTGCAAGCAGGTCAGCGTACTTGGTTTGGGTTTTCGGACCGATGTCGAGGCCTTCCCAGCCGTCGGGGATTTCTCCCGATGCAACAATTTGCTTGTTGCAGTCCGAAGAAAAAGCGTCGCCACAATGCGTGTCCACTGGCAGGACCAGCTTCTCGCCACCTTTTTCCATCAGCTCTTTTGCCAACTCGACTTTGTCTTCTTCGATCAAGCTCTCGCCCGTCTGCCCGCCCTTGGCAAGTGAGAAGGTGTAAGCCATCGCACCACCGACCAGAACATAGTCGCAGATTCCGAGTAGGTTATTGATAACGTTGATCTTGTCGCTGACCTTGGCTCCACCCAAAATGGCAACAAACGGCCGCTTCGGAGAGGAAATCGTGTCGCTCAGGTATTCAATCTCCTTGGCAACCAGAAAGCCGACAACACGCGGCTTGCCAGTCATGGCCTCAGGAACGGCTACCATCGAAGCGTCCGTTCGATGGCAAGTGCCGAAGGCGTCATTGCAGTAAATGTCTGCCCACCCCGCTAGCTTGCCAGCAAAGTCAGCATCGCCGGATTTTTCTCCAGCGTTGAATCGTAAATTCTCCAGAACCAACACGTCGCCGTCGGACATTTGCCCGATCTTTGCTTCGGCGTCAGCGCCGACGGTGTCGCTCGCGAAGCCAACTTCTTTGCCAAGCAATTCACCGAGTCGCTTGGCTGCGCCACTGAGGGAAAATTCTGGTTCAACGCCCTTGCCCTTCGGGCGACCCATGTGGCTCATCAGCACGACTTTTCCGCCGCGCTGGACAACACTTTCAATACTTGGCATCGCCATGCGGATCCGCCGGTCGTCTGTGATCACACCATCAGCATTTTGCGGGACGTTGAAATCAACCCGCATCAGTACAACTTTGCCCTGTGGGTCGACATCTGCAATTGTCTTCTTCGCCATGGCCTCTCGAGGCTCCTTGTGTTTACCTGATTCGGTTTCTCGTTTTCAGGCTTTGCTGGCTCAATTGCATTGAATCGGCAGCCACTGGACGCCGTCAGCAAAGTCGAAACGCTTAGATTCTTCGTTTCGCAGATTATCGGCACTCCGATGCGAGTGTCGAGTGGGCAGTCATGAGAAGCAGTCATGAGAAGCAGTCATGAGAAGCAGTCATGAGAAGCAGTCATGAGAAGCA
>CAYPLE010000008.1:97957-104020 GCA_964411445.1 uncultured Pirellulaceae bacterium
GCAGTCATGAGAAGCAGTCATGAGAAGCAGTCATGAGAAGCAGTCATGAGAAGCAGTCATGAGAAGCCCTGCGGCAAATTTTTGGGCAGCCGAAACCGCTGCTCAGAAGGGCTGCAAGCCGCGAATGCATCGTACGAACGATCGCTCCGCAAATGTCCTGGCCCAGCAGTGCTTTGCCCGCAAGGTTGTCCTGACGTAAAGTCGATCCAGAGGCATCGCGCTCGGTTTGCCTCCAATGGGAAGCTTCTTCACCGCGGCGGATCGATAGCCAATTCTCATTGGAATGTCGCTATGTCAGCCGATGGACCGCCTATTTGGGCTGTCGTCGCGACTTGGTGAATTCCGGCAGTGATGGAAGGACTCGGCTTTCGTCCAGGCCATGGTCGGACAGCACTCTGGCTAGGCTGGTCATCAGCTTGTGCCATTGGTCGATCATTCGTGGCACTTCAAATTGTCCAGCTTCGCAGCGACCATTGCCACGCTCGCTCACGTCGACGGATGTGCCAAGGTGAAGGAGTGCTTCGAGTACCAGGTGATCGCGGCGATCTTGCTCGGTCAATTCCGCGTCGTCATAAATCCACATGTGTGCCGATAGGCAATCATCAATCACTTTGAAAGCAGCCTGTTGGGCATTTTCACACGCGACAACTTGTTGCTGGGAACCACATGTAACGTAAAACTTGGGCATCAATAAAAGTCCATCTTGGAGAGTTAACCGATTGCTCGCGAAATTTGGTGGGGGATCGTTTGCTCAAATCCCCGCCATCGCTAGAGCCGCAAGGAAATCCATTGCTTGACGGTTCCTAGTATCGCGTCGACCTGTGACACGTTGGGTCCACAGAATTCTGAAAGCCCGTGTCTCGTTCGAAAAAATTGCTCTATCCGGACCTACTGGCAAATGCCAATCAGACCGGCGGTTACGTTTGCGGTTGATTTCAAATTCTTCTGAAGTGATTGCTAGCATGATCTCTGGGGGTGAGACAAATTTGCAGACAGAAGCG
Organism: uncultured Pirellulaceae bacterium; assembly: GCA_964411445.1. GTDB lineage: Bacteria > Planctomycetota > Planctomycetia > Pirellulales > Pirellulaceae > Aureliella. Next base: position 98,959 of record CAYPLE010000008.1, read on the forward strand.
TAAAACTTTCGTGAAGCTTTAGCCCTGTTGGTCAAAGTAATGGAACTTCCCCCAGACAATGGGGCGCTTTCTGAACTCGACGTTGCTGGCGAATACCGCCTTCCTGCAGATTTTGTTCCAGTCCACAAAATGCTGGTGACAAGTCGGCTTTGCGAGAAGAATGCATTCAGGTGAGGAGGACGAGAAATTCGCACACGCGGTTATGACGCGCTAGCTGGATTAATCGCATTCTGACGGTAACAATGTTGTCCCGAAACCATGTTGTCCGGCGTGATCGATCGAAGGCACCCACATTGCTTCGAACATGCAGGTTCGCCTGGGGAGCCGTTCACTTCGAGACCCTAGGCATTTACGTGGCCAGCTTACCAATGAGCTGGCTGCCGCTCACCGATTCAACCTCGCCACTCAAGATCCGATCTTAGGGTCGAGTACTGGAAACAGCCTTGTCATGAAAATTTGGATCGATGCAGATGCCTGCCCTGGCGAGGTGAAGCAGATCGTCTTCCGCGCTTCAGCAAGACGCGGATTCGATGTCATGTTGGTGGCCAATCAACGCATTGGCTTTCCTGCCAACCTCAAGCGAGTGCAGTCGATTATTGTGCCGCATGGCGCAAATGAAGCCGACAAGTACATTGCTCGAACTGCGGTGCCCGGCGACATTGCGATCACCGCAGACCTCCCTCTGGCCGCCGAGTTGGTTGAACTGGGCATATGCGCGATCGATCCTCGCGGTGCCGAATATACGGCCGATACGGTTCGCAGCCGTCTCTCAATGCGCGACTTCATGGATAATCTGCGTGGCAGCGGTGTCACCACTGGCGGCGCAGCCCCCTTCAATGAACTCGACAAGAAAGCGTTCGCCGCCGCGCTCGATCGAAGACTAACAGCCTACGAACGCAACAAGAACAATGCGTAAGTCACGCCGCTCTTTTTCCGTTGCCGTTCACAGTAGATATGTAACCAGATCCAAGACGAGAACTGGGGGCGGTAGCGAGATCAAGGTCACGAATTGCCCCAAGCCGTGCTTGCAAGCAGCCTGATCTCTGTCAAGCTTTTCAGTTTCCGTGACTTCACGATCACCAAACGAGTTTTCTGGGGGCAAAGATGGCAAAGTACTGGCTCGTGAAAAGCGAACCGGATGTTTTCAGCATTGACGATTTGATCGCGTCAGATGATCAAACAACATGTTGGGACGGCGTGCGGAATTATCAAGCTCGAAACACCATGCGCGACGAAATGAAAGTCGGCGATCAAGTATTGTTCTATCACAGCAACGCCAAGCCACCTGGAGTTGCTGGCGTTTGTGAGATCGTGCGTGAAGGCTATCCAGACCACACGGCTTTCGATCCGAAGGACAAACACTTCGATCCTAAGAGCAAAAAGAGTTCGCCGACTTGGATGATGGTGGACGTCAAGTTCGTAGAAAAGTTTGAGCGAGTGATCGGTTTGCCTGAGCTTCGGGAAGTCAAGGCTCTGGAGAAAATGACGCTCCTACAAAAAGGCTCGCGCTTGAGCGTCCAACCCGTTTCGGCAAGTGAGTTTAAAACGGTTCTGAAGCTCGGACGCAAGGGCTAGGAAGTCCAGTCAGTTCGGGGCCGTTCTGCCCAGCCAATTTGCTTGTTGCCATTCCGAATTGACGGCACGCAAATCTTACCGACATGCGACGACTGTTACAGATTTCCATTCGCTTTGATTTCGTGAACAGAAGCGCAAGAGTATTCCGAAAAGAGCTGGGTGGCCATTTCTCGGAAATTGCCAGCAAAGCAAGTTCTCAATCGGAGATTCGATCGCTTGGAACACCTGCGTCCATCTTTGTCACGTCAAACATTGCCTGGCTCAGACGTCGACCATTGGAACCTTCACTGGCGAATCGACTCACTGGATTCCAGTCGGCGTCGCTGTTTCTGTTCCTCGGTGGACGGTGAGGCGAGGTTTACGCACTTTGGCAAGTTGTTTGTCGGCCAAGTTGACTCACCCGCGCATGATCAATTCTGCCGCCAAGCGGTCGTAGGACTGCAAAGTGCCGCTGCCGGTATTCAACGACCCGTTGGTGGACGGCTCGACTGTGAGCTGCCAATCATCGTCTACAAACGACTCGACGTACAAACGCTGGACGAGTGGTTAGACGTAACCGGCCAACCGGTTGTAGCTCGTTTGGATGTGGCTGAACGCATTGTTGCTTCAGTGGCCGATCTGCACGATGAAGGTTGTGCGCACCGAGCACTTCGAGCAGACCATGTATTGATCGACTCGACAAATCAAGTCTACCTGGCCGGCCTTGGGGACATCGCTTTGTTAGATCAACATCACATCGGCGAAGCGGAAGCGCTGTCCGCCGATATGCGTGGGCTAGCCCGAGTCCTGGCACTCTTAATCGGCGAACAGTTCTTGGCTACGCCACTTGCCAAGGCCATGCAGGGGGCTTCGCACAGTCCGACGGCCAGGCAGCTTTACAGCTTGATGCAATCTTCGGCTTCAGCAGGACAACGCCGCGCCGCTTAACAGAGTACCCCGCGCGTTTGGTGCGAATCTCGTCCCAGATCCAAGCTCTTGCGTACTGTTCTGGTTACAGATCTCTCAAGTCTCTCAGTGGATCTGGTTCCAGATCCCTCAATTCTCGCAGTGGGTCTGGCTACAGATCCCTGGGTTTTCATTGTTAAATTCAGTGTCGCATCACAACTTGCTATCCAGGCCAGCAGTCGACGTCAGCGGCCGTGGACATAGCCGCTGGAAGTCAACTGTCGAATGCGGCCCCCTTCCCTAGCCCAAAGGCCGGTGCGGCTGGTGAATTCCCCAACCACAATTGCCGAATCCCGCCCCACGGTCGCTTGCAAGTCGGACAAGCGATTCGGTGGAACGGCAAGCAATAGTTCGAAGTCTTCTCCATCACCAAGAGCATGTTCCACCGGCATTTTGCCACTCGTCTCAGACAACCGCTTGGCCGCATCGGCAATGGGAATGTCGTCTAGTTTTAAGATTGCTCCACAATGCGATGCATCGCACATGCGAAGCAAGTCGACACTGAGTCCATCGCTGATGTCCATGGCGGCATGCACCACGTCGCGGCTACGCAACTGATCAGCAAGATCCAGGCGGGGCGTGAAATCAAGGTGCTTACCAAGAATGCTCCCCCCCAGTGGTCCAGTCACAACGATAAGGTCATCTGCCTGGGCTCGGTCACGTCTCCATACTTGCCCATCAACAACTTCGCCAACGGCTGTCAGGTGCAAAGCCAACGGGCCTGACCAGCAATTGGTGTCACCACCGGCAAGTGCAACAGCATGTTCCTCAAGTGCTTCGCAAACCCCCTCATACAACTCGGCTGCCAACGCATCACTGGCCAGCATCGTCGTTTCACCTCCTGAATTACCCCGTGAGACCTCTGTTGCAGATTCGGGAAGGCACAGGGATAGGAAGACCGCCGTGGGGCGAGCCGCCATGGCCGCTAAATCGCTCAAATTGACGTTCACCAGTTTGCGACCAACTCGCCGCGGACAAACCTCTGCCAAGCGGAAATGGATCCCTTCCATTTGGCTGTCCGTTGTTACAACCGTGTCGGTCGCGGTGGCGGCCAATACGGCAGCATCATCACCGATTCCTAACTTGACTTCCGGTAACCGTCGGGCGCGCATCTTGGCCCAAGCGACGAATGACTGTTCCAAGGGTTCATTCTCCAAGAGTGAGAGCAAATGACGCGTGAAGGGGTGAACCGAAGCGACAACAAAAGGCAGGAGGCCGGTTGTCCGCTTATCCAAGGTCCTACTGCCCAAGCGAGCTTGGCGCTGTTAGTTTATTAAGCCCGCGATCGTAACCTGTCGACGCGGTTTTTGGCAGGCGGGTTACGTCTCAGGACCCCGCGACGTGCGACCTTCACCCAAACGCACGTCCATGATCGAACTTGTCCTACCGCAATGAAGCGAAAGAAGGAATCATGCGAGTCGTCATTTTGGAAGATGCCGCGGCGGTAGCACAACGAGCTGCCGAAATCATTTGCAGGCAAGTGCAGGATAATCCGCAAAGTGTCCTGGGGCTGGCGACTGGCGGCACTCCTCTCGCCACCTACCGATGCCTTGTCCAGCGATACGAAGCGGACGAAGTAGATTTCTCGCAGGTTACTTCATTCAACCTCGACGAATACGTTGGCCTGCCGAAAGATCACGAGCAGTCGTATAGCACTTTTATGCATCAGAATCTGTTCGGTAAAGCAGGGTTTGACCTGAACAAGTGCTTCTTGCCAGATGGAACAGCAGAAAATTTCGAAGCTGCCTGTGACGACTACGAGCGGCGGATTGACGACTCGGGTGGAATCGATCTGCAGCTACTGGGAATCGGAACCGATGGGCACATTGCTTTCAATGAACCCGGTTCCAGTCTCGCCAGCCGAACGCGCATCAAGACGCTCACCGAGCGCACTCGAAGCGACAATGCGAGATTTTTCGATTCCGTAGACCAAGTACCCAAGCTGTCGATTACGGTTGGCATCGGTACGATTCTCGACAGCGACCGCATTTTGCTACTCGCCACCGGCAAATCCAAAGCATCCGCAGTCAGGAGCTTTATCGAAGGTCCAGTGTCCGCCAACGTCCCAGCCTCAGCTCTCCAGATGCACCCCAAGGTTACAGTCTTGCTGGACGAAGACTCCGCAGGCTGGCTCGTCCGCGCCGATTACTATCGTGAAGTCGAACAGGTGCAGCGGGAACTCGAAACGTCACCGAAGTCGTAACCGCGTCATCATCCAAATTCTCATCCAGCAACGCGTGTCCGCTTTCAGTGCTCACTGAACTTGATTGCAAGGCTTTTTTGTGCTGGCATTGATTCTCGGCAATCGCCCTGAGATCGCAATGCCATCACGGCAATCGCCCCGGAGGGGCCGGACGGGGCCGACGAGAATCCGCAGGCGTGAAACGAACGTCGACGTTCATTCGATCGCAATCATTATCAAACGGCTGGCATCGGATTTCGATCCATCCCACGACGGCCCCTCCGGGGCGGTTCGCGTGTACGCTTGTGTTCTCGGGGCTTCCGCCCCGAGCTATTCACGAGGGCTCCTCCGGAGCCAATC
>CAYPLE010000009.1:0-22091 GCA_964411445.1 uncultured Pirellulaceae bacterium
AGACTTTTGTGTTCCTTGTCCTTCTTGTGGCTGGTCTTCGTTAGTCAAAGGGTGATATTTTGGTGACACCCGCGACTGGCTTGCCGTCGTCTCGCTACGCTCAACCGCCAGCTACCTACTTGGATCACTTCCTGGTCTCGTGACCGTGCCGGTGCATGAATGGCTGCAACCTGATTCACAATTTGAGTGAGAGCGATGGGTTTTACCCATCCTACAAAGAACAATGCACTCAATCAATTGAAGCCATGACTTATTGCGATTCGAGGATGCCGACGGAGGCGAATCACAGCTCTTCGAGCTAGCTGGACTGCTTGCGTAGGATCCAATCCCCGAGCCGAGGGCTTATTGCGGCAAGAATGGCGAGCAACCGTGCTTTGCGAGGGCGAATGATCTCGCGCTTGCCAGCCAGCACGCTGTTGAGAATATCGCCGACTAACCGCTCAGGATCCAACCCCTTGATCTTTGCACCTCCACCAGGTGCCAGAGCTTCCGCAGGGACTCCACTCTCGCGTGCCATCTCTTTGTAGCGACTCCCAGCGTCAGGGCGGCTAATCGGTCCTGGGCAGACCAGCATAACGTGCACGCCCGATGCTTCATTTTCTAACCTTGCTTGCTGTGCAACAGCAGCAACAGAGTGTTTAACGACAGCGTATCCGCCCAAATATCGCGGCGCAAACTTACTCGCCAAAGATCCGATCAAGACCAAACTTCCTTTACGTTGCTGCAAGCTGCCAACTAAATGGCGGACCGCCGTGAGGGCCGGAAGCACATTGGTCCGATGCAAATATTCATACCGCTCTGGCGTCAGATCTGCGAGCGTTCCCCGATCGCTGGCCCCAACGGCCTGGACCACCAGATCAACATCGGCTACCAAGCTTGAAAAAGCGGCAACTTGGCTGTCGACTGCCATATCGATCAAGTGAACTAAAAATTCAACCTTAGGGAATTCCTTTGCAAGCATTTCGCGAGCGCATTCGGCGCGCGCCGCGTCTCGCGCCAACAACCACACTTTCTTTGCGTGGCGAGCTGCAATACCGCGAGCGATCTCCAGACCGAGGCCACTGGTTGCGCCACAGACCACCGCCTCTGCTCCATCTAGCGTTGCCATTGGCATTCTACGCGTCCCAAATCCCGTTCATTTTGCCCAATTGAACCAAATCTCGCGACTGAGCCTACATGAAGCGTCTTAACATTGGAAGATGCTCCGCCTGGACCAATGGTCGACTGGCACGTGAGTTCATAGACTATTGCCGGTCCATTTGATTTTGAATCAACGACAACAGGAAAAGTCCTTATGGCATTGATGCGTCCCAGTCTTGACGAAGCCCGTTCAAAAATCGTCGCAACGGTCGGTCCTGCATGCGATTCGACTGAGAAACTTGTCGAGCTGATCGAACATGGCGTCAACGTTTTTCGCATCAACGCAGCACACGGCAACCAAGCCGACTTTGAACGCCTGCTGACCAACATCCGCGCGGCTCGTCAAAAAACTGGATATCCGGTCGCGGTACTCTTGGATCTTTCCGGACCAAAAATCCGCCTGGGCAGGCTAGCTGAAGACCCCATGGAGGTCGAAGTCGGAGCCGAATTGTCGATCGTTCGTGGTGAGCAAGCAAGCAATCCGGGCGAGCTGTGTTGCACTTACGGCAAATTAATCGACGAAATCAAAGTTGGCGACAACATCATGCTTGCCGACGGAACCATTTCGTTGCAAGTGATCAGCAAGGCTAAGGACGAGGCTAAGTGCCGTGCTTTGACCGCAGGAGTCGTTCGCAGCCGCCAGGGCGTCAATCTCCCAGGTGTAGCACTCAGTGTATCTTCGATGCGTCCTGAGGATATTGAAAACGCGATCTGGGGTGCACACAACGAAATCGACTTCATCAGCCTCAGTTTTGTGCGAAGTGCGCAAGACGTGCTTTCGCTGAAGGACTTGCTGGCCTCTCATGACTGCCAAGCGCTGGTGATTGCGAAAATCGAAAAACGTGAAGCGATGGCTTGTCTGGACGAGATTGTCGAAGCCGCCGATGGCATCATGGTCGCTCGAGGTGATTTGGGAGTCGAAATTGACGTCGCCGAAACACCTGTCGCACAGAAGGACATCATTAACATATGCAAACAAAAGCTCAAACCGGTGATTGTTGCTACCCAAATGCTGGAGAGCATGCACAACAATAGTCGGCCGACTCGCGCCGAAGCCAGCGATGTGGCCAATGCGATCTTAGACGGTGCAGACGCATGCATGCTTAGCGGCGAAACAGCCATTGGCAATTTCCCGGTGGCCGCCGTGGATACGATGGACCGCATCATGCGGCACACGGAAAAAATGCTCAAAGACATGCCCATGCAACCACAGTTGGCATCTTCGCATCGCGTCCATCCAGTCACTTCGGCAGTCACTCACAATGCGGCAAACATCGCCAACTCAATCAATGCAAAATTGGTTGTGGTTGCCAGTCAAACCGGTGGTACCGCTTGGGTGAAGGCCAAGCAACGCAACTTCATTCCAACTCTGGGCGTCAGCGACAACCCAGCCACACTCCGGCGAATGGCTCTGTTTTGGGGCATCATGCCTCACGAGGTTGACCACATGGACGACCCCCATGACTTGATTGAAGACGTCATCAGTTGGGGCAAGAGCCAAGGCTATTTGCACGCTGGCGACCACGTTGTATTCGTCACAGGCACTGGTGTCATTGACAATGCCCACAACTTTCTCGTTGTGCACCAAGTGACCGACTAGAAATTATGCGCGTGCCGCCTCGCCCAGCCTCTACACACTCGTACACTGGCAGCACGTCTACGGCAACGACGACATACTCGCCGTCGTCCATATCGTAGTGCTCCACGGCCTGCGCAGCCTAAGAAACAACTTCATTTCAACCGCGCTCGAATAATTCAGTCACTACCAGCATGCCGACGATCGACTATCCACAAGCATGGGTAAAATCCACCCCCGACAGAAAAAGTCGAGACTTTCTAAGTTCTGATGCACGAAAACGTAAACCACTATGATCGCTGCTCGTCTTGCGAATACACCACCGACTGCACCTGTAAGTCTTGTGATAGCACAAGCAAGTCCGCTTGCTTGCCTGGCTGAAGGCTTCCAACACGCCCGTCGATTCCGGTGCGGCGAGCCGGAGTGAGACTCGCCATTCGCACCACTTCGGGAAGTGTTGCCGTGGTCTGCTGAAACATTGTCCGCACCATGTGATCCATGCCAACAATCGAACTGGCGAGGCTAGTCTTCCCTGGCGCCCAACCAACTTGACCGTCGCTCTCGAACATGCTGCCCGTTTCCAAATTCCCGAAACGGTAGTCACCTGGCGGCATATCCAACGCGCGATTGCAATCCGTCACCAAGCAGAGACGGTCGGGGCCCAACATTTGGTAAGCAAACTCCATCAACTCGGGTGAAAGATGGTGACCATCTGCAATGACTTCCGTGCTCATTTCCTTGTTCATAAGCACATACTCGGCCATGCTGGCTTGCATGGGTGTTCCAAACCGAGCCCGCAAACTTGGCACGCTGCTCATCGCGCACCAAAAATGGTCAACATGCCTTACGCCACGGTCAAAAGCTGCCTCCATCTCTGGCCAACTGGCATTGGAATGCCCGCAAGTCAACAGACAGCCAGCTTCCATGGCGGCGGCGTAAAAATCGGCCGCCCCGGGTAGCTCAGCCGCACACGTTGCAATCCTCACAAGGCCAGAATCGAAATAGGTCTTGAATTCGGCAGCAAGTGGACTTCGACGACCAGACTTAATGTGACAACCAACCTTATCCTCGGCAAAGTATGGGCCATACAAGTGAACACCGGCGATATCCAGCGAAGTCGGTGCTTCTTGATACTTGCGGACTGAATCTATCGTCTGCAGAATCTCTTGCTGGCTGCCTGTCGTCGTAGTTGCAAAAAGCGTTGTGGTTCCATGTCGCGCATGAGCGTTGCACACCGCTGCTACCGCATCGACGGTGCCGTCCATAAAGTCCGCCCCGTCGCCGCCATGAACATGAATGTCGACGAATCCGGGCGCGATGAACTGCCCTGCGCAATCCACGATTTCGTAGCCCGAACGACAAGCGTCAGGCAGACAATCAGATGAGACGATCATTTCGATGCGTCCGCTAGACACAACCACGGCAGCTCGCTCAACAAGCCGGTCGGGCAGAATCGCTGTACCACCCAAGAAGACACGATTTGCCATGAATATTCCGGAAGAAAAAGAATGGATTACAGACTGCGTTCAACGCGTACTGCTGCTACTTCTCCGCTGACGGCTCCGCATCAGGCCCTACGATCTCACGACGCAACGCATCGTAATCTTCATTGCCAACCAGTGATTCAAAAGCAGCGTCCCGCAAGTCCTTTTCCGATAGAAACTTGATGTCCCGCAAGCTCCCGAGTGTTTCAGCAGCTTGTTGTTGGAGAGCCAGCACCAACTGCTGATCGGGTTCGGACGATTCGGCGGCAGCCTTGGCCAATAGTGCCTGGCATCGGGCAATGGTAAAGGCGCGATCTGGCTGGCCAGGATTCACTTCGGCGGCCTCAAGCATCTTTTCCGAAGCAGCTTTGAACTCGCCAAGTTCCTGATGCGCTAGGCCGACGTTTGCAATCGTCATACTCAGATTGCCCAAGAAGCGATCGCTGCCTGGCGCTTTTTCGATCAACTTTCGATAGAGTTCTTCAGATTCCTGAAGAGTCGCGTACGCGTCTGTGCCTTTGCTCATCTTGATCTGCAACAGTCCAAGACCGGTCAAGGCATTGCCTAGCCCTTCCATGTACTGGATCGAACCAGGATTTTTATCAACAAGCCGTCGCCGAATCTCGACAGCCTTCGAACTAGCCACCTCCGCCTCGTCAAATCGTTCTAAAAACTTATATTGCGTGCTCAGCCCTAGGTATGCGCGGCCTAAATTGTATTCAAGCCGTTCGATTCCGGGATTTTCGTCAACAAGCCGTTGCTGCACGACCATCATCTTTTGATATGCCGCCAGTGCATTTTCATTGTTCTTCACTCGCTCCTCTTTTGCACGCCCACCACGGTCATTCTTGTGCGAATGCGCGACGGCAATCGTGTTATAAACATCGCCGAGGGTCGTCATGAAGGCGAGTGACTCAGGATGCTCTTCAATGAGTTGCTCCAACATTTCGACGGCCCGACCATAGTTTCCGAGTGCCTGCTGAAGCAACTTGTCCCACTCGTCGACTGAAGGGACACGCGATGACATTCGTCGTTGGCAATAACCGATGTCCCAAAACGTTCTTGCCAAAGAGTAAGTGTCGTACTCATTGGCATCATCGGTCGCGAGAACTTCCTCGCGAATCATTTTTGCCTTTTCGAAAAGCGGCATGGCTTGAGAAGGCTGAGGCGAACTAGCCATGAGATCTCCCCATGCGCTGTAGAGCTCGCCGAGGTAACGATTTGCTTTTACATCGGCCGTCTTGTCCGCAGCCGCGGCAACCAGTAGCGCTTCCGACTTTTCAAACCACTCAATACACGCTGGCCCTTTGCCCATCCGCATCATTGCCACGCCTCGGAGAAAATACGCTCGGCCCAAAATCGGCTTGGCCCACTCAGCAAAATCCGGAACACCCTCTTGAGCTGCTGGCAAATCTTTCAGACTCTCCAACTGCTCAATGGCTTGCTCGTTCAACTCAAAAGCTGCTTGTATTTCTCCGCGGGAAAGCGTGGCGTTCGCAGACCGGTATAGCAGTTCGCCATGGGCATAGCGAACACGCGAGTTGTCAGGCGATTCCTCTAGGCGTTCGGCGTAAAATTCGAGGGCCGAATCTAGAAACTCTTGTCGCAGAGGCTGCAACGAAGGAGTGTCGAACAGCTTCTCCTCGCTCACGCGACTGTAGAAGTCCTGAACTACCTTTTCTGCAGCAATAGCATTCTGCTCGGCTTTGTCTGCGTTGACCTTTGCCTCCAGAGCGTTTGCCTCAGCTTTCTGCGCATTTGCTTCAGCTTCTTTAGCATTGGCGGCAGCAGTCTTGGCGTTCGCGTCAGCCGTTTTTGCATTCGCAACAGCCAGTCGTTCATTTTCGATTGCTTCGGCAGCATTGAATTCAGCCCGCCGCCACTGATTCTGAGCTCGATACAAGCCGAAAGCAGTCCCGACAATGCCGGCAACCAATACAGCAACCAACCCCAGCGCGATCCGACGACGTTTCTTTTCTTCTTCAATCATCAGAGCCGCCTTGGCTTGCTCTTCTTTTGCTTCTCGCAATTTTCGGTCACGCCGCTCGAAATAGGCAGCCAACTCGCTCGCTACGGCCGCTCCATTTTCTGGACGATCGTTCGGGTCGGCCGACAAACAGCTTCGGACCAAGTCTTTCAACTGTTGCTCAGCGTCACAGTCTTGCAGTCGACGCAGAGAAGCCCTCAAATCAGACGATGCAACCGCGACCAAAACATCATCGCTTGTGGAGCATTCTGCGAAGAGCCTTTTTCTGGTCAGCAACTCGTAGAGCATCGCCCCCAAACTGTAAACGTCGCTGCGTTGATCAACACGATCACGCTCGCCGCGCGCCTGCTCGGGCGGCATGTAGCTTGGTGTCCCCAGAACATCGCCGACGCCCGTCATGCTTGCTGTCGGCTCTGCCAAAGCCTCAGATTCACCGCCCTGCAATTTCAAGTCCAACGAATCAGCATCGCCCAATCGCTTTGCCAGCCCCCAATCCATTACTTGAACTTCACCGAACTGGCCAACCATAATGTTCTGCGGTTTCAAGTCGCGATGAATAATGCCTTGTTGGTGTGCGTAAGCGATGGTCTGTGCGACGTGAGAAAAGTAGCTTAACAATTGCGAATCAGTGGGACTTCCGCACTCCGCGGACTGCCGCAGCAACTCAGCCAGTGTCTTCCCTTCCACGAGTTTCATACTGAAAAACGGCACGCCGTTATCGAGACTACCGGAATCGTAGAGCGGTGGAACACCGGGATGCTGCAGCTTTCCAGCCAACTCTGCTTCACGGAGTAGTCGCTCCCAAGTGTGAGGCTTTGCAAACCACTGCGTCCGAAGACTCTTGATAGCAACAACACGGTTTAGCTTCTGGTCTCGGACTCGCCATATTTGCCCCAAACCTCCTTCGCCAATCTTGCCAACCGACTCATAGCGAACTGGCAGTGGGAGGACCGCACTTGCAGATGCACGCGAGGAATCAAACTTCCCCTTGGCAAGGTTGCCACCAGCAATCTTGCTCGGCAGAGGCGGGAAATACTCCGATGCATCAACACCGCCGGGGCTTGCCGAGTCAGCCGCTTGAGGAACATTGTCAGGATTCGCCCTCTCGTCTTCCAATGTGGACGAACCCGCCTGCCCACTACGAGCATTGGTGTCACCGCAGAATTCCTGCAGCACTACGGACAACCGCTGCTGTAGCTCCGCGCCCGACACAGGCTCACCTATTTGCTTTTGACGTGAACTCAAGAATGAGTCGATAAGCTGGCGGCGACGATGACTGTCAGCCGCTGTAAGATCACCTTGGCCCTGACAGAAGTCACCAAACTCTCGAGCGATCGCATCAAACGCTTCACTGGACATTGTGTGCAAACCAAAAAAAATTTGTTACCGCGAGAATCTTGAACTGGGCCTGTGCCCACTGCGCGCCGCAAAGCAATCGATAGCACCTAATCGAGTTTACGATTCATCGGGTGAAAAACGCTATGTGTCCGCGCGACTCGCACCACCAGGATGCCACTAGTAAGAAGTAGATTTTAACCGGATTATCGGTCCAACTGCGTACATTCCACAGTCCTGCGAGGCTCTCTTTGAGAAACGGCCCCACTAGGCAGCGATCAGCCACATTGCGAAGGCTGGCAAGGCAAGGCCGATGGCGCCGGCAATCAGCGCAAAGTCGGAGTGGCCATCCCGGGACTTCATCGCACTAACGCCGCCGACAACCATGCCGGTGAAAGAGAAAACCGATCCAACCAGAAACGCAACGAACGACACGAAACCGGCCATCAGCCCGCGAATGGCAAGCCCCAGCCAATCGGCAATTGGCTCGAGACTGCCGCTGGGATTCTGTGCTGAGGACAAGCTAGCCTGGTCGGCATTGTGCTGAATACTCATCCCGATAGCGAAGATGACAGCCACCAGAGCAATAGAGAGACCGCCAGCGGAGCAAATCGCCCCGACCAAGTTTGCGGAGAAGGGCTTGGACTGTTCACCGGTTGACTGCACTTGCACTTCATTGCCTGCCATCGCAACTCTCCCGACCCCAGAAACTTGACTCCAGGAGAGTAGATGCCATTGGCTGACGAACATTTTGCTCATATTCCCGACAGCCGTAGAACCATTGAAGCGGGGCCAATCTAAGGTGTCGAGCCGGGGAATGAGCTAGCAACGCCGCTTAGAGGTATTCGTTGAAGATGTTCTCTAGCATTTCTTGACGCCCACTTGCATTGGCCGAGACCTCGCCCTTCTCCAACATGTAGGCCTCCAACTCGGCGAGGCTAGAGCTGCCAGATTCGATCTTCTTACCCAGATCACCATCCCAACTGCTGTAGCGTTGCTTGACGAAGTCATCCATGCGGCCGTCTGCTCGGATGGCCGCGGCGATTTTCAACCCACGAGCGTACGCATCCATTCCGCCGACATGTGCATGGAACAAATCAATCGGCTCAAAGCTCTCGCGACGAACCTTGGCATCAAAATTCACACCGCCCGAGCCCAAACCACCATGCTTGAGAATCATCAACATGCACTGTGCGGTATCATACAAATTGGTCGGAAACTGGTCGGTATCCCACCCCAACAAGAGGTCACCGGTGTTCGCGTCGATGGACCCAAGCGCCCCTTGATGACCGGCATAATCCAGCTCGTGCATCATTGTGTGACCGGCGAGCGTTGCGTGGTTTGTTTCCAGATTCAATTTGAAATGCGGAAGCAAGTCGTAGGCCCGCAAGAAGTTAAGGCAAGCCGCCGCATCGGAGTCGTATTGGTGCTTGGTAGGCTCCTTCGGCTTTGGCTCGATCAAGAATTGACCATCAAAGCCAATCTCTTTGGCGTAATCAACGGCCATATGGAAGAAGCGGGCAAGATGGTCAAGCTCGCGCTTCATGTCCGTGTTATAGAGACTTTGATATCCCTCGCGGCCGCCCCAGAATACGTAATTCTCACCACCGAGAGACTTAGTAATCTCGAGGCACTTCTTTACTTGAGCTGCAGCAAACGCAAAAACATCCACATTGCAACTAGTTGCCGCACCGTGCATAAAACGGGGATTACTGAACAGATTGCAAGTACCCCACAGGAGCTTCACACCCGTCTTTTCTTGGTGCTCTCCCAACGACTGAGCAATGCGATCAAAATTCTTGTGCGACTCCGCTAGCGTGTTCCCCTCTGGTGAAACGTCACGATCGTGGAATGCGTAGTAAGGCGCCTGCAGCTTCTCAAAAATCTCAAAAGCGACTTCGACGCGTTTCAGTGCGTTGTCGACGCTATCCGTACCATCATCCCAAGGACGCACCGCGGTGCCTGGTCCAAAGGGATCCCCGCCGGTTCCTCGCATTGTATGCCAATAGACGATACTGAACCGCAAATGGTCCTTCATCGTCTTGCCCTCGATCACCTCTTCCGGGTCATACCACTTGAATGCGAGATCATTCTTGCTGTCGGGACCTTCGTATTCGATACGCGAGATTTCTGGGAACTGAGCCATTTTGCCTTCACCAACCTTGTCTTCGAATGATTCTTCTTCGCCTGATTCCCACGCTGCTCTCTCGCAATTGCCAAGGTTCGCAATGATCGCAATTCCCTCGAGCCGCGCGATGGATGCCATGTTGTACCCATCCTCAACACGCCACTCCAGATGGCATGACGCTCAAGCGTCGCGATTCCTTGGTTTTCAGTGGATTTTCGCGGAAGTTTTGCCGAATCCGTGAACAGAATCACCGCCAGGATGCTGGCGCAAAAGCGGCGTGCCTAACAAGCATTAGCGGCACATAACTCACCCAAGGCTCCGGTGAGTGGCCCAGTTTCGCGGTATTGCATCTTCGAAATGTAGCCTTGAAATGGGACCAGGCGTCTACGCGCCCAGCTAGGCGACAAACTCCGGCGACTGGCCAGCCGGGTGGCTCTCAAGGGCCTCCTCCAAGGCAACCTCCAGGGTCCCCAGGTCCAACCGGATGTTTTTCCGCCAGGTATAGTCCCCCAAGACCACACGATGCTCGAGGCCAAGGGCATGGCTCAAAGAAGCATATAAACTAATATTCTTTCTCTGCCGCGGAAAAATTTCGATGACACAAGCTCCTGCGGGCGCAAAAATTGTATTCGCCAAAGCAGCCCCGTGAGTGGTGACAATCGTCTTAGTGCGACGCATCAAAGCGATCTGCTCAGCGACACTCAAGTCTTCAAAACACACTGATTCGAAACCGCGGGCAATTAGTGTCCGTTCAACCGCATGTTCGTCAACTACATGCCGGTTTCGCGCCTTTCGACGACTGATGTAAATTTTGCGATTCGGTTCACCAACGCCTGCCGTACCGCTCAACATACGGGCGAAGTGCCGGAGCACCTGCGCGCATCCATCGGAAACGTAGAACATCTGATCCGCATGGACGTGCTGCCGACAATGCGGCTGAACAACGCAATCATCTGGAAGGTTCAGCATCCCCAAGACGTCGGCCTGAAAGCGACTTTGACAGTCAATCAAAATACGATCCACCTCAATCCCCATCAGATCCAGGGCCGCAATACGCGGAGCGACTTCAATCAGCCAATGGTAATAGTTGTGTGACGCCCGGTTGTTAATTGCAGCAACACGCCCCTCCACGCGAATCTTTTCAGGCAAACCGCCGCGACGGCGCAGGTCACCACAGCAACCATAGTTAGCCAAGAACCGACTCAAGCCGGCCCCGATTGCTCCCGAGGTGGCTTGACGACGAAACTGAAAGCCTGATTCGTAGACGGCCGTCTGCTCCGGTGCAACCAGACAACATGCCCGTCCAACGCTCGAGCAATCGCGAATACCCGCTGCAAAAGTGCTTGAAGGCCTTGCTGCAGCAGTCCGAACTTCGCCTTGGCGTTCATCGAAGACATGAAATGCAAACTCGCCAGGGTTGAGGGCACGTTCACCGTGAGAATAGAGTTCAACAACACCCGGCTGAGCTTCGGCCAGTTCGCCGAGTGTTGCCAAGTGGACTGGCGGCGACTCTGGATTTCGCCATCGCGAGAGCGAATCGGTCGGCAACAGATACTTGCCGAACTTCAAGAATCTTGAACAACGGAGAGAACCGACGCCGGGACTAATCATTTGAGGCTCCATTCCTCGTCATAAGGCCAAGCGACTTGCAGGCCGTTGATCCAACGCGGTGGTGGCTTCCTAGTTCCAAGGCCGTCGATTGACGCAAGTCGTTCGGCGACGGCCTTGGAAGGCGCCTTGGAAGGCCATCGTACGACTTCTCCAGGCACCGCAAATTGAACTTTTGAGTTACCCCTGCCGGAAAGCCGCCGCGACTTGCACACCGATCACTCTATGGAAGCTCGCACGAGCCGCTCGCACCGGAATCCGTTACTGTGTCGCCCTCGTCGGCTTGCACTTCAACACCCTTCCAAAATGCAACGGCACCAGCAATGTTGGCAGCTTCGGCCTTTGGATCGGGATAGTACCAAGCCGCGTCGACGTTCGTTTTGCCGTCAACAACGACCGAGTAGTATTGTGCTTTGCCCTTCCAGCCACAAACTGAGGTTGTTTGCGAAGGCTCAAAGAATTCACGGCGAATCGAATCCGCCGGAAAATAGTGATTCCCCTCAACAACCTCGGTGGAGTTGGATTCAGCGATTACGGTTCCATTCCAGACTGCCTTAGCCATCTTCATTCACTCTTCTAATAGTGCCGAACAAATCTACAACCAGCCTGGAAAGCCATTCGCTACGACTCCGGAGAACTGATTTCAACCAGTTGATCTTCAGCCGCCATCTTTCGAATATCTTCAGTGATCTTCATCGAGCAGTACTTTGGACCGCACATGCTGCAGAAGTGAGCACTTTTAAAAGTATCCTGAGGCAGAGTTTCGTCGTGATATCGCTGGGCCGTTTCTGGGTCCAAGGACAAACGAAACTGTTCCTTCCAATCGAATTCGAACCGGGCCTTGGATAGTGCATCATCACGATCTTGGGCGCCCGGGCGGCCACGAGCGACATCCGCTGCGTGTGCGGCGATCTTGTAGGCGATCACCCCTTGCTTAACATCTTCCTCGTTCGGCAACCCCAAGTGTTCCTTTGGAGTTACGTAACACAGCATTGCAGCGCCGTGCCAACCGGCCATAGCAGCTCCAATCCCACTGGTGATGTGGTCATAACCCGGCGCGATATCGGTAACGAGCGGCCCAAGTACGTAGAACGGAGCGCCGTTGCATACTTCGATTTGCTTTTCGATATTCATCTGGATCTGGTGCATAGGGATATGACCAGGCCCTTCAACCATGACCTGTGTACCATTCGCTTGGCCTCGCGCAGTCAATTCTCCGAGCACATCCAGTTCGGCAAACTGAGCTTCATCCGACGCGTCTGCAATCGAGCCAGGCCGCATTCCATCGCCGAGCGACCAAGTCACGTCATACTGCTTCATGATGTCGCAAAGATCATCAAAGGCTTCGTAGAGAGGGTTTTGCTTGCGGTGCACCATCATCCACTTGGCGATCAATGAACCTCCGCGACTGACGATGCCCGTCACGCGATTGGTCGACAAATGCAGGTGCTCAAGCTTAACTCCACAGTGCACCGTCATATAATCGACGCCCTGCTTCGCCTGATGTTCACACATATCCAAGAAATGCTGAGCTCGCATATCTTCGATGTTGCCACCTAGCTCTTCCAGCATCTGATAGATCGGTACGGTGCCGATTGGAACCGGGGACTTTCCGATGATCTGCTTGCGAATATTGTCGATGTCCTTTCCAGTCGAAAGATCCATCACGGTATCCGCCCCGTGGTGCACAGCAGTGTGCAATTTCTCAAGCTCTTCGCCGACATTGCTGGTAACGGCGCTGTTTCCAATGTTGGCGTTGATCTTGCACTTCGCCGCAATGCCAATGCACATTGGCTCAAGTACGCCCGCTAAGTGGACTTTGTTGGCGGGAATGACCATACGGCCTGCCGCTACTTCGGCGCGAATCGTTTCCGGCTCCAGGAGTTCTCGCTTGGCGACGAATTCCATTTCTGGCGTGATTTCCCCGGCTCTCGCAGCTTCCAATTGTGTCGCCATGTATTCCCGCTCCTATAAATGCAATCGCGCGAGTGGACGTCCGTTCGTCCTGTGCGCGCATCAATATTCAGTGATTCGACTCTCATTATCCGCCAATTCTTCCTCTGCGAGAAGCCCGCTGCTGAGAAGCGGCTTTTGCGGCTTTGCATTCAATATTTCAATGGATCACCACATTTCAATGGATCACCACGGCAAAACGCGACCGCGACGTCCCCAACGCCCCGCGTCGCATCAGCGACCGCCGCCGACCCGCAGCTTGGCCACAGAAACGCTGCCAAAGCCCCGCGGCGGCACTTCGACGGCGATCCGCCCGCTAGATTGGCCGACAAGCCGTGCCAGGACCGATTTCATCTGCGCTGGTGGACCCCGAAAAACAACCCAGTTCATCGAAGATTGCTCCCCATCAGCAACTTCAGCGCCATCTTTCTCTACAGCACCATTTGGTCCTTTAGCATTGCTGGGGCTGCCGCGCGTGAGTTGCTCGAACCAAAATGCGGAGGAGTTCAGCAGGGCGTGCGGCTCGACAAGCGCGATATCCTCCGATTCCGCCGAACGATGCATCACTTTATAGATGCTCCGCAGTGGGTAGCTCAGGTAATGATCCACAACTGGTTCAAGCGGCGGTGTTTGCCCAACCGCTTCAATCAAGCCACTTGAAACCCACAAGCGGTCACCATCGTGAAATTGCTCGTTCACAAATCGCGACGCTTGTCGCCAGCCTTCCACGCGCTGCCAAGGCACGAGATCGCCAGCCCTCCACTGCGCAACACTTCCCTGCATGCAAGCGATCGTTACTAGCCCCAGGACGGCGGCGATGAGCTGAATTGGTCGACTGGGAATTCGCGAAACAACAGCAGCCGCAGCCAAAGCCATTGGAGCGTAGCATGAGACCAAATAACGTTGGTGCAGCATGGGTGCGACCTCCAGCCAGGCAACCCCCCAAACCAAAACTGCTGGGGACAGTGCGGCGATCAACCAGAAGCAAACGTCCTTCGACGCGCTCTGCAGATAGGAGGACTTTGAATCAACCGCTCGCCCGCCAGCGACCTTGAAAGCGAACTGCAGCGTTCGGTATGCGACCAGGGCCGCTACGGCTGGAAGTACGACCCAATGCACTTGCACAGCCCGAAGAAAATCGCGAACGCGACTGCCCCCAGCAAAGCTACGCCAAGCATCACGACGCTCCCAGACGCTGGACTCCCACGGATCAGAATTCCACAGCCACCAATCCGAGGTCAGCGCCAGGGCCGCGACGACACCAGGAAAGAACAACACCATGCATCGCACCGCCATCGGCAACTTGCTCAGCCGTGAATCGCGACGCGCCCACAGACCAAGTGCAAGCAAAACGCCACACTGACAGAACACTACCGCAATACTTGCCAAGTGCAACAAACAGACGGCTGCACTGGAGGACAACCAGACTGCTGCGGCTGCCTGCAAGCGCCGCGGCTTTGCCTCGCCAACTTCGCACAACCACCAAACAGCTAGCCAGCCGATCAAACCGAGCAATTGCTGCTGCATGTACACGCGAGCTTCCGTTCCATAGAAGAGCTGTCGCTGATCGAGCACGACCAGACCAACGGCCAAAATCACTGCCCCCCCTCCCCATCGAAACCGCTTCACGGCAAGCCCAACCCCCACAGCGATGGCGAGCCAAGCCACAATGCTGGGCAGCCGCAGGGCGACCTCGGGCTGCACTCCTAACCAGCTAACTGTCTCGTAGAAGGGTTTCAAAGCAGCAAAATAATAGGGCTGCTGGTTCCCGCCCCCCGCAAGAGCTGGAATCTCGCTCCACGGCCCCGAAACTGTCCATGCAGTATGCAATTCATCGAGCCAAAGTGACCTTCGGGACACCCGCCAAGCCGCGAGGACTAGGTATGCGAGAGCCATCCCGGACAGGGCGACTGGCAGAAAAATGCTAACCTGGCCACGTTTCACTTGACGATTAAGGGGTTGCGTTGTGCAATGGAGTTGGTGGGGAGTACACTAAACATAACGCGAGCGGCCCGTTTTGGCTGGTCTGCCTGAGAGATTGTCCGTTTGTTGGCAGGCTCGCGAACCTCCTTTTCTTTGAATCTGGGTCTAGCTGACCGTAAATGTCGGCTCTCCAGAAGCAGGTACTCCCATGTCGAAACATCTTGTCCTTTTCTGTCGCCGGGCGTCTTCTGGCCAGCACCACAGCCTTCGCCGGTCAGCATTCACGCTGGTTGAAGTCCTGGTCGCGACAGCCGTCACGCTGCTGATGATGGTCGCGCTAGCGCGGATTTTCTCCGATATCGGGAAGAGCATGAAGCAGGGCCGAGCCGCTCTGCAGCTCAATTCGCAACTTCGCGACGTGGCCTTCCGTATCCGTCGCGACTTGAACAACTTGACAGCCAATCCGAACGAATTGCCAGGTATGTCGACCGGCCGCGGCTACTTCGAATACTACGACGGACCACAAACCGATTATTCGACGCAGTTGCTTGGCTCATCCGCGGCAAACCGTATCGGTGACGTGGATGATATCCTGATGTTCACCGCTCGAGCTGGTGATGTCTGGTTCACGGGCAAGGTACCCGGATTCATCTTAAGCGGCGTCGCTCCATCCTCGGCAGACGGGGACGGAAATGGGCTCATTGATTCGCTAGAAAATCCCATCTCAGTTGCTTCTCAGCATGCTGAAATCGCCATTTGGTGCGAACCCGTTGTCGCGGCAACCAGCTTGGCAACAACGTTCACGGACTCCAACGGAAATCCGTACAACAACGTCCAACGCGACCCGTCTTACCTGATCGCGAATCCCGCGTTTTTCGACGACAAAGATGGCGACCTCGTGCCCGACTCGTACCGATTGCACTATCGAACGATGATTATTCGCCCCGACTTGAATCTGGCGACCGGCGTTCTTCCCAACAACGGCTCAGTCTTCACAGCCGGTCCCAATACTGTTGCGGCTGGCGCCGGCGGCACACTGCCTCAAACACCACCCGCTACATTCAGCCTGCCCGTTCCAGCGTGCGACATGTTTCGCGTTCACGGGGCGTGTGATTTGTCACTTCGCCGCGTGTACGATGGCTCACCCACAACGCGAGACGCCGTTGCTGCAAATAGCTTGGAAGACTTAGAGAATCCTGCCAATCGATTCGCACATTTCCAACCATTAATTCCTGGTACTTCATCAACGACTGGTCCCGTCCTAGCACTTGGCCCGTCCATCCCCGCACTGGGCTCCATTTCGTCACTGCCGCTGGTGTTTGATTTCGGTTCAGCAAACGCGCCACCGACGGGTCCTGGCATTGCCGGCTCGGGATTCCTGCATCCCGCTTACACGTTGTTTGGAGTACGAGCGGGAGAAGACGTCCTGGCCAACAACATACTGGCCTTTGACGTGAAGGGGTTTGACCCTGCCGTGCCACTGCGTGCTTCCTCCGGTATCGACAGCGCTCCTGGTGCAGCCGGCTTCGATGATGACGGAGACGGTACGACAGACAACGCCAGCGAATTCGGCTGGGCTGGTTCAGATGACATGGTCCTTTCCCCCAACGACCCCGGCTACGGCAACGCTCTGACGAACACCATTGTTGGATTCGGTGATTACGTCGATCTTGACTGGGGCCGGAAACTGATCCGCCATGGTGCTTCCATTTCAAGCGCTTCAAATGTCTGGAGCCCGCTGAGCGGTTTAACCCAATCTGGCACCACGTTCCAAGTAGCCACTTCACTTCGAAGTTCATCAAAAGTAATCACCACCGCGGCTGGCTCTCCCATCTTGGTGGACCAACCTACCTACGACACTTGGACACCACTCTTCGAAGCAGACGGTCTCGTTCAAGGCAATCTGACGTCAGCGACGGGCGGACTCCTGCTCCAAGCCGGTACATCGATTCGCGTCAACGGAGGCCTTGACCTTTACAGCAGCAGCCTTGGGAGCGACATGGCGAGGGTCTTTCCTCCTTACCGAAACAACTACCCTGACTCAGCCGGCGATGGGCTGGATAACAATGGAGTGCTCGGAGCAGACGACATCAGCGAACGAGAAACATCGGCACCGTACCCAACACCGTTGCGGGGCGTCAAAATCTCCATCCGCATGGAAGACCCCGGTGCTCGCCAAGTTCGCGAGCTGCCCGTCGCCGTTGAGTTCGTGACTCGATAATCCGCACCATTGTTTGCGCAACAGCAGGGATGCGAACTCCATGCACCGCATTCGACTTCGTCATCCCTGGCAAGCTGAGCTTCTCAGCGATGAGCCGGCACGCACTGATTCGAGCTTCCAGCCGATCCATTACCGCCGCAAATTCAATTGCCCGACGGGCATCGAAAACGCTCAGCTTTCGTTGACTATCCGTCCGCTGACCACCGAAACAGAGGTCACTGGCGTCCAATTAAACGGTCGCGAACTTACCGCTGCCTCTCAAGAAGCGTACCCGGTGGATCAGCTTGAGCCCTTCAACGAACTGTCCATTGCACTACGCCTGGGCAACGCAGCTTTGAACAGCAATTCATCCGCTGCGACCGAGGCTGCTCCACCGCTGGACAGCTTGCTGGAAGTCGTCATCCTTATAGATGGTTAGATCGGCCTGGTATGAGGCTCGTCCGGCAGGATGAGTGGCTGGGATCTGTGACCAGCCCCACTACGGTTGATTTGCGTTTGCCAGATCCACGCTGATTCGAATGGATTGATATGCGATACATTACCCTCCTGCTCCTGGTGCTAGCTTTCATGGGTTGCGCCACAAAATCGGCCGAAGATCCATCGGGCGAAGAGACTCCATCACAGTCCAACGATTCGAAGACTGACAACGTTGAAAAGACTGAGTCAGTCAGCCAGCAGAAAGAGTCTTTCGCTCCTCCATTAGTCGAGCTGGACGCCGAGGGATTGCTGGCCGCACAGTTGCCAGCAGAACTACTTCAAGAGGGCTGGGTGCGGCTATTTGACAACCAGTCTACCTTTGGCTGGCAAATGGTCGGTGCAGCCAATTGGAAAGTGGAAAACGAGACAATCACCGTCAGCGAAGGCGAGCGAAGCTATCTGTGCACTACGTTTCAGATCGCCGATTTTGAATTACGGCTCGACTTTCAATCCGATGCGGCAACCAACAGTGGCATCTTCATGCGGACCGGCCCGCAGCCTGAAGACGTGCAGACCCAATGCCTCGAACTCAACATTGCTCCTCCGGACAATCCCTTTCCCACAGGCAGTTTTGTCCAACGGAAGAAGCTCGAACCCACTGAACTCGGCGAATTTGACGCAACGAATTGGCACACCTACGTCGTGCGCGTCGAAGGCAATCGTGTCACCGTTCAGCTCGACGGAGAAGAAATCATGGACTTCACGGACGATCTGATCGCCGCTACTGGCCACATTAGCCTGCAACACAATAGCGGACGCGTTGCGTTCCGAAATATCCTGTTGCGTCCTTTGCACGCCCAGCCGTTGAGCACCAGCGAGAACTGGGAAACTGATTGGGAGAAGACAACAAAAGCTGGCCAGGAGCTGAATGTAAAAGCTGGCGACAATGGACTGCGGCTGACCGGTGGGCTTGGACAGTTGCAGTCCAAGCAAGATTTCGGGGACTTCTGGCTGCAAGCTTCCTACACGCTGGCAAAGCCGGAAGTCAATTCCGGGATATTCTTCCGTTGCATCCGAGACAACATGCTGGACGGCTATGAATGCCAAGTCAATCATGCGGTGATGAACGGCGATCCTCTCCAACCTGGGGACGCAGGAGCAGGGGCTATTTTTCGACGTCAGAACGCTCGGATGGTTATTGGCGACGGAAGCAAGAAAACGCACATGAGCCTGCTCGCCAGTGGCAATCAGATATCCACTTGGATCAATGGCATCCAGGTCGTCGACTTCCAAGACACGCGTCCAGCCGATGAAAATCCTCGTCGAG
Organism: uncultured Pirellulaceae bacterium; assembly: GCA_964411445.1. GTDB lineage: Bacteria > Planctomycetota > Planctomycetia > Pirellulales > Pirellulaceae > Aureliella. The sequence goes on from CAYPLE010000009.1 coordinate 19,100, forward strand.
GCAGTCGGCTTGCTCCGGGTCCCATCGCTCTACAAGGTCACGATCCGGGAACAGATGCAACCTTCTCCAAGATTGCGGTCAGCCAACTAGCTGGTGCCGAATAGAAATTAGGACTTGGGCTGCTGGAACAGCGAAGGCGATCGATCTGATGCACCAAGTCCGCAAGATGAAATCTTAGGATCTGGAACCAGATCCAATTCCTGAGGCAGGCGTTCGCTATCTACGCAACTGCGTATCAACGAATTTCTCAAGCATCGACCGTGGATCAGAATAAACGATTACGTGATCCCCTGGAAGCAGTGCGTAGTTCTGCCCAAGATTCGCCGCCTTGCCCTTGCCGTCAGTTTTCGCATCCAAACGCAATGGTGGGCGATCGCCGTTAGGCCGCATGATAGCCAGCGAAACAGGCCCAAGTTGCTCGTGCAACTTCGACTGCTGCACCAGATCTTCAATGAACAGAGCGCGATCTGTCGGGAGAGGAATACTCTCCAAGTGGCGGGCGTCGCCACGAATTTCCAAAACCACCCGTGGCTTGCCATCATCATGCGGTGTCACTGGGGATGGCATTCCTCCGGGCGGAATGGAATAGCCCTGCGCCTCCAACATGCTTGTATCCAGCGTCGGACGCCGCGATTTGCCCAAAATCGTGCTCAGCGTAACGCAGCCAGTTTGGCTGCAGAGGCACAGAACGAGCAGTAGCTTTCCGGTAGCATTGATACGTTGCGTCATGATTCGTATTGCCTTCTTGGCATACACGGTGGTGATCTCAGGGATTCGCGTCGCACAAAAATGCATGTGCCAGCGCTCTATCAATCGTCTATCGACCCGAAATCTTTAAAGGTTTAACCCAAAGCGGAAAAAACTACCTAGACCGCGCAATCAGTGCGAGCCGCATGGACGTATAGCGTGTACCACACAACGCATAACCAACGCAAATAGAGGCAGCAACGCTTGGCCTTCGCGAATTGCTAGCCTTTACCGCCCGGTCATTCGCCAACGCAACTGGAGCAACAGCGAGACGATGCCGAACATCACTCCGATGGCGATTGTGCTGAACCCAAAGTAGGCAAACACCATCGACCAATTGCCGGTGACGCCCTCCATTTTGGTAACTGCACCATCCATTGGCACTTGGAAAGAGGTCATTAGTGGGCTTCCGATCCCTGAACCTTGAATCGCCTGCTCGTACTCCTCCAGCCCTTCGACGCTTGAGCTGATGTACCAGGCCGCAACCGGGATAAAGTACAGCACAATTAACGCTGAGTAGCTGGCCAACATTGCAACCGAGGACTTTTTGCACAGTGCAGAACAGAGTAGCGCGCTAACAGAATTGAAGACAGCAGCGACAAATACGATCAAGAAAAACGCCAGTACGGCGGCCCAATTCGTGGCATACGCGCCCCAGTTGAGCCCCACGGCCAGGATCATCGGCCACATCAAGAACATCGTTAGTACGTAAGATACGCGGAAGCCGGCGAGCAGCTTGCCCGACAAAATCTGCCAAGGCTTCAAGACCGTCGTGAGAAGCAACTCAAGCGTTTGTCGCTCCCGCTCGCTGGTCAAAGCACTTGCTGAAAAAACAGGCGCAACCAAGATATTGAAAATCAAAACGTAGCAAATGTACCATGCGCAGTATTGCGTCTGAATGAACAAACAGAATGCCATCAAGGGGATCGCAAGCAGCATACTGATCTGAATGACCAGCCGCAGCATCAGCGTCCCTTGGCTGAACAGCTCTGCGTGAATCTCTTTATCATAAACCGGATTGGCATTATCCTTCATCAACGATGTACGGCGTGGAGGTGCGAACAGGCGATCGGGGAATTGATCGCGTTGGATAATCATCCCGACTGCGGTCCTGGCCTCTTCTTCTAAGTCGACAACGTCCTTGCCTTCACTACCGACATCAGGTGGATACAAGAGGCGTCGGGCGGTCCACGCGCACAATGCAAAGCTGACCACCAAGTACACCGGGGGCAGCACGAACACTGCAATGTTCAATCGCAGCGTCCCGCTACTTTCAAGGTAGCGCCAAAAAATTGCACCCAGCATCACGAGAGGCAAAATGATCAGATAGGAAACCACTAGCGCGGATGACGTTCGTTGAAATCCGCAACTGCAAGCCAGGCCAATGGATCCGAAAAGAACAATCGAGATCATCAACCACAGGTATGCCCCCAAGACCTCAAAAATACTCACGCCGCCCAACGGCAGCGCCAGCGTAATGATGGGCAACGAGGCGACAATCAGGACTGCTAAGTGCGTTAACGAAGCAACCATTTTGCCTAGCACGATTGACGCCGGACGAAGCGGGCTGGCAAGCAGCATCTCGTAGGTCTTGCGCTCCTTTTCACCACTGATCGCTCCTGCAGCAAACGTTGGTGCCATCAGAGAAGCGAGCACGTACTGGCCTAGAAAGAAGAAATCCACCAACTGGCGCGCAGCCGACGAATCGCTGGACAGGTCAACCCGCTGACTGGACGGATAAGCCGCAATCAGAACCAAACCAAGCGCGAGTTGGTAGACCAACATCAACACAAAGGAACGGTTCGCGCGAAGATTCGTTAGCAACTCCCGCTGCAGGACTGGATTCTCGGCGAATAGCATTGCAATACGCGGCTCGGGATCGGGTTCATGCTGCGGCCGAAGCTCACTACAAGTCTCGCCACAGAGGACTCAGGGATATTGGCAACGCACACCACGGGGGTGCAACATTGCTAGGGCAGCAGTATAGCAACAATTTGACCCAAAGTTCAGCCAAGCGGGGCAACCCAACGCTGCTCGGCCAAACACCACGCTCGTGTGAAAACACCAGTGCTGAAAGGCCACAAGAGGGCACTTTCCACCGACTAGTGCGAGTCGCCACTCAAAATGGGTGCAGAAACGAGGCAAACGGTGTAAAGCACGAATTCAAAAGCCGTTGTCGCCGACGGGAGCCGTCAAGTTAGGCGTCAATCAGGTAGCCTCGCCCTCGAATTGTCTTGATCAACCG
>CAYPLE010000009.1:22191-66841 GCA_964411445.1 uncultured Pirellulaceae bacterium
GCGCTGTGTCCTCCGGCTACAACCATCAAGTGATGCTCAAGCACCTTCGTCTTCTGGCTTGGCGTTTCGAAACCGCTCCCGCAGCGAGGACAAATGCTTCTGCTTACCGCCTTCCCAACCTCGATCCGTTGGAAACAGGAAGTGCCGCTCGACCCCCAAGTAGTCTTGATCAGCCACCCCGTCATCTGCCTCATGGGAGTAGGCGTATCCGGTCGCGTTTCCTAACTCAGCAGCGCCCGCATAATGACCATCACGCAGGTGGCGAGGCACGGGGATAGCCGCCCCTTCGCGAACTTCTTTTCGCGCCAAACCGATCGCCTTGGTGGCGGCATTGCTCTTCTCGGCCAGCGACAAATAGATGACTGCTTGCGAGAGCGTTAATTGGCATTCGGGCAGCCCGACGAACTCACATGCTTGCATGGCCGCAACAGCAATCTGGAGGGCCTGGGGGTCAGCATTACCGATATCCTCGCTCGCCAAAATAACCAATCTCCGGCAAATGAACCGCACGTCCTCCCCGGCTTCCAACATCCTGGCCAGCCAATAGAGGGCCGCATCGGGATCACTTCCCCGAATACTCTTGATCAAAGCACTCGACACATCGTAGTGTTCGTCCCCAGTTCGGTCATACTGGATCGTTTTCTGCTGCATCGATTCCCGCAACAGCGCTTCATCGATATCGACACGTGCTTCGCCTTTTGCTGACAACACTGCAACTTCCAACACGCCCAGCGCCCGCCGAGCATCTCCCTCGACAACCTTGGCCAAATATTCAAGTGCCCCAGGAGCGCACCGAGTATCCACTTTGCCCAAGCCACGTTCTCGGTCCGCCAGTGCTCGAAGGAGAACGCCCAACAGATCAGCCTCCGCCAAGGGTTCAAACTGGAACACTTGACTGCGACTCAGCAAAGCACCATTGATTGCGAAATATGGATTGCTCGTCGTCGCACCAACCAGCGTCACGATGCCTTCTTCTACGTCGGGCAACAAAGCGTCTTGTTGCGAACGATTGAACCGGTGAATTTCATCGACGAACAAAATGGGACGCTCACCGCCCGTGGCCACATCATTGCGAGCCTTGGCGAGGATCTCCCTCAGGTCTTTGACGCCGCTGGTTATCGCTGAGAGCTGCAAAAAGTCCCCACCGGTCTCGCCAGCCAGCAACCTGGCCAAAGTGGTCTTGCCGGTTCCGGGCGGGCCATAGAAAAGCAGCGAACTGAGCCGCCGAGCATCCAGCAATCGACGCAGCAATTTCCCTTCGGCCAAGAAATGTTGTTGCCCAGCAAATTCGCTCAGATTACGAGGCCGCATCCTAGCCGCTAACGGAAGTTGGGATTCCAAGTTCGCGTCAGTTTCTTGCGAGAATAAATCCACGTTACTTATCCAATTGTTGCGCCGCCCACGGACGAAGCTGCTCTCGAAAGATCTTTGAATTGTGTCGAATGTCAGTTGGCAAACGCTGAGGATAAATCAACACATCCGAAATGCTTTCCGTTTGCCAATATTTGCTGCCCAGTTCAACCAATTGCTGAACAAGCTGTTGCTCGGAAACGGTATCCTTGGGACGTTGCTCCGGCCAGGGTTCAGCGATCAATACGGGTCGCTGTTTTCCTGCGTCACCAATCCCAACCAAAGCACAGCGGTGGACCTTAGGATGGTTGTTGAATATGGCTTCGCACGTTTCAGTGAACAGCACGCCCGCTTCGGTGATCACTCGATGCGACTTGCGTCCACAGCACCAGAACCGCCCTTTCTCATCGAAGTAGCCAACGTCGCCCATGCGATGCCAAATTGCGTCCCCCTGCTTGAGCTTGTGCAGCGCGTTCTGATCCGTGCGGGTGACGTATTGCTCGGTCACAACGGGACCAGACACGACCAACTCACCAATCTCACCTTGTGGAAGCTCGTTCAGTTCATCGAGCGATTCGGCTGGCCCGTCTTGAATCTCGACGATTCGCCACTCGATTCCGGGAAACCTGCCGCCAACACAGGTCCCTGCACCATCGCGGCTCGCCTCAGCAGTTTCCTCCAGGACCTCGCGCGATTCGATCGACGCCACCGGAAGCGCCTCGGTAGCACCATAGGGCGTGTACATTTCGCCTTCGCCCTGCATTACGTTACTCATCCGCTGCAGTATGTGCGGCGCAACGGGAGCTCCTGCTGAGTAGATTCGGCGCAGAGTAGCAACCGTACGACTATTTTCCTCAGCCCACCTTCCCACAGTGGTCCAAAGCGCGGGCGATCCAAACGCCTGGGTCACTTTCCACTGGTCGATCGCATCCAAGAGTCTTTGCGGATCCACATCGGCTGGCCGCGTTGGATCCATGTCTGGAATGACCGTGGTTGTTCCCATCATGGCATTGAACAATCCAAACAACGGAAACCCGGACAAATCGCAGCCGCCGGGCTGGATGCCGTAGTGTTCAACCAGTTGATCAATCTGATTATTAAAAGTCTTGTGCGTATAGAGCACGCCTTTTGGGGGTCCGGTGCTACCTGTGGTGAAGATAATTGCAGCCGGATCTTTCTGGGCGATCGCTGGCGGTTGAAACAACGAAGACGGAGTGCCTTCCAACTGCTTTAAAGTAGGCTTGGGGAGAATCCCAAAAGTCGGCCCAACGGTGACGTTGATCTTGGCCTTTGGAAATCGACGCCGCATCAATGCGCGGATTGCTTGGGCGGCGGGTATGGCCACGAAACCGTCGGGCTCGGAATCAGCCAAACACTTGACCAAATTCTTGCGGCCCATGCCGGGATCAATCAGGACGACCACAGCCCCGACTTTGAGCAGCGCGAATACGAGCGCTATGAAGTCCGGCCCGAACTTCACCAGCATGACGATTCGCATACCAGGCTTTACACCCAGCTTTTGTAGGCCTGCCGCTATGCTGGACGTCCGAATTTCCAGCTCGGCAAATGTGCACGTCTTGTATTGTCGCGTCTTCCCCGGTTCATACCGATCCGTGGCGATTGCGATGGCTACATCCGACGGTTGCTGACTAGCAATCACACGCAGCCGCGATGCTACATTCGGGTCAGTATCAGTTTCAGGGTTGGCCATGCCGCCAATTCTCTTTCCCAATTCTCTTTTCCAAGCAAACGGTTTTCTGTTGTCACTCGCTGTGTCCAGCAGCTCGGTTAGGCTCGCCGCCTCAGCACTTCTCTGACAACATGCTCCAGCACGGCCAGGCCAATATCAGTTTGGTGCACCGCCTCATTCGCCTTCCAGCCCGGAACTGCATTGACTTCCAAGACGACGGTGCCAGCCTGCTTGGTCGGCAACAAGTCGACTCCAACGATACTACCACCGATGGCCCGTGCCGCATCGCGAGCTATGTTCATTTCTTCCGCCGTCGGCTCATAAGCTTCAGCCCGACCACCTTGCGCGATGTTCGTTAGCCATCCATCCACCGCATGGCGCTTAATCGCAAACGACTTATCGCCAACGAAAAGGATGCGGATATCGTAACCGAAATGCGGCAAGAACTCTTGCACGTACAGCACGCTGGCGAGCGTATCAAGAGAATTGAACACGCGCAGCGCGAGCGCCTCGGACTCAACACGCATGATCCCGCGTCCTTCGCCCCCGAAGATAGGCTTCACAACGACGTCTCGGCCAAGCGTCTCAAACGCATTCATAGCCACCGCGCGAGACTGGCAGGCAATCGTGTTGGGAACCCGCAAGCCAGCGCGTGCCAACCGGTCCAAAGTCAACCACTTGTCGATGGCCGCTTCCAAGCAACGAGCAGGATTGAAGACAGGCCTTCCTGACGCTTCGAAGCTGTGCAGGCAGTCCATTCTGAAAATCACGTGCTCCAACGAACCGGGAGGCATCGACCGTGCGATGCAAGCGTCAAATCCGTCCAGGCAGTGGACGTGGCCAGAGAGCAAACGGGTTTCCAATTGCCGATAGTCGATTGTGTCAACCTGAACGGGCACATCACACTGCATCTGCAGCGAAGCGCGCTCAAGCTGCTCCGCGTAGTACCCGCCAGGCGCCCCGAGTACAGCAATCCTGAGCGTCGGAGAAACGTCAGTGGTCATTCTCCCCATGCTCATTCGTCGCCAACTCGGCTGCCGAGCGTGGCGTCGGAGGTACCTGCGATCTCCGGCACACCAAAGGACCTTGCGATCAAGTCGCTTCGCAGGCCACCAGCTCGGAAGCTATTGCCCGTCGCCTGATTCACAATTGTGACTTCGGCAGGACTGAACAAACCGGCGTCTATCTTGTAAAAGTCATAACCGCAGTCTTTGAATATCTCGTGGAACGGTCGCCCAAAATCAGCAGACGCACAACTAGGCACTCGCTCGGCAACCGCAACAACACTTTCGTCGTCGGTATGAACATAAATTGTCACGCTGCCACCGTAGAGTATCGCGTCGTTGGTGCGACCAATCCCTTTTGCGAAGTCTGGCGTCGGCGTTGGCAAGGGCGCCACACCATAAGCACTTTTCACGGCTCGCAAGTCAAACCCTAACTCGTGCAGCTTGTGAAGACTGGTTTCGATGCTCCGAGCAACCACCTGAACATTGCCCGCCAAACTGCTTGTGGGGGCGACGGCGATCTTTATTCCACTGGCTGCAACGCCACACTCCGATGCCATCAACTCGACAACCTCCGTCGTAGGAAGATCACCCGTTTCCAAAGTCCCAACTGCCAACGCTTCACCATCAGATGCACCCAAGTGCTTGAGGACTTCCTCCTTGCCACGTTTGATCCGCATGGGGCCGGAGCCCATCGCGAAATAGTCACCTGACTTTACGGGCCAGCCTGCATATTGCCCGAACATGCACGCCTGCACAGGCCAATCGGTGCTAACCTGAATCCAAGGACCGACCGAAACACTGCGATCCCCAGGAACGATTGCGACATCAGCTCTGCCCGCCAAACAAATCTTGGCCATCTCGATCCCAGCATTTAGGCCGCCGGGACACCTAGCCCCACAATCGAGCACTGTGGCGTCTGCAATCTGGTGGGATTCGATCCGGTACTCTGCGGCTCGGGCGACCATAGCATCGAAGATACGCTCCGCGGATTTATTGAGGCTCATTGGCGTTTGCTTGATGAAGGAAGAAACCAAACTCGAAAAAGAACCCCCGATCCGCGAAACGATCCGCGAAACGATCCGGCAGGGTGGTTTCGTGGACGCTTTTACAGGGACATTCGAAACACAAGCTGATTGTGCAAGTAAATCCCACACTTGTGCGGGAATCCACTTTCTATTCGAAAGCTATCAAGGGCCATCTCAAGCGAATTTTGACTGAAAAAGCCAATGTTTGCGAGGTACCTGAACCGATGAACCTTGCTGCCAGTCGTTCGCGCTCTATAGTAAAACTGTAGGCGTGATTGCCTACTGAAAAAGAACTTCCGGCCGTTATTCCGGCAGAGGGACCAATTTTTAGCGTTGGCTTGGACCATCAGTAGCTTGTGCAGAAGCACGCTCGGCCCACGTCAGTCTCGCAGCGGCTCCGCTTTTTGCCGCCGTCGGTCGGAGGATTCATAGCCACCTGAAAAGTCATTGACTTTTCATGGTGGTTTTTTTGTGCGCTGATCGAAGCAACCCTTTTGTCTCAAACGGTGAACAAACCTCTGCAACAAGCTTGAAGCGATACTTGGCGGCTGTTATTCTGGTGGGTGGTGAGGGAAGGACTAGATTGTCAATTTTCATTGCAATTGGGGACTTCCGTGAGAATTCTTTTCATTCGTCTGGCTTTGGGGCTAGCGGTCTGCGCGTCATGCGGCTGCAGTAAGGAACAAGCCCAGAAAATAGCCGAACAAGTTGCGCAAAAGGCGGGCGACGCCGTCGAATCTGCCGGCAACTCTCTACAAGACACCGCCGACAAAGCTGCCTCGGCCGCCTCGAAAGCCAAAGGCGATTTACTACAAGCAGCACCTGGAGTCGCTTCGTTTGTAGAATCGGGCAATACGACGCTCTCAATCAACAACGAGAATGTTGACATCGTCGGCACCTACTGCCAACTCGTCGCAGTCAGCCCCAAGCACGGTAGCGTTCTTCAAATCAGGTCCTATGCCGACAAGGACCAACAACGGACGCCGGCTTACTATTTCCACGCTGTCACCCAAGCAACAAACCTCGCTGCACTCCAGCAATCGGAAATCTCTGGGCAACTATTCGTTCAAGCTCAAGAAAATGGCCCGATCTGGTCCAGCGGTCAACGGCCGATCACTGTCCGGCTCGAGCAACTTGACGGAGGCGAGCTGCGAGGCTCCTTTGTCGAAGGCAATATTCTATCGTCCACCAATTTAGAAGCCGTCTTGAGCGGCTCCTTCCAAGCCAGCGTCGTAGAGTAGGAGCCTATCCATGAAATCTCAACATCGATCCACCGTTGCTCACTGCTCAGCCCCTCTATTCCCATCCCTTCGACTGCCCTCTGTACTGTTGATGATATTCATTGCCGTCAGCGGAAACAGCCTTCTGGCAGCAGACCCGAATCCCAAAGATCCTTTCTTGCCGATTGCAAAAGTTGGCGTTGCCAGCGACTCGAACGAATTGTGGCAGCAGTTGGCTACTGCAGATGCAGCAATTCGCAAATCTTTCGATCGCTTGAACAAGGGCCGTGGGCCGGACGCGAAGGAAGTCTCGAAACTATACGTCAGCGTCGAACAGTTCCGGCGATGGCAAAAGAGCCTCGAAGACTGCTACGAACCTGCTGCCGTAGACTATCGTTTCCGCGAAGTCGAGTATGGCAAATTCCTCGCAGGGACACTCACCCAGTTCTGGGCGACACCCCAGAGTGGACCAATTCGCCAGCGGGCGCTGACCCAACTGCAAAAGTCGTTCGCCAAACGCACGAAAGAAATTCAATCCTTCGGGCAACTCCTCGCCAGTGACCCACGTGCCGCCGAAGCCAAGTTGGACAGCTACTACGACAAGACATTCGCACTTGGCGGCTTGCTGTCGCCGAAGAACAAACGCGTCGTGTACGACAACTTAACCGCCACCGAAGGCCAAATTCGAAGTGCGATGCAGCGCGTCCGTCGCCAACAGTCATCACAAGATCTCAATCGAGAAATTGGCGAACTGCGTGGCAAGTACGAAACGCTGATCAACGACTCGCACAGCCTACAGCTTGCTGGCACTTCCGGGCAATGGAAAGGCCAAACACTCGACGGCCCCGAACTGTTCGCAGCCATTGTCAACGACTGGAAAGCAGCTCATTTGGCCGCGGTCCGATACGCTGCTCTGCAACAAATGATGACGTCCAAAGGCCCATCCGCGGTGGGCTACGGCGAAGACTACGGTGACAACATCGGCGATGAAGCAGGCAATGCCCAAAAGCCGGCATCCTCGGGAGAAGCGGCCAAGTTGGCCAGTCGAATCATCGGGACACTTGCCAAAATCATTGCCCACGACGCGGAAAACTGTCCTCAGAACGAAGCGCTCAATCGGTACCACGACTACATTGCCAAGATAGCCGACCTGAAGATGCGATTAGATGCATCCGCAAAAACTGGTGATTTGGAAGCTTCGATGATTAAGCTTGGCCAAACAGCGGGAATTGAGACGATCGCTTACAACTATCACCTTGCTACGTCAGACATTTTAGATTGGAGACGTCGATTCGCGCGAGCAAGCAAAACGCACTTGCAGCAAAAACACCCGCTACTGGACTCGATCGCAAAGCAGCAACTCACCTCGAAATCAAACGACCCTAAACTGTACACGGTCAAGAATGGCGATTTCCCCGTGCTGCTGAAACCCATTCCGGCAGTTGTGGCGGACGTCGAACAAACGCTTGGTTCAACCGCCTGTTCGGTCGAACGCCTCCGTTCGCTGGATAACGGCAATATGTGGATGAGTTCATTGACCGGTGGTTTTTACTCACGCGTCCGCGTTGCAACAACGCTGCTTGCTGGCCCCCAAGTTCAATCACTCAAACTTGATCTATTGGCCGCTGGCGATGGTAAGCCACTAACCACCGAAGCGGCGGCGGCACTGCTGTCCGCGGGGCGTGGCGATTTTGAGTGTGTCGGCGGTCAGTCTGGCAACATTGCCATCGAATCCAGCCTAGCTCGCTACTGCGCCCTACCGCCCATAGCGTCAAACTTGGTACCAATCGGATTTGAGCTTCCCAAAGTCACCAGCACCAGCCCTCGCAGCGCCCTGGCGATACGTTTTGACCTGTCCCCACGCTGGTTTCAACACGAGTACTTTATCGTTCACGTAGATCAGTAGCAGGTGACCTTCTTTGTGATCTCATCGTCGACCGTATACTTGGCTGCTCTATTGAGGTAGCCGAATGTTGCCGCCGACCCAAACTTGGCGAACTCGGCCGTTGAGCGTTTCACCCAGAAGCGGCGTATTGCAACTTCTGGATGCAAGAGCACTCCGCTGCACTTTCCACTGCTGGTTCGGATCGAAGACGAAGATATCAGCGGGCTGACCAACCTTCAAACTGCCCGCCTCGATCCGCAACACACGCGCTGGATTCGTGCTCATGCACTCAACCACACGGCTCCACGACAACCGCCCTGATGCAATAAAGTGCGTATTCAACTGCGCTAACGTAGTGTCCAGCGATGTAACTCCGAAGGGCACAAAATCGAGTTCCTGCATCTTCTTTTCCAGCGACTTGGGCTGGTGACCGGCTGAGATAACATCAATCGTACCATCGCAAACCGCCTCCACGCATGCATCGACATGTTCTTGACTACGCAGCGGAGGATTGACCTTGAGATTCGCGTTGAAGGAACGCAACATCTCGTCCAACAGGCACAGATTCGAAACATTCACGCCCACCGTTACAGGAAGACCTCGGCCCTTGTAACGCCGTACTAGCTCGACACTGCCGGCGGTGGACAGACCGCTCAGATGCAGCAAACCGCCAGTAGATTCTAGCAATCGCAGATCGCGTGAGGTAGCCAAATCCTCCGCCTCAGCAGGCATCGGCGACAGCGCAAGCACCAACTGCGTGAGCCCTTCGTGCATCACGCCACCACGCGTCAGACTAGGCACTTCCGGTCGATCAATAATGGGGCGATCAAACATCGAACAATACTCGAGAGCTCGCCTCAGCAGGGCAGTGTTGTTGAGCGGTCGAGGCGAATCGCTCAGTGCGATGGCTCCCGCGTCGACTAGCGCGCCGATCTCGGCTAGCTCTTCACCTTCCCTGCCCTTGCTCACGCTCCCAATTGGGTAGACGCGGCACTGATTGGCCCTGGCTGCTTTTTGACGGACGAATTCAACTGCGGCGGGTGTGTCGATTGGCGGATCCGTGTTCGCGGCACAGGCTATAGAGGTAAAACCACCCTGCACTGCTGCCCGTGTGCCTGACTCGATTGTCTCATTCTCCTCGCGACCAGGCTCACCAAGCTCCGAGAGCATATCGACCAAGCCCGGAGCAACGACACACCCCGACGCATCATAATGCCGCACGTCTGTAGGCAAGTCGCCGTCGCTAGGGTCAATGGCAGCAACAACCGAGTCCTTCACCAGCAAGCGAGCAGGACGATCGATCTCCTGCGTCGGATCAACGACTCGTCCACCAGAAATCAGCCAACATTCACTCACTGGGACACCATCGAAACTGGAGTTTGAGAATTGGATCGATCGCGCGAAAGCAGCAACCAGAGCGCGGCCATGCGAACCGCAATTCCGTTGGAGACTTGCTGAAGGATCACCGAGTGCGGGCCGTCAGCCACCTCTGGCGTTATTTCCACACCACGATTGATCGGCCCAGGCGCCATGATCAAGATGTCTTTTTTCGCAAGTGCCATACGCTGTGTGTTCATTGCGTACAGCAAAGCATATTCTCGAACGGAAGGAAAGGGTCGAATCGCTTGGCGTTCGAACTGAATCCGCAGCAAATTCAGAACGTCGCACCGGGGCAATATTTGGTCCAAGTTGTGAGCCACTTCAACTCCCAACGACTCCCAACTTTTCGAAACAAGCGTCGCCGGACCGCAAACGATCACATGGGCTCCGAGTTTCTTCAAGCCAAAAATATTCGAGCGAGCCGTTCGGCTATGAGCGATATCGCCTACCAACGCGACCGTCAAACCTTCGATCTTGGGCAACCGCTGACGGATTGTCAAAATGTCCAACAATCCTTGCGTAGGATGTTCGTGCGGACCATCGCCAGCATTCAAAACCGGGCAGTCCAAATGCTGTGCGAGCAGATGGGATGTTCCTGGAGTTTGATGCCGAGCGACAACGGCCGTTGCCCCCATGGCTTCGATCGTTTTGGCTGTATCAATGAACGTCTCGCCCTTCGCGACGGAAGAACCGCTGGACGAGAATTCGACCGTGTCAGCTCCAAGTCGTTTTGCTGCGAGTGAAAAACTATTTCGAGTCCGAGTGCTATTTTCGAAGAACAGGTTTGCGACCGTGTTCCCAGTCAACAAATCCAGCTTCTTACCTTCCTCAGCCAAAGCAAGCACAAGGATTTCGGCAGTATCGAGTAAGACTTGAATATCTTCGGCCGACAGGCTTTCCAAATCGAGAAGATGGCGGTGTGGCCATCGCAAGGCAAGCGCATCCAGCTTGCTTCGATACTCGGCGTTCATTTCACTGCTTTCGTAGCTCGCTTATTCAAGCGTGGACGGAGGTGCGTGAGATTTTTGCGAAACTGGAAAGAGCCTACCACCGCAGGGCAACCCTAGCTACCCGTCCTTCGCAGACCAAGTGCAGCCCAGCTATAGGTCACTTCCACCGCGCAGCGGGGCGGTCGTGCCGCCAGCAGGGGCTTCGAATAAGACGTCGCGCGACGGCTGCTTGATCCGCGGCCTTAGGCAGACTGCTCTTTAGCGATTTGGCGAAGAGCCTTCGGCAAGGGAAATTGGACGTCCTCGGTCTTAACAATCTGCTCTCGCAGCGTCGCACCATATCGCTCACACAGCCATTCGATGGTTTCTTGAACCACCGACTCAGGCGCACTGGCGCCGGCGGTAACCATGACCCGCTCGCTACCGTCGAACCACTCGGGGTCGATGTCTTCCTTGCCGTCGACCAGGAACGCTCGCTTGCCTTTTTCGACGCCCAGCTCTTTTAACCGCTGGCTGTTGCTACTGTTCTGACTACCCAGCACCAGCACAACGTCCGCCTGCTCACTCAGCATCCGCACGGCTTCTTGCCGATTCTGCGTGGCGTAACAAATATCTTCTTTCGGTGGGCTTTCAATCCAGGGGAATCTCATCCGCAAGCCTTCGATGATCCGATTGGCATCATCGACACTTAACGTCGTCTGCGTGAGGTAAGCCAGCTTGCAGCCTTCTTCAAACTCGAGACGATCGATGTCTTCCTGATCTTCGACTAAGACAATGGCTTCAGGCGCCTCGCCCATCGTCCCGATGACTTCGTCGTGACCGTCGTGTCCAATCAAGATAATTGTGTAACCACCCTTGGCGTACTTGATCGCTTCCAAATGCACCTTAGTCACCAACGGACAGGTCGCGTCGATCGCGTTCAGATTCCTAGCCTTGGCGGCCTCACGGATCGCAGGTGATACTCCGTGGGCTGAAAAAAGGACAATCGACCCTTCGGGCACATCTTCGATAGAATCTACGAAGACTGCCCCTTTCGATTGGAATGTCTTGACGACAAACTGGTTGTGAACAATCTCATGGTAAACGTAAATGGGCGTACCAAAGTGCTTGATTGCCAGATCCAAGCTGTTGACGGCCATATTGACGCCCGCGCAAAATCCCCTCGGTGCAGCCAGTAAGATTTCCATAGTCAGTTCGTTTCCGCTTTAGTTGATTTGCCCAAGTCGATTTTCCCCAGATGATCTGTCCGGGGGATCCCGATCGGGCCTGGGTCGTATGCTTGATTCGTCGACAGTTTGTATTTTCAAAGAGATATCTATTTTATGCCGACGGCCTCCAGCAGCACGACCGCCGATCAGGCTTTTTTCCGGGAAGAACTCCAACGTTTCGGACCACGGACCGTTTTAGCGTCTGGATCAGCCAACAATCGGCCCTTAGAGGGGGCCAAGGTGGCTGAGAAGGTCGATCTTCAAGTCGAATTTTGCGGTCCCGAATTGTCGCTGGACGAGTGTTTTGATTACTGCAAACAATGGGCAACGCGGCACTACGAGAACTTCAGCGTCGTAACCTGGCTGCTGCCTCGGGCACTACGCCCTCATTTTTACAGTATTTACGCCTACTGTAGATGGAGCGACAACCTGTCCGACGAAGTCTCCAGTGCCACCGAAAGCCTAGCCCTTCTGAGAGGCTGGCGAGACGAAGCACAGAAGTGCTTCCCTACGTTGCATTCCGAAAACGGAGAAAGCGACGCAGAACCGCGGCACCCAGTACTTCGCGCGTTAGCCGCAACTGTCTCAGAACACCAACTCGCACCGCATCCTTTTTTTGACTTGCTGGATGCATTCACTCAAGACCAACTTGTAACGCGATACGCAACGCACCAAGCACTCTTGGAGTATTGCCAAAAATCGGCCAATCCCGTCGGACGAATCCTACTGCAACTGGCCGGAGCCGACTCGCAAGAAAATTGCCGCTTGAGTGATGAAATTTGCACGGCACTTCAAATCGCGAACTTCTGCCAAGACATGGCACGGGACGCCCAGATAGACCGCATCTATGCACCAAACGACCTGATGCACCAATTTAGCGTTTCCGAAGCAGACCTGCTCCGGCAACAGTGCACTCCGTCGATGCAACGCATGTTGGAACAGTGGGTCAACGAAACTCGCCAACTCTTCATCGCAGGCCGACCGCTGATCGGACGTGTCCCCAAGTGGCTCTCGATCGACGTAGAGTTGTTCATCGGGGGTGGCGAAGCGATTCTCGGCGCAATTGAACGGCAAGGCTTCGACGTCTGGACGCAACGCCCAACGGTCTCCAAAGCAACCAAAGCTAAGCTACTGCTGACAGCCATCTCGCGACGCATGCTTCCTTTCCGCGCGGCTATTCCAGCGGGGCATCAACCGTGACGTCTCAATCTCCAGACTCGCCCGCAGATTCCTTACACGCTAGCCAGCAATGGTGCCGGTCGATCTGCCGCAGCAGCAACAGCAGCTTCTACCCCGCGTTTCGCTTGCTCTCCCAGCCGCGTCGCCTTGCTATGGAGGCGCTTTATGCGTTCGCCAGAGTCACAGACGACCTTGGAGATGAAACCTCCCAAGACGACTTGAACCTCAGTCGCTTGAAAGGGTGGCAGCATGACACCATCTTCAACCTGAGCCAAGGCTCGACGCACACTTTGGTGCTTGACGAATATTCGC
Organism: uncultured Pirellulaceae bacterium; assembly: GCA_964411445.1. Lineage (GTDB taxonomy): Bacteria > Planctomycetota > Planctomycetia > Pirellulales > Pirellulaceae > Aureliella. Next base: position 35,398 of record CAYPLE010000009.1, read on the forward strand.
TGCTTTGGCCAGCCCTTGCCGATGCCGTCCAGCGGTACTCCATCCCAACGGCCCTACTGAATGACTTGATCGAAGGCTGCCGATCGGACCAACACTTTACGCAGCCCGCTGACTGGGATGGCACGCTACAGTACTGCTACCAAGTCGCCGCGACGGTAGGCATCGCTTGCACCTACATCTGGAAAGCTGACGAACTTGCCCCTCACGAACCGGCGCTCAAGTGTGGCTACGCTTTTCAACTAACCAATATTCTACGAGACATTGCAGAAGACGCGGCAAGTGGAAGAATCTACTTACCAGCGGCTGATTTTGAACGGTTCGGCGTTTCGCAAGAATCTTGGCTCGCCGGTACGCCGCAGCCAACTTGGAAAGATATGGTTGAAGCCTGCATCCTGCGAGCAAGAGGTTACTACTCCGAAGGACTACAAATATCCGACTCGCTCGCTCCCGATGGGCGGCGAATGTTTCGCCTCATGTGGCGAAGTTACCACCAACTACTCGAGAACATTGCGTTGCACATAGACCAGCTTTGGACGGGCCCCAGAATTCGACTCACCCGCCTACAAAAGTTACGATTGGCCGGCGGTGCTGTCCTTCGCTATTGAAGCCCCTCGCACAACCTTGCGATGTTGAAGTCGCCCCTTTGCAGGTACCTCACTAGATGAAACCGAACCGTGCGATTGTCGTTGGAGGTGGATTGGCTGGGTGCTCGGCCGCGCTTGCGCTCGCCAGATCTGATGTTCAAGTCACTTTGATTGAAGCACGCCGGAAGCTTGGGGGGCGTGCAGGCTCTTTTCGAGCCAAGTCGGATTCGAATGGAGAATCGACAGAAATCGATTACTGCCAACACGTTGGTATGGGCTGTTGCACCAACCTGGTCCAGTTGATCGATTGGCTGGGACAGAAGAACGACTGGAAGCGTTACCGCGATTTGCACTTCTATTCATCCAAAGGGCAACACCAACATTTAAAGGCACTGCCCTTTTTGCCCGCACCGGCTCACCTAGCGACTTGGCTACTTCGCTGGCCGGGGCTTCGCGCTAGGGATCGAATGAGCGTCGCCCGTGGGATGCTCAAGATCAATCGAATCCGTGACCTGGACGCCTTGGACACCACCAATGCTCAGCAGTGGTTGATCGATGCCGGTCAATCCCAACGGGCTATCGACTCGTTCTGGGGAACGATTATTGTCAGCGCTCTTGGAGAGTCGATCGAACGAGCAAGCATGGCGGCAGTTTGCAAAGTGATGCAAGACGGGTTTCTCCGTCATCGCGATGCATTCCACTTACTCGTTCCCAGTCGGCCGCTTGGGCAATTGTTTGGCGCCGATATGGAGTCTGCCCTTCAAGCCAGCAACGTACGCCTGCACCTGGGCGAGACTGTCCAGACAGTTAAGACGGTCGCCGACACCCGCTCGCGACCGATCGTTGCCTACGGTACGGGCGATCAAGAACGACAGGAAGAGACTGACGCAATCGTCCTGGCAATGCCGTGGCATCAAACTTCACGCTTAATCGACACCAGTAACACTCGGGCTGTAGATCTCCGCAACATTGCAAGTGAGGCAGCCAAATTGGAATCGTCACCAATTTCTGGCATCCACACATGGTGGGACGGGCCCTGGCTGCCTCACGACCATGCGGCGATTGTAGATCGACTCAGCCAGTGGGTTTTCCATCATCGCTCCTCGGATACACCGACGGGTGAAACGTATTACCAAATCGTTGTCAGTGCATCTCGAAATCTACCCCGCGCGCGGGATCACGAAGCACTCCGCAAGCTGATTTACGATGATTTGGCAGAGGTCTTTCCAGCGGTGCGCAAGCGGAAATTGCTGCGCATCAAGACGGTCACGGACCCCAACGCCGTTTTTTCGTTCGGCCCTGGCACGCTAGCTCATCGACCCAAGCAGCGTATTTCTGAGGGGATCGTCGTGGCGGGCGATTGGGTTGCCAATGGCTGGCCAGCCACGATGGAAGGCGCCATTTTGAGCGGCTTCCGCGCCGCCGACCTCCTCCTTGGAAATTGCGGAACGGCCCGCGCAGTGGAAGCTCGCCCGCTCGGCGAAACACACCAAGGGCCATAGAAGACCCCTTAAAATGCCACTAAGAAATCTTCAGCCCCCTACTCCTCACGATTTGCCACGATTGGTATCCTTCCCAATATTCATGACTCACTCCACTTGAGCGATGGCGGGCGCCAGTGGAGTTACTCCGCCTATCCACCCCAACAACTGGCACTGAATGAACCATGGACGTTTTCATTTGGCTCTTTTGCGTACTGGCCTCCGCACTAGCTCTTGTCCAAGCGGCTGTTTTCTACCGTTGGATGATGTCTTGTGACGAGGGCACCGACGAAATGCAACGCATTGCAAAAGCGGTGCGCGACGGCGCCAACGCATATCTGAAGCAACAGTATGTCATTGTTTCTATAGCCCTAGCTGTTCTCGCCGGTGTGTTGGCGGTTGGCGTTTACGATGGATACATTGCCGTCGGCTTCCTAACTGGTGGAATATTCTCAGCCCTGAGTGGTTGGCTAGGAATGAAGACGGCTACGCAGGCTAGTGCCAGGACTGCGGCCGCGTGTCGCAAGTCGCTCAACCAGGGACTGCAAGTTGCATTTCGCAGTGGCAGTGTCATGGGGCTAACCGTTGTCGGACTTGGCCTCGCCTACGTGACACTCTGGTTCGGCCTGCTCTACTGGGGCTGGCCCAAGTTCTTTGGCAGTGAAAATGCCTTGAGCCTGGAGACTATTTCAGTCGCAATGCTTTGCTTCACTATGGGCGCCAGTGTGCAAGCCCTGTTTGCGCGTGTGGGAGGCGGCATATTCACCAAGGCGGCCGATGTCGGGGCGGATTTGGTTGGCAAGGTTGAACAGAGTATGAGTGAGGATTCGCCACGCAACCCCGCCACGATTGCTGACAACGTAGGAGACAACGTCGGCGACGTGGCTGGCATGGGGGCCGATTTGTATGAATCCTATTGCGGGTCCATTTTAGCGACAGCCGCTCTGGGCGTGGCGGCTTTCGCCAGCCCGTTTCTCATCGAAGGAATTGACCAAGACGCTCGGGTTGAAAACCAAGTGGCCGCGATGCTGCTCCCAATGGTACTGGCGGCTTGTGGCATACTTTGGTCCATCGCCGGAATTTACCTGGTGCGAACCAACGAAGATGCCACTCAAAAGAACTTGCTCGCCGCACTTGCAAAAGGAATCGATGCGTCCTCGCTGGCCGTTTGCGTGACGGCGATTGGCCTGACGATGTGGCTCATGCCAAAGGTTGAAGGGACAATCTACTTCTCGACAGTTCCAGGTGTAGCCTTTAGTGTAATCATCGGCTTGGCCGCTGGTTGGCTTATTGGAAAATACACCGAATACGCGACCAGCGATGAATTTTCGCCAACTCGAAAGCTAGCCGCGCAAGCCCAAACGGGACCAGCAACCATCATCATTGGCGGCATCGCCGACGGGATGGGCAGCGTGTGGGCACCGGTCCTCACCATTTGCTTTGCAACACTTTCCGCGTTTGGTTTCGCTTGTGGTTGGAATCTAAACGAACCCCAGCTTTTCGCACTCGGCCTGTACGGCGTCGGCATCGCCGCCGTCGGCATGCTCAGCACCCTGGGCATTACACTTGCCACCGACGCCTACGGTCCAATAGCAGACAATGCTGGAGGGAACGCAGAAATGGCCGGCTTGGAAGAATCCGTTCGAGCCCGGACCGACGCACTCGATTCTCTCGGCAACACCACCGCCGCAACCGGCAAGGGTTTTGCCATCGGCTCGGCTGCCCTCACCGCGCTCGCACTGCTGGCCGCGTACGTCGAAGTGGTCCGAACGGGCTTCGAAAGCTGGGCCGATCATACGGTCGCATCTGTAAGCGAGGATGGACTCTACAAGATGTCCCCTGGATTTGTTATTCTTCGCGATGGTGACTCCGCAACAGGCTTTCTCGCTGCTCCGTATCTGCAGAACGACATGCGAGTTCGGAAGCAGTGGACAGCCATCGATTTCTCTGACGGGCCTGCTGAAATCGACGACTCCGTCATCCGCATCGGCTCCGGTGAGTTTGGTCCAGAGCTCACGTTCGCAGCATCTGGCGCACCCCTGGTTGCCGTTGAGCTCGCCACATTGACTGATTTCACGAACTATTACGATGCATCGGTTATGAACCCCAAGGTCCTGATTGGGCTATTCTTGGGTGCGATGGCAACATTCGTCTTTTGTGCGATGACGATGAAGGCGGTTGGTCGGGCCGCACAAGGAATGGTAGAAGAAGTGCGACGGCAACTGTCTGCCAATCCAGGTATTTTGACCGGTGAAGTCAAACCGGACTACGCTACGCCAGTGCTGATCAGCACCAAAGCGGCACAGTGGGAAATGGTCATGCCTGCTGTCCTTGGGCTGGCCACACCTTTGGCAACCGGGCTGGTTCTCGGCGTTGCTGGTGTACTAGGACTTTTGGCGGGGTCGCTCGCTTGCGGATTCTGCTTGGCCATCTTCATGAGCAATTCGGGCGGCGCCTGGGATAATGCAAAGAAATACATCGAGAGCGGTGAACTTGGCGGAAAAGGGTCCGAAGCCCACAAGGCTTCCGTCGTCGGCGATACAGTGGGCGACCCGTTCAAGGATACCAGCGGACCAAGTTTGAACATACTGATCAAACTGATGAGCATGGTAAGCGTCGTTGCAGCAACGCTCATCGTCCGCTACTCTGCCGCCGCCCTTGGTTGGCTATAGCCGCAGCGTGTTGATATCATCACTATGCTCACGCAGCAGCCGATTTTAACGCTTCGAGGCCGTGCATAGCGTTTCTGCGCCGATTTGAGTTTACGACACATTGAATATAACACACCATGCGTCCGTGCGGCTCGCACCGGGACCTGCTCAATTTGCGCAGCGCGCTTCGCTAGACGCGGTCGAACTGGCTAAAAACCGCCAAATCTCTCATAGCCGATAAAGTCACTACCGCAGCTTGGCGAAAGTGCGCACTTTTGCCGAGACGCACTGCGGGCAAAAAGCTAATTAAACCTGTAACAAAACCATGCACAGGTTTAACAGGCATTTTGAATTCAATGTTTCGCTCAACCACCCTGCGAACGAACCGCGGTTTCAGCCTCGTCGAATTGGTTGTGGTAGTTACGATCACGGCAATCTTGGCCGCTGTTGCAGTCCCTAAGATTTCCCACGGACTATCAGCACAGGGGCTTCGCACCGCTGCGCAACGTGTTGCCTCTGACCTAGCGTACGCAAGAACCATGGCCAGAAACAGAGGACGCGCGACGGAGGTGCATTTTAGTACCGGCACCACCCAGTACAGCATGCCGGGCACGCCCAGCCCCAACGGCGATTCGGAGTATTTGGTCGATCTAGCTGACACTCCCAATCCGGCTCAAATTGAAGCTGTTGACTTTGGCGGGGAAGCATTTGTCAGTTTTGATTTGTACGGTGTCCCCAGTTCAGGCGGAAGCATCAGCCTATCAAGTGGATCATCCACAAAAACACTAACCGTCAACGCGACGACAGGACAGGTGACTATCCAGTAGAAACCTACTAACGCACCAAATTGATATCCCCTGCTTTCCACAATCTCAGTTGGCAGTTGCCGCTCTAGCTGAGTCTAACGAAATGGAAATGCTGGTCTTCGACAACAACTTCACCCCGTGAGACGAAAATGGCCTGCCTCTGCCATTGCAATCGCCCCGCATTCACATTGCTTGAACTGATCCTCGCCTCCGCCACAGCAACGATCCTGATTGGCGGGCTGGCGACCAGTGTATTCATCGCGACGAGGGCCTACGACGACGCTGACGGTCAAATCGCCCGCGAAATTGCGGCAGCCTCTGTGATTGAGGACATCTGCGCAGAAATGAGTGTCGCACGACGATTCTCAGAACGCAGCTCGACGGCCGTAACGTTCACGGTACCCGACCGCGATGACGACGGTTTTGACGAAACAATTCGTTATTCTTGGTCTGGAGTTGCAAACACAGACTTAACGAAGCAATACAACCAGAATACGCCCGAAACGATTCTTGCAAACGTTCATTCGGTGAACTTCGAGTACTTTGTACGGTCCCTAGAAGGTGTCCAAGAGCCGATCTTCTTCATCCCGGGTGTGACCATGGAAGGATTTTCGGATAAGCAAGACAAATCTGCGCAGTCCATTGTATTCGTGGCTCCCGACGGCGCTAGGGAAGGAGATCTGTTGATTGCTGCCGCAGCAGTGAACGGCGACAGCGCTGGTGCGCTACGAGAACAGAAGCTCCCAGAATGGTCACTACTGTCCGCCGAATCCCATGACGGGCGAGTCACGCTGGGAATTTGGTGGCGGATTGCCGGACGGGACCTAGCGTCAAGCAAGCCACTGGAATTGCCAATAGAAACATCGGTGTACTCCTGGACGATGGCTTTCCGCGGATTTGACCCTCAAACCCCCATTGAAAGCTTGGGAGTCAACGCGGGAAGTAGCTACTCGCCGGCAGCACCAGATGGTGAGACTCAAGCGGCACTAGGCCTTTTGCTTCGAATTGGCGCCTTTCGCAATGCAGCTATTTTTGCCGATGAACCTGGCTTGCAAAACCATATTCCTATCACCATGAAGGGTGCCGAAGGAGTCTCCGGCGGCGCAGGTTACCAGACAATTCATGAGTCACGCTTGTTTGACAAAGCAAGTTTTTCACTCTGGTCGAAAGAACCGTATGTAGCAGCGTCCATCGTCATTGCAGCGCAGACCGAACCGACTCAGTCGGGGAACGGGCCATGATCGCAGCAATCGCACAGCCGAAGCGGGCTGGACTATCCATGGTCGAAGTTGTCGTCTCTACGGTTCTCGTCGGGATGATTGTCGCTGCGTCAATTCAAACCGTCGCATCCGCTGTTGCCGTGCGCACTCGCACCAAGACACTTTCCGTCGGACCTGCACTGGCGGCTGAACTTTTGCATGAAGTGCTGACCACGCAATACGAAGATGAAGACAGTCCAAACACGGCCCCTGGACCTGAAGTCGGCGAGACGGGAACGAACCGAACAGGCTTTGATGACATCGATGACTTCCATGGCTGGAGCTCCCCGAGTGCAGTTCAAGCCGACGGAACACCGATCCCGATGGGAGCCGGATGGAGTCGCCAAGTCACTGTTGAGTTCATTGACCCGCAGACGATGACCATGACAACGAACGACACGGGACTTAAGCAGGTGACTGTCGTTGTTCAATCACCTGCTGGAGGCACTGTCCAGACGCAAGCCCTCCGCAGCAACATTGGCGCAAGTGAGCGACCTCCCCATGCTGACCGCACAATTATCTCGGGAGCATCAGTGAGTGTTTTTTTGGATCCAGGCGCAGCCAAATTCCGCAGAACCTTCATCAAGAACTACGGAACCGATGACTAGAGCAATCAACAATCTCAAGTCAGTGGACCACTTGCGAAGGCGTGGTGCCCTCTACATTGCCGTTCTGGGTGCTTCGCTGATCGTTGCCATGCTGGCGTTGGGTGCCATGCACACGGTCCGAATCAACCTAAAACGCGCCCAGTCTAGGGCTGGCCGAAGTATAACGGCGCTGATTGCGGAGTCCGCAATAGAACACGCCCTTGCGACTATTGAAGCAGATCCGAACTGGAGAACAAACTATCTTTCAGGTGTAAGCTATCCGACAACGCCCATTGCTCTCAACGGCGGCGAATTCACTTGGAAGCTAATCGACTCCGACGGAAACCTAGCAGATAACTTAGCCGACAGTGTCACAGTACAGGCTACGGCCGTAACTGGAGACGTCGAGCATGCGCTGGAAGTGCGACTGCAACCGGCTGATGAAGCGCCGCTCTCGTCGCTCGAATCGGCGTTTCACTGCAATGGCAACATCGTCAATGGCATATCCGTCAATCTGACTACGAACAGCTTCATCAGCAGCAATGCAAACATCAACGGCCTTGCCTTCGGAGCAAGCCTAGACGGAGACTGCGAAGCCTCCGGATCGATCGCCGTTTACACAACAGGTGACATCGAAGCCGGTGTCCCACCGCGACAGATGCCAGACGAATCGGTCTTTGACTACTACCTGCACCTCGGCACGCCGATTGACCTCGCCGCCCTTGCCCACAACGATCATTATGACCTGGAAGACGTGGTACTAAGCCCGCAGAGCAATCCCTGGGGCTCGCCAAATCCGGAGGGAATCTACGTCATCGACTGCCAAGGAGGCGAACTGCGGGTCAAGCAAGTTCGGATCGTTGGAACGCTTGTCCTGCTGAACCCAGGTTCAGGCTCCCGTATCGAGCAAGAAGTGCTCTTTGAACCTGCAGTCAACAATTTCCCCTCCCTGCTCGTGCAGGGGTCGATCGGTATCCGTTTTGATTCGTCCAGCGAGCTGGAAGAATCGTCGACCAATTTCAATCCGCCAGGAACCCCATTTGACGGCGAGGAGGATACAGATACATCGGACTCCTATCCGAGCTATATCCGTGGATTAGTCTACGTGTCTGGTAACATAAACTTTATCGCCGACTTCAATCCCTCGCTCTTCCAAGGCGTTGTGTTGTGCAACACCTCCACATGCAACTCCGACGCCACCTTCAATCACTACCCGCTTTTTGAAGATCACCCTCCTCCTGGATTTGCATCGGGCAACCGCATGCGAATTATCCCGGGTTCTTGGAAACGCATTCCAACGCCGTAACCAGCGACGCTCTAGCCAGCGTGACTGCGCCGTTCGGATACGCTCCGGACCAGCGCGGGCACGTATCTGAGTAGCAACGCAGTCAGGATGATACTACCACCCAAAATCGTCCACCACTTCGGCGGATCATATTGCTCGTGGTGACGCCAAGCGATAAAAACCCACAGTGGCACCAGGATAGGCTCCAACAGTGAAATCACCGATGCTTCTGGGCTCGTTACACTGCGAAGGCCTCGTGCGAACAATACGTACGGCAGCGACATTTGAAATACACCAAACAGCCCCAGAGCAACATAGCTACCAGCACTCACCGAACCTTGGACGTTCCATACCCAAGGCAACAAGATGAACGCAGTCGCAGAGTGATTGAGTGTAATCAACCAAGCGGGATCGACGCCGCGCAGGCTTTTCATGGACACGACAACACCGGCGAATGAAACACCAGACAGGAGGCCCATCGCTGAGGCATAGATATTGGCTTGCTGCCGCATCTCCATCAGCAATATCAGCAACACACCAGCCACGCATAGGCTGACCAAACATAGGTCCTGATTGGAAAGCGTCTGCCGAAGGAATAACGAGCTGCCGACGAGCACCCATGCTGGTGCAAGATACTGAAGCCATATCGCATTCGCGGCAGGCCCATAGACCATAGCTGACATGAACGACCAGACCATAATGGCAAAGCAAGTCATCATGGGTAGCATTTGCACGCGAAAGCACGGCCGACGTATCGCTGGCAGCAGAACCAGGGCCGCAAACGCGCTACGCCAGAACGCGAGCATCAACCCTCGCGACTGCTCCGGCCATCCATCGAACCACGGAGCTTTGGCAAAAAAGCCACTCGTGCTCCATAGCAACGCAGCTAGTACGACCCACAAGTAGTCCAGCGAGCTGCCGTCAGAAGGAGCAGACGGCCGATCTCGAGAGCTTGATGCTGTTTCTTCAGGCAAGCCCACCCCCTTCTGTTGTCACGTTTGACGCGCCCTTGGCTATTGCCCTGCGGCACGGCGGGCCCCAGCGGCAAAGGCTTGCGTGATGACAAGAGCGGAAATAATGAATAGCACGTGAACGATAAAGAACACCGTCAATGCGATTAGCGCTCCGTTGGTGAAACCGTAGCTATGTAGTCCAATTCCCAATTGGTTGGTACCAAACCAAGACCAAGCGGTCACGATGTTTCCAACAACTGCCAGGATTGCGAACCCACGCATGCCAACTTGCTTATCCCATTTTGCGTGAAGCACCAACGCGTTCCAAAGAACGATCAACAACGCTCCATTTTCCTTTGGATCCCACCCCCAGAATCGCCCCCAGCTATCATCGGCCCACAGCCCACCCAGGACGGTTCCAATAAAGCTAAAGAAGATACCGAAGCAGACAATTCCATAGGCCATGCGGTACAGAATATCTTGAACATCATGATGCGTTTTGGGCATTTTGCCTTTCGGGTAGCTATCCAAACCGGCGACCATACGATGCACCAGGGCCACCGCTCCGATAATCCCAGCTAAGAATGTGACAGAGTACCCCGCGGTCACCGTTAACACGTGAGTCGACAACCAAAACTGCGTATCCAAGACTGCTTGCAATACGTGAAGAGTGTCCTCGGTATCCAAGAATCGGGCTACCGCCAAGGTTGACGCGCCGATCAAGCCGGCTGCGAGGTTGGCTAGGCCAATCGGGAACATCCACTCAAGAACCAGAGCGAACAACACACAGGCCCAACCGATGAAGACGGCCGATGAGTACAGATTAATGACCGGCGCTTTGCCCGACACATAGACTCGTGCGACAATGGCGACAGTGTGAATGACAAAGATGCCGACCAGAAGCCAGAAACTGAATTTCCGCAGACCATCGAAGCCACCAGCAATTTTGACCAGGAAGCTGGCGAAACCAATCAAGATCGCCACTACGTACAGCCCCACTCCTTGAAGCGTCGGACTGTACCTGCCCAACCACTGCTCCCATGAAGTCCGCGAATTGTAGGGTTTCACCAACGGCATTTCGGAAATGGCTTCTGCGTATTCTTCCACCTTTTCGTTGATCTTCTGGGCGTCGTCTTCCTCGGCCGCTGTCAGCAACTCCGAAACGGTCGCGATGTGTTTGCTAGCCGGAGCAATCTCGATTCCAGTCTGCTGGTCAAGTAGCTCTGCGTAGCCACCGCGGCTAGCAATTGTTCCATAGGCAGATGGTCCAAAGGCGTGCCAACGAGCATCAATGAGCCCCTTTTCAGTAGCTTCACCCTCCGGAGGGACAATCGCGGGAGCCCCCCCGTTCATCAGCCTCTCTTCCCAACGGCCGGCCTCGATTAGCTGAGCGAAATACTCACGCGGTTCAGTGACTTGCTCGGGATCTGGAATTGGTGGCATACGATAGGCGAAAGCAATCAACTCGTAGGTATTGATCTGCCGCGATGCGGCAGCAACCTGCTCTTGGTAGAGCGTGAAGCTATCGGGGTCCAGTTCACGGATCTTACCGACCTCTTCGCGAAACCGCTCCATACCCGGCTGCAGTTCGGCATAAGAATATCGATAGCCTTTACGCGATTTGAGATCGAACAAGTCCCGCACATCCTTCGAGTACAGCCGAAATACTTTCGCATCCGCGACCCAAGGAGTGCCGGCCATGACGCCTAGCAACCATTCGCTTGCGGAGCGTTTCTTTCCGTTCGAATCTTCGATTTTTGGCGTAACGCCGAACATCGGTTTCGCGGTGACTTGAAGAATGTTCTTGGCCACCGTATCGAAAGGTTTAATGCGTCCTTCGTGCTGTACCGGCAAGCCGCCAAGGGCCAACGCGTTCACTTCGTCACGGCTGAACGACGGCTGCTTTGCAAACCCGAGGGTAACCAGTGCGCAAATACCTAACGCGACCGCGGCTATGAGAACCCGCAGAAACACATTTCCTCCCGCCGCAGCTTGCAGTTCTGCCCCGGGAATTGCCCCCCTGGAATGGCGAGATGCAAAACGACTGAACGTTCCACCAAAGTGTGCGAACATTCCGACGAATACCATCATGCAAGAAATATAGGGTACAACCCAGCCGGCGTTCTTCACGACTTGCAAGCCGGTTGTTTCAACCATACCACCATCGCTCGGCAGTTTGTTGTATCGACTTTGGTAGAACGTCTCACCCTGATAACGAATCGGGTTGTTCATCCAAGTCTTGCCTTCCTGGCTGGCGCCCGTTTCGCGGCTGGTAATCACAATCCGAGAAGAGAAATCACGAGGTGTTTCCACACCGCTGTACGTGATCCGCTCCACATCTTTAAGATACACATCGTAGGGCTTGCGAAGCTGCCGAAATCGCAGCGCCACTTTGAATTCTGCGCCGTCGATGTCCACCGACTCAAGTTCGTCATCCAAAATGGTCGTGTAGACTTTCGAGACATCGTTACGTTCTTGACTCAGCAGGAGCGTCGCAATCGGCTTGTCGGTCTTCCGGCTAATCAGTTCGACATAGGCAGCCCCAATGTTGCGATCCTCCATTGCCTCCGCAGCACCAATTGGCTGGAGTTCGACAGCCTTCTTCAATAGACCTAGCCCTGCCGTGGCAGGATTTTCGTCACCCTCTTTCAAATTCTCGATGCGGCTATTTTGCATCCAGTCCAGAATACGGACCTTGCAAGGCAACGAATCATCATCGATCGCTTGATCACTGCCTTCGTACCTTCGGATGAGCGGCTCGTGGATTGCATACACTATGTCTTCTTTGGGATCGCTAACATCGACCAGCGCGATTTCAATTTCGTCTTCGATGACGACCAGATTTGTTTTCTCGCCTTCGGCCAAGCCAATTCGTTGTTCCACTTGTCGATCGCCAAAGACAAATTGCCCGACCATCAACAGCCCAACACCTGCGTGAATCAGAACGTTCCCGCCGCGGCGTCCAAAGACAAGCACCATACCGACTAACAGAACCGATGAAGCCAATGTAGCTTGAAGAAGTTGCCACACGATCCGCAGCCCCGGATTGTCTAGTCGAACCGAATCACCGCCGGTGAACAGCAGTACACTGACCAGCGATGTTGCTATGGCTGCCGCGGTAACGAAGGCCGTTACAAACTTGGGCTTCTTATTTGCGATCAAATAGCCGGCGTAGACCATCAACGAGACCGTGATGACCACAAACCCGCCCTTCAAAAGACTCCACAACGTGTCGTACTCGATGGGTGGCTGACCTTGCAATCCATTGGCAATGTGGCCACTCATGATGACCGCCGCGATGAGTCCGACACCGAAGAGGGTAATCAGCCAACCAAGCCAAAGCTTGGCTCCTTTGCCTTGCACCGAGAAACGAGTCGTCTTGGCGGCAATCAAGTTGATCAGCAAGATCAAGCCAATGGTCGCACCGCCGGGAAAGTAGAAACCCGCTCCGCCGAGATAGGGCTCGGGGTGTTCGAAAATGGTCGTCGGAGCAAAGACGTCGAACGGAACATAGGCCGTCCAGCAGGTGAAATATTGGCGTTTCACTTGTGCAAGGTCGAGATCGTCTTGCGCAAGCGTCCCGACAAGAACGATAAACATCGCCATCGCGAACATCGCAACCGTAATCTTCAGCGACCCCATCGCCTTTAGGACAGCCAACGGAAAAGGAACATCCGCGGCCTTTCTTCCAGCAAGCGACTTTGTCATGTCTGCCGTAGCCATAACGCTAACCTTTACCTATGTCATCGGGCGACATTTGTTCGCTCGCCCTGCAATCTATTGAACTCTTGTATGGAACCAAGCAGTGCGTCGGCTCCTGAATTAAAGCAAACGAATTCACTGGGGCTTGTCGAAGTCGATCGAACCAACAAACGCCTCGAAGCTGTCTTGTAGGCCATCGACAGCATCGGAGTTGCCAACCATTTTGACGAACCAAGAATAGCTCTCTGTGATTGGAATCTCAGCCAGCAACATACTCTCGGACTTTTCGCCGCCATGCTCCTTGCCGACAATTCGATAAATGGAAGCTGGACCAGATTCCGTTTCGATGCTCTCAGCCGCCTTGACGATTGACGACACCGATTCTTCAGAAGGTTCTCCACCAACTTGCCCAAGCCACATTCCCATGTTTTGGTCGATCTCGCCACCGGCTTGAGAAACGATAATCTCAACGGCTTGCTCACCTACCGAGGCTTCGAACTGTGCCTTGCGCATGCTGTTCTTGGGTGGCACTTCCTTCCAGCCTTTTGGAACGACATACGTTAGCGGCTTCGGCGCGCTCGATGAAGATTCTGCTGGATCGACGGCAGCCACTTTCTCGCTTGTACTTTCTGACGGATCAATGTCACCACTGCCCGAGACCTCGGCACTCGTATCACCATCTTCGCCCTCGGCGGCCCGAGCCTGTTCGGCGCGACGCATCGCCTCTAGGAATGGCGCCCCGCCCATTGAGCTCTGCCCACCCTTACCCGTCATACTGACATAGTAGGCGGGTCGATCCGGATTGGAGGTCAAGCTGTCGAGGGTTTCCAGTTCTTCAGCCATCGCGTCCCACTGCTGGCCTGGCAGCGACACTTGCCCTCGCCATCGATTCACGTTCACAACAATGTAGGGCTGCCAGTCGCTATTGATGGAAAGGACACTTACGGTTGCTTCAAGGCCCGAGGACTGCTCGATCCACTTTGCGTACGTGAAACCGCCGCCCGGCGACTCCCGCCACTGCTCAGGCAATGTCCACTGTGGTTTGCCAGCTTCATCGAACGTCACCCCTTCGACAATCTCGCGAAACTCGTCGGAGAACTTTCGCGTCAGCTCCGCGTCGCCGCGTAACTTGAAGAACCAAGCGCTTTCGCCGTTGGGAACGATCGCGCCGTGAATCTGCTCAGTAACGGCTTCCACACTCGCGCTCGGCCCGCGCACTTCACTGTCCTCGCGAGCCACTTTGTAGACCGAAATCTGCGGACCGGTGTCACAGCCCATTGAAAACAGCAGCAAAGCGACGGCTACACATCGGAATGTGAAAAACAGGTATGGCAGTTTTGTTGTTTGCATAAGGCAATGAACGCAGAAAGCAGCCGTTGGGTTGTAAAAGGGGAAGTGGCGCGGAAGGCCCATTGCGGTCGCAATCAAAGCCGATTCTTCGATCGAACTCTAGATTGTACGACTTTGGCCTTTCAACGGGACGGAAGCTGCCCAAAGTGGAAGGTGATTTTGCAGGCTGCTGTCCCAAACTTGAGAATGACCAGCATGACTGCGATTCACCTCATTGGACACAATCGACGGGGCTTCGCCCAACTCTCAATCACCAGGTGGGTTGATGCGGTGATATTAGATTCGTTGCCGGTCAGCCAGAAAGCGTGCACTTCGTGACCGACCTTGCGAGGCTCCATCCTCTGAACAGCAGTCTAGCGGATAAAGGGCAAGAAAGTATCCGCAAATATGCGTTCATGGTCGACCAGAGCGTCAATTCACCACAACCCCTGCGTGACATTGTGCCCAGAGGCGTAGGGGAATTCTGGCGACGCGGGATCTGTCACCAGATCCACTGCGGGGACGAGCTAACGAGATTCCCAACGGAGTGACGTATCCAGCGCGGCACCAGCCGAGCCAGGGGCGCTGGTAGAATTTGCGCCGCCGAAGGAGTCCGATGCGCCCTCAAGAGACCTAGCTGCCCTCGACGTGTTTGAGCCGGAGCCGAGTCGAGCACTTGGTAGACTGGATATGCGAGAAGCGCCTAACTCACGAGCGATTAATTTTTCGCTTTCCGCAAGCCTTCCTTCGAGCAACTGGTTCCGCTCGGCTAGTCGATTGCTCAAGTCTTTTTGAGCCCGAAACTCGCTGATCAGCCGCTCGTTCTCACCCTGCAGTTGCTTGACCAACGTTCGATTGGAGAAGGAATTGCAACCGGTAAACGCAAGACAGAGAGAGGTTGCCAAGAGCGAGACAGTCAATCGATGGGCACAACGAGGCCCTTGGTCCGATTTCTCGGGCATACCGATGTGACAGCATTGTGTGCGCGGGGACACCACAATCGCCTCCTGCTAGGAAAAATCCAATAAGCAAAAATCCACTGGCCAGCACACCGCGCGGTTCGGATTCGACACGCGCGGGGGAACTGCCGTGGACGTTAGCAGGATTTGGATGCGGACGGAAGATGAATGACTTCAGCCAAGTCCGCCGACTGGAAGCGAGGGCTATTTTTGACCGATGGCACTTAGAATCATGTCCGTAAAACCGCTGGTCATCGAGCTGTCTGCTTCGCTCCAAGCCCAAAGATTGCGAACAACATCGCTGACCAAAATGCCACTGAAGCACAGAACGAGTAGCGTGCTCAGAAGAAGGCAAACGTCAAAGATTCCGTACTGCACATCTGGAACTGCAGCGATGGCGGCGGACGCCTGCGGCTCTGGTTCGCCAAAACCGCCATCGTCGAACCCGCCCGAATCAACGGCGGAAATATCATCCAGACCACCAGCATCGGGAACAGAAACCGCGTCATCACCAAACTCGGAGGAGTCCTCCAGTTCGATCACCTGGGATCCACTGTCATCATCGGTTTCGAGACTGCCCGATGGAGAAAGGTTGAATTCGTCATCCTGCTGAAAATCGACAGCCGAACCACTGGCTGAAGGGCTGTCCACATCGGAGCCTTCGGCTGCAAGATCCAAGCCAGAGATGCCGCTGGCCGCCAAATCAAGCGGTTCGTCCAGCGAAATGCCACTGTCAGCAGGGCTCATCAAATTGATTCCGCTGTCATTGCCCAGAGCCAAGTCGCTACCACCGCTCAAGACAAGATCATCACCATCGCTCAACTCCAGATCGCTGCCCTGGAGATCAAGTGAGCCGGAGTCGATCGCCGGATCGCTATCGCCTTTGATCAGTTCGCTACCACCATCGCTGGCTAGGTTCAAATCGGAACCAAGAACGTTCGATGCATCGTCCGACGCCAAATTGAGAGCATCGGAATCGCTAATTTCAATGTCGCTTCCCGCGTTTGAGCCAAGTCCCAAGTCGGAACCAGCCAGTTCGAGATCGCTGCCAAGCGAAGAGGCTGCGTCGGAAGCGGCCGCTAGGAGGTCGTCGCCATCGTCGGCGGCCAACTGCAATTCATCATCGTCATCGTCGCTGTCTGCCATCTCCAAACCAGCATCGCTGCCTGCTAGTTGCAGTTCGCTGTCACCCTTGCTGACCAAGCGAACATCGCTGCCCGAATTTGGGTCGGCGACAAGCTCTACGTCTGAGTCTTCATCTGCGGAGAGGATGTCACTGCCGATGGTGCTGCCGTGAGAGCTGCCTGAAACCAGGATGGACGAACCAGCCGGATCCTCATCGAGTGCATCGCCCATCATTTCCGAGGCGACTCGCTCAATCTCCTCGGGCTTGAACTTCCAACTGGCACCATCCCTGTAGCCGAAAATATCGCCACGCGAACGCATTTCGACCAACTCATCGGCACTGACGCCAAGCTTCTTTGCTGCTTCATCAAGCGAAACAAAATTCGACATACTGCCACGAACTCCTGATCGAAAAGGCGCATGGTGGCTGATCCACCACGCTTTACGTGCATCGCTAACGTAAATGTTAGATGAGTTGGAGGGAGAAGACGAGCATTTTGGGTCACTTTTGGCATTTCAGCCGATGAACCCTTCATGGACCACTCTCCGCAATTTACCCATCCTAACTAAAACGAGCGGCGATCCCAAACCCTTGAGCAGGAAAAACGAGCTTTCTTTGGGCCAATTCCACAGCGGTCCGACCGACCACCCCAAGCCGTAAAAACTGACTTTGCCACCAAAATCCTTGGACATTCTGGTCGACTGGCGCCCCAATCCGGGCCAGGGAAAATCAAAACAGTCAACGAATGGATCAGCAGCGAATCTGAAGAACCCCCACTATGGTTGTAGAGCGCGAAGCTCGCTGGGCAGAGGGCTTTGAGTGTTGAATTCTTCCATCCGTAGATCGCCGCGAATGTTACGAACACTTCGCAGAAGTAACCTGCCGTTGGTGTCCACATGATAAATCGCAACCGATGGAATCGTCGGATCCACAATCGTCAGCTCCTGTAGACCGCTTGGAAGTGCTGCCGATACGACGTGCAAGCCACCAGCACGATGGGCAGGATTACTGACTTGACTGACACCTGGAACTGACAAACAAATGTAGGCGACCAATCCTATCGCAAGGACGAACCCTGTCTTTCCCATCCACTCACTCATAAAGAGCTCCATCCAAAATTGTCAGGCTCAAACGACTTCTCTTTCCTACGACTCGCTCCGAATGCTCTCGATCAACCGCTTCGAAGCACATCTCATCGTGACGACGCGTGGATGAGAATCGTTGTTATCGGAAAAAAGCGTTCCTCAGAGCAACAGCAGCTTGCCTGACTCTTGCGGCCTGCATCACCGTTTGTGCATCGCGTCCCGCTATCGCTGCCAAAGCTAGCTAATAATTTCAGGGGCATCCCTTAGAAAAAATCTACCTAGACGCCGCTGGCTACGATCTTCACAATCCCCAGACGGTGCTCGATCCGCGGCGGCCGTTACTGAGCGTCCACGGATTCTCATACCGTCGCAGTCGACACTTGAGCAGAGCTCTTGCCGGAACCGGCTGCAGCGCCAGCCATCCGTTTCGATAAAACCTCCCAATTCAACGACTTGGTGCAACAACCAACTGTTGGGCCACAACAATCGCGATCTACAGGCGGTGAACCAAGTGAAGCAACAGCGACAAAACCAAACCACTAGCTTTTCGCTGCCTCTACCACCGGTGCTTCTGATTGGTGGCGGACTGGCGGCAGCTTTTTACGCCCTCATTTTGCTTGGGCCTCTGGACACCGAGCTATTTCAGCGTTACTGCCTTTCTCACCCAGTTGCAGTTGCTTGCGTTAGTCTGTTCCTGATGGGCCTAACGGCACTAGTGATGAAGTGGCTCGATACCGTCCGTCAGAATCAGCTAACAACCCGCAGCACTACAATGCTGCAGCGACTGGTCTCCGATGGAGATGATGTCGAACTGCCTCAACGAGCAAGTTGGTTAACTGCCAACCTGGAAACTCTACCGCAATCCGTTCATGCAAGCTGGTTGATCGGAAGAGTCTTCGGTGCGCTGGAGATGCAGAACCGTCGACTTGGAAAAAACGACTTGGAAGCCGATCTCCGCTCACTAAGCGACGCCGATGCAGATCAACAGCATGAAAGCCAGAGCCTACTGCGAATTATCCACTGGGCCATGCCCATGCTCGGCTTTCTTGGAACGGTACTTGGCATCTCAAAAACGCTTGGACAACTGGATACCAAATTGCTGGCCACTCAACAGCAAGAAGCGATGAACCAGTTGACTGCCGGTCTGTACGTTGCCTTCGACACCACCGCCATCGCTTTGGTTCTGACGGTCACTTCGATGTTTATTCAGTTTGCAGTCAATCGAATCGAAATGCGTCTGCTGATGCGAATCGACTCCCAAGCTGCCGACACACTGCTCGGGTTCTTAGACTCCGATGCAAGCGAAGGACATGCTGCCTTGCTGGCGCCCGTCCGTGAAATACTCGGCGACTTAATCGGAGAGATCCAGAACCTAACAGAACACCAAGCTGCGATTTGGTCGCGGTCCATTGCCGAAACCTATAGTCACTGGCGAAAGTGGCAGGACAGCGTGTGCGAACAGACGGAGACGGCCGTCGGAAAGCAGTTGTCTTCGGCGCTCGGGCAACACACTGATCGATTGGATCAGATTCACTCCGAAAACAACCGCCTGGCTGACCTTCGTGCTCAACAGTGGCAAACAACGCTCAGCGACCAAGCTCGATTACTCCAGTCGTCGCAGCGCGAAATCCACGAACAAAGCAGCCTATTAAAGGAACTCATCGAAACTACGTCGAACCTGCGTGATATCGAAGGCGAGACCGCACAGAAACTGGAGCGCATCCGCGATATCGACCGTTTGGAGGCCGCTTCGCAATGCATCGGAGAAGCGGTCGCGGTCCTGGGGACCAGCCTTGAACGCAGCGGCGTCATTCGCCACCCACTCAAGCCACGCCGCAGCTCGGCAACCGCCACTTCCAGTGTTCCAGCGTCCGGTGTCTCAGCTTCCGCTAGCACGCCTTCAGTTGGCCCGACGGCAGACGCCGGAGACCGTAAAGCGGCGAGTGATCAGCATGGGCCAAGCAAAGACGTTGCCACAGACACAGATGCACCCCAAGACCTTGACGACGGACAATCCAACAGGAAAGCGGCATGAGCCGTCGAACTCGAGGCGAATCACTCGCCCCCAGCATGTTCCCGTTCCTCGCAGTGCTTCTGTGCACAATGGGAGCGCTTGTGCTGATCTTAATGCTCATCGTTGCCAGTGCACAAGCGTCTACATCGGAAGCGAAGCAAGAGCAAGCCGAAAAAAGAGAACTCCTTGAGAGCCAACTGGAAGTCCTCGACCGGTCAGCCAAGAACCGTCTGTACGAGGGTCGCATCGCTCTTGAAAAGGAACGCCTCCGCCTCCAGCACTATGAAGAACATATCGCTGAAATAGAAGACGAATTGGCGGATCTGCAAAAAACGCTCGACGCCCTAGAGTCACAGAAAGACGAAGAGACCGAGCAACAGCAACTCGCCAAAATGACCGAGCTCGAAAAGCAGATCGCCGAAGCTGCAGAGAAGCTCAAGAACAAAGAGCTCGAGAAACCCGAAGAGGGCGATAAGCCCATTTTTGCCATCATCCCGTACGATGGCCCAAACGGCACGCATCGGCGTCCGATCTATTTGGAATGCGATGCAGAAGGAGTGCTCATTCAACCGGAGGGCGTGCGGCTCTCCATTGAAGACATCAAGCCGCCCTATGGCCCCGGCAACCCTCTCGATGCAGCCCTTCGCACCATTCGGGCTGAGTACAAACCTGCCAATGGGGCAGTCACCAGCACCGCATATCCGCTACTGATCGTTCGCCCAGACGGCATCGAATCCTATGCCCGCGCGCGAGCTGCTATGGCTGGCTGGGATGACCAATTCGGATACGAACTCGTTCGCGACGACCTTGACCTTGCCTTCCCCGAACCAAAACCAGGGCTCGACGACAAACTGGTTCGAGCCATCGATTCGGCTCGCAATCGCCAAGCGGCTTTGCTGGCTGCGATGCCTCGCAAATACGGCTCGCGGACTCGCTCCCTGAACGGCTCGACCTATGCCGCCGGAGGCCAGTCGCAGTACTCTGATGGAAGACAGTCACAGTACGCAGATAGTGCTCCATACTCAGGCAATCAGCCTTCGGACGGTTCCGGTCGCGGAGGATTCGGCGGAGCAAACACTGCTTTTCAAGGCAACGCACCGGCGGGCCTCGGAGGATTCGGTCCCGACGGCCGCCGCGCAACCCAATACGGACAAGCCCAATACGGTCAAACTGAAACCACGCACGCAGGCGGCCAAGCTGGTTTTGGTGGTAGCGGCTACGGAGCAGAATCTGCCCGGCAACTAGACGCACTTGAGCAATCCATTGCATCTAATTCCGCAGGTGGATTCGCCTTCGATCCCAGCGACGCCTCTCACCCACTCAATCAAGCTCTCGGCAGCAACACCCTAGGCCACAGCGGCGACAGAACCTCCAGTAGTCAGGCAGGCGGCAGCAATTTCCCAACAAGCGGCGGTACTGGCAGCGGCGGCCCACAAAACAGCAGTGACGGCAACGCCACTGCCGGCTCTACAGGCCAAAGCTCCTTCGGCTCACCGCCGATGTCGAGCGGCCAACAAATTGCGATCCCCGATTTTGGCCTCGGAATGGCCTCGCAGTCATCCGGCTCCGCATCCCAACCATCGGGACAACCGAGCGATGGCAACTATAGCAGTCGACAATCATCTGCTGGCGGCAGCTCGGGCTCCAGTGGGCGAAGCTCTCGCGGTGCACAGTCAGGATCCTCTCGCCAGACGGGTTATTCGCAGTCAGGTTCATCGCAGCCAGGACCCGCTCAACCAATTGCGAGAAGCCAAGGCGCGAATTGGGTCACCGGCGGAGAGCAACAGCGAAAGCTAACCCCCGTACGTAGAACCATCCGCTTGATTTGCACCGAAGACGCCTGGACAGTGGTCCCCTCGTCGCGAATCGAAAAAGAAGTCGTGATCCGCATGGAAGGCACGCCCGAACAACGTGCAGAGAAGCTTGCGGAAGTAATTCGGACTCGAATGAAATCCTGGGGCTTGGCCCTCCAAGGCGGATACTGGCGACCTGAATTGATCGTCGAAGTGCGCCCCGGTGCGATGTGGCGCTATGAGCAACTTGAACGATTGTTCCTTGCCAGCGGCATCGACATCCGAGCCGAGGAGTCGAAGCCCGAGCGTTAAACGCAACCGAATGTTCTTGATTCAAATGACTTCCGATCTTGCAGACTTACAACGCTTCGCCGCGACAACTCCCCAGTGACTTCGAAACCAAACCACTTATCCCTCACGACTACGCCTCGCAACTAGAACAATCCAATGCGACGTCGAACAACATCCCAAGACTCCGTCGGTGAAGACTCCTTTCTCGACACGACGGCTAACCTTGTGGGAATTCTCATCATCTTGGTGGTTGTCATCGGCACGAAAACACGTCTCGAGGCAGAAGAATACACCAAGTCGCTTGTGGAACAAGAAGAGTCTGAAGAGATCGAATCCTCCAAGCAAACCGTTGCTGCATTGCGGGAAGAGCTGATCAAACAGGACCTAATGATCAAGCAGCATGCGATGGAGAGCGAGTATCGCAAGATGGAACGTGACGCGATGCTAGCCAAACTTGCAAGTGCCAAGCAAGCTGTCGACGAGAAACTCAACGAGACCGATACAGAAACGCGAGAAGCCGTTGAGCGGTCTAGTGAAATCGATCGCTTGAAGGCTGAGTTGAGTGATTTGGCGGATCGAGCGATGAGTAACGAAGAGCAACCTCGTCCCACCGTCGTCTTGGAACATTTACCGACGCCGATGGCTCGAACGGTATATGACAAAGAAATGCACGTGCAACTCAAGGCGAACAAGGTCACGACCATTCCCTGGGAACGACTGGTGGAGATGCTCAAACGACAAGTTCCATTGACGGCCCGGCGACAGGCATCGCGACAGAAAATTGAGGATACTCTCGGCCCAGTTTCTGGATTTGTGATGCACTACGCCATCGCACCCGTTCCTGGTGGATTCGAACTTGATCACTTCACACTAGAGGTTCTGCCATCGGCCGCCCAGGAGTCGATTCCTGAATCGATGGCGCCGACCGGCCGACTCGCTTTGGAACTGGCCAGCCGCGACCCGAAGGAAACAGTGATTACGGTCTGGGTCTACCCCGATTCGTTTGAGTCATTTCGCGACCTGAAAGCTCGACTTTTCGAAGCGGGATTTTTGTCGGCGGCCCGCCCACTTCCCCACGGCCAGCCAATCGCGGCCTCCCCCCAAGGC
The DNA here is from genome assembly GCA_964411445.1 of uncultured Pirellulaceae bacterium. Lineage (GTDB taxonomy): Bacteria > Planctomycetota > Planctomycetia > Pirellulales > Pirellulaceae > Aureliella. The sequence continues at coordinate 58,410 of CAYPLE010000009.1, forward strand.
ACCCGCTCTTCGGCTCAATAGTCTCTCCCGACCTCACAATTGAACCTCCGTGCTGCGTAAACTGCTGGAGTTTTCGGCAACCGCCTGCTTCGCCGAGGCCTGCAACGCTCGCAACTTTCGTGATAACCTCTTCAGTGGCGACTCGGTGGGCTTTTTACCACCAAGTCCTTCGCACACACCGATCAAATGTTTCGCTCGCCGCGAATTTGCTTTAGGCCCAGATACCATGCCAAACCCCAGTGATTGGATCGCTCAACGCACGCAGACTTTCGACAGTAGCGGAATTCGCAAAGTCTTCGACCTTGCCGCGACCCTGAAGGACCCGGTCAATTTAAGCATCGGCCAACCAGATTTTGACGTCCCACAAACCGTCAAAGATGCTTGCATCGATGCCATTCAAAACGGCAAGAACGCCTATTCGCCCACCCAAGGCATTGGGCCACTCCGCGAGCGGCTGCGTGAGCAGGTTCGTAGCCGCTATGGGCACGAAGACCGCGACGTGTTTGTCTCCTCGGGTACCAGCGGCGGGCTCGTCTTGACGACGTTGAGCTTGGTTAATCCGGGCGACGAAGTCATCATCTTCGACCCCTACTTCGTCATGTACCCACCGCTCGTGCAACTTGCAGGGGGAATCCCGGTTTACATCGACACGCACCCTGATTTTCGCATCGACCTTGACAAGGTAGCTGCTGCGATCACGCCGCGAACCAAACTCATCCTATTCAACGCCCCCTCAAACCCGACAGGCGTGACACCAACCCAGGAAGAGGTGCGAGGAATAGCAGAACTCGCTGCCAATCATAACATTGCGTTGCTATCAGACGAGATTTACAGCGAGTTTATCTACGACGAGGTCGACGGCGTGGCAGCCGCGGATATCAACCCCAACACCATTGTGATCGACGGGTTTTCCAAGAGCCATGCGATGACCGGCTGGCGCGTTGGCTGGGTACATGGCCCGTCAGCAGTGATCGAAACCATGACCAAACTCCAACAGTTTTCGTTCGTCTGCGCCCCGCAACCCGCTCAGTGGGCCGGACTGGCTGCCATGGATGTCGAGATGTCCGGCTTCCGCAAGGATTACAGCAAGAAACGTGACCGGATGGTTGAGGGCCTAAAGGATCGATTCGAATTCACTCATCCTGGTGGAGCCTTCTACATCTACCCCAAAGCGCCTTTCGGGACCGGGACGGACTTCGTCCTAAAAGCCATCGAGAATGACCTACTGATCATCCCTGGCAAGATTTTCAGTCAGCATGACACACATTTTCGCATCTCTTACGCAGCCCCCGACGAAACGATCCGCAAAGGCATCGACATCCTAAACCGCCTTGCCGACGCAGGCAAATAGCCAGTGAAAAAGTAGCCAGTGAAAAAGTAGCCAGCAAAAAAGCAGCAGACGAACGGCGCGGCGCAACGCAACCAAGATTCGTCGGAAAGAAACCTGATGCGCGAAAACAAAGTCAAACGAAAACTGGCGGCCGGTGAGACGAGCTTCGGAACATGGGTCACGCTTGGTCACCTCCATGCAACCCGAGTACTTGCCAATGCTGGCTTCGACTGGCTCTGCTTAGATGTTGAACACGCCCCTTATGACTGGCGGGAAACGGCTGCCGTCGTGGCGGCGATTGCGGACGCTGGATGCGTTCCGCTAATTAGAGTACCTACCGGGTCACACGATTGGATCAAACGTGCCCTCGACGCTGGCGCGTACGGAATTGTCGTTCCGATGGTCGACTCGGTTGAACAAGCCAGGGAGGCGATCGCGGCCGCCAAGTACCCACCGATGGGCAGTCGCAGCAGCGGGGGCGGCATGCACAATCTCAATTTCGATTGCCCTGTCGGGGAGTACTACGAAAAAGCCAATGACGAAACGCTCGTCATTCTGCAGACCGAAAGCCCGGAAGGCGTTCGCAACGCCCGAGAAATCTACTCGCTCGATGGCTGCGATGCCATTTTTGTTGGTCCCAACGATCTCAAATTCCAGATGCGCGCCCCCGACGGGAGGTTCCCGAGCGACGAACAACTCGAAGCATCCATTCAGGAGGTGATTCGAATCGGCAAAGATGTTGGCTGCCCGACCGGCATGCACGTCCTTTCCGCGGACGTAGCTCAGCAGCGCACCGAAGAAGGCATGCAGTTTATAGCCGTCGGCAGCGACCTTGGAATGTTGACTGCCCAGGTCGAAAAGCTCACCGCTGAACTTGGCTGTCAATGCAAGACTGACCTAGCCCGCTACTAGCCGACAAAATCACTCCCCCCTCTATGTTGCCTCGTTTCTCTCGCTGCGAGGCCCTGCCATTGCAACACGGCCTCGAGTCTCTACCTCGCTTCGTTAACAAGATAACGAGCTTTCAGTTATTGAACCGCACCGCAAAACTGTTGCAATCGCAGGATTTGTTGAGCGTCGGTGGATGGAAAGTGATAGAATGCGGCGGAACGATCCGGGCAACGAGTAGGAGCGGCGGGCTATGCGACGATTTGGCATGACGTTGATCGAGCTGTTGGTGGTTATCGCAATTATCGGCATTCTTGTTGGCCTACTCCTGCCAGCGATGCAGGCGGTTAGGGAGGCGGCACGACAAGTCCAATGTCGCAACAATATCAAACAACTCTCGCTCGCCGCACTCAACTACGAATCTACTTTTCGTTACTTGCCAGCCTATGCTGGAGAGCGCAAGCCTGCGTTCACCGTCTACCACCGACGCAAGAGAGATCCCCGCAAACGCGGCTGGAACTGGATTCCAAAAGTGCTGTCGTTTATGGAACAAGACGTTGTAGCAGAACGCTGGGGCGTATACGGTTCCAGCGAACCGCTTGTGCTAACGGAGGAAGATCGGCGGCTCGTCAAATTCAATATGGGCGGTCTCCACTGCCCTACCCGACGAAGTGCTGAAGCCTATCCGCTGATCGAATCCTACCAGGAACGATTCGGCTTGGCCGCTGGGCGAACCGACTACGCCATGAATGGTGGGCCAGCCATTCCGGAAGAAGAACCGGAGGGAGATCCAAACATCATTCATATTCAACACGACGGTGTTTGGAAACTAGGAGAGTGGACCCGAGCGGCTAGCATCACAGACGGACTCAGCAACACGTACCTCATCGGCGAGAAAGCGATGAGTAGCAACAACTATCACAATGGACTGGACTTTGGCGACCGAGCTCCGGCCAGCGGTTGGATTGACCACCCAACCGCGTCAAATTCTTCCATCCGATTTGCCGCCCGGTCACCCATCAAAGATCAACCTGACAGTTGCTTAGCTTGCCATGATTTCGGCAGCGCCCACGCGGTAAGCTGGAACGTGTCGATGTGCGATGGAAGCGTCCGACCTATGTTCTACTCACTCGATGTGCTGACACACCGATCATTGGCATCCATCGCTCAAGGCGAAGTCATCCAATCACTCGACTAGAGCGCTTCAAGCCTGGTTGTACTGCACCAATTTGAGTTTGAGATTCATTGGTTGCAACTCGCTATACGCTCGTGCGACTCGCACGAACCCCGCAGCAATTGCCGCTCGAGAGTTCGACGTCGGTGCAGTTCGAGCTAGATCTTCGAGCCGGATCCCTTTGTGAGCGCCATGAACGCGGACTCGAGATTGGTTTCTTTCTCACTGAAGCGTTTCAGCTTAAAACCGGCGCCGATGAGATCGGCCGACAACTGGGAGTAGTCTTCGATACCAGGTCGCAAGGTTACTTGCAAACTGGCGGCGTTTTCTTCCAACGACTCGACCGCTTCGCAATTATCTAAGAACTTGGCAGCCTCCGCCTGGCGATCTTCTGGGGCCACGCAGACTTCTAGAACCGTTTGTGGACGCACCGCCTTGATCAGTTCACTGATGGTATCGTTGAAGCCCATTTCTCCCCGGTTGATGATCCCGACCTTATTACAGATGTCGGCCAACTCAGGCAAAATGTGGCTACTGACGATGATCGTTTTGCCCATCTGACCAAGCTTTCGCAGCAAGTTGCGCATCTCGATCCGCGCTCTGGGGTCCAGCCCACTGAGTGGCTCATCAAGCAGCAGCACCTGTGGGTCATGCAGCAGCACTCGGGCGAGGCCCAGTCGCTGCGTCTGCCCACGAGAGAGCGTATTTGCGTAAGCATCCCGTTTGAAGTCCAGGTCGACGACATCCAACATCTCGTCGCATCGCTTTCGTCGTGCCGGCCCGTTGATACGATAGGCGGCTGCGAAGAACTCGAGATACTCGATCACGGTCATGTCATCGTATACACCAAAAAAGTCAGGCATATAACCAACCAACCGGCGGATCTCCTTGGGGTCAGTATAAATCGAGTTATCGCAAACGTATGCTTCACCATAGGTCGGCGTCAGCAGCGTCGCGATAATCCGCATCGTTGTTGTCTTTCCAGCACCATTGGGGCCGATAAAACCGAACAGGTCTCCTTGCTCAAGCTCCAGGTTGATACCCTTGATGGCGAACATGTCACCATATTTTTTCGTCAGATTGACCGTCTTAATCACTGAATACGCCTCTACTTTTCTGAAGGCTTGACGGGGATGATCACTCGCACCCAAACCGACTGAACGTCCTCTTCGATTGGGACGTCACGACTGGAGCTGACAACTGGCTCTGCAAATGATTTTTCGACGCGGCCGATCAAAACGGCTACATTCGTATTCATCAGATTGCTTTGATCGAGAGCGTTGTGATAGCGATGGCGAAGCGATGTGTAAGCCGGGCCAGACCCCGCTTTGTAAAACATCATCATCTCCAGCAACCGATCCAAATTCTCTCTGTCTGCCGGATCCCAAGGTGTCACGACATCACTATCCTCGATAATGCGGCGACGATTTAACTTGCGAGTAATGTCTTTAGGAATCGCTTCGTAAGAAACCGTCGCGATACCTTTCGCGGGAATCCGGCTGCCTAACGCATAATGCCAATTGTGGTAAAAGAGGGCCGGTTCGAGCAATTCAACATCCAGCGGATTGGCAACTTGGCCCGTCAACTGATTCACACCACCTGCCTCGATCAGCACTGACTTGTCATCCGGCGCGATCCGAGCATTCCAAGTTGCGTAGAGACTTTTCGTCCCGGCTGCAGAGACACCTGTTCCGATGACCTGGGAGTCACCGGTTTCTTCGATTCGGATTTCGTAAGCTGGCATGCCTGTATCGGCACTCAATTGTGAACCCAGCCCACCTAAGCCTCGCCCTGGCAGCGCCTGCCAGTCGACACGAACCGGTGCATCTTGAAACTCGGCCGCAGCAACGACATCCACGTCCATGACGCCAGCGGCACCGCTATAGACATGAGCCCACAGGTGACCACCGATTCGTCCAGTAGTGGTGTCAAAGTCAATGATCTGGGCCGAGTTGACGCGAATTTCGTCTGGCCGCATCGACTGATAGGCAACGCTGAGCGCAATGCTTGTCGCGAGAAGACAAGCGCCGGAAAAATACCAACTGAACTGCGGTCGCTTGAGCAATTTGACGGACAGGTAGTAATCCAGTGGACCAACAACCACCAAGATGCCAATTAGCATGGCTGCAAGCTGAGCGAAATTCAGCACTCGGATCGACGGAAATACATCCAAGGTTGCTCGTAGTTGCCCAACGAGGTCGTTGTACCCCAGGTAGGATGCATCGCCAACGCTTCCCATGCCTTGCTCTTTATCCCGCTGCAGGTCGATCACATCTCGAACAACACGTTGCCACAGCGCAGTTCGATCTTCCCAATTGGCAAACACTTCATCGCCAAGGGAACTGGCGACAACATGCACAATGCCGTGGCCGCGTGGGTATCTAATCCACCAGGGGCTATCCCTTCCAAGAGGATCCGTGACCGACAGCTCAACCTTGCCCGCCGCTTCGACCAACCGCGTGGCTCGAATCGGAGGTAAAGGCACATCGGTGGAAACCAGGGCTTCGATACTTCCTGGATCGTTGATTCGAACGACCTCTGTCGCCGTTGCTGGCAACCAAGCTGCCAGATCGTCCGGCAATTGCTCTCCGTCGACGCCCAAGGTGATGACGCACTGCCCGCCGCGCCGCACCCAATCATTCAGGGCGTTCCATTGTGTTTCGCCAAGTTGCTCGAGCAATGGCAAACTATCGCAACCGATCACGACTAGGTCGCAGGATGCGTAGGCGCGCCAATCGACCGGTACGGTCTCTGCGTCGGTCAGTTCAGCAACAGCAACGCTCGTCCGACCGCGTCCTGACTCGGTGCCACTGAGCGATTCAACGCCCATCGAATCACCAATGGTGGCAACCAAGATCTGATCGCTTGGATATCCAGCCCGTTCACCGGTGAACTCGACAGCTTCCTCAACAAGGACGCCACTGTCACCCAATAAGCGGATTTTCAGATCATTTTGCGTCCTACCAATGCGAACGATAGACCGAACACTTCCCTTCCCTGCCCCAGCCACAACCTTCTGCTTGTACACAACGGGCACGCCATCGCCGTCGACCGTCTGCACTTCTAGCAGGGTGGCAGACTGGGCCGCTTCGCTCGGTTGCTGAACGACAATTTGCAGATCGTGCCCCAATTTCCACTTCCCATCCAGGCCAATCGTTGCAGCCGATGGACGCTGATCCTGCAAAGCATCACCGCTTTCATTCGCGGCATCGCCCTCACTGCCGCCTTCACTGCTGTTTGATGAGCCGCTTTCGTTTTGCGACTGACCCGAAACGGGCGAAAACGCTACACCCGGCGACGCGACGGCCTGTGGTGCCATCGGAGCAGGCAAAATGGTTGGAAGCAGTACCAACAGCGAGACTGAGCAGGCTGCACGGACGACCGAGAGTAATTTCGCAGAACTGAGCAAGTGTTCGAACCAACTAGTCGAAGGTTAAAGTTAGCCTCAAGGTGAACGACCGTCTGATGCAGCAGTGCTACGGCAGTCGCTTGATCATCAGATCCTTGAAATAGACCAAGCTATCTGGATCATGTGCTTGCAGCGCGATCGTACCTTCGTTCAGGCGGCGCTCAAAATTTTTGTCGAAGGGCTTTTTGTTATCCGGTTCGGTGTAGTCCACTAGAGCCTTGCCGTTGATCAACAGCTTGATGTTCTTGCCTTTGACGATGATTTCCTGGGTGTACCATTCATCATCCTTGACTGGAGGATCAGCGACATCCTTCACTGAGTACAATCCGCCTGACTTCTTTTTGTCTTTGTGACTAACATTGACCTGACATTCGTAACCGTACTTTGGCCAGCCCTGCTCCTGAAATTTGGTGTGGAAGTAAATTCCTGCGTTGCTGCCCTTGGTGGTTTTCACTTGTGCTTTGAAGTGAAAATTCTTGAACGGCTTGTCAGCTTCAAAGAACAAATGTGAACGAGGTCCATTGCTGACGATCATTCCATCTTCGACTCGCCAGCTATCGGGACGCTCATTGATCTTCCAGCCATCCAAGTTCTTTCCGTTGAACATTTGGATCCATCCATCTTTTTTCGTGGATACGGGATCTTCTGCACGGAGTCCGGCAACAGCAAGGAGGGGAACAAGTGCGAGTGCAAGCAGCGACGGAGTTCGCATCGGAAGGGCACCTACATTTTCTGAGGACATGACAGATCGGAATACAAAATAATTTGGAGCAAACCCAAGAGCCGATCTGGATTCATGGTCGCTATCTGGACCACGCCCCAGTCTTTGGCGAAAGCCGGTTTCGGCCCGTCTTTGGCTTAGCTCTCACGAGGATCTCAGGATCACGAGGATTTCCGGAGGCGTGACAGTATAAAAAAAGGCAAACGCCCTGGTAGAAACTCCCGGACGATTGCCATTTTTGTTTAGACCAGTTCGAAGACTGATCTTGGGTCCTGTCTATCCTGTGCGGAAGGAGCTTACTCTTCCTTCTTGCCTTCTACGTCGCCGCCTGGCAACAGGTTCGCCTTAATGCGAGCGCCGAAAGTCTTGTGCTCTTTGTCGCCACTTTCCGCTTCTTCAACCTTCTTGAACAAGTCCTTCAGGCGATCAGCGTACTTCTCTGGGTCCTTCGACCAGTCCTTCAAAGGGAACTTGTCCTTCTCGAAAGCTTCGTGCAGGGCCTTACCGTACACATTTCGGACTTTCTTCTTGTCTTCGCCCTTCACGTGACAAACGTAGCAGCCAGCCTTCTTGACCAACCCCTTGAGATCTTCGTTGGCCTTTTCGCCCGCGTACTGATCTGCGAACGCCTTCTTTAACTTGGAAACAGCAAAAACGTTTGAACTGGCCGAGCAAGCCATTGCGACCGCCAGGGCGGCAACCAGATAGTTCTTCATAACCCGTTGGGCTCCATATTTCATATTGCGTGACACGTCGAAAGGATGAATTCCACCGTGGATTTCATCGGAAAGAGTAGATAGCCGCTGCACTTTGGCAGCGTCAATTCAGGTTGGAGTTGCAAGTTTGCACCGAAGAGGCCACAAAATCAAGGGTCAATACGCCCACGCAGCCCGTTTGAAACACTCCTTTT
>CAYPLE010000009.1:66941-70020 GCA_964411445.1 uncultured Pirellulaceae bacterium
TCCCGCAAGGACCGTATTTCACCGCGAACGCTACTGACCGACGGCATTCACGCCGGGTTGAAACATGTCGTCTTTGATGACGACAGTTTGGCGGTCGATGGCTGAAATCTCGCTGGGAGAGTTGAAATTGATCGATCCAAGATCGAGCGGCCAAGCGACTTCGAATTCACTGCCGCGCTCTGCGAACCAACCGTCAGTACCAGCTTCCTGAAAACCGAACTTAGCAGACTGCGGTGCCCCCGGGTTGCTCTGGCAAATCTCCTCAATTGCTCGATCGTAAGCGTTTCTCTGCCCCTGGAAATCGAGCAACACAAAATTCCCGAGCAGGCTCTCGCGTCGTGCTCCAACGAGCGTCAAATGCCCAATTCCGGCGGCTGACCAAAAAGCGCAAGAATCGCTTTGTCGATTCAGACCCAACTGGGGATTTCCACCTCCCTCGTAGGTAAAAGTCGCAAACCCAGCCGGCGAAATAAAAGTACTCGACGCCAATTCCGCGCGAACAAACCGGGGATTGCCTTCACCGTTAGTCGCTTTTGCAAACAAGACTTCACGGCTCGACACGACCAAACTCTGGCGAACGACCAACTCGAGTTTCTCCTTGCGCTGGGTGTCATCCAGCGCAATCAAACCACCGTGCAATCGCAAAACCGAATTCGACACTTCGACGCGTCGACGGCTGTCTGTAGCCAAGCCTCCTTTTATGTCTCCGTTGAATTCCGCCGGCCCGTAGCCAGCTCCTCTGCGAATCGCAGAAGTCGAATTCGCACCTCCGCCCAACGGCGCCATGCCTGCTGGACCATAGGGAAGACCAGCCGCTCCATCACTAGGCTGCCGACTCGATTGCACATTGGGCGAGAAACTTTCCGACGACGAGAAACTCGGAAAGAAGGGACCAAAGGTCGGCGCTGGGCTTCCGCCTACGTGAACCAAACTGAACGCTGGGGCAATGAACCGATTTCCATTTGTTGCCCCGGATTCCAGTGCGTTGACCTCGCAGTTCGTCACGGCGGTCCTCGATTCTTGGCCAGTCATTCGGATGACCCCGCTTCGCCCAACAACGCCGCCCATCTCGACAACAACCTGCATCGAATCGAACCGAAGACTGCTACCCTGCAACTCGATCAAGCACGGGTTGGCCTGGGTCGTACGTCCCAAGTCTATCCGCAGCTCGGACGCTTTCACGCCTTGCCGCAGCACGCCACGAATAACAACCGAACGATCCGCCAAAACAATGGGCTGAGTCAATTGTGCATTGCCGCGAATCTCGATCTCTCTAACCACACTTTCGCTCGCCGCTCGCAAGAGTGCTTCGTCTAAACTCCTCTCCCACTGCATTGGCGCTACGTCGGCAGGCTGCTGCGCGGCGACCACCAGCACTTCATCTGGAAGAGCAGCCGGAGCGACTTGAGTAACCTTAGCGGCAGAATCCTCCTCCCCAACTTCTCCCGTTGCAGGCGACTCCTTGGCTCGATCCACATCCGGCGCGTCTGGCTTGGCAGCCGTTTCGCGCCCCGCCGAAGCAGGTGCCGACTTCGACGAAGCTACCGACGTAATGCGTGGTAATTGGCTAATCCCTGAAGTAGCTTGCATGCTCTGCAACCAAAGCGTGCTGCCCATCAAGAACGCAAGGGCGACCATCCATGGCAAATTCGCTTCCAAGAGACTGCGTTGGACTACCGTTGGCGTGAACATGAATGCGCCCGGCGATTGGGCTCGTGCCAAGCCTTCGGATTCAGCGAGCAGCACAAGGTCATTGACCAACTCAATCGGCTTTTGATATCTCTGCGAAGGGCGTTTGGCCATCAATCGCAAGAGAACGTCATGCAATTGGTCACTGATATCCTCCCGCCATGTGCGTGGATCTGGCGGTGGCTGACTGCCGTGATTGAGCAACTTTTGCAAGGCAGTACCATCAGGAAACGGCGGTGCTCCAGTCAACATGAAGAACAGTGAACAACCAAGTGAATAGAGGTCACTGCGAGTGTCCGCATCCCGAGGATTGCGAGCTTGCTCTGGAGAAATATAGTCGAAGGTCCCCAGCGTGATACCACTGGCCGTTTCGTCAGCCGTACTCCGGTCCATCGAAGTATCTCGGGCCAATCCCATATCAACGACTTTGATATGCCCCGTTGCGGTTACTAAAATGTTTGATGGCTTGATATCGCGATGCACTACGTCGCGAATCCGAGCATGTTCAAGTGCTTCCGCAACCTGGCGGCAGTAAAAGACAGCATCATCAATGGACAATGGCCCTTCCATCTGGACCAAGTCACGGATGTTCACACCATCGATGAATTCGAAAACGATGTAGTTCCAACGATCTGCTTCGCCGACGTAGTAGACGCGGGCGATATTGGGATGATCCAGCCGCGCTGCAGCCTGCGCTTCCTGCCGAAATCGTCTTAGCGTTTCCGCATCGCGGCGTGACGCCGGAATAACCTTGATCGCAACGACTCGGTCGAGCCGCAGATCGCGCCCGCGAAAAACGGCCCCCATGCCGCCACCGCCAATCATCTGTTCGACGGCAAAGTGGTCAAGTTGTCGACCTTCCAGCATCTCAGCCAACTCGGCCAAGGGCATGGATCGATAGAATTCCTCCGGTGCAGCCACAGGACGTTTACTGATAACGGTCTGTGCACCAGAATTGACTTCGTCGACCAAGTCTCCCGAGTGCAGGGCTTCCGTGGGGGCATCAAAGGAAGGCAGCTTGGATGCCTTCGTTTGGCCGATCTCGGGTACGCTTTCCCGTTTTTCGCTGCCGGTCTCGCCCTGACCACCGGCTGGACTTGCACCGCCACCTCGATCGCTTGCCTTTGACGCAGACTCGACTGGGTGGACAGGGAAGACCGCGGCGGGATTCCCCGATGCAGTTGGATCATCCGGCTGAGCCCGACCAGGTGGCTCGCCTAGGGCGCGAGCGGCAGCATGATCGGCACTGCTGGCGGTATCATCACCGCGCGGTTCTGGCTGATCAACTGAAGGGGACATAGAAACTTCCGAAAAAAAGCGGCACGTCAGTTTTTCACACCGCGTTATCATTTAGCAGAGCGGCGCGAGCCGCCCACAGGAGCAAGCACCA
>CAYPLE010000009.1:70120-98983 GCA_964411445.1 uncultured Pirellulaceae bacterium
AGGAGCAAGCACCAGATGGCCTGCGCCATTCTGCTTGAGAAGGAATCGAATCCACTCATGCGGGCGATGACCGCGGTACTTAGGTAGAATATGGCAGCACGCGCAAGCCGTCAAACTTCGCCTGCCATCGCCAAACCCCGCTCCCATCACACCTGTACTATGGTCACTCGACCTAGCCGGAAGAACAAATGATTCGAAGATTTGTACCCCATTGCCTCGCCATATTGCTACTGTGCCTCACCCTACAAGCATCACAATCGGCACAACCGGACGTCGTGGTCATCGTTGCCGACGACCTCGGGTGGGGGGACCTCGGTTGCTTTGGGAGCGATGAAGTTCACTCGCCAGCCCTGGATCAATTGGCCGCTGAGGGCCAGAAGTGGACTCAATTCTACGCCAACTGCTGCGTCTGCTCGCCGACTCGCGCATCGATCCTGAGCGGCTGCTATCCGGACCGAGTTGGTGTGCCGGGCGTCATCCGCACGCACGCAGAAAACAGTTGGGGCAATCTGATCGGCAATGTTGATCTATTGCCGGAAGTACTTTCCAAACAGGGCTACCAAACCGCGGCCATCGGAAAATGGCACCTCGGACTCGACGAAGACGACACGCCCAACAATCGCGGCTTTGACCATTTCCATGGTTTTCTAGGCGACATGATGGACGACTACTTCCATCACCTTCGGCATGGAAACAACTACATGCGCCTAAACGAAACGCCGATCAACCCCGCCGGCCATGCTACGCACTTGTTCACCGACTGGGCCAAGTTGGCGATCGAAGAAATGGCAAGCAACGAGAAACCGTATTTCCTGTACCTCGCGTACAATGCTCCCCACACACCAATCCAACCTCCCGAGCCAGCGCTTAAGGCAGTCCAGGAACGCCTCAAGGGCACTGAGACAGAGGTTACTGAGAAGCGTGCCAAACTCATTGCCTTGATTGAAGACATGGATGCCGGCATTGGTCGAGTGCTGTCGGCCATCGACGGCACTGGACGCGATACGCTAGTCATCTTCGTAAGCGATAATGGCGGGCAACTCAACGCCGGAGCGAACAATGGACCGCTTCGAAGTGGCAAACAATCCAACTACGAAGGTGGTCTCCGAGTTCCAGCCATCGTTCGCTGGCCCGGCAAGATTCAGCCAGGCACGACGACCAACGCAATTGGCGTCACAATGGACATCCTACCAACCGTTTGCGCAGCGGTTGGCAGCCCTGCTCCCAGCGATATCGACGGCCTAAACCTGATGCCTTGGCTGAGCAATCCTGCAGCGCCCTCGATTGATCGCGAGGTCTACTACGTGCGCCGTGAAGGCGGCGCGGCCTACCGAGGACTCACCATCGAAGCCTTGCGGTCAGGAGACTGGAAACTGGTCCACAACCTGCCGACAGAGCCTTTCGAGCTCTTTAACTTGAAGAACGATCCATACGAACAGAAAGATCTTGCGAAGACGAACCCAAAGAAGCTGCGCGAACTGGCGGCCCGGATGATGCTCCACATCCAAGCCGCCGGTGCAGTGCCTTGGCAATAGATAATAATTAAAGGCGCCTTGAAAGAAGCTCGCCTGCACCTTGCTGCTACTCGGGCTGGAGTGTAAATCCAAGTCGGTCCTTACCCGAACGTGGGCTCTGGGGCGAGCTGCGCGAAGAATTCGCCTGGCCGCTTCTCGGCAGCCGTTTCTGATTGCCAGAAAGTGCGAACGGGGCGTCAAGCCTCGTTTTTCTGCATTCTTGCACCGGGGTGACTACTATAATAGGTCTCCCAGCGAAGAAGGATCATCGCGAGATGGGCCCAACGCCCCCCAAACGAGCCAGTCGCACCAACCGTCGGCGACTTCGATCCCGAATCCATCCTTCCCAAACGCTTCATGTCCAACAGCTCCTACCTTGCTTCGATGCGTCGCGATTCGCTGAGAGGCTTCTTTGATGCCTCGCCCACAGCTCGCCTGCTGAGAAGCGACCATGCGCCGTTGGTTGTTGATTTCCTGAATCAAACCTTCAAGACTGGGACGGCGATTTCCATTGGGCAATCCGAGCTCCGCACCCAATTGTCCTCCTTTCAAGAAGAATTGCACGAAGTTGATCCGAACCTGTTGAAAGGCCCGCCGGAGCGGTACATCGCCGCCTGGGTTGAACACGGCTGGCTGAGCAGGTTTTTAGAAGCAGCCAGCACTGAACCGCAGTATCAACTCACGCGCCACGCCGAAGATGCATTGCAATTCGTCGAATCGATTCTCAGCCGCAACAAATCGCTCGTCGGAACGGAAAGCCGCCTGCGACTGGTCATCGAAACGTTAGAAGATATCGTTCGAGGTGCCTCGGCAGATCCAGAAAGACGCCTTCTGTATCTGCGTGAACAAAAACGCTTGATCGACGAAGAGATTGAAGCCATCGAGTCTGGCAAGAGCGTCCAAGTGTATCGCCCCAGCCAGATACGCGAACGATTTCAAACCGCAGTCGATCTGCTCCGAGCTTTGCAATCCGATTTCCGAGCCGTCGAAGAGCGCTTTCAATCGATCACTCGGGATGTCCAACAGCAACAATCCAAAGGCGAAACTACTCGAGGTGGTATTCTCGGTTACGCACTAGACGCGGAGGACCTACTGAAGCAACAGGATGAGGGGGTGAGTTTCTTTGCCTTCGTCGCTTTCTTGTTCTCGCCGAACCAACAAGCCGCTCTTCGCAAGACAATCGACGAAGTCCAACAACTCACTGCACTGGCCGAACAACAAGGCGAAATGTCCCGCGTCCGTTCGATGGTTCCATCCCTGCTGGCCGAAGCCGACAAGGTGATGCGGACGACGGCGAGACTGTCAGCGACGCTGCGCCGACTGCTGGACGCACAAGCCACCGAACAACGCATTCGCTTGGCCGCTGTTCTACGTGACATCAAGCAATCGGCTTTGCAGCTAAAAGATCAGCCTCCGGACTTGGGCGCTACCATTTCAACCGAAGCCGATATTTGCAATCCGCTTGCCAGGACGTTCTGGCGAGCACCAGCAGAGTTCACTGCCGATTCTCCTGTCGAGCATACGATCGAACTAGAACGCGCTTCGGAGCTAGCAGCCAAGTTTGCGGGTATGCGCCGCCTGGATATGCGCAAACTGCGTGAAGTCATTCGCGAAGCAACGCTTGGCGGCAATCCAATCACACTTCCACAGCTCATCGAGCACAATGCGGACAATGGAGTCGTCGAATTGATTGGTTACGTACAAGTGGCTCACGACGATGGGCATCACATCAATCGCAACGAAACCGAGGTCATTCGGCTTCGCGCGGCCGCCCCACAGCTCGCAGGCATCCACATTCGTGTCCCCAAGGTAACCTTCACCGCGAAAGCGAAAACGGCGGGAAGTCGTCCAAAATGATCGAAAATCAACACAACGAATACGCAACCGAGGCAGACACCAGCATGGCTGGCCTCCCTAATGCCGACTTGCCTCCACCGGCGGAATGGAGCCCTGCAGCCGTCCGACTGCTGCAGGGAGTCGTCTACAACGACGACAATTATCAACTCTGGGAATCCTTGCTTCGAAATGTGTCACCACTGACAGACTTCTTCGCAAGACTGGGTCTCCAGTTGATCGTCGACGAAGCCGCTGCCATGGCCTACCTTCGCCAACCAGACGAAGAAGAGCTCTCACCGGAGCACCAGAATGTCCCGCGATTGTTCCGACGCAGCCAACTTGGTTACGACACCACTCTGATGTGTGTTTTGCTGCGCGACCAACTTCAACAATTCGAAGAGGAAGACCTCAACAACGAAAAGTGCGTTGTTGCTCAAAGCGATCTGCTCGATCTTTGGCGCAACTTCTTCAACGAACAAGACGACGTGAAACTCAATCGGCAAGTATCTACTTCGCTCCGTAAACTGGAAGACCTCAAGTTCGTGCGACTGTTCGAAAAAGACCCGCCGAGCTGGGAGATTCGCCGCATCATCAAAGCCCGTCTGCCATTGGCTGAACTCGAGAGACTTCGCCAAAGTCTAGCCCGGGCTGTTCAAGACAGTGAGCTTGCACCATTGGCAGACGCTGATGACATGCCCGCAGCAATCGACACGCTTCCATCGGAGTGAACCTGCTATGCATAAACCAGCCAACCCAACAGTGACGAATCGCTCAGATGGTATCCAGACGGATTCCGAGTCTGATCTATTCGCCAAGCTAGCCGAGCACGGAAAGCCACTCCTACAAGGGTACCGCCTAAGCCGTTTGGAGGTCTACAACTGGGGCACCTTTGACGGTGCCGTCCATTCGGTCAGGCCCCGCGGCAACACAACACTATTAGTCGGCGAGAATGGTTGTGGCAAAAGCACCCTCGTCGATGCACTGTTGACTCTACTGGTCCGACCGCAAACGCGCAATTACAACGTTGCTGCGGGCGCAATGAAAAACGAACGCGACGAACGCACCTACATTCGCGGGGCTTATGATCGCACCATCGGTGAAGGTGGACGACCTCAAGTTCAATATTTGAGAAGCGCGCAAGGACACTACACGGTCTTGCTAGCCAGCTTTCACTGCGCGACCAACAACAAACGTTTTACCATTTGCCAGGTGCTTTATCTGACGAGTGACAATTCCGTAGAGAAGGTCTATGCGTACTGCGAAGACGAACGCTCGATAGTCGGCGACCTGTCTGGTTTGGAGGCAAGCGGCGTTGCCCGACAACTGCGAGAACGCGGCTTTCAAACGGCCAGCAGCTACAAACAGTATTTCAACTGGATTCAGCGGAAAACGGGCTTTCGCGTCAAAGCAATGGACGTGTTCAATCAAACCGTTGCAGTCAAAGACGTCCAACGGCTTGACCTTTTCATTCGCCAACACATGCTCGAGTCCAAACCGTGGCAGGACAAAGTCGAGCGCCTGCTGACGCACTTTAGCGAACTGAGCGAAGCACATCGAATGCTCGTCCGCGTCCGCCAGCAAGAGGAATTGCTCGCCCCCATTGAAGCGGCGGGAAAGCGATACGCTGAAAAGCTTCAACAACAGAAGCAAGCGCGCAAGCGCTTGGATGCCTGCGGCTACTACTTTGCCAGCAAAATCACGAGTCTTCTCCAGCCGCTTTGCCACGACTGGGAACAGCAGATTCAATTCCTAACAAAAGACATCCAACGACTGGACGACCTGCAAAAAGAAAAACGCAACCAGATCGCCCGTCTGAATGTCGAAATCGAAAACGCTGGTGGCGATCGCTTGCGGACACTCCCAGGCTTGATCGCTCAAGCGGAACAGCTTGCGTGTGTAAAGCTTGACGCGAGAACACGTTTCCAGTCGCAGTTGACCGTGGCTGGACTGCATCCTCGCATCACATCGCCTGAACAGTTCTCTAAACTACGCTTATCGATCACAGAGCAGCGCAACGCACTCGTTCACCGCCGAACTTCGCTGCGCAAGCAGGACGCACAGATCCAGTTTGAGATCGGCTCCTTGACTGGTCGCTTGGCAGCAGAACGCGGCGAACTGGCGGCACTAGAAAAACGTAAAACCAACCTGCCACAATCCATGATCGCCATGCGAGACGAATTGTGCACCGCCCTTCGACTTGCACCATCTGACCTGCCTTTTGCGGCAGAGTTGATCCGCGTTGCGGTTGGGGAGCACGAGTGGGAAGCTTCCATTGAGCAGGTCCTATACGGTTTTGCTCGCAGCTTGCTCGTCCCCGAAAACGTCTACTCAAAAGTGGCTGGATACGTCGACCACCATCGATTGACCGACGATCGCGGACGCGGTCAGCGACTGGTCTATCTACGCGTCACCAAGCACCAGGACCGGGTGCCAGAACACGCCAATCGACGTTCGTCGTTCATCGACAAGCTGGATTTCCGAACTGGACACCCGCTCACCGCCTGGGTGCAATCAGAAGTTGCGGCTCGATTTGACTACGAAGCCTGTGAGACGATCGAACAGTTCACCCGAGCCCGTGGTGCGGCGATGACCAAGAATCGCCACCTCAAGTCCCGCGGCAGCAAGCACGAGAAAGATGACCGAACGCTATCGGCAGATCGTCGCAGTTTCGTGCTCGGCTGGGATAACAAGCAAAAGCGTCTAGCCTTGGCCGAGGGCGTGCTTTCTCTGGAGGAAGAACTTCGGCAGATCAGCTTGCGAAGCAATGCACTAACGGAAGAAATCGACCGGATCAGTGCCGCCATCGAGTCGCTCGACCAAGCCATGATGATCGAGGACTACGATACGATTGATTTTGAGAAGCATGAATTCGACGCCTCGCAGTTGAAACTTGAAAAAGAAAACCTCGAGAGCTCGAACGACCAAATCCGCGAACTCAAGAATCAACTTGAAAAACTGGAAGCTGAAGTCGAGGGGCATCAGCAGGATCGCGACCAGCAAATTGCCAAGCGAACAACGCGCGAATCCGAGCTCCGAACCGGCCGTGCATTCTTGGCCAATGCCGAGCGAACCTGCCAGCAAGTCGATGTGAACGGCCGACGCGAGGAAATGGAGGCTGAGTTTGAGGGTATATCCAAATTGGTCTCAGAACCCCTGGCCGTTGAGAACATTGCCACGCTAGAAGCCGACAGCGAGCGACGCCTGCGAGCCGACTTTGACAAGCAGACCGCACTCCTGGCTCCGATCGCAAGAGAAGTCACTGGCGGAATGACGAAGTTCCTGAAGAAGTTTCCCGACGAACAAACGGACTTGGATGCCGACGTCGCGTCGCTGGAGAGTTTCGTTGGATTGTACCGACGCATTGCCGCTGACGATTTACCCAAGTACGAATCACGGTTCAAACGCCGATTGAACGAAAAAGTACTTCACGAAGTTGGCATGCTCCACACGACGCTTGGCAACGAACGCGACGAAATCAAGCAGAAAATCGAGCAACTGAACTCGGCATTGCGCCTGCTTGAATGGAAGAGCGGCACCTACATGCGGCTCGAACCCAGCGATTCGACCGACCGTGAAATCCAAGAATTCCGCCGCGAACTTGCCAATTGCCTAGAAGGAACGCTAGACGGTACACCGGAGGCAAATGAATCTACCTTTGTTCGGATCGAAAAACTAGTGGCCAAATTCCGTGACGAGGGCAATGAACGCTGGCGACAGAAAGTCATCGACGTACGGAACTGGTTCAATTTCGCAGCCAGAGAATTCGTCGGCGAAACCGGAGAAGCGCGGAGCTATTACGACGGCGGAACCGGGCAGTCTGGCGGCGAGAAAGGAAAGCTCGCATTCCTGGTTCTGGTTGCCGCCATCGCTTATCAATATGATCTAGATCCGTCCTCTGATTCCAGCGAACGATTTCACTTTGTGATGGTCGACGAAATGTTCTCGCGAAGCGACGACGGCCACGCTGAGTACGCGCTCGATCTGTTCGATCGCTTTGGATTACAACTGTTGATCGTTGCCCCGCTGGACGCCAAGGCTCGAGTTACCGAACCGTATGTTGGCACGTACGTCCATGTCGTCAAGAACAAAAAGACGCACCAAAGCGAGCTTCTTGAAATCTCCGCGGAACAGATCCTGGGTGAAGACACCTAAAATCGTCGGGTCCGACCAACCGGCGATCCTTGACTGACCAAGCGGCTTGCAAAATGGCAGGCAGCTAACCGGGTTTGGCAACTTGGATTTTGCCGGACATGACGCGTACTTCAAACGTGTCGATGGAGATCTTGGGGTTGTCGAGCCAGGCGCCGTCTTCGAGGGAGAATTGCCAGTGATGCCACGGACAGGCCACCGCGCAGCCCTGAAGGTACCCTTCGGCCAACGAGGCACCTTGGTGAGGACAGAAGTCATCGACAGCAAAGTACTTCCCATCGCGCAGGAAGACTGCGATCATGCGATTGCCAACTGGAAATGCCTTTCCGCAGCCCTCTTCGAGCTCGCCCACTTCGGCCACAGTCACAAATTCAGGCTCATCGGCCGCTTCTGGAAACAATGAATTATCCATATCGAAAACTGGCACGAGGCCTGAAAAACACCCCACTTTGGTGCAAAAACGTTTAGATCGCGTGAAGAACAACCCGCGAAATTGCCAAGCTTGGACTTGCAAGCACCTCAGCGGCGTTACGCTAGTGATCCGGCATGCTACAATCTCGGCGTCCAATTTCGGCATGGTAAGCCGCGTCGAGCTTGGATTCATCTTATCAGAGGGCGCGAGCCACGGAATGGCTGTGCTGACGAGATTCGCAAGAGGCTGCATTCGAGAGACTCCGAGAAACACGTCCGTGGCAGGAAAGCTTTCAGGAAAAGTCGTCGAGATTGGTGCAACCGGCGACTTGATAACCGACATCGCCAGTTCCGACCTTGCCGGTGCGCCGCGTGATGCGTCCCTGCGCGTCATGGTCGACGAACACGAAACTTTCGGGCTCTATTCCGAAGATCACGAGCAACCCGAGATGACACTCATCGCCATCGTCATCGATGGCGGCAACCTAAAAATCTCCTTGGTCGGCGACAGCGTCAGCGCAATGCTAGGCGTCCCCGTAGGTGCCAAAGTCGAAGTGAGCTGGTAGCAGCCTCTGCAATGGAAAACTTTGACGAACTTTCTCGCGTTGATCGTGAGCATTATTGGCACGCGTTCACGCAGATGTCCGAGTATGAACCGCTGCTGGTTGAATCCGCCGATGGCGTTTGGCTGCACGATCATCTCGGACGCAGCCTGATCGACGGCGTGAGCAGCATGTGGTGCAACGTACACGGACACCGCCGAGCTGAAATTGATTCTGCAATTAAGGAACAACTGGGCAAAGTCGCCCACGTGACGTCGCTTGGCGTCAGCAATTCTACGACAATTGAGTTAACGCAAAAGCTGATCGGCGTTCTGCCAACAGGACTAGACCGCGTCTTTTACAGTAGCGATGGCTCAAGCGCGGTTGAAGTCGCACTCAAGATGGCGTTCCAGTACTGGAGACAATGCGACGCTCCGGAGAAGGCACGCGACCTTTATCTGGCCATCGACTACGCTTACCACGGCGATTCTATCGGCAGCGTTAGCGTGGGTGGCGTTTCTCGATTCCACGCAATGTTCAACCCATTGCTGTTCGACGTCGTTCGCGGCCCTTGTCCGGACACCTATCGCACGCCCGCAACACTCGGCGAACTCGAACCTAACGACGTTCGGCTAACGGAATATTATCTGAGTGAGTATCGAGATTTGTTCGAACGATTCGGCTTCCGCTTGGCCGCCGCCATCGTCGAACCGCTTGTTCAGGGCGCGGCTGGGATGGTTGTCCATCCGCCAGGATTCCTGCGCGGCCTGCGCAAACTCTGTGATGAATTCAACGTCTTGCTGATCGCCGACGAGATTGCGACCGGCATGGGACGAACCGGCCATATGTGGGCTTGCGAGTGGGAGGACGTCACACCCGATTTCCTGTGCACCGGAAAGGGCCTCAGCGGAGGCTATCTTCCGGTTGCGGCCACCGCAACAACCAAGAGAGTCTGGGATGCATTCCTAGGCGAATACTCTGAATCAAAATCATTCTTCCACGGACATACCTACGGGGGAAACCCTCTGGGATGTGCCGCCGCCATTGCAACCCTGGATATCTTCCAGACGGACCAAACGCTAGACCGCGTCAACGCCAATACAGAACTGTTGCGAGAGTTGCTCCAACCGCTCGGTGAGATTGCTTGCGTGGGCGACGTGCGTCAACGTGGCCTACTCGCAGCCGTCGAACTGGTTAAGGACAAGACGACGCGTGAGCCATATCCATGGAGCCAGCGACGCGGGCACTTGGTCTGCCAAGCCGCCATCGACAAAGGCGTCTTGTTGCGCCCACTGGGCAACAACATCGTCATCGCACCACCGCTGTGCATCGACCCTCAACAGCTTGCGCAAATCGTTGAATCGATTCAACACGGCATCAAGACGGCTATGTACGACTAACGCAGGCTTCACCTAGCGTGCACCGCTTGCCCACCGGCGTGTCGAGTTAGCGATCCGACGGACTGGGGGTGTTGAGCTTCATTGGCTGAGCAGGCCCTTGGACCGGTGCCAACGGATCTGGGGCTCGAGTTGGCTCAACAATCGTCTGAGCACGGACGGGCGTCGCTGGTCGAGCTCCCGTCTGCAAGACTTCCCAAGGCTTCGGTGCATAATAGCGTTTGCACATCGCTGGTTCGTTGCAACTGTCGTACTTGCCAGCTTGGACATTCTCCGCCCAAACCATCGCTTCTTGACTCGACGGAGCAATCTTGGATGCAACCCAGCCGGAAACGTAATGCGGTCGATTGTACTGGCGACGGTATTCGACATAGTTGTTCCACACTGGGTGAACCAAGATGTCTGGCCGAGGGTCGCGAGTGGTGCGGTTGAAGGTTGGCCGCTCCGCCGCGAAAGAAATTGAAGATGCGACCAGCGGCAGGGCAACTGTAAACAGAGCGCAGAGTTTGCGTTTCATAGCGAATCCGTCCGCTTTCTTAATCTTGTAGGGGCTCAATCGCTGGGCACGTCCTTGTGCCGCAAAATAGCATGACTGCCTCCGCAGAAGCAGAACGAGAGCATTGCATTGTTGGCAATCGAACTGAGCAAGCATGAAAATTGAAATTCCTCGGTGCCCGACCGGTCGTAGCGACTGTTCTGCTGTTTCCTGCCAAGCGACGCGACTGTAGCGATTGGCGAAAGTAGGCGCCCGACAGGCCGGCTTGCTCTTGCTGATCAGGCGGATTGAAAGGGTTATTCGGAGCACTGGCGGGTCGATCGGCCCCGACAAGCTACTTGTTGCGAGGTGTCGATCGTGCGGGCTGGCGCGATCAATGGGAATACTCAGCAGCCGCGCGATCCTACGATTCGCGATCCACCTGCGCGAGTCAGTGCGTATAATTCGGATCTATACTTGCAAGAACAGTTTCTCCCTCTTTCATGCTGCTTGGCGTGAAAGGACTGTCGAAGAATCATCCTGTTAGGGGGCGGCTGGCCCAGCAACCTGCAGCCGAAGCCACTTTTGACCACCCTGCCCTGCACTTCGGAGTCGATTTTGTGATCCGATCCACTCGCATTGACTGCATCGCATTAGCGTTGTTGGTTGCAATTCAATTGCTTGCTAACACTTCGCTGGCCCAGCCGGGCTTCCCGATGACTCGCTTCCAACCGGCCCGCGACCGGCTGGTAAATGAAGTCTTGATTCCGGGTGGGATCACCGATCAACGAGTGTTGGAGGCGGTCAGGAGCACTCCGCGGCACGAATTTGTTCCTGTCAACGTTCGCCGTGATGCTTACGGTGACACGGCTCTGCCCATTGGCGCGTCACAGACGATCAGCAGCCCGTATATCGTTTCCGTGATGACGCAAGAACTGGACGTTCAACCGGAACACAAGGTGCTCGAAATCGGGACGGGCAGCGGCTACCAGGCGGCGATTCTCAGCCCACTGGCGAAAGAGGTTTACTCGATTGAGATAGTGGCTGAGCTGGGACAAACGGCAGCTCGCGTCCTTCGGCAGCTTGGGTACGAGAATGTTACCACCAAGATTGGCGACGGGTTTCTTGGCTGGGAAGAACACGCGCCCTTCGATCGGATCATCGTGACGTGCAGCCCAGAAGATGTGCCGCAACCGCTGATTGATCAGTTGATTGAAGGTGGGATTTTGGTCATACCAGTCGGCGAGCGTTATCAACAGACGCTCTACGTAATGAGAAAGAAGGACGGCAAGCTCGAGCGTGAAGCCTTGCGTCCAACGCTGTTTGTACCGATGACCGGCACAGCGGAAGAGCAGCGACGCATTAAGGCAGACCCAGCCAAACCGGTACTCTTCAATGGCGACTTTGAAGAACCCCTGCCGGAAAATGGCTACATCGAAGGTTGGTATTACCAGCGGAATTTGGAGTGGGTCACTTCGGCGGACAGCCCTAGCGGTGAACACCATGTGCGTTTTGAGAACGACACCCGTGGTCGCCCTGCGCACTTGCTGCAAGGACTTGCTCTTGACGGACGCGTCGTAAAGAAAATCACTTTGTCGGCCGCATTCCAATTTAGAGACATTCGCGGCGGCCTAGATGCCACTGAAACACCGTCGGTGATGCTTCGATTCTACGACGCGAATCGAGGTTTATTGGGAACGCAGTTCATTCGCCCTCCACGCACCAGTCGCGGGTGGAAAACAGTCGAGCGGCAGTTCCGTGTGCCACCCGGATCGCGAGAAGCAATCGTCTCAATCGGACTCTTTGGTGCAACCGGAACGGCTGAATTCGACAACGTGATCCTTCAAGCTGCGAATTAGCTTTCCAATTTGCCCCGCTACGAAGTGGGGCCTACGTTCTCTGCAGAGGGCAGTCGTTTGGGGCATAACGCACTGGAAAGCACCTGAGCTCTAAGAAAGCTGGCGCGTTCTTGGTACGATCTTCATTCCGAACCACTTTTCTCGTCGTGGTTTGCCTTTCACGCATTTCAATGCTGCGTGATTTCCGCCGCGCTTACCAGCCGCTGCATCCGAAGCTTGCTTGGCAACCAGAGCAGTTGTTCAATGGATCATTTTTTGGGCCCCGAAATCATGGCACAAGTGAAGTCGACTCTGGAAAAACTGCGGTTTGGGATCCTAGTGCTAGCCTTCGTTATGGCATCGAGCCCAGGCACAGAGGCGGACGAAACAAAGCAAGTTGTCCGTGTTGAGGAGGATTGGTGCTACGAAGTGCTCGTGCCAAAGCCGCAGGAAGATCTTCCTTGGTGCGTGACAAAATTCGAAATAGGCGGCAAGAAGGGTATCCACTTCTGCCTGGACATCAATTGTGCGAACGAACCAGATTTTTCGCCCGGTGGGTATCAGTTGCGAATCACCAAGAAAGACAAAGAGCTGGTTCACAAGCGAAGCCTCAAGGGACGACGACTTCAAACGCCCGGCGAAACCCTCACTTGGACAACCGTAATCCAGAAGTCCGAGAACGGATTCTTCTTTGGGCTCCTCAATGGGAAAAGCAAGACGTGGGGCAAATTTGGTGGTGCGACAAGTTTTGCTTTCCTATCTTTTGATGACGCTGACATCCCCGGATTGAATGACTACTCGCACGAGAGTTCCATTGAGGCTGCTCAGTTGAGCAAATCGAAAAAACCAATCGCAACGCTACAGCTTCGTCGAGTTCGCGTTTTCTACGACGGCGAGCCCGAGCCTCAAGAATTCGAGCTGGACGCCGACATAATCGCGAAGTGAAGAATCAAACGCTGGTGCGCAAGCGTCGGCAAGCCCCCGCAAGCGCCCCCGTTAGATTGAGTGGGATGTGACCACGAGTGGGTGGCAATGCCGAGATTGGATGTCGGATTCTACTGATCTGGCTCAGTTGCTGGATAAGCAAATTCCGCCCCGACAAACCATTCTTGTGCTCACAATTGGCAAAATCTCTGCCAAACCCCGCAATTTCTTAACTCACTTTCTGCCCAGGCGTTCTAAACTTGGCAGGACGCAGTTTGCCCGACCGGCAAATTCTACCTAGGCTGCTTGAATACGGCCCCTTACGGGGTATCCTAGGAATGCATATGGATGGGATAAATCGCCCAAGTTTTCAACGCTTTCAATTGCTGCTGTGGAGTTTCGCAAGCATGAAGTACAAATTGATCGGCGGAGCAACCGGACTTTGCCTCGGTCTCCTGATGGCGGCTAGCGCTAATGCTGGCTGGGGAAGCAGCGGAGGATCGTACGGCTACGGAAGTAGCGGTGGATATCGAGCTGCCTACGGTTCGAGCGGTGGCTCGAGCGGTAGCTACCTATCAAGCTATGGAAGCAGTGGCGGATACAGCTACGCTTCCTACTACGCCAGCAGTGGCGGAAGCAGCGGTGGCTCCAGCGGCTATTACCCCGGACCACTTCGGCGGCTAGCCATTGGAATTCACAACCACGTACACGATCACATTGCCGCCAAACGAGCACGTCACGCTGCTCGACGCGCCTACTATGGCAGCAGCGGATACTCGAGCCACGGCAGCAGTGGTGGTTACAGCACGAGCTATGGCAGCAGTGGTGGATATTCGGCCAGCTATGGCAGCAGCGGAGGATATTCGGCTAGTTACGGTAGCAGCGGAGGCCACAGCAGCGGAGGTTACTCGACCTCATATCACGCCTACACGGGCGGCAGCTCAGGTGGTAGCGTTAGCTATGGCAGCACAGGCAGCACTTATTACGGCGCAGCGGCAACTCCATCGTACAACTCGAGCAACATGCTTGCGTCGAGCGTCACGACGACGGATAGCTCTGTCCATCTGACAGTTGCCGTTCCAAGCGATGCAAGAATCTTCGTCAATGGAAACGAAACGACCAGCACTGGTGCGGTTCGTCAGTTTGTTAGCCACGGGTTGGAAGCTGGCAAGAGCTATCGTTTCCAACTGCGTGCCGAAATCGCTGCTGCAAACGGTGAGACTCTGACCGAAGAGAAGGAAGTTGTCGCCACGGCTGGTGCTCGGCAACACGTTCAATTCGCATTCGCTGACTCGGACGCCCAGGTCGAAACGGCAGTTACGCTGAACGTTCCCGAAGGCGCTCAAGTTCGATTGGCTGGCAGTGATACATCCATCACTGGCAACGAGCGAACCTACCGCACTTCGCGAATGAAGGCTGGTGAAGTCTGGGATAACTACGAGATTGAGGTAGCTTACGAAGGACGCATCAAGAAGCAGAACATTCGCCTGATCGCTGGCGATAAGCTCAGCCTTTCGTTCAACTTCGACGAAGACATGAATCGCGTCGCGGCTCGCTAGAGCCAGCCGTCACGATCAATACGCACAAAAGCCCCGCAAGTCGAATGGACTCGCGGGGCTTTTTTCATTCACGGACAACTAGCGATCTTAAAACCCGCTGCGTCAGCGATGGAATCGTTCACGTCTCCAATGAGACATTCTTCTTTTGCGAGTTGGGTTTCCGTTAAATCAAGAGCCAGCTAGCGTTCCGTACTCGGCCACAGATTGCTAGGATGAGTCGTTGAAACCGCCAACGAATGCGGTTCGCCGGATCACCCCAACCGCCGAATAGCTACTGTGCAATCAGCGCCCGCCCGAATGCCCTCTTCAAAGATTCGATTGCTAATCAGTGCAATCGTTCTGTTCCATCTGACCGCCGTGATCGTTGAACCGCTACTCTTTTTCACGCGCAGCCGTCGGGGCGTTTCCGAGGCAGTCCAGCCAGTCCACTCACTGATGAGCCCCTACGCCGAGATGGCCTACCTGAACCACGGCTACTTTTTCTTTGCGCCCGAGGCCGGCCCAAGTCATCTGATGCGGTTCACACTACAAAATGCAGATGGCTCACAGGCGACACTTCAGTTCCCTGACAAACAAGCTCAGTGGCCGCGCTTGATGTATCACCGTCACTTTATGCTCAGCGAGTTCTTGCATTCATCACATGTGCCTCCACCGGATCCAAACTTAGCGGCGGCAGATCAAGCTGCATTTCGTTCATGGCAGAACGACCGCAACCGATTCGAAATGATTCGCGACAGCTACCTTGATCATGTTAAGACGCGATACGCGGCCGACTCCGCAACCGTTACTCGGATCGAGCATCAACTACCAAGTAGCCAGGATGTCCTTGAGAACAAGCTTCCACTGGATGATCCGCGACTCTATATCGAATTGCCTGACGAGCCCTTTGATGCTGATCCCTTTACTCCACCGGAGACTCCTGGCGAACCAGCCTTCATGAATCCAGCAGCCGTGTTTCCCGCCGGCCCCACAATCCCTGCTGCACCGCTGGGCGGGGAGGTGCTGCCAAATTGAATACTTCATCACGCGCCAATCCCGGCTCTCGCAAACCGCCACCCACGGATGAAACCGTCCATCCGAACGCTATCATGGCGTGGCTGCAAAGCTGGCCAATGGCCTGGAACCAATTCTGGTTTACTCCAGACAGCGCACACACGCTGGCCGTGATCCGCATCCTCTGCGGAGCCATGATGGTCTATGTTCATGTCGTGTGGTGTTTCTTGGCCAGTGACTTCTTTGGTCCCACAGGCTGGGTCAACCAAGCTGCCATTCGCTCGCTGCACAGCCAAGATTGGGGATGGAGTTGGCTATTCTACATCGAATCGCCAACGATCATCGTCCTGCATCAATGCATTGCCATCGGACTCTCAGCCATGATGATGGCCGGTCTACTCGCGCGAATCGCCGTTCCGCTAGCTTGGTGGTTTACGCTGATGGTCTGCCATCGAATGACGGGAGCACTTTTTGGACTCGATCAAGTCATCGTCATGCTTTCGATGTACTTAATGTTCTCGCACTGCTCAGCGGTGTGGAGTATCGATGCAATACTCAACCGCAAGACCAAGTCTTCACCAGACGCCCTTTCAAACCCCGCGAAGCATGCACCGTGGTGGTTACCAAGTGCCGCACCTACTTCGGCTAATCGCGTTTCTACTCGGTTAATCCAATTGCATCTCTGCGTCATCTACCTGTTCGGCGGTCTGAGCAAAATGCGGGGAGAAATGTGGTTTGATGGAAGTGCACTCTGGTTCACGGCTGTCAACTTTGAATACCAGTCCATGGACATCACGTGGATTGGCCATGCAACGTGGCTGGTCGCGCTACTAACGGGGCTCACCATCTTTTGGGAGACGTTCTATTGTGCGATCGTCTGGCCAAGAATGACACGCCCCATCGCTCTCGCCATGGCCGTTTTCGTGCATGGCGGAATAGCGGCCGCCCTTGGTATGATCACCTTTGGCAGCATCATGATCATCGCCAACCTGGCTTTTATCCCGCCCCAGTTAACCTGTTCAATAGCATCGCGATTTTCACAGCGGCTTGCAAAATGATCCCTGTATTGACCGAGTGGAGCCAGAAGTCCATAGCCTGCATGAACTAGGAAGTGGAAAGTGCCGCACCCTGACTACCCTGCACAGAATCATTTCCCCGTCGGAGCACTTGCTTGCCTCGTCGTTTCAATGACGATTCTCGTTGGCTGCAGCCAGTCGACACGCCTCCAACAAAAAGAAGATCTCGCCATATGGAAGCAACGGATTTTAGAATCAATACCGAAGCATCTACAGCGATCTAGGGCGTCCCAAGTCTCTCGCGGCGATAGGCTACTCTGCCAGTCGGCTGCAATGAGTCTGGCGGCGGCTGGTTTTGACGCTGACGCAATGCAAGTAGCCAAGAGCTCACATGGTGCAGACATCATCCACGTCGCGCAGCTATTCATCGCAGATGGACAGGCTACGGCAGGAAGACTGGATGCCGCGCTGCATACGGTGCAGTCAATTGATCACAACTGGGGGCACGACCGAACTCTCAGCTTGGTTGCAGCACGAATGGCACAACGCGGCGAGTTCGAAATCGCTACGAAATTGTTGGCACAAATCAACAATCCACCGGACGTGCACAGCACCCGTAAGATAATTGCTTCCGCAATGTTAGAGGCCGGAAAATTTGGCCAAGCGATTGCTCAATACCGACTGCTATCAGATACGGAGCAGGCCAGTGCGCTACGATTCAAGTTTCAGCGGATCAGAAATGAAGTCTCGCCAGATCATGAAGACTTTGTGGACATGATGATCCGCCTTGAGCATGGCGAATACGGTAATCTCAGTGACATAGAGAAGACTATTCTGCGAATTAGATTGTTGCTCCAGCAGTCTCAGTTGCGAGCTACGGAACCCGACTTAGCCAGAGAATTTCAACATGCGCAGTCCTTATTGAGTAGCGAACAACAGAACAATTTTATTGCGCGAATCGACCTGACGAAGTTACTTCACAAAGCTGGGATGCAAGAACAAGCCCACAGTCTGGCAACTGACCTGCTAGCCGAACTTGGCAAATTGAAATCAATAGATGTACTCGACGAAGCGTTCTTCGAGCTAGTGGCGATTACCCTGCACAATCGAATCGCAGTTCTGGTAGATGTCCTTTCTTCAACAGAACTGATCGATGCGACTCGCACGCTTGCGAGCCTGGGAGAAAACGTAAATCTACTGTCAAGCCTGGGTGAAGCAATGGCCCGAGCGAACGAAATGAAACTGTGCGAGAATGCTTATCAAAAACTTACAACTGATTTTGATCGCGTTCGGTTCGCAACAGGTGTTTTATTTGGGAAATCCACACCAGCAACCCCTTACACTCCAAGCAGACCGCCAAACTACGTACGACAGCGACAGGAATTCGACGACCTGATTGACAAAATCCTTCTAGACGAAACGTTAACCGTGCACTAGGCGCTCGATGGATTCACATCCAGATGCCCAAGGCCTCGCCCTGACTCCTAGCCACTTCGCGTCTTGCGTCCATTCAGGATCGCTCCAACAAACGTGTAGCGGACCGCGTACTCATAGATGACCAGCAAAAATAGGCTTACGCCCAAACTGACGCCAACAACCTTCACGAATGCAGGCAATTGCACCTGAGCCGTATAAGCCTGAACGAAAATGATTAACGGCAAGTGCAGTAAGTAAAGCCAGTAGGACGCATCGGACAAGTAACGAATGGTCGAGTTTTCTCGACTGAACACCCTACGGAACGCTCCGATACACCCAAACGTCAATAGCCAAGCATAAGCCACCTGCAAGAAAATACTGGCGGGGCGATGCCACTCGGCTGACAACCAAGTATCGCGAAAACCCCATTGGCCAGTCGTGAATTCCAGACCAAGCGGGAATACAACCAACAACCCGATCGGCAGCGTCAGCCACCAACGACTCCCTAGTCGACAGCTAGTGTCTTTTGCGTCGTAGTAGAGCGCTCCGACACCGAAGAAAATGGCATAGTACAAGAGCACATGCGGAAGCGGCAGCAAACCCGAAGACGTATCAGGACCGAACCCTTCGCCGCTTGCACCCATGAACCCGACCGGCACACATAGCAACGGAATGAGCCAGAGATAACGCAGCGGTGAAACCACAGCAGCCGACAAAAATCGCCTGCACTTAGACGGCTCTCCACCTGCAGAATCGATCAACCAGTTCGCGATCCCTACGTAGACGCAAAACCCCAAGACTAACCAGATCAAGAACCACAAGAACCAAAGGTGATGAAAGAACGGAAAATAGAAAAGGCCGACGATGAGCCCCTTAATGATCGCTTCGCCGCGGGCCTCGGAATCTGAATCCCCGGATGCGATGCCAATGGACGAATCGTTTAAGTGCCTTCGTATCTCCGCCCGCCCTTGCTCGACCTGCTCCTGATCGACCGACATGCCAATCAACCCAGCGATAAAATTCGTTGTTCCCCAGTCAGCCTGAAGTGCATCGATTGGCGTGCCGCCGACGCTATCACGAATGGACAAGTCTGCACCGGCGTCGATTAGCAACTTAGCAACCTCGGCCTGTCCAAAAAGAAAGGGAGCGTGTGAGGCCGATGCACCGTCGCGGCTGAGCGCGTTAACATCCGCCCCCTTCGCGATCAGCAACTTGACGACCTCAGTCTGATTGCTGATCGCAGCCATGGCCAGCGGCGTCGCTCCAGTAAGTGGATCCTGCGAGTTGATAGTCTCGTCGGTGACGATTTCGTCAACGCCCGCGACGTCCCCCAAGGCAGCAAGTGACCACAATGTGGCCTTCCCGCCCGCAGCAAGCTTGGCGGCGTGTGACTTAGCGAATCCGCTAGCAAACCAAACAGCCGGCACGATCGTGAAGACACCAATGCACAGCGGCAGCAAAATGCGTTTGCTGCGGTGTCCCAGCAGTGACTTGAGCCCACGCTTGCGCCATAGCATGGCAGTGAAAAACCCGCTGAGCAGGAAGAACAAGGGCATGCGAAACCCATGAATTGCCGCCATGATGGTGCCCCAAAACGGGCTGGTACTCACGTCCGCAACCGGCCAGATTCCAGCCAATGCAGGCACGTGGGCAAGCATGGCGTGAAGGAGTATCCCGAGCAACATCGCTGCAGCCCGCAGTGCATCCAAGTCATGAAATCGGACTTGCACAGTCGTCGCGTCCACCGGTTGAGATGCCACAATCGCCTCGCCTACTTGTTCGAAATCTGTCTGGACAAGGCTAAATCACCTGCAACAACTCGCATCACGATCGAAATTCGACCGAAGACTGCCCCTCATTCAACTTCAGGCACAAGACAAGCGAATCCTGGTCGCGGAAAAACATCCCTTCTTTCAAACTCGCCTTGGACTGAACTTCGCGCAGCCTCTCCACTGCTCCTGCCCTCTGCAGCAGAACTTTAGCAGGACTGCCGACGTTCCGGCAGCGAATCGTAAATTGCCCGCAGGCGTAGGCGGCTTTCAGGTCGATGCCGTCGTCGCGCAGCACCATCGACGTGAACTCCTTGGCCGCCCAATACTCAGCAATCTCGCTCACCTTCATCCAAAGCGTTTCTTGGCCATAGTGTTCCGCGATCGTGGTGACAACACGCTGAAACGCTCTGAATCCGTCCAGGCTACCGTTGCAGTACATCCCCGGCCAGTGGCAGAGCATGACCGCCGGTTCTCGAGCACGAATCAAGTCGGCCATGCGACCGCTCTGTCCGTCAACGGTCATGTAGCGATCTGTCTGCACCGGAGTAGCGCCTTCCCAACCGCCAAACCAATCGCCCGTGCCTGCAGGAACATTCACGCAGCAATCGATTGCACCATCTACTTTCTGTACCGCCTCCATTGTCGGTGCTGTGGAAATGCCTGGATCATCGATGACGTATTTGAAGTAGTGGGGCAAGCCCGATCCGAAGACGTCGCGAACTGCCTCCAAGGTAGCAATCGGCAGTTTGTCTTTAACCTTGGTCCCAAAACCACCTGGGGTGGTGACGCCGTCGCAAGGCAAACCGCAGTTTTTCAAGATCCGCAGCGCGTAAGCCAGATAGCTGGCCAAGTAATCAACGCTGACATCTTCCTGCGGGTAGGAGTTCTCCATGTGCTTCGGAGTGTAATCAGCAAAAGGCCGCCCCGTTTTCAAGTCGATCACTCGCGTATGGGTGATCATTTCCGGATGAATATCCCACGACGGCAACATCAATTCTCGGACCAACCGAAGCGACTCGCGGAGCTCCTTTTGACTCCAACCTGGAAGCGTCCGATCCATCCAACCGACGCATGCCGGATAGGGCACAATGCTGTACTTGCCGCGCACACCCTGCTCGGCACACCACTCACCGAACTGCCGCACGAACGAGTCTGGGATTTCGTCGGGCCACTGCTTCCACGGAAACTGATAGTCTTTCCGCTGCGGATAAGTGGCGGCAAACTGCGGCATACAGAACTTGCCCATATTCACCAAGCATGTGGAGTCGTCGATAATGAACGACAGCGGCACGCGCAGTCGCGGCAGTTCCACGGTTAGCGATTCCGCTGGTCGGCTTGCTGCCTCTGCGAGCCCACCAGCACCTGAACCAACAATGCCACTTGCAATGGCCGCACCGCTGGCTGCCAAAAAAGGTCTACGTTTCATAGCTCCACCCAAAGTTGTTGTTCATCGAGGTTGTGTTATTGTTCGCCGCCTGCCCAGCCGGGCGGATTGCTTTCCAGGGCTGGCTGGATTTTGAAATTGCAAAACGATAGTCGCGCGGATGCCCCTGCCGATTCCAAGCACTGCTCCGCCCGACGGTCGCGCTATGAACCTAACTTGCAAAAATGATTCGCCCTGAGAGACTTTCCCTTTTCACCTGACTCAAACCAATTTTAACAAACATGGCTGGTGTCTTTTCATTGCTCGTTGCCTTGGCGATTTCGTTGATCGTCAATCGTATCGCGACAATGGCTCTGATGTTCACGGGGCTGAGTCGCGAAGCGGCGAAGTTCCAAGCACGATCGGCATTCTCCGGCTGCGGCTACACGACCAACGAAGCGGAGAACGTGGTCAACCATCCTGTCAGGCGACGCATCGTCATGGTACTCATGCTGCTGGGCAATATCGGTATTGCCACAGTTGTCGCCACGGTCATCCTGTCCATAAGCAGCGCTGAGAGCGCATCGTTCGGCGACCGACTGACTACGTTTGCCATTTTAACGGCTGGAATTATTGCTCTCTGGTTCTTCTTCTCCAGTCGCGCTGTCGAACGACAGATGAACAAAGTCATCGCCTGGGCCCTGAAAAAATTCACCGATCTGGATGCTCGCGATTACACTTCGCTGCTACAACTAGCCGACGGATACGCTGTAACGGAGATGATTATTGAATCCAAGCACTGGTTGGTAGATAAGACACTGGCCGAAATGCGACTTAGCGATGAAGGCGTCTTGGTGCTGGGCATTCATCGCGGCAAAGCAGGCTACAAGGGAATCCCGCGAGCGGGCGACGAGATTCACGCTGGCGACACGCTGATTCTCTACGGAAAACTCGAACGTCTGCACGAGCTTGATCGACGCCGAAAGGGCGAAGCAGGAGATCATCAACACAAGCAGTCTGTCAAAGAAGCTGTCGCCGAACAATCCAAAGCATCTGCCCCAGAGCCGATTGACTCCCCGCAGATTGACTCCAAGTCGTAGCGAACGAGTAAATGATCTGTAACCAGATTCCCTACCTACCGTGATCCTCTTCAAGAAGATCGACTGGGCTGTTGGGGATCTAGAGTGGGAGCGTTGACCATTGCTTTGCGTCTGCTAGGATCAGCCGCTCAGAAATGCAACCTTCCGCAGTTTGAACAACATCGAACGAATTCGACCCATTTCGGAGCGATTCCCTTGACTGATTCCCCATCGCGCAGCGGCGTTTTCGCAGCATCCATGGACAAACGACTCGAAGCATTCAGCGAGAGCATCAGCTTCGACTATCGGCTGTTTCGACATGATGTGCGAGGCTCGATCGCTCACGCTCGCATGCTGGCCAAGCAAGGCATGCTGTCCGAAGATGAGTTTCAGCAAATCGAAACGACACTGCGGGAAATCGAAACAGACATTGCCGATGGCAAAATGGAATTCCGTTTCGAGCTTGAAGACATTCACATGCACATCGAAAGTGTGTTGATCGAACGTTTGGGGGATGTTGGTCGAAAACTGCACACCGCACGAAGCCGCAACGACCAAGTCAACACCGACTTTCGCCTGTGGGTCCGCGACGCAATCGACCAAGTGGACGCACTGCTGAAGGAATTGCAGCAAGCGTTCCTGAGCCGCTGCGCGGGCGACTTTGATGTCATCCTGCCTGCCTACACTCATTTACAACGGGCTCAACCAGTTCTCGCGCCACACTACTGGTTGTGCTACATCGAAAAATTCCAACGCGACCGCGACCGCCTACGTGATTGTCGCCGCCGAGTCAATATTTGTGGACTCGGCACTGCCGCTTGTGCGGGCACCACGCTTCCAATCGACCGAGACATGACCGCCACCGAACTTGAATTCGAAGGCGTTGCCGCGAACAGCATCGATGTCAGCAGCGATCGCGACTTTGTACTCGAAACGGCCTTCGTACTGGCAATGATCGCTGAACACCTTAGCGGATGGGCCGAGGAATGGATCCTGTGGTCAACAGTCGAATTCAACTTCATCAAACTCCCCCATGCCTTCTGCACCGGTTCATCGATTATGCCGCAGAAGGTTAACCCCGACACGCTGGAGCTAACGCGTGGCAAATCGGCACGCGTTCTTGGCAATCTCCAAACACTGATGATCCTGCTCAAGGGGCTGCCACTGGCGTACAACCGCGACCTACAAGAAGACAAGCCGCCGCTGTTTGATTCCTTCGACACCATCACTGCTATGCTCCAGCTAGCTGCGCCGATCGTGCGCGACAGCCAACTCCAACGCGATTCGATCGCTTCGCGGCTCGACCGAGGCTACTTGGATGCGACGACGCTGATGGAACAGTTGATTAAGCAGGGTATGCCACAGCGGACAGCCCATCACTTGGTCGGCACGCTTGTCGGCATGGCTCAGGAAGCGAATACGTCGTTGGCTGAATTATCGGAAGATCAGCTAAAACAGGCCCATCCGGAACTGGATTCGTCCATCCAAGCCGTTTTGGGGGTCCAAAAGGCGGTTCAGGCCTACCAAAGTTACGGTTCAAGCAGCCCAGAACGTGTCCAAGAACAGGTCAATCGCTGGGAAGAGCAATTACAATAGGAGGTTATCCCGCATCGCCGCGGGATCCCCAGGTCTGATTTTCTGGGTCCATTCCAGGCTAGCTGAACGCGAACTTGTCTAATGCTGCTTTTCCACACACGCTCCCTAGCTGTTTGGGCGATCGCCGCCATTTGCTTCTGCGCGCCGTTGCGTGCTCAAGATCCATTTTCACAGGGCTTCGGAGCCGGACCTGACACCGATCCTGACGCGGGCATCTTTGGCGGCGCACCCGACTTTGGCGGCGCACCGCAACCTGCTGCGAACACTGCAGCTCCTTCGTCAAGCGTCAAAGAAAGCAACCCGCTCGTCTTGTCCGTTCGAGAGAACCCTCCCAAGTCGCCCGCGGAAGTCGGAAGGGCGATGGTCTGGATGGCCGGAATCCAACGCTTCGACGAACTATCGCGACTCATGGACGTCGTCAAACAATCCGGCTGGGGAACTCCGCAGAAAGCAGAAATTGCCAAAGCAATAGGAATTGCCAAGTTGCTGAGCATCAAGTCCGAAGCTGAATCGCTTAGCGACGAAAACAAACAACTGCTCAGCGAGATTATTGCAGCGCCCAAGAAAGTTGCAGAAAACCCTGCGTGGATCAACAAGTGGATGAACCAACTGGCCAGCGATGATGTCGGTAGCCAGCGACTCGCGTATATCCGGCTGCTAGATTCCGGCGACGCGGCGATCAACGCTCTTTTGAAAGACCTTCTGTCATCTGCCCCCAAAGTCAGCCCGGAAATATCGTCGCGGTGCATCGCCGCGTTTGGCGAAAAGGGTGTCACTGCTCTCCGCGCGGCCTGTCGCATCAACGACAAAACGACCGCACTGCGCGCAACGCTGGCGGTCGCAGACATGGACGCAGAGCTCTTCGAAAGCGAACTCGCTGCGGCGATCCACGGTAACTCGCTCAGCGAGATTGGGCGCAAGACGCTGCTCGATCTAAGTCTATCCCCATCGGTAACAGATCAGGAACTGGCCCTCAGCAATCTACGCAACAACTTTGCTGATGCACTCGGCACCTACCAAGTGGCGCGACGGCATCGCGGCGACCTGGGTACAGCCAGCAGATGGATGCTTTCCGACGACGGACAAACAGTCGTCGCGAAAGAGCTTTCACCTTCAGAACGAGCCCGAGCCGCTGCCGCACACGCAGCCGCACTTCTCATCTCCGTAGAGCCCGACGCGCAGAAAAAACTGGACTGCTTGGCGGTCATGCTGCAGAACGGAAATGCACAAGTCCTGACGGCTGAGGACACCAACTATGCGGGCTTACTCCATTCTTGCGAACGCCTGCAATTGCACGCAGCGGCTTTGGACATTTTGAAGAGCATCTCCGGCGGCAAAGTCGCACCGCCACTGAAGCACCTTGAATTGCTCGGCAAGTACTTGAACGACTCACGGCCTCAGTTTCGCTACGAAGCCATGACTGGAATCGCCGCGGCGGACCCCCACTTCTCATACGCTGGTGCAGAGAAAAGCCTGCACGTGGCCTTGGAGATGTCGCAGTTGCGCAATGGCCCATCGGTACTCGTCATCGGACACCACTCCGAGATCACCTCGGCAGCCAAACAACAGGTTGAATCCAGTTTAGGCGGACATGCCTACACAGCCAACACTGCGCGTGAGGCCATTCGACTGCTGAACACGGACGCTCCGATTGAACACATCCTGATCGCAGACAGGGTCTCGGACCAAAGCCTCTTTGTGCTGCTTCAGCGATTTCGCGGCGGTCGTCGAACGCACGATCTTCCGATAGCAATCCTCACCGACGAGCTCACGGACGACGAATCACGCCTCATTGGCAAGCTACCTGGCGTTGTGCAATCGGTTCTTTCGCGAAACGAGTCTCAGATTCACCGCATTGCTTCTTCGCTTACTGAACAACTAGACACCACGCCAATGAACGAGGCTGATCGAATAAGGTACTTTGAAGTTGGCAGCAGTTTTCTAACTGAAATCATTTCGGATCGAGCCAAGTACGGTTTCTACCCAGTTGGTGACTTGCGTGCAAAATTCCAGAGCCTGGGAATCGCACTGTCTGCTACCGCTCGAGCGGAATTGCTTCGCGGACTTGGAACCTCTGATTCCCAACTTCGCTTGATCGCCATGGCTAGCGACCCTGAACTCGACGATCAAGATCGCGTCAACGCTGCACAACAGTTTGCCGTTTCCGCAAAACGCTTCGGCATCCTCATCGACCGCCAAAGCCAACTGCGCATCTACGATCTCTACAACCAAAAAGGTCCGAATGACCCGGCAGCCGCCGAATCGCTGGGCGTCATTCTGGATGCCGTCGAGCAGCGATAGCCGTTGGCGTTAGGACGACCTTCAATCTTGGCAAATGCCAAATTCGACTTGAAATCGTCGCGCTTGCGAGGCCAGAGTGGCTTCCCACCATGACCACGGGCCGCGATCATCTCGTTAGTTGAAGGTAAGGCCCCTTGCTCCGCCAACGCGATCAATCAGCTCGCATTCGACATGCTAACAACGCTGGTCTTGCCGGCCCGTGTAGTCTTTGCCATTGCAAATCATGTCGAAAGCCTCTTTTTGAAACTCACGACTTGCGGCTCATCAGACATTCGGGCTGGTTGCGGCAATGGCTGTCCGCCGCGACAATTATCGTGGCTGAGTGGTCACTATAAAGCAGCAAGACAAGAAACCGATTCGACCGCTCAGCCGAACCCCATCCAACCTGTCGAGCGTTTCAAGGACGAATTGTCCGAGAGGACCTGAGAGCAGACAATGTCGCAGTACGGTTTCAGGCAACAAAGTTCCGGCGCGGGTTCACCCGTTGCGGGGATTATTGGCGCCAGCCCGGCCATGCAAGCCGTTTACGAGACGACGCGTCGAGTTGCTCAAAGCACTGCATCGGTTCTGTTGCTTGGAGAGACAGGCACCGGAAAAGAACTGATAGCCGGGGCGATTCACCGGCTGAGCGACCGCAGCTCTGGTCCATTCGTAAAAGTGAATTGCGGCGCGCTGAGCGAAAGTCTACTGGAGAGCGAACTCTTTGGGCACGTCCGCGGTGCCTTCACTAGCGCCGTACAGAATCGTACCGGCCGCTTTGAAGCCGCTCATACGGGCACGATCTTTCTGGATGAAATCAACAGCACCTCCCTGATTCTGCAAGTCAAGCTGCTGCGAGTATTGCAAGAGCGCGAGTTCGAACGCGTCGGCGACACATCCACCATCACCGTCGACACGCGCGTCATCGCTGCCAGCAACCGTGATCTAACGGTCGAAGTCCAAGAGGAGCGTTTTCGTGAAGACCTTTACTGGCGATTGAACGTCGTGCCAATACAAATCCCTCCACTTAGGCAACGCCCCGAGGACATCCCGGACCTCGTGGTTCACTTCTTGAATTATTACAGCGAAGCAAACAATCGGTACGTAGTTCACATCAGCCAGGAGGCTATCGAACTGCTCCAGAACTACCACTGGCCAGGCAACGTTCGCGAGCTACAAAACTATGTCGAGCGCGCGGTGGTCATGTCTGAAAGCGACGAATTATCCGTGGATTTGCTGCCCGATGTCGTGCGAGGCGGCAAGCCTGAGACGACAACGGTTTCGATGCGCGGCGTTGACTTTGATAGCCTTACGCACGAAATGGTGCAGCAAGGCGTTCGACAAGCAGAAGACGCTGGCCAAGAAATCCACACTTTTGTCGTCAACCGTATTGAGAAGGAAGTCATTGCCAAGGTGCTGTCGGACTGCAACTTTGTCCAAACCAAAGCTGCTGCCAAACTGGGCATCAACCGCAATACCCTTCACAAGAAACTGAAGGACTACAACATCGAAACACCCGACCCTGGCGATTCCTAAATCGACGCCCAGCGTGCGTATCGGCTCCTTCAATTCACCCGACATAACGCGCAAGGCCATAAGAAACGCAATGCTGGCTTTCAGTTTCCAGCACCACTCGTTGCATGAGGATGTCTTGGCGGCTCATGACGAAACCGTGGGCTCGCGACCAAACGTGATGTGCATTACCATTTCAAGAACGCGCGGCCGAACGACCGCTGCGGCGACGCGCTATGAACCTCGCGGATTTTTTTCCCTCGAAGGACGAGCATGACAGACGAGCTCCCCCAGCAATTCCCGGAAGACATGTTGGGACAAATCCATCAGGGCGATTGCATCGAAGGTATGCAGAGACTCCCCGATGCAACTGTCGATCTCGTCTTCGCTGACCCGCCATTCAATATCGGCTATCAGTACGACGCCTACGATGACTCGCTGGAGGAAGAGAAATACCTCGCGTGGTCAGCCGACTGGATGCGCGAGGTTCATCGCGTCCTCAAACCAAACGGTACCTTCTGGCTGGCCATCGGTGACGAATATGCCGCGGAGCTCAAGATTGAAGCAAAGAAGCTTGGCTTCAAGACAAGAAACTGGGTGATCTGGTACTACACCTTTGGCGTGCACTGCAAAAGCAAATTCACGCGCTCGCACGCACACCTGTTTTACTTTATCAAGGACGAAAAAAACTTCACCTTCAACTTTGACGGCGTAGCTGTGCCGTCGGCCAGACAGTTGGTTTACAACGACAAACGCGGCAACCCCAAGGGCAGAACACCCGACGACACCTGGATCCTGCGCCCACAGGACTGCGACGGTTTCACAGACACCGAAGACACCTGGTATTTCCCCCGTGTGGCAGGCACATTCAAGGAACGCGCTGGCTTTCACGGATGCCAGATGCCAGAACAATTGCTCGGTCGTATCATTCGCGGCTGCAGCAATGAAGGCGACGTTGTCATGGACCCATTCTCTGGCTCATCAACGACACTAACGGTTGCCAAGAAACTGGGGCGAAACTTCGCGGGATTCGAACTCTCAGAAGACTATGTTCGCCTCGGCACCAAGCGGATCAAAGCCGCATCCGTGGGCGAAGCCCTAAGTGGCGCACCGGAACCAAAGGTAAGCGCACCGACGACAGATTCGCCGCGAAAAAGCAAGAAAGCTCGCAAGCGACCTACCAAGCAACCG
>CAYPLE010000009.1:99083-102711 GCA_964411445.1 uncultured Pirellulaceae bacterium
CTACCAAGCAACCGGCCACTACCAGGCAACCGACACTCGACCTCGAATAGCCTTACCCGCTCGCAGCCTCTGGATGGGGCGTTTCTGCGTCTTTCTATCTCGACGATCCGTTCGCGCGACCCGCACTAAAAGTCGTCAGCGGCTCGATAGGCCGCAATCACCGCTTGCTCCCCCTGCTCTCCCTTTTGGCTATTGCCGTGTTCCATCCCGATAACACCCCGATACCCCTTTTCGTGGAGATGCTTGAATACACCACGGTAGTTGATTTCACCCGTGCCCGGCTCTTTCCGACCTGGATTGTCGCCTGATTGCATGTAGCCAATCTCACTCCAGCACAGATCAATATTCGGCAGCAAATTGCCTTCCGTGATTTGCTGGTGATAAATGTCAAACAAGATCTTGCAGCTAACACTATCAACTGCGCGGCATATCGCAAAAGCCTGATCGCTGCGCTGCAAGAAAACGCCGCCGTGATTGGCGTGCCAGTTCAGCGGCTCAAGGACCATGATCAGCTCATGCGCTTCGATCACATCCACGCAGCGTCGGAGCATGTCAATTGCATTAGCTGTTTGATACCCCTGCGCAAGTCGAGGGCCGCCGTACCTGTTCCACTCACCAACGTCAGGGTGCTGCTGATCGACACTCCCAGGAACGACCGTAAACCACTTCGCTCGACATCGCTTGGCAACTTCAACTGCCTCGCGGATCTTTCCCAACACTTCTTCTTGATCAGCCTGCGAAGGCCGAGTGAACGAGGGCCGATCAAAACTCGCGTAGGCAACAAACACGCCCATTTGCATGCCAAGCTTCTCTAGCAAGTCCCCGATTTTCTGCTGCTCCTCGGCCGGCCGCGATGCCATGCCGTTGTCTTCCCAAGCAGTAAAACCTTGGTCGGCTGCAAACCGAATCTGATCCATCACGTCTGGACCTGCAGAAGCTTTGAACATCCGCGGATGCGGCGCGTAGGCTAGCTTAAATTTCTCGCTTTGGGCCGACCGAGCGTTCTTTCCTAGCGCAGCAATGGCGATCCCGCTCGCAACGGTAGCCGCGATCGCATCCCGCCGCCTCATGAACCTGCTCATCGATTGCTCCCCATTTGTTGTTAACGCCGCCATTCAATTATCCGCTTGACGGTTCGGTCCGCTGGCTCCACCGCCGGCGATCAAGCCACCGTGTCCGTATCCACCTTAGGATCCGCGAACCGATTGCCGCACCATTCCAGCGCGAATGTCAAAGCAATGGCAACAACTGCCAATACAATCACCATCGGCACGCTAACACCCGCTTCGACAGGCGGAACATGCTCAAGTACCTGCTCCTTGAACGGAAGTTCACGCGTCTCGGCTGTAACCATCTGAAAAGGCCAGATCTTATATAACGAACCCAGCATCAGTCCGGCCAGGAAGCCGAGTGTTCGATCATGGTACTTATCCAACAAGTATCGTAAGACACGGCTGAAGCACAACAATCCCACAACGCAACCTGCAAGAAACGCGGCAACGATCAACAATCCATCGACACTCACCTGCCCCTTAGGAATGCCTTTGATCAATTCTGTAACTGGATGGTAAACCCCAAGCAGTAGCAAGACAAACGCGCCACTAATGCCCGGCAAGATCATGGCACAAATCGC
Organism: uncultured Pirellulaceae bacterium; assembly: GCA_964411445.1. GTDB lineage: Bacteria > Planctomycetota > Planctomycetia > Pirellulales > Pirellulaceae > Aureliella. The sequence goes on from CAYPLE010000009.1 coordinate 100,717, forward strand.
CACGGTTGCACAAAGGAATGCACTGAACGGCGTCAGGTCTGTGGTCGCTTTTTGCTGAATGCATATTTGATACGCGACAAACGCCCCAAGAGCAGCCAGTATGAGGACTCCGGGCGTAATCTGTTTCAATTGCTTCCCAACAATGACGCTGGACGCCAAGATCAGCCCGGTGAAGACAGCAAACGTGTAGGACAGATGATGCTCAAGCAAGAAGTGCATCAGGGAAGCGAGTGCCACCACACCACTCGCCATGCCGATCGCAACGGCTGCCAAGAATCGCAAATCAATGTGCTCAGCCGCCTCACGCAGCTTTCTCTTTCGAACCAGCCTCAACGCTTGGGAATCAATCTTGCTGATAGCGGTTACCAAGCGATGGTAGTGCCCTAAGATGAGCGCCATCGTGCCCCCTGAAATGCCGGGCACAATGTCCGCACAGCCCATGCAAAGCCCGCGAAGCCAATTGCCGACATCTCCGACAAAACCGTTATGTTTATCACGCATCGCAAATCTCAACGGGACACTCGGGAGTGTGCTGGAAACGCACTTGTAACGGTCAGCTTCGACCGGAGATGCAACCATAATTGAGAAACATCCGCCATTCCAGCCTCGGAATCGCAGTTGCGGTACAAGCGACCGCCCTGCACGACTTATGACCAGCCCAACCACCACAGACGCTCGGAGCCGCTGTTGAACGACTACATTGAAGCGATCATCATCGGCATCGTTGAAGGCTTGACGGAATTCCTGCCCGTCAGCTCAACGGCTCACATTCGCCTGACCCAAGACCTTCTGAACCAGCCGCTTGAAAGCGAATACTGGAAAATGTTCGCGATCGTGATTCAGCTCGGCGCCATCTTGTCCGTGCTGGTTTACTTTCGAGAACGCATTTCAGGGTTCATTGGCACGTACCCAAAAGGCAAATCAGGCAATCGATTGTGGTGGAACCACCCAATCGCTCTCGTCGCGATCAGCTTCGTCGTCACCGCGGGTCCATGCTTCTTGATGGATAAATTCATCTCGGAGAACCTCGAAAACAAATTTGGTATCGGCATCGCATTGATCGTTGGCGGCATTGTGATGTGGATCGTCGACAAGATCTATAGCCAGAAGTCCACAACGAAAGAAGTCGAAGAGATGACGCTACTTCAAGCTGTGATCATTGGACTGACGCAGATTTTTGCAGCAACCTTCCCCGGTGTCAGTCGGTCAATGTCCACGATTGCCGGCGGACAAATCATGGGGCTCTCTCGCAGTGCGGCCCTTGAATTCAGCTTCTTTCTTTCGATTCCAGTCATGATCGCAGCCACTGGGTATAAGTTGCTGCAGTTTATCCTCAAGTCAGAAACGAGTGTCACTGGTGAACAATGGCTCGCACTTGGGCTGGGTTTTGGCGTCAGCTTCGTTGTCGCCTTAGCAGTGATTGCTTGGTTCATGAACTGGGTTAAGCAGCGTGGATTTGCACCCTTTGCAATATACCGCGTCATCATCGGCGCAGTTGTCTTATTTGCCTTGTAGCCCACACCACTGCGTATTCCCCCACTTGCCCCTAGAGCTCGACTGAAAGCACCACTGATGAAGAAAATCGCCCTTGTTTGCCTCGCTCTGTTGCCGTGCTTGCTATTCTGTTTCTTGCCTGCCAAGAACGCCTTGGGCTTTGCACTTCTCACCTGGATTCTTGGCGGCGGCGCACTGACATTTTCATCGCTAGTCGGAACGCACCGAAACACCGACAGCTCCTCATCTTCTGACTACACCTCGCATATGTAGCTCAACCGCCATAGCCCACAGAAAATGTGTCTCCAGTGCTGGTATCGGATCTGTGACCAGATCCAACACGCAAGTAACGTAAGCTTGATGGACACGGCTCCGTCGCCTCCTCTCACTACGGCAAACATGCCGCCGCTACTGCGCTTGGTACGGCCTACGACAATTGACGCGATGATCAGGTTTCACAGACGGTCTACGCGCGCAGCGGGGGCAGTTGGGGGGCTGGCG
>CAYPLE010000010.1:0-39813 GCA_964411445.1 uncultured Pirellulaceae bacterium
CCTTGCTCTCAGGGACGAAACGGCCGCGCCGCGGCCAACTCCAACTGTGCCCATGAGCACACATGTGGTCCGGGACGGCACGCCCAGGCACATGTAATGACGGCAGTCCGCAGAACTCGCCAATCTCTTTGGTCGTGCCCGTGAAATCTGGCTTGAAAATTCATGGCTTCTGGATCTAGCACATCGTCCGATACAAACGGCAAAACCAAGAAAAAGGCTAACAACAAGAAGCCCTCAAAGCACTCGAGAACTCGATTTGTAAAAGATGGCGACACGAGCCCGTCACTGGATCCAAAGGAACTGGCCGAACACGAATTGAAAGAGGCTATCGACGCTGCACAGCAATCAAAGATTGCTGCCGTCAAAGATATCGTCGAGAACACGCCGCCGCATGATGTGCAAACACTCGCTCGCACCCTATCGGCAGTCATCGCTGGCGCATCGGCCGAGGATGCCACCGTGCTGCGCAATGCGCTGTTGCATGACGCCAAACCGCTGGGCAGACGCACACTTAGCGGACCAGATGAAAAGCTATCCGAGAATTGGCGTGATGGCGCTTATCCGTACAAAAACTTGATGTCACGCAAGGCCTACGAAAAGCAGAAATACATGCTTCAGGTCGAACTACTGAAACTGCAAGCCTGGATTCGCAAATCCCAATCCAAGCTCGTCATCATCTTTGAAGGACGCGATGCGGCGGGGAAGGGCGGCACCATCAAACGCTTCATGGAACATCTCAACCCTCGTGGTGCACGCGTCATAGCACTTGAGAAACCCTCAGATGTCGAACGCGGCCAATGGTACTTCCAACGCTATGTAAAGCATTTGCCGACCGCCGGTGAAATCGTGATGTTCGATCGCTCTTGGTACAACCGCGCTGGGGTTGAACGAGTCATGGGTTTTTGCTCTGACGAAGAATACACCGAGTTTATGCGCCAGGCTCCGGAATTTGAACGCAATCTTGTCCGCAGCGGCGCCCATCTGATCAAGTTCTGGTTCTCAGTCAGCCGCGACGAACAGAAGCGACGATTCAAAGAACGCAAAGCACACCCACTCAAACAGTGGAAACTCTCGCCCGTTGACTTGGCCTCCTTGGACAAGTGGGATGACTACACGCGTGCGAAGGAATCCATGTTCTTCCATACCGACACGCACGATGCGCCTTGGACGGTCGTGAAATCGGACTGCAAGAAACGAGCTCGCCTGAACGCCATGCGTTACGTCCTGCATAGCCTGCCGTATGAGAACAAAGACCTGGATCGAATCGGCGCCATCGATCCGCTCTTGGTCGGCCGAGCGAACATCGTATACGAACGCGGAGAGCGTTCGGCTGCGGTGCCCGCGACGTTGAAATCCGGCGACACCGAAGTCTAAACCTAGCTTCACCTCTGACGTCAAAACACTCCAGTAACATCGAATCTTGCCCGCAACCTAGAAAGCAGCAATGATGAAAAAGAATGAACCCGTTTCGCAGATCATGACCACCGACATCATCAGCGTGCACGACGGAGATCCAGTATCCAAGCTGAGGAAGATTTTTGAAGCCAATCACATCCAGCATATTCCTGTCGTCAGTGGCGACAAACTGATTGGAATTATCAGTTGGAATGACTTTATGCGGATCTCGTTTGGAGAGTTTGGAAATCAGGATGCAAAGGGCCTCGACGAAATCCTTGACCATACCTACAAGATCCATGACGTCATGAATAAGGATTTGACCACGCTTCCCATTGGCAGCACCATCCGCGATGCCGCCCGAATCCTGGGCTCCAACTCTTTTCACGCTTTGCCAGTAGTAGACGGAGACAAGCTCGTGGGAATCGTCACCTCAACAGACCTGATTCGCTACCTTGCTGAACTGTAAACAGGACAAACTGCGTTCCTTTGCTGCCGGCAACGTCGGCAGCAAGGCAGAGCTTTGCTAGAATCGAGGAGTCGTACCGTCCGAAAAGCACTCCTCGAATCCATGAGTCCGTCGATCTATGTCAAATGCATCCATCCAGAGCTTAATCGAAAGTGGTACGAGTCTCTATCTGGACTCCATCGACCCAAAACTAGTCAAGCTCAATCTGGATTGGGGCGCCGTTGGCGCGACTAGCAACCCAATCATCGTGGCTGGCTTGATCGAGAGCGGCCAATTTGATTCACAACTGTCGGAGCTGCTTAGCTCCAGCGACGACGACTCCGAAGTAGCTTGGGCGCTGACCGACCAAATGGTCCGAGATGCGCAAGCGGCGTTTCATCGTGTTTGGGAAGAGACCAAAGGCAACGCTGGTTGGGTCAGCTTCGAACTTGACCCGCTGATCGAAGATCCTGATGCGGAAATGCCTCATTCGGACCGCGTCGAACGATACATTGAACTGGGGCGTAAGTGGTCGGCGGGTCATGACAACCGGATGATCAAGGTTCCGGCCACACCTGCTGGACTCGACTGCTTGGAGACACTTGCCGCCGACGGCGTTACACTGAACGTAACACTCGTCTTTACGATGGAACAATACGTTCGTGCTCGAGATGCCGTATGGGCGGGCGCTCAAAAAAGAGCAAATCTTGACTCCTTCAAGAGCGTTTATAGCATTTTCGTTTCGCGGGTTGACCAATACACAGCCAAGCACTCAACGAGCCTTGCGGCAGACAGTCAGGGCCAGGTTGGCATCGTGAATGCAAAGCAGATTTGGGCCGCCAATCAAGCTTTTTGGAAAGCCAACCAGACGCCCCTCCGCCAAGAAATCATCTTTGCGAGTACAGGCACGAAGGACCCGGCGGATCCGGCAACGAAATACGTCGCAGCCCTGGCTGGGAGCGACATTCAAACCAATCCTCCTGCGACAAACGAAGCGGTATCAGAAAGCGGCCTGACCTTCTCACCTGAAGTCGCAAATCCAATTCCGGCGGCGTTGGCTGAAGACATCGCAGCCAATGTCGACATGCAGCACCTGCATGACACACTGATGGGTGAGGGCATCGCGAAATTCGCTTCGCCTCAAAAACAGCTCATCGCGACGATCGCGAAGAAACGCGCCAGTAGCAATACGGCTTCGTAGCCCCTTGGTGGTGGCAACTTTCAGTTGAGCCAAGGCCTTGGTGGCAAGAATCTAGTGCCTAAGACTGCCTGCACGCTTATCTAAGTGTTGCATCTCCGGTTCGGCGTGGCGATAATCGCAACTTGTTTGCGTTTCCCACTATGCCGTGCAACTTGAGTTCCTGATGAAGGTCCGCTGCCCAGCTTGCAAGAGCGTTCATAGCATTGACAATGCCGATGCGGGCAAGGCTATTGCATGTAGTTGTGGAAAGTAATTCAAGGCCCCGACACAGAGCTGGCTTGTTACAGATGCACGATCAACTCTTCTGCCGAAAATCGGATTTTCGCTGCATCAGCCTGTTTGTCTTCAGGATGCCGATAGCCTACCGCGCAACCAACCACGGTCGTGTATTCACTACCCGTCAATCCAAGCAAGGCGTCATACTCGACGGGCACAATGCCTTCCATCGGGCAGGTATCTACGCCTAGCACGGCTGCGGCGACCATCAATTGACCAAGAGCGATATAGACCTGGCGACTATTCCAATCGAGATGCGTCTCCATGCCCGCAATGGTCGCATGCAATACTCTTCGATATCCGTCCATGGTTCCAGGTGCAAGGCCGCGTCCTGTCTCAACTGACTCGATATATCGATCGACATAAGCGTCATCCATCGTTCGACGCGCCGCCAAGACGACCATGTGCGAGCAGTCCTTAGGTTGCTGTTGATTCCATGACATATCCGGCAACTTTGCTTTGGTCGCTTCGTCAGAAATCACAAAGAACTTCCAGGGCTGCAATCCGTAGCTACTCGGCGTAAGCAGCAAGCTTTGCTCAAGCGCTCCCCAGGTCGATTCATCCAACCGCCGGGTTGGGTCAAAACGCTTCGCCGCATATCGCCAATTCAATGCTTCGATCAATTTATCTTGCATGGCTATCACACCTTAGCTACTCGAATTCATATTTCTTTACGCCGTCCGTAGAATCCCCATTCCAAGCAGTCCCGGAAACGCGTCTGCATTAACGCAGGGTTCATTGTAAATTCAGGGCAACTTTCGCTGCTTGCGCCTTCAAAACGGCCCGCCGGAGATGGTAAGCTGAAGTGGAAATTGCCGCCAGTTGGCGCACGAGTGCTTCTTCAACATACGCGTGGTTCATGAACGAATTTTTTGCCAAGACGCCAAAACTAGCCGACGATTGTTGGATCGCCGAGAATGCCACCGTTTCCGGGGATGTGACCATTGGTCGCGAAACAAGCATTTGGTTTGGCGCGGTGATGCGTGGCGATACCGAAGCGATCCGCATTGGCGATGCTTCCAATATCCAGGACCTTTGCTGCTTGCACGGTGATCCTGGATTTCCCTGCATCATCGGGGACCGTGTCACGGTTGGCCACGGTGCGATTGTTCATGGTGCAATCGTTGAATCAGATTGCTTAATCGGCATCGGCGCGATTATCCTCAACGGCGCAACCATCAGTTCAGGATCCATCGTCGCCGCGGGAGCGCTAGTCCCGGAAGGAAAGACGATCCCCCCAAACTCACTGGTCATGGGTACGCCAGGGAAAGTCATTCGCGAAACGACTGAAGATGACCGAAGCAAAATTGACCGCGGCACGAAACACTACGTCTCATTGTCGCGAGCTTACCTTAAATCGCAGGCGTAAGTTGGAGTTCGGCCCTCTTGAGATTCGGCTCCCCATGTGACAAGGGGGACGAGGCCGAAACGAGCCTGTGTTCAACCGTCGAGGATCGCTGCACAAATGAGGCAGTTCAGAAAACTGTACAGTAGCGCGAGCACTCCGGCTATCTTGCTAAAAAGCGGGCTGACGCGACCAAGCATAACAAACGCAAAGAACACGAACAGCGTCGCGATGACGGTCAAAACGATGAAACCCAGATCTGCAGCTCTCTGTTGCCCGGTCGCCGCCAGAATTCCCGGCAACTGCCAAAGATATGCAATTGCTGGATACGATGAGTCGTTCAACATGCCGCGGTTGAATCTCAGGAGCAGCGTCAGGTAAGGCAGAAAGAGACCTGGCACAACAAAAATAACAGCCCGACGCGTCCTGCCGCATCCGAACAGTAGCGTGAGCAACACGACCGCTAAAACGAACTTGCTACCGACGCTGGTTACAGTCCAGAGCGTCAACCACACCGCCAGCGCAGCCGTTGCCAGCATCAAGAATTGAATGTCAAACTGCGGCGGACGATAACCTCCCGAGCATTGCGGGTCCTGCGTGTTTTCCATGCCCATTCATTCCGCCACGTCGGATGCAAACGGGAACGTGTCATCCACGGGCGACTTGGATAGCTCGGCGAGGAAGGGGCCAATCCTCTCAACGATGGCCTGCTTGATTCGTTCCCCTTTTTCCGCAGTGGCCGCATGCGGGTTGCCTGAACCAGAGTTCGTCGTCAGCAAATGCCATGGCCGAGACAATCCCACCCAGCCTTGACTCAGGGCTTCAAAGCGAAGCGGCTTGCATGATCCGGCGTCAGCGGCAAGACCACCGGTCTCACCGTTTCGCACTAAGTCAGGCCGAAACGCCATGATCAAGCTGGTTTCCATCTCACCTGCATGATCGTCCGGTTGCTCGCAAACTTTCAATGCAACGTCGCGAATCATTTGATACCAGTTGCAGAGGAACACATGCACCGGAGTTTCACCGTAGACTTCACGCAAAAACGGCTTAAAGTCGTTTCCGCCATGACTATTGAAAATCACTAACTTGCGAATGCCTGCCCCGGCGACCGTATCCAATAGGTCACGCACAACTCGAAACAACGTGGTGGGCCGGAGATTCATTGCCAACGGGAATTCTCGCAGATTGGATTCAGTACCGTAGGGCAAGGTTGGCAACTGGACAATTTTCCCGCCTTCTTGCCAGGCCTTTTGGCAGCAAGCACTCGCCAACCGGTGGGCTTCAATCGAATCGGTTCCATAGGGCAAATGCAAATTGTGGGGTTCGGTTGCCCCCATCGGCAATACTGCGACTTGGTAGTTCGCATCGCGCACATCGCCCAAAGTGACATCCTCCAACATCCACGGTTGGGCTGGGGAGCTGCTCAAGATAAGAACCCTTTGTGAAACTGAACGGTCGCGATCATCGTGATTCTGAGCATTTTTAACAAAAATGCGGCTCTGCTGGTTCGATTCGGCAGTCGCGTTTGCAAAACTCTGCGATATCGCTTGCCAAGCAATTGAATTGGCACGGCCCGAACGCCGAGCCAAAGCCAGCACCGCCACGTATCCTTGAGGGGAGACTTTGGTTCGGCGACAATTTGGACCAACGCAACCAAGGGGCATCCTTTTGGGCCTCTCGAATCAGTACGACAACCGATCGCCTTTGCGCGATGAATCTCGAAAGTAAAGCGAAACCGCATGACTGCTGCCCAAGCCAACGCGCCTAGTTATGAGTTTTTTTCGCAGTTTGCTCGAATCGTGAATTCCGGCCAAGCACGCTCAATCATCATTTCGGGAAACGTCAACGACCTTTTCTATGATGGTGATGGCTACGAGCCGCTGGTGCCCTTTCTTCTTAACAAGACGAAGGTAAGCGGCCTGGTTCAAGTCGTTTATGAGCTCAACGGGCCGGTCAGAATTGAAGGCGACTCGCGTGCGAAGCTTCGCGAAGCCTGGGCAGCCTGGAAGACTGGCGTCGACGTCAACTCTCTCGCAATCAAGGACATGATGGCCGAGAGCAGCAAGATTGAGATGCGACGCCGAGAGTTTGACCAATACATGCGTGATGCAATCGGCAACGCAACACAGGCGCTTGAGTTCCTTCGGCAGTTGACGATATGCTCACGCGCCGCCTTACGCGAAAATCTACTGATCTTTGTTGAAGCGGCAGACATGTTGCTACCAGCAGGGGATGGCAATATTGCTCGCATGAACGACGCTCAGTTGCGACGCGTTGCAATCGTGACAGACTGGTTCAGCGACCCCGAGTTCTTTGCTGGCAAGGACAGTGTTTGCCTAGTCGCAGAATCGCGAAGCCAAATTCACAACCGTATCGCTAGGCTACCACAAGTGCTGAGCGTTTCCGCTCCTGCGCCTGATACGGAAACGCGTCACCACTTTCTTCAGTGGCACGGAACTCACACGGATGTTTCATCGGAGATTCCTGTTGACGATGACGAACAGTCAGAACCAGCGGCGACGACCGATCAGACCCGAGTGCTGGCGGAGGCGACCGCTGGGCTGAGCATCCATGCGCTGCGACAGCTTCTTTTGGCTGCAGCTTACAACAACAAACCCGTTTGCCGGGGTGACGTTGTGAAGCAAGTCGAGCAGTTCATCCAAACTCAACTGGGCGAAGACGTCGTGGAGTTCAAGAAGCCCGAGCATTCGCTGGAAGACGTCATCGGTGCAACTCGGCTCAAAGAATTCCTTAGCAAATACATGCTCCCGCGACTGAGGCTGCCCGACGATCGGGCTTTGCCTGGTGCCGCTGTGGCTGGCCCGATCGGTGGTGGAAAGACATTTATCTTTGAAGCTGTCGCTGCGGAACTCGACATGCCAGTTCTGGTACTCAAGAGCATTCGAAGCCAATGGTTCGGTCAGACGGATGTCATTTTCGAACGGCTCAAACGAGTGCTTACGGCGCTCGAGAAAGTCGTAATTTTTGTTGACGAAGCGGATACTCAATTCGGCGGCGTTGGCGAGGGTGCCCACGAAACCGAGCGTCGCCTGACCGGTAAAATCCAGGGAATGATGAGCGACCCGACACTGCGAGGCAAAGTCATTTGGTTGCTGATGACTGCCAGAATTCACTTGCTTTCACCCGATATTCGGCGTCCTGGACGCGTTGGAGACCTGATTATTCCTGTGCTTGACCCAACCGACGACGATCGACGCGACTTTATCACTTGGATGGTCAAGCCAGCAGGAGACGCTGGCAAGGACTTGGTCGATTGGCTCGACACCGAAGGCCTACCGCAGGAGTTCTCTGCGGCCGGGTTTGCAGCCCTGAGGAGCGAGCTCAAAGCGCTCCCCCCCCAGTCGGAGTTTGAACTCAAGGCCACCGTCGATGACTTCATCCAACCTGCCATCGGGCTCACCCGCCGGTATCAAACTCTGCAAGCATTGGTAAACTGCACCCGAAAGAGCTTACTGCCGGATCCGGATGTGACTGACGAACAGCGCGCCCAGTGGGACGCAGAAATACGCCTATTAGAAGGGCAGGGGATCCGGTGACATCAGTAATTTGAATTCAATTCGATCGGGTACCCAAGATGGAAAGCAAGAGTTTCGATCGCAGGCTTCACCAATTGGCATTCATCAGTGCAATTTGTGGAGCTTCAATCGGTCTCGTGGCAACAGTTGTTTGCTGGTTTTTAAGCAAGTCACTTGCCACCGAGACGCTCTACAGCTCACTACTTACCTTGGCTGCGGCGATCGCAGTCTGGCATAGCTATACCTCCAAGCTTCGCTAGTCGGAGCTTCGTGATCGTCAAAACAATGAACCGAAGTCGATTCCCCGACCATTTTATGAAAGGGCTTTTGCCGCGATGAAATTGAGACAAGCCGCTTTTACGCTCTGCTTCAACCTGCTCCTTGTTGCCGTCGCGTCAACAGCAGTCGCCCAGAAATCGTTCCGCGAATTGACCGGCAACGTTTCCGTTGGCGATGTCGCGAAAGAAACGACCGTCAAAGTGCCCTACATCACTTGGGGCGGCGACGTTGCGACCTTTCTGGCAAATGGCGACCTAAAGACAAAGCCGGGGTCGATCTTCGCGAAACAAGAACTGAACATTGAACTGACCCCAGGCGACGACTTTGTCGGTCAAGTCAAGGACTACGTGAGCGGCAAGAGCCCCTTGCTACGAGGAACGTTCCGAATGCTTGGCCAGGCAAGCGAAGTCATCGGTGCGGATCCACGGACGAAACCCGTCATCATCTTGCAGCTTTCGTGGTCGGCTGGAGATCATATTGTTGCACGCAAAAAGATCAAATCGCTTAATGATCTGAAGGGCAAGAAGATTGCTTGCCAGCAGGGCGGCCCGCATGTTGGCCTGCTATACGATTCACTCGACGCGGCTCAACTAAGTAAGGATGATGTACAGATAATCTGGACGACGGACCTGACTGGGCCAGCAGGGGCTGCCGAGTTGTTCCGCAAGGACGCGACAATTGACGCTTGTTGCGTTATCACCCCAGACTTGATTGGTCTCACTGGTGGCTTCGACGCAACAGGTAGCGGCGCAGAAGGCACCGTTGCCGGCGCCCACGTCATCAACAGCACGCAACAAATGAGTCGCTCGATCGCAGACGTCTATGCCGTTCGGAAGGACTGGTATGATGCAAATCGTGATTGGGTTGAAAAATTCGTTGGTGGTTACTTGGCCGCCAGTAGGAAAACGGTCGAGCTGCGAAACGAGTTTGAAAAATCCCAGCGACTTGGCGGCGAGTACAAGGCCTTGCTGGCTACTAGCCAACGTATCTTCGGAGCCGATGTGCTGCCAACGCTCGAGGTCGATGCGCACGGCCTGCTGCTGGACTGCACATTCGCCGGTCTCACTGGCCAACAGTCGTTTTTTACCGACAAAGGCAACTTGAGCGGCTTTGGCCCCATGCTTAAAGAATCACTCGACATGGCAACCAGTTGGGGTTATGCCTCGAGTCGCCGAGGGTTCGAACCAAACAACTTCAGCTACCAGAAGATCGCCACGATTGCTGGCATCGAATTTAAACAACTGAATACATCGCAAGAACGATTTGGTGAAATCGACGACTTTGAAGATTTTGGCAATCTCGACCAGAATACGATTGTCAGTTTTACGATCAGCTTCCAGCCGAATCAGTTCGAATTTTCGACCGATATCTACGGTGGCGAATTTGAACGAGCTTTGAAGCAAGCCAGCACTTTTGGCAATGCTCGAGTCGTCATCCGCGGCCACGCCGATCCTACCAAGACCCTTCAAGATCTTGTGGTGACTGGAATCAAGAAAGGCGTTTTGAAGCAAACGGGCCAAAGCGGCAACCGGCGATACTTCTTCAAGGGCAAACCGCTCGACATTGAAAACATGGGCGAAGTGGTAGAACTGATTCAATCCGGAGCTTTCTCTGGCGGCGACCGCGACCCAGCCGTTCGCATGCAAGCCGCCCTTAGCCTTTCCAAGCGACGTGCCGAAAACGTGAAGAAAGCATTGACCGACTATGCTCGTCAAATCAACGCGAACATCGACTTGAGTCAGATTACTCCGCTGGGAGCAGGCATCTCAGAACCCGTCATCACCAAACCTTCTTCAATTGAAGAAGCAATGGAGAACATGCGAGTCGAATTCCGTATCGTGAAAGTGGATGCCGAGACGATTCAACCCGACGACTTCGATTTCTAGCATGACGCAATTGTGGAACGATGACGTTTTCCGGCCGCCCGCACACCTGATTTTGGAGCGACGAAACAACATGTTCAGAACAACTTGTTGGTTGATGCTGATCCTCGCTTGGTTAACGCCAGGCGCCGTAGCTGACCAAAATGTGGTCATCGTTTTCGACGACTCGGGATCGATGGATGACGTCATGAGCAGCGGCGAGCGACGCATCGACGCGGCGAAAGCTGCATTGGTGAGCGTCTTGGAGAGACTGCCACCGGAAACAAACGTCGGCGTACTGGCGCTCAACTCGACCGTAGCGGGTTCTTCCTGGATCATCCCGCTTGGACCAATTGCGAGCGTGAATTGGAAACCGAATGTCGCTCGCTTGGAAGCTCTCGGAGGCACACCTCTTGGCGAGTTCTTGAAAACGGGCGCCGACGCGCTTTTGGACGCCCGGCGGAAGCAAGTTTACGGTGAATTTCGATTGCTGGTCATCTCCGATGGGGAAGCAAACGACAGCAGACTGGTCGACCGATACCTTCCGCAGATCCTGGCCAGAGGATTGCGAATCGAAGCTATTGGGGTGGATATGCAGAATGATCACTCATTGGCAACCAAGGTCCATGCTTATCGAAGAGCTGACGATAACACATCACTAGAGCGAGCCATCACCGAGGTCTTTGCGGAAACGTCCGTTGGCGACCAAGATGCAAACGAAGATTTTGAAATGCTCGAAGGTTTGCCTGATGGGTTCGCCGAACAGGCAATCGCAGCACTGACGGACGTCAGCAATGAACCACTGGATGAATTTGGCGGCTCAGGAAGTCGACGAACCATCAGTATTCAGAACACCAGCACGAAATCGTGGGCTGGAGTGTTTCTCGGCAGCGGTTGCCTATGCTTTGGCGGATTCCTGGGCCTGGTTATGCTAGTCATCATCATTTCCAAAGCCGCGAAGAAGAAATAGCATCAGCTCGGTAAGTAAAAACGATGAGTAAAGCCAAGATATTCTTAGCCTGCTTGATATGGCTGGTTCTCTTAACAGCCGGTGTTGCGATCTACCGATTGATCCTTGTTCCGAGAAAGACGGCACAGAAAAAGGCCGAGCAGAAGCAGGTTATCGACGCGACAAGCGGGAGCTCGAATTATCGGCACACGATACACCTGGGCCTAGACGGATTTACTGGCTACGCCGTCCTCCGTTCCGACGCCTTAAAAAAGCAACTCCGCTCCCGCGGCATCAAACTGGAACTGGTCGACGATGGCGCCGACTACGGCAAGCGCATGAACTCGCTTGCAACGGGCGATATTCAGTTGGCCGCATTCCCGATTGACGCTCTGCTGAAGTCAAGTGATGCTGCTGGCAAACTGCCAGCTACGATCGTCGCCATCATCGACGAAACGGTTGGAGCCGATGCGTTAGTTGCGTACCGAGAACGATTCCCAGATATCAATTCGCTGAACTCTCCAGAGACGAAGATCGTTTTCGTCGGCGACTCGCCGAGCGAAACACTTGTCCAGGTGCTGATGCAGAAGTTTGATCTCACCGCACTTGGCACTGACTCCCTGGTTCCGGTCTCGAGTGAAGCAGAATTGCTCAAGCGATACAAAGCGGCTCGCCCGGCTGGCAACGAGGTGTTTGCTACTTGGGAACCGGTGGTTAGCCAAATGAAGCAGAACGACGCATTGCATGTCTTGACCGATACCAGCCAAGAAACGGGATTTATCATCGATTCGCTGGTCGTTGGGCGCGACTATTTGTTCAAGAACGAACCGATCGTCCGAGAATTCCTAGAATGCTACTTCCGCGCGTTGCACGAGATCAACACGGGTGACGGGATTGAATCGCTGGTCAAGTCGGATGCTAGTTCAGCGGGAATGCAGTTGAACACAGACCAAATCCAAGCCCTCGCGGATGGAATTGCTTGGAAGAACACGCAAGAGAACTTCGCCCACTTTGGGCTCAGAAACGCTTCAGTGGTTCTGGTAGAGGACATGATTGATCGCGTGACCAGCGTCTTGCTTCAATCCGGGGGGCTTGGGCAGGACCCGACTGGCGGGCAGCCGTCGCGGCTCTATTACGAAAAAACGCTCGCTGCGCTGCAGGCATCGGACTTTCACCCAGGCGTGAATTCTGAATCGGTCCGCGAACAGGAAGTGCTTCCTCGACTTTCCGATTCGGATTGGTCGCGATTGGTGCCAGTCGGTACCGCTCAGGTACCGGCACTCATCTACGCTCGGGGCACATCGCGGCTGACCCAGTCCAGTATGGCCAAGCTTGATGAATTAGTTGCCAATCTGGAAAGTTGGCCTCGGTATTATTTGATGATCCGCGGAGGCGCGAGCTCGCGGGGTGATGAAGAGGCAAATCGTAAGCTGGCTCGTAGTCGTGCCGAAGCTGCCCTACAATACCTACTGTCGAAAGGGGTGCCTGCCACCAAGATGAAAGCGATGGACGGGGAATTGTCCGGACAAACGTCGGTCACTTTTGTGCTGGGCCAGATGCCCTTCTAGATCAGTTGAGCGTAGCGTTTGAAAGCCCTAGGCTTCGGCTATTTGCGATTTTGCGAGAACTGTACCGATTCCTGAGAACGTCGCTGAACGTGGACGCTGTAAAACGCAAAGTAATCTCCGAACTGTTCTTGGCGCCCAGCGTGGTGCTCCCCATCGTGGGTGGCATCAGTGCCGGGTTGTTATCCTGGGCAAGCGGCGGTAGCACCTACTTATCCGGGGCTGCAATTGCAGGAGTGCTTGGCGGCATCGGCTGGATGCTGACGCGAATGGTTTTCAAGGTCGAAGACATTACCGAAGCTGCCATGGGAGCGCAGCTTGACAAGAAGCTCCGCCAAGAGAACGCCGAACTCGATGCATTGGCGGCGAAGCTTCGCACGGATCGCGATCACCGAACACAAGATTATTTGACTCTGTTAAGATCACTGCGGGCGGATTTTGAGACGGAAGCCGCGGAGCATGGAGCCCATTTTCGGAGCGCCCAAGTCCGGGAAAAGGTGAGCCAAATATTCCATGCGGCTGTCGAGCAACTGGAAGAGTCGTATAAATTATGGGAGCGTTCTCAGAAACTGTCCGGGGACGCTCAGAATCGCCTGCTCCACCAGCGTGAACAGGTGCTAAAGGAAATTGAAGAGACCGTCGTCCGCATCGGCGAGTCCGTCGATCATTTTCGCGAATTAATGCGGGCGGAAAAGAAAATTGACTTGGCAGCTCTGCGTGAAGAGCTCGATGCAACCATGCGAGTTGCAAAACGGACCGAGGAGCGAATGCGAGAAATGGAGCATCCCTCATCCGACCATGAATCATTTGTCAACGAATAGATCAGAGGCCTTTCATCCATGTTTAAAGCTGTCGGAAAGTACTTTCGCGCTGTTTGGTATTTGATGACCTTTCGCGTCAACAAAGCGAGCGAAACCCTGCGGATGAATCCCGGAGTGATTTCAGCAAATTACGATCGCGTGATCGAAGAGAAACGTTCGCGATTGAACCAGTACAAGGATGCGGTCAGTGCCATGATCGCTCAAGAGGAAAGCAAGAAAGAACGACTTCGCAGCCTGACCGGCGAAATTGAAAAGCTTGAGAAGCTTCGGTCCGGTGCCGCCGCCAAAGCCAAAAAACTTGTTGAGAAGTACAACGGCGACGTTGCTGCGGTAAAAAACGACCCCGACTACATCAAGTGCCAAGCCGCTTTCAAGGATTTTTCAAGCACTCTATCAGAAAAACAGCAGCGTGCTTCGGAGATTGACGAAGACCTAAAACAACTTGTCGCTAATGTTGGCGGACACAAGACTCAGATACAGTCACTGATGCGTGACCTTGAACAGCTCAAAGAAGAAAAGCACGACGCTGTCGCCGATGTTCTCTCCGCAACCGAAGAGAAGCAAATTGCCGACATGATGACTGGCCTCTCCAATGATCGCACTAGCGAAGAGCTTCGTGAACTTCGCGAAATGCGTCAAAAGGCCAGCGCAAGCGCTCGAATCAGTCGCGAACTGGCTGGGATGGACACGAAACGTGCCGAGGCTGAATTCCTTGAGTATGCACAAACAACCGAAGCGGATGATGAGTTTGACGCTCTGATCGGATTGACTCAAAAAGAATCTGGCTCCGCCGAAGCACCACAACAGGACACGCAAATCCCCGAGGCCTAGAGCTCTCGGGCAGTCCCTTGCAACCGTCTCGCTCGCAGACACTTCGCCAAGCTTGGCCTTGGCAAAATTCCCGCGCAAGAGTTGCTTGAACACCTCCGCGAATTCGCGGCGATAGAACAAAACCAGCAGTAGACCGCTCTGCTTTGACCAACGCTCAATCCACCAAGGAATGTAAAATCGTGAAATTCAATTTCCCCATTGCCGTATGCCTTTGTTCACTGATCAGCGTTTCTGGCTGCAATAGCTCGAAGATTCCGATGAAGGAGCGAGTCGATCCGGAAAACATGCCGTCGTTCACCCTTGCATGGAGTGAATATCCAAGCTGGTCGGTCTTCGGCGTTGCCAACAGCCTCAATTTGATTGACGGTGCAAAGGGAAAAACTGGACCAATCGAAGATAAGCACGGCGTCGACATCATCTTGAAAGAAGCTGGCTACGATAGCTGCTTGAACATGTACACATCAGGCAATTGTGATGCTGTCTGCATGACCAACATGGACGCGTTAGTTGTTTGCCCAAACCGGAGCGGTGTCGCCTTCCTACCAACCAGCACAAGTGTCGGTGCAGATGCTTGCATTGTTGTTGGCATCAACGACATTGATGAATTGAAGAATCACAAAATCTACGGCCTGCAAGGAACCGTTTCGCAATATTGCTTCGCTCGTTGCATCGAAGAAACGGCCAAGGCATCCGGCGGGAATCAGAAGCCTTCCGATTACGATTTCACCAACCAGGATCCTGCGGTTGCAGCCGCTGCAATGACTAGCAAGCAAGACAGTCACAAGGCGATCATGGTTTGGAACCCATTCGTACTTCAAACGCAGAATGACCGTCCAGACGCATCGGTCCTGTTTGATTCCAGCATGATTCCTGGCGAAATTGTCGACATGGTTGTCCTAGGTGCAGACGTAAAAGACCGCGATGGGGCTGACAAATTTATGGATGCCGTTGCCGATATTTTCTACACGATGAACGCCGAACTGGCAGAACCCGAGTGGGGCGACAAGGTACTCGTCGACCTTGGTAAGAAGTTTTCAAACCTCGGCCTTGAAGACATGAAACAGGTTGTGAAGCAAACACAATTCTACAAGTCAGCCGATGAGGCGAAGAAGCTGCTCGATAGCGAAGAGTTCAAGACAACGATGGAAACCGTTCAAGCATTCTGCGTTGATCAGGAGCTAGTCAAGGATCCCAGCTACTCGTTCGACGGCGATGCAAGTACAGCTCTCCAGTTCGACACCTCAGCGCTTGAGAAGCTCATCAAGTAAGTTTTCCCGACGGCGCCAGACTAGCCAATTCATTTGGGAGTCGGCACAATGCTCTAGCAGGACAAACGCGTGATTCGCCAGCCAATATCGAAAAAACTCCGAGCTGGGCTGGCGATTGCTTCTGTCCTGTTAATGATCTTGATGTACACACTGCTTTCTTCGTCTCGCCAAAGGGCCGCGCGGGATGAGGCAATTGCCATTGCGCAAGAGCAGTTGGCAACAATCGCGGAACAGCTTACGAAGCAAAAAAGTTCGCTCGCCTCTTTAGACGAGGCATCGCCGGCTTACACGAGAACGCTTTCACGCATCGAAAAGCTCGAAGCGGACGAAAAGAAATTCACGCTCATGCGGGACGATCCCGATCGTGTTGACCGAACCGTACCTAGCTGGACAATGCTCTACGAAGACGGGCTTCTCCGGGCAACCACGCCGCAGGGCTCGTTCGAGCGCAAGGAAGTCTGGCTCTACCAAGACTTCTATGCGACGGGAAAACGACTCATTGTTGCCCTCATCCTTGGCGGGCTACTGTCTGTCGTACTTGGGCTCTTAATGGGATGCTTTGATCCCATCGAGGCATTTCTGATGCCACCTTTCGCGTTCCTCTCCAAGGTGCCCGCCACAGCAGTGCTGCCAGTGTTTTTCGTGATCGTACAGATCAATTTCTCGATGTACGTAGCGATTATCATTTTTGGCATGCTGCCAAGCCTAGCACAAGCGATTTCGGCGAGTGTACGGAAGGATGTTCCGGAAGAACTGATCTATAAAGCTTACACGCTTGGGGCAAGCCAAATGGAGCTGATTTGGAATGTCATCCTACGGCAGATACTACCACGCGTCCTCGACTCGATTCGCCTCCAGATTGGTCCCGCACTTGTCTTGCTTGTCGCGGCAGAATGGATGGTTGCCGGTGAAGGCATTGGTTACCGCCTCCGACTATTTTACCAGCGTACGGACATGACCGTTGTTTTTGTCTACGTGGTTCTGCTGGGAATGATCGGCTTGCTTGCCGACTACTTCCTCATCTGGCTCCGCCGACGCATTTGCCCATGGTTTGGTAACTAGAGAATGCAACTTCTCAATAAACGCTCGCGCAGTGCTCATCAATGACTTGCGTAAGCGCCACAAGCCTCTTTTCAAGCACTCCTGATTTCAGATTGGGCTTACCACCATGACTCGACCTGATGTAACTAGCCCGCAACTCGACTACGAGTCGGATGATATCGTTCTTGAGTGCAAGGGCGTGAGTCAATGGTTCGGAAACAACAAAGTCCTCGGCAATGTAAACCTGCGCATCGGCCGAGGTCAGATTTGTGCTCTTGTTGGCCCCAGCGGCAGCGGAAAGTCAACTTTGCTGCGGGCTATCCTTGGTACGCATCCTCCCAAGGGTGGAGAGGTCTTGATGGACGGCGTTGCTTATCGCGCACCGCACCGCGATCGTGGAATCGTCTATCAACGCTACTCATTGTTCCCTTTCCTTACAGCCGAAGAAAACGTAGCGTTTGGTTTGACGCTCGACGAAACATCGATTCCGTTCCGGTTCTTTCAGTTCCCACAGTTCCGGAAACGGAGAGCCGGCTACTTGCGTCAAGCAGGTGATTTGCTCGACCGCGTGGGACTAGGTCACGCCAAGAAAAAGTACCCTTCAGAACTGTCCGGTGGGATGTGCCAACGCGTCGCAATCGCCCAAGCGTTGATCATGCGTCCCAAGCTACTCTTACTGGACGAACCTTTTGGTGCTCTAGATGAAGCGACGCGTGAAAGTTTACAGTTAATGCTTCTACATTTGTACGAAGAGAATTTGAAGGCGCGTGCGGCAGGAGAACCAGAACCGCACACGATTTTGATCGTAACCCACGAGCTGAATGAAGCTTTGTACGTTTCGGATCGAATCCTGGGCCTTTCGCAGTATCACACCGAAGGTGACGAGGGTGCCACGATTGTGTACGATAAACCCGCTCCGATTTACCGACCAAACGATGAGAAAGACCTAAGCAGATTCCAACAACAGAAAGAGCTTCTACTCGAAAGTGTCTTTAGCGAAGACAGTATCCAACACCATTCGGAATTTGTCTCGTTTTGGAACGAAGTGGCCGAAGCTCGCAAGACTGCCATGCAGTAGGAACCTGCTTCGTCATTCTGCGGCGAAAATCGGCCAGCGCGAAACGCACAGCACGAACCACATGCGAAAGCGGGAAACATGAGTTCAGCACGCCATCTCCAGCCCATTCCCGTCAACGACTATCTCGAGGGCGAAGCGCAAGCTCGCCGTCGGCATGAATACGTCTGCGGAACCATCTACGCCCAGGCGGGTGGTACGAACTCACACAATCTTGTCGCCACAAATGTAACAATCGCGTTGGGTGCACAACTGCGAGGAAAACCGTGCCGGGCATTCAATTCGGATACGAAGATTCGCATTCGCAACGATTCGGATACTCGATTCTATTACCCAGATGCATCGGTAATCTGCGAACCGAATCCCCCCACGGATTCGTTCCAGGACCAACCACGTGCGATTGTGGAGGTCATGTCACCGTCGACAAAGCGAATCGACCAAGGTGAGAAGCGCAGTGCTTATCTTTCGATCGCAACACTTGAATACTATATTGTTTTTGAACAAGACCACCCGAGTGCTGCCATGTGGCAGCGGGAAAACGGCGACTTCGCACAAACCTTCGCTTCGGGGCTGGACAATTCACTGGCACTGCCTAGCATCGAATGCGTGCTACGTCTGTCTGATGTTTACGACGGAGTTGTTTTTCCAGAAAATTCGGATGAATCGTAGAGCGTTCTAACCTCGGGTGTAGCGTTTTTACGCCTATTTGAGTTTGCAATGCCTTTGGGGCAACACGCTATACCTCCGTGCTACTGGCACTGAAATCGTCCGATCGCGCCAACGACTCAATTGGGAAGCCAACGCCCAGCCATATCAGATCGGCAGTCTTCAGAGCTGCTCTGCGACTCTGCCAATCATGAACATCATTTCTGCAGCAATCTGATCGCGGCGGCTATCGTAGGTTGCGGCTTCAACTTCCGAATCGTCAGATACTTTTGGGTCAAGGTAGTGCAGCGCAACGCGTCCCGATGCTCCACGAACAACTGGGCATTTCTCATCGGCATCACTGCAGCACATCATGGCGAAAAAGTTGTCACTCGGATTTTCGCCGGCGTCAAATTTCTTTGAATACAACTCAATCGGCGGGGTCTGTTCTTCATATTGCACCCAATATCGCGGGTTTCCTGCAGTGGGATCTTGAGCGACAACACTCAGCCCACAACGTCGCAGAGATCGAACGATTCGTTCATTGCAGGCTGTTGCTTCGGTGCCACCGCTCACACTAATGACCCTATCGTGAAGGCCATACTCGCGACACGCCACAGCGCACCACAATTGCGCAAGATGACTCCTGCGTGAATTGTGCGTGCAAATAAAATTCAGCGCAATCTTGGATTGCCCCTTCAGTGCAGCGGCAATCTCGGTGGAGGCTTCGCCTAGCAATTCAACCCGCTCCACGGGGAGCTCGTTCGCAGCGTGTTTATAAGTCGCGATATTTGCTTCTAGTCCAGGCAGCCACGCGGCCGTTTTACGTTTTTCTGCTTTCATGGTTTTGGCTGCTTTCGAATCAATATCCTTGGGCTGCGACGAACTTGTAAATCGGAAACTACTGGATGGATTTCCGTAAGACGCATTCTTCTGCGTCTGGTCCCAGAGGCGATAAGGATCGTCGAGTCGCTCCATTTCAGCAAGGAGCAGTGCCTCCATTTCCTTGAGCTTTGCAGCATATTCAGGTTGGTCTGCAAGATTTGTTTGCTTCGGCCCCGGCTTGCTTCCCGTCAGGAACTGGACGCTTTCCAATCGATGACCGTCTAGATACTCGCTGGGATTCTCTTTGAGATTGAACAATTGTGTTCTGCGAACGGCTCCATCTAAGCAGTCGTATTTAATCAGCTTCCAATCGCCCTTACGGACGCATCGCATGCCGGGTTTGGTCCCACCGCAGTAGACACCGTATAACACATCACGAATGGCCTGAGCGGATTGCATCAAAACCGGTTTGAAACTCTTTCCTTCGTTGGTGTTGGGCGGCTTGATTCCGGCCAAGTCACAGAGAGTAGCCAGCGTATCAAGCAAGTAGACGTTACCCTCGGCTCGCGTACCGGGCTTGATCCCGGGGCCTTTGACGATCATTGGTACGCGCCACGTATGATCATAGAGGTTTTGCTTGCCCTGCAGACCATGCCGGCCAATAGCCATGCCATGGTCGGAAGTGTAGACGATGTAAGTATTGTCTAACTCACCGGTAGCTTCCAACTTCTTGAGCACTCGACCGATTTGGATGTCGATATTCTCGCTGCAAGCGAATTGGCGGCCGATTTCATTTCGAATCGTTGCTTCGTCGCGCCGATGCCACACACCGCTGACGGATTCTTCGTCCCGAAGCCCCGGCTGACCGTGATGAAAAGGATGCGCCGGTAGGTAATTCTCAGGCAGCGGCGGCTGCTTGGAGTTGAGCTTAGGCGGCTGCGTTTTGTCGGTATGATTCGTTGCTCCATACTTGGCTAACAGCTCTGGAGTTCCGTCGCGAGTGTCATGGGGATGCGAAAACCCGAAGTAAATCATGAAGGGTTTCTTGCTCCCAGCCGTTTCTCGCTCACTCAGATAGTCGAGTACTTGCTGTGCATGCCAAGCTGAACCCGTCTCGGCCGTACCGCCGCGTTTGGAAGCATCCCGCCTGACGGCAAACTGCTGATTGGCTCCCTCGTAGCTATTCCCGCGTTTGCACGTACGCATGGTGTCATAACCTGCTCGATTGAACACCGCAGCAAGCGTTTGATTCTCCAGGCCTTCGGGAACCAGTCTTGGATCCTGCGTGTTTGGGTTCTCCTTACGCCCTCGCTTGTTTGGAATGTGCCAAACCGTTCGTCCACTCATCACCATGTGCCGCGAAGCTGTGCAGACCGCACCGACCCAAGATCCCATTTGGTAGGCGTTGTCGATGACCATTCCGTCGCGAGCGAGCTGCTCGATATTTGGCGCGTCAAGCTGGCTGTCTGCGTTGTAAGGTTTCAAGTCAAATGGCGATTGATCATCCACGATGATAAAGAGAATATTCGGGTCGTCGGCAGCCGACACCGCAGGAAGTGTTCCGCCACCGAACACCAGCACCGACATTAGTAAAAGCGAGTTTCGCATGAATTTGGCTCCTTTAATTTCCGTCCATAGTCTAGTCGAAACTCGAAGCGGCTGTTGCTTTGAACCCCACTAGCACGTCATCATTTCTTGACGACCAACGAAACGCCTCCAATTGCCAACAGCATCCCTGCAAAGTGCTTCCATGTGGTTGGCTCCCCCAGCAACAGAACAGCGAGAAGCATCGTCAGCACTGGCCCCACAGAACCTATCACGGTCGTACGCGTCGCACCGATTTTCAAAATCGCTGCATTGATCATATAGCTGGGTAGAACAGTGCAAACAAAAGCAAGCAACACGGTATACACGTAGACGACCGGCGGGAGTGTAACCAAATGCGAGGGCGATCCGGCACAAGCGAAATGGACGCCCACAAAAAACGAAGACCCAATCATCGCCAAGCTAGTAAACAAACTGCTCCCGACCTCCTTCATGATTGGTTTCGCCAAGATGACGTACGCCGAGTAGCTAAGTGCAGCTCCGATCACCAAGAACACGCCCAGGGCAGTATTGGCGTCGGAGTGAAATTCTTTTTCACTCACATACATCAGTGCGACCCCGGCGTAGCACAATAAGATGGCGAGTCCGATTTTCCAACTGATCGACTCGCCTAAGAACATCCATGCCAAGAGCGCAACCATAGCTGGATAGGTGAAGAGCGTCAGCCGTTCGAGCTGGGCCGAGATGAAAGCTAGCCCTTGAAGGTCCAGATACGAAGCAAGGTAGTAGCCGAGAAACCCGAGACCGACGGACTGAACTTGAAGACGAATTGCCGGTCGCGTATAGCTTCCCCGAGACCGCAAGCGTTGCAAAACGTAGATGTAGAAGGGCAGGGCGAAAGCCATTCGCAACGCCAGCAACTGCAGCGGGTCCGCCCCTGCGACGAACGACAACTTGATGAAGATTGACTTCAGTGCAAAAAGAAACGTGCCGCCGATCGCGAGAGTGATGCCCACGCCCCAGTTATCTGCTGGAGAAAGCGTCGGAGATTCAGCCTCGACTGAATTTTCCCCCGCTAAGTTTGCCTGGGGCTTCACGCTGGCAGTTTTGGCGTCTGCGGAATTCGAGGCGTCGGGATTTGAGCGCGGGATATGCGGCACTGCGGTTGTCTTCGTGTTTAGAACGCCTCAAACCTGGGTGTAGCATTTCAGCGCTTCTTTGAGTTAGCGATTCATTGTGTGTAACACGCCATAGGTTCGTGCCACTAGCACTAGCAAGCTCGGCTGAGCGTGATGTGGCAAGCCGCTCGGCCCTTGATTGTTTGGCCAATTGCCTGTCGGCCATACTCGCCCAGCCACTTGGACACACCGCGAGGACCAAAGTTCACTGGCTCAATTGATACCAAAGGTGGGCAGAAGCCCGAATGCCACGATAGAAGTCATCGATATTAAATTTCTCGTTCGGGCTGTGCATTCCGTCATCCTCCAGGCCCCACCCCAGGAGCAAACAATCGGCGCCGAGCAGATCTACCATGTCGGCCACAATCGGAATCGACCCTCCCTCGCGAATCAGAACCGGCGCGTTGCCGAACGCCGTCTCGACAGCCTTGCTAGCAGCCGCGACATACGGACTATTCGGATCAACGACAACACCAGGCCCACCGTGCAAGTCGATTAGTTCCGCTCGGATACCAACCGGCGTGTTCGACGCAACATATTTCTCTACCAGTGTCTTGATCCCTCCAGGCGTTTGGTTAGGTACAAGTCGAAAGCTAAACTTTGCAGCAGCGTGCGCCGGAACGATCGTCTTACTGCCCTCGCCCTGGTAGCCACTCCACAGACCATGTACGTCAAAAGTCGGACGAGCCCAACGACGTTCAAGCGTCGAATAACCAGCCTCACCCGTTAGGCCTTGAACGCCCAATCCCTCCATGAAAGCCTGTTCGTCGAAATCGAGACTCGACCAGGCGTCACGTTCAATTTGCTCCAGCGGTTTCACATTGCTGTAGAACTCTGGAATCTGAATCCTTCCTTCTTCATCAATCATCCCGGCCAGAAATTTTGCAAGAGCATTGGCTGGATTGTTGACCGCTCCACCGAAGGAGCCAGAATGCAAATCCTGCTTAGGCCCGTGAAAATGCAACTCAAAGTATGCAATCCCACGCAGCCCGTAGGTGATCGCAGGCTGGCCCTTGGAGTACTGCCCTGAATCGCTGATTACGATCACGTCACACGCCAACTTCTCTTTGGCCTCAGGCTTCTTGAGGTATGCGGCAATTTGCTCGCTGCCCATCTCCTCTTCACCCTCGATCATAAACTTGACTTGAATCGGCAGCGAACCAACAGCCTTGGCCCAGGCAGCAACGCTTTCGACATGCGTCAGCATTTGACCTTTATCATCAGTTGCCCCCCGAGCATACAAGTTGCCGTTGCGCTCTGTTGGCTCAAAAGGAGGCGTCTCCCAAAGCTCCAATGGTTCTGGTGGCTGCACATCGTAGTGCCCATAAACCAACGCAACGGGCTTGCCCGGCACAGGAGCCGACTCGGCAAAAACCAGCGGCGGACCTTCGGTTTCGATGAGCTCCGTTTTCAAGCCGGCCGCTTTCAGCGCTTCAGCAACGCTACCAGCCGCCTTGGCAACATCGTCTGAGTAAGCTGGGTCGGCACTGACGCTTGGGATGCGAAGTAGCGATTTTAGAGTCTCGAGACTTTGCGTACGAGTTTCCTGAAGGTGACGGTCGATTGCTTGCATTTCACTCATAATGGCCGTTTATATCGAATTTTGGGTTTGGATTACTTGAAAGGAGCCCCCGCGGCGGGGTTACAATAGAAAGCGTTGTAACAATATAAGCGTTTCTGTCGCTTCCGCAGGGTGCGAGCAACGAATGCAGCCGGTTGGCTGTTTCGCAACTCGGCGCCAGACAGCAAACGCTGATAGTCGAAGGTAACCAGGAAACGGACGAATGATCAAATCAGCAAGCGCTGTGGCGGAGCCAGAAGTAGAAGAACAAGTTGCTGCACGCGCAAAACAAAAACCGAAAAAACAACCTCGCTACAACGTTGTTCTCTGGGACGATCCCAATCACACATTCGAATACGTGATTCGCATGGTTCAGGAGCTGTTTCGCCACGATCTCAACCGGGCCAGAGAAATGGCCAACGAGGTCGACTCAAGCGGGCGCGTAATCTGCCTGACCACTACGTTGGAACACGCTGAGCTAAAACGTGATCAAATTCGAGCTTATGGTCGCGACCCCTGGGCCTCGCAATCGACGGGCAGCATGTCCGCCACCATCGAACCTACGCGTTAGTTTGCGCGGGCGTCATTCTCGCGTCTCAGTAGCGGTTATATTCTGCGTAGCGGTCATATTACGCCATCTTTAAACAGAGCTCTTCGACAGCGAAAACTGCCCGAGATGGAGAAGAGTGCGTGCCTTTGATTTTCAAGTCAAGCTCTAGCAACCACGTAAGCAACTTACTGCCGCGACGCAGCCCCATGCGCCTGAGCCGCTTCTCAGCCAACTGCACGTCCTTTCCCCAGAACCCGCTCTTGCCGATCGCAGCCTGCGCATTCGCTGGTCGCCCAAGTCGCTTGGACTGAAGAATTAAGTTGGCTGCGGTTGCATAACGCCTCAGGCTCCACGAAATCTGAGGGACCACCGCAGCAGGCACCTCACCGGCTGCAAAGACCTTCTGGAGTTGCTCAAGAGCATCTGCGGCGCGACCTTCCGCAACCGCATCGGCGATGTCCCACATCGTCCTCGTCCGCCAAGAACCAACATGCTGCGTGATCGTTTCGTCCGAGATTTTCCCAGAGTCTTCAGCGTAAAGTGAGAGCTTGGCCAACTCTTGATGGAGCAACCCGCAATCCATGCCGACCGCGTCGACGATGGTGGTCGCCTGGGTCGCCGTCAACTTCAATCCGTGCTGACTCTCTCCCCAAGTTCGCAACCACCGCTTCAATTCACCAACACTGGGCGTCTTCGACCGCGGAGAACTCGTTGGCAGACCGCAATTGATGAGCCAACCTTTCGAATTCAACGCTTTGTACAAATTGGTATTGCTGGCCAGCGTCTGAATTTCCAACACAAGACAACTCGATGCCGCCGAGGCTGCACACCATTTCTCTAGTGCTTCACGACTGGTTTTGACAAGCACATCCGCCGCTTTGACGATTGCGATGCGCAGAGCATTCGTTTCAAAGAGGGACATGGTTGCCAGTTCATCGTGCACATCAATCCACTTGCACTCTTCGCCATCGAAGTACTTGACGTCATCGGCATCCAGATTGCTTAGCTGGAGGATCTTACTGACCGTTTCGCGCCGCAGGAATCCATCGCCGCCAACAGCCCCGATGACACCAGGCAATGCGCCCGAATCCCACTTGGGTAGATTCCCATCCAGCAATACATCAAAGCAATGCGTCGGCATAGTCTATCGCTTTTGAACAGAATCAAGTGCTTGCCGTTTCACCCAAAGACTCGCTTACTCGCCGATTCGGTACAAGGCTTTCTCGCTGCGGAGCAACAGGTCATTTTCGAAGACGGCATATGTAGCCAATGTTCTTTCGCCAAGTGAATTCTTCTGAACGATTTCTGGCTTCTCGCTGCTCAGGTCAACAATAGAACAGTCGCCAGTCTCGCTCTGCAAATACAACTCATCGCCAACGAGCATTGGGGAAGCCGAGAAATTGCCGCCCACGCGAAGCTTCCACAGCACCTCGCCTGTCAGGGAGTCTAAGCAACTAGCCACGCCCTTGTCACTGACCATCGCGACGCTGCCACCAAGAGCGACCAAAGACGGTGTATGAGGGACGCCAATCTTTGCCGTCCACTTCAGATGCGATTCCGTCACATCGCCATCACCCGTCGGGTCAATCGCCAAGAGTTTTGGGGTGTTGTAGCCTGTCGCCACAAAAACGAGTCCAGAATCGACGATCGGCCGCGGGATCACAGAGTACCCCTCGTATTGTACTCGCCAAAATTCCTTGCCAGTCGCCGGATCAAGACTTTGAACCACGTTCGAACCGGGCAGTATCAATTGCGTGCGTCCCCCAAGTTCCGCGACCAACGGAGTGCAAAAGGAGAATTGCCGGTCGACTTCAACGTCGCGAGGTGTTTCCCAAACGACATGACCGGTGTTCTTGTCGAGGGCAGTCACAACGGCAGTCTTCGCTCCATCGCGTGAGAATATCAGCAGGTCGTCGACCAGGGCGGGGGAGCCACCGTTGCCGTGAACAGGGCTATAAGCCAACGTTTCGTTCTTCCAAACAACCGACCCGTCCAAGTCCAAGCAAGCTGTCCCCTGGTGGCCAAAGTGGACATAAATTCGCTTGCCATCCACGATGGCCGTTGGACTAGCATGGGAGTTCTTCTTGTGAATACGCGGAGCATCCGCCGACTGCACAAACACCTTCACCGTGTTCATCATACTGCCATCAGCTGCCTTGAGAATCAGCAAGCAGAGGTCGTAAGCCGCCTTACCATTTTCGTCTGGCTCTGCCTGCTCAACAGCGGCGGTAAGATAGATGCGTCCCGACGTCACAACTGGACTCGACCACCCCTGCCCAGGCAACTCGCTTCGCCACTTGACATTCTCAGTCGATGACCAGATACGCGGGGCGGTTTGCCCGCGCAGAATGCCGTCCCGCTCAGGGCCGCGAAAGGCTGGCCAATCAGCGGCGAACGAAGTTACAGAGCTACAGCAGAGGAAAGCAAACACACAAAGTCGGGTTAACATTTTTTCGATTCTCACTTGGGTAACAGCTTAACTGCGATCCGCCTTGGACAATCCTTGATTCAGCTTGCAGGCATCTCTAATCGTGACTTGCCAACGTACGGCTGCAAAGCCACAGGCACCTTGATCGAGCCATCGGACTGCTGATGGTTTTCCAGCAAAGCAATGATTGCGCGACTGATTGCAATTGCGGTACCGTTGAGCGTGTGCACGAAGTGAGTCCCCTTTTCGCCCTTTTTCTTGTAGCGAATGTTGAGCCGTCGTGCTTGATAGTCGGTGCAATTGGACGTACTTGTTACTTCCCCCCATTCGCCACCTTCGCCGCGGCCCGGCATCCAAGCTTCCAAGTCGTACTTTCGATAGGCTGGACCACCAAGATCTCCCGTCGCCGTATCCACGACGCGATAGGGAACCTCCAGTGCATCGAACAACTCGCATTCGATATCTCGCAGCTCTTCATGCAGAGCCGAGCTTTGTTCAGGCAGCGTAAACGCGAACATCTCAATCTTGGTGAATTGATGAACCCGATACAGCCCCTTCGATGCGCGTCCTGCAGCCCCGGCTTCGGTTCGGAAGCAGTGGCTGATCCCCACCATCTTCAACGGAAGTTCGTCATAATCAAGTATCTGCCCACTGAGCATTCCACCCAGCGTGATTTCAGCAGTCGCAACTAGATTCAAGTCCGTGTTTTCAATCGAGTAGATCTGTGTCTCAGGGCCGCGTGGCATGAAGCCAATGCCGTGCAAAATTTCGGTGTGGGCGACGTCCGGGGTCGTGACAGGCACAAATCCTTTGTCAACCAGCATGCGCACGGCAAACTGCTGCAGCGCAAGGTCCAACAAAACGGCGTCATTCTTCAAGAAGTAGAAGCCTGCCCCAGCGACTCGAGCACCAGCTTCGAAGTCGATCATGTCGTGTTCACGACCGAGATCCAAGTGATCTTTAATCGGAGCCGTGAATTCAGGTACAGCCGTCTTGCCACGCGATAATTCGAGGTTCGATTTATCGTCCGCTCCAACGGGAACATCGGGATGCGTCAAGTTTGGAATATGGGATTGCAACTCGGCGACTTCGGCATCCAGCCGATCGTGCTCAGCCTGAGCAGCGTCCTTTTGCTCGCGAAGACTCCGGCCTTTTTCCTTCAGCTCTTCGCGTTCCTCGGGCGACCCAGCTTTGCCAATTTTCTTACTGGTTTCATTGGCAAGTCGATTCAGCTCCTGAGCTTCGTTCATTTTCTCGCGACGCTGAGATTCCAGCTCAACTAGCCGATCTACGTCGACACTCGCCCCACGCAGCTCGCAGTTCTTTTTGACATCTTCCTTGTTCTCAACGATGAATTTGCGGTCCAGCATGGCTACTTAGCGACCCTTGTTTGTTCGGCAAGGCCTGGAGTTCAGGCGATCCTACGCGTACGGATGGGAAACGAGCCCAAATTTTAGCTCACAGCAGGCGTTTTAAGTAGAAGGCGTTCAATGAGT
The DNA here is from genome assembly GCA_964411445.1 of uncultured Pirellulaceae bacterium. Taxonomy (GTDB): domain Bacteria; phylum Planctomycetota; class Planctomycetia; order Pirellulales; family Pirellulaceae; genus Aureliella. The sequence continues at coordinate 28,121 of CAYPLE010000010.1, forward strand.
GCCATAATTGGCCGCCCTTGCGGCCAAACCGGCCATTCTTGGCTGTCCGCTCACGGATTGCCTCCGTTCGTGGTGGCTTCCAGCCGCCACATACAACACCATCGCCAATGATGGCGTGGGCAAGCCACGACGCGCTCAAATTGACGCGCGAAATGGAAAAGGCCTTGGACAGAAAACGTGTTGGACAGAAAACGTGTTGTCGTGCTAAGGACTCCGAAAGCCCTTGCATGCGACCAAACGGCAACGCCGAGCGGAAGAACTCACAGTCGCACCGAACAAGAATCAGAATTCACATGCGGCTGAGAAATTGAGACCTTGCTACTGCTGTGAAATGAGAACCACAGTCTCCCAGGCGACGATACCACGCGATACGTGGGCGGCTTGGGCTGCCGACCACACAGTTCGCTGCACCTTCTAGCATCAATCAAAGCCGCGAGGCGTTGAGTCGTCCGCTGGCTGCCACTCAGGTCACCAAACGCCAATGAAGTAGCTTCGCCAGTGCTCGACAAAAGTCGCCGGTATCCTCCGTTCGGGCTTGAAGCCCAGCATCTGGCAAAAGTTAACGCCGCACGGTTTTTTTTGACACCTACATTACTTCTACATGCACCCCCAAAAGTGCCAAATCCTCGCTGCCCCCACCCAGTTGGTCCCGGCTTAATCTTGAAAGAGGGGTAGTGTTTAGGTCTCGCCAAGTTAACCTTCGATGCGAAAGCGTAAAAGACGCATGGTATTAGATTGTGCGCTGTCTTTCGCGCTGAAGATTGCTCCGGCGTTCAGACTGACGATGGATCGATTCGGATGCGTCTACAACTGAGAAGCTTACCTGCACTAAATACTGAATAGATTGTCGAGAACGAACATGATTGGGCGACTACGTCTACGTAAGAAAAAGCAACCGCGAAGAAACAAAACGCTGTTCCTGGAATCGTTGGAGACGAGGCGGATGCTTTCTGGGATCGAAATCCTGGCTGCGGGATCAGAGAACACCGAATCCATGTCGCTGCAGATCGATGGCCAAACGGTTCGGTCGTGGGACAACATCGGGGGCAACGCAGAGAGCCGCGAATTTGAGAAATTTGTTTGGTCGACAGACGACACCATTTCTGCCGATCAAGTGCGCATTGCGTTTACCAACGACGTTTATGACGAAGCAAACGGGATTGACGCCAACTTGCGCATCGACGCCATTCTGATAGATGGAGTGCGATTTGAAGCTGAGTCGCCGCTAGTCTTTTCCACTGGAACTTGGACACCAGAAAATGGAATCTCTCCGGGAAACTGGGAGTCAGAATACCTGCACGGAGATGGCTTTTTCCAGTTTGCTGAGCCAGAGGGGAATCCAGTCGTTTCAACCGTAACGGTCCATGCCCAGGGCCGGATGGGTGATGAGGACATGGAATTGAAGATAGGCGGATCGACGGTGCAATCATGGACCGTTTCAACGGACGATGCAACCTATCAAGTCACCCTGAATCGAGCCGTGACGATCAGTGACGTCCGCATCGAGTTTACGAATGATCTTTTCGCTCCAGAACAAGGAATCGATCGCGATCTTCGCGTCGACAAGATAACCATTGACGGCGTTGACTACGAAACAGAGGCAGATGATGTTTGGTCGACAGGGACTTGGGACGGCCAGTTCACTCCCGGTTACAAGGAAAGCGAATGGCTGCACACGTCAGGCTACTTCCAGTTTGGTGATCGTGGATCACTGATCTCAATCCATGCTGAAGGTCAGACAGGGCAAGAAGCGTTCCAGCTCATTATTGGCGAAGAGGTCGCTCGACAATGGACAAACGCGTCGACCGATCTAACGACTTACTTGTTCCGAGCGGAGTCGGATGTTGTAGCCGATGACGTTCGCGTTTCTTTTATCAACGACGGATTGGACACATTTGGAAATGACAAGAACCTCCGCGTCGCTTTCATAAGAATCGATGGTCGTGAATTTCAAACCGACGGCGCTAACGTCTTTTCGACGGGCACTTGGACAGAGAGTGACGGAGTAACTCCCGGGTATAAACGGAGTCAATGGCTGCACACAAACGGCTACTTTCAATACAGCGAAGTGACTGGCTTAGTCAATCAACTGAGTGCCCAATCCGCTATCCTGACACAAGCGGTTAACTACCATTGGTTGGTAGGATGCACGCCAACCGCCGTTGCAATGATGCTTGGCTATTGGGACCGGCAAGGGTACGACAACCTGATCGATGGAGACACTAGTTATTACTCTGAAGCGATTCAAAACGCGATCGCAAGCCCCGAGCACATTGCAAATTATGCCAATCCGTCTGGGACAGAGACATTCGACGATGAAAGTTCGCCAACGATTCTGAGAGACCGCTCGGAGGACGGTTTGTTTGGTGCTCACGAGAACAACAGTATCGCAGATTTTCTGTGGTCATCCCGCAGCCGAATCGGTCTCGACTTCGGCTATTCGTCTTTTGCCTGGGAAGGGGTTGGCATCCACGGTTACGCGTCGTATCGGGGCTATGACGGATTCGAAGCCAGCCACTCCGATTGGGGAGAATTCACTTTAGAGGACATCGCTGATGAAATTGACGCCGGGAAACCCGTCATTCTTGCAGTTGATTCCGATGCAGACGGGCGCAATGACCACAATGTAATGGCGATTGGATATGACCTCGAAGCCAACCAAGTTGCCTTCTTCACAGGATGGAGTACAGGCAATGAACCGCAATGGGGTTCATTCGCACCGAAACAAAGTGGACTTTCATTCGGTATCACTTCAGCCACGTTTGTGACCCCACCGAATCTTGAAGACGAGGTCGATGGCGTGCAGTCTGTCGCGATCGTGAATGACCGAACCGGCACGGCTGCTGCCTACGATGTGGATTTTGATTCCCTGCAGGCGTTTCTTCGTGAAGAAGATAGTTGGCTGGGGTGGGGGTCCAACGGATTTGCAACTGCCGACGGACACGAGTTCTATGTCGTTAGGGACGACGGGGCTGGTACCGCGAGCCTTGGCCTTGGACTAGCACTGGGAAGTGGACAATATCGCTACGTGCCGATCAACAATAATTCTGGACTGAGTCGAGATACGATTGGTATCGCTACGGCAGACGGTAGAAACTTCTTTTCCCTGGTGGACGATGGGTACAATACTGCCGCTTTGTACAGCCACGAATTGCTCAATGACGGAACGTTTACGAATCAACTGCTGCAAGCGGATTCAGGGCTAGGCCGATCCACAGTCGGTTTTAGCACGGCTGATGGCGAAAATTTCTATCAGTTGATTAACGACGGAATCGGAACTGCCTCTCTTTACGAAGTCCAAATCGTATCGGGCTACGTTAGTGGGTGGCAGTTGATTTCCGAAGATAGTGGCAATTTGCTAGATACAATTGGCCTCGCCTCTTGGGTGTGATCTTCTCCTTCCATCTTGAGTAGAGGGACGAGCGGGAAGAGAGGTTTGAACGAAGCCGTGACAGTTGCCGCTGCAGCGCGATGCGTTTGTCCAGGGCCCAAAACCACTGCGGTCACGTTACTGTCGAAATCTGGATGCCGATGACGTCAAGTCCTTCGATGATGCGTGAAATGGCAGAGGTCAGTTGTTGGCCCAGACAAGGTGTTAGCTGAACGGCAACGCGGTGCGAAAGAACTCAGAGTCGCACCGAACAAGAATTAGAATTCGTATGCGGCTGAGAAATTGAGACCACGATACTGCTGCGAACTGAGAACCACGGTCTCACCAGGCGACAATAAGTTGACGGATCCGTTTTGATCGATCCCCGTTGCGACACGATCGAACCACAAGAATTGATAGCCGACGCGAAAACACAGCGGTGCCGCGGCACGGCACTCCAAGCCGATCTCTGAGTCTGCGAACATTGACGAGCGATCGGTCCCGTACGGCTTCGTCACAGAACTGCCAGATACATCCTTTGCAAACGCCGATCCCCGGATCCGATTCTGAAGCGCGCCGAGCTTTGCACTTGAGTAGATGCCCCAAACCTGACCGCGGTACAAATCTAACTCCGCCCCAATCTGCCCACCAAAGAGCTGGTTGCTTGTCTCGGAGAACCCGCCAATTCGCGACACATTGCCAGAGCCATCTTGAAAAGCATCAAAGGTCTCGTCGATCACCACGTGACGCAACCCAAGTATTGGGCGGAAACGCTGGTCGGATAAAAACCTAAGATTGAAGTCACCGGAGTAAACACTTGTCGAATACTTGAGATTGGATTGCGGTTTCGGATCCGCAGGGACGGTATTGAAAAAGAGCGAGTTGACTGCATCGGCCCGCACTTCTTCGCCGCCGTCAATACTGTCGACGCCAAAGTACTCGAGAAGCAGGTCGGTCTGGCCCCATCGAGTACTGACGCGGTAAACCTCCAAACTTGCTCGCAGCCCAAATCGCATGTCTCCCTGCAGTTGATTGGCGTCAAAGATTGGCTCAAAGCGGCTATCCAACGCAATTGGCTGTGATGCTGGCTTCTGCCTCGTGAGCCCGATCGTGCCGATGCGGAAGTTCATCCAACAAAGTTCACGACTTCTTAGGGCTTCTCCCCAAACAGAACGGCTGTCGAACGTTTGAGTTGGCGGCGCGGACCGGTGAGCCCGCTCAACGGCCGATTGCCTGACCGGGGACAGTTCAGAGAAGCGAAATGGATCGACCAGCCTTCGACGCTGGGCAACTTGCTGAACTGGAGTGTCTAACCCAGAAACCAGCCCTTCCGTCGGCGAAGCAATTGCCTGCACTCGAACGGCTGAAAACGCCAACCAAAAAGAGCTGGCAACGACAACATACTTCCACACCGGGCGATCCAGTTCTGGCTTGAGGGACGACGAGCACAGAAAACACAGGCATCGCCGAGGAAACGAAGCCGTGACAGTTGCCACCGGGCCGCAATGTGTTTGTCCAGGGTCAAAAATCCACTGAACGCACTCATCAATTTGACGCAACAGGGAAAGGGGCACAGTCCTTACTTCGACTGGCGTAGGCTCGCCGCATGACCATCTCGCCGCACCGGCAAGACAAACTCGTTAATCGGCAGAGTCGATAGTGCAGATCGCTAGTCACACGGGCTACCACAGCTTGAGCCGGAGAAAACCACAACTTCCAGGGGGCCCAGCCGTACCCATAACAACCGCTTCTCGGGTGGAGCAAGCAACTGTCACCAACCAGACAGTGTCCACAGATCTGCTTGCTGTGCTGGTTAGCGGCCTCGTGCTAGACGCAACTACAGCTTCCAGGGAGCGCGGTAGCGGAGCCCAAGGCCGATGATCTTGCTGAGCAAGTCCTCGTAGGAGAGTCCCGTTTTCTCGGCCGATTCTGCGAAGTCTTCACCAAAGGACAAGTTGGGATTGGCGTTCGCTTCAAGGACAAAGATGCGGCCGTCGTCCCGCAGCCGCAGATCCATGCGAGCGTAACCGCTCAGGTCAAGCGCTTTGTATACCTTCTTGCAGATGCGAGCAATCTGGTTCTCCACCTTGGGGCCCAGATCCTTCGCCAAGTCGGTTTCGACGCCTAGCTTCTCCTGATACTTTCGATCCCACTTGACCTTCCGCGTTGCAATCACGGGCACTTCACTCTTGGTGAAATACAACTCCCAAATGGGAAGTGTCTGCAGTCGGTCATTGCCGATCACCCCCACATACAACTCGCGGCCCTGAATGTATTCCTCAGCCAAGGCATCGGCCAAAGTATGTTCGTGCACAAAGGCAACGCGCTCTGCCAGTTCTTTGTCATCGTGGACGACCGACGCCTGAGAAATTCCGAGCGAAGCATCGTCGATGACGCTCTTGACGAAGATCGGAAACTGCAGCCGCTTCGGCCTGACGACTTTTCGGCCAAGGGGAAAGACGGCAAACTTGGGAGATGGAATGCGGTGGAAGGCAAGAATCTTTTTCGAAAGCGCCTTGTCTTTCGAAATCATCAACCCTCGGGGATTGCAGCCGCTGTAGGGCTGCCGCATCAATTCGAGGTAACTAACAATGGCGTTGTCGTAGGTGACAACGCCGTGGAATTCTTCCAGTAAATTGAAAGCGATGTGTGGCTTGCGGCGACGAATCGCGTTTCGAATCGGCGTCAAATCGTCGCTCACGCCGAGAACTTCGACGTTGTGTCCCATTTCGCGAAGTGTCGAAACAACGTCGTATTCGGTCTTCCATTCATCGATCTCTTTGTCCGTCTTTCCTTCCATGGTATCGGGTGGGACAAGGTTTTCGTTGACCAATGCGAGGACGCGTAGTTGCTTCATAGGGCTACCCGATGATGCCCTTCGTGCAAGAAGTTCATCGTTTGGACGGTCAATAAAATCATCAGGTCCCGTTTCGTGTCTTCTTCGTTGCCGGCCAATCGCAATTTGAGTTCTCGGCAACGTTCGATCATCTCCGAGAGCACTTGATCGATAGTGTACTGATACTCGCCGGTCCATTTGGCAACCGCTTTGCGAAGTTCGGTACGATGACGGCGAAGAAACGCTGACGCGCTGGGGTGCCGTGCATGTTCAGGCTTATCGGAAAATAGCCTTCGCAAGTCGCGATCGTAAAAGTTTGGATAGTCTAAACCGTAGTGAGATCGCTTGTTCTCGTAATGCTCGCGCAGCGTCTTTTTGAGACTCCGCAGTGGATCAACGTGCAAACGCGATTTGACCGCAGGCTTTTTTTCCTCCAACGATTTCATCGTCTCACAAACGAACTCCAACTTGCGAAGTGCCGGCCACCCTTTGTATTGCGTCTTCCAACGGCTACGCGGCCGCAGCCAAACCGCAAACGTCTCTGCAAAGTCCTCGACCGGGTGCGATTGCGCATACCACATGTCCAGGTGCAATACGTAACTTCTGCTGAACGGCTTAGGCATATAGTAGTCGGGATAGGGCACCGACACGCGTCCAAAGGTTTCTCGATAGCCCTTGCGACGCCTTAAACGGTAAGCCGTATCGATCGCGTGCCCAGCTTCGTGTCGCAGGATTTTCATGAACCAGTCCTGCGTTCCACCTTCGACTTCAAGCATTAGCTTGCGTTCAAGGCGAATCAATCGTGGGTGCGCCAAGTAGAACGGTATCGCGATCCCAGGCACACCATCGGGCGAAAACCATTCATCGGACAACCAACAGTGCGGCCGGAAGCTCAGGCCGCGATGAGACAATTCGTCATAGAGTTGGTTGATTCGATCTTCAAGAACGTTCCCACGCAAAGAGAGCCCAAGATCACACATTCGCATGTCCAACAGTTCATCGTCAGACATGAAGTTGATGTTCGGTGGGCTCTTGCGTTTTCGCCGACTACTCACGAGTGTTTGCTAATCCCTTAACTTGTCTCGGTTACTAATGTTGAAGGTTTCGTCGTCGCAAACGCTCGAACATCCATTGAGTGCAAAGTCCAAAGAGATCGATGTTGGCTCACCGCATGCAACTTGGCCTCGCTAACTGCGTTCACCTTCTTGGCAGCAGCTACCGATAACTTAGCCCATTTTTTCACTCATGGCTACGTTTTTCTATTCGATGAATCGTTCACTCGCTTTTTACATCCAAGATCACGCAGTGCGACGATGAGATCACGGGCTGCATCGCATTGCACCCTAATTGCCGCATCGCTAGCGTGAGTGGTTCAAACTGCGATCGTAGGAACTGCTGCAAATTAGCAAAGATTGCTATCTGTCCCTACCCGAATCTGTGCGTTGTGACGTTCCCTCCAACGCGAACGAGCGCGACGGTCTCTGCCGGAAATGGCAGAAGCGATCGCAGCAGCTCAAGCAGAAGGGTTGAGGCAACTGCAGGAAAAACGGGGCAAGACGGAATGCAGTCATGCTGTCCCCCCTCGAATAAACGCCTGCTTCGCGTAAGATTTGGATGCTCTGACATGTCGGGCCAAGCGGTCCGCAATCCGCCATAAATCCAACCTCCGCAGCTTTTCCAAGGCCTCCTTCCATGAAAGCCATCGCAGTAACGCCAGGCCAAGCCAACAGTGTCCACCAACGTGACATTCCTGAACCCGATTTGGGAAGCATCGCCGATGGCAAGGGAGTCCGCGTCAAGGTGCTCAAAGTAGGCGTGGATGCGACCGACCGCGAAATCAATGACGCGCTCTACGGCAACGCTCCTCCGGGAGACGATTTCCTCGTACTCGGCCACGAGTGCTTTGGCAGGGTCATGGAAGTTGGTCCGAACGTCCGACGGGTGAAAGTCGGAGATTACGTCACTGCAACCGTTCGCCGTCCCGGCGGCTCGATCTACGACCAGATCGGCACCTACGATATGACCAGTGAGGAAACGTACTACGAGCGCGGAATCAACCTTCTGCATGGCTATCTGACCGAGCAATTCGTCGACTCCGAAGAGTATATCGTTCGCGTCCCAGACGGACTGAAGCACTTGCATGTGCTGATGGAGCCGATGAGCTGTGCCGCGAAGGCCATTCAACAGGCCTTCGAATGCCAAAAACGAATGAAGGTCTGGCGTCCGCAACGCGCTTTCGTATTGGGATCCGGCCAAATCGGTCTGCTTGCGACTCTCGTCCTCAAGCTCAAAGGACTCGATGTCTACACCTTGGCCCGTGCCCCAGGTCCGCACCTGAAGAGCGAAATTGTGGAAGGCATGGAAGCAACCTATGTGAGCACCAACGAAACACCGCTCATGAAGCTGGCCGAGGAGGTCGGCAAGGCTGATTTGATTATCGATGCCACCGGAAGTAGCCGGATTGCCTTCGAAGCCATGCAAGCACTCGGACACAACGGGACGCTCGTTTGGACCAGCATCACTGGCGGCCAAAATCAGACCGAGATCCCATCCGACAAAATCAACATCGAATGGGTTCTCGGGAACAAACTGCTCGTAGGAAGCGTGAATGCGAACAGCGAACACTTTGAATCTGGCATCAAAGACTTGGCACTCGGTGAAGTCATGTACCCGGGTGTGCTGCAAAAGATATTGACCAGTCCAGTTGATGGTCTGGACAACTATGCCGAAATGATGCGTCTCCTCGTCGAAGACAAATCTGCATTGAAGGTTTACGTCAACGTCGCCGATGAGTAATCCAACCCGCCGGCAAGCCTATGCAAGGAGGAAGACTCCGATGCATTCCTTAGCACCATCGGTTCTAAGCAGAATCCTGGTGCGACGACGTTGCATTTGCGAACGCGTGCGCAGTCTAATGACCAGACCATCCGTGACCGGATTCTTACTGCTCATAATGCTGACCGGGTGCCAGCAAGCCAAACCGCCACAGCTTGCCGAGCAGAACGATGCTAGCCGCGAAGCACCAACGGTCGAAAGCGAAAATCATCAAGATTTTCAAACATCCCCTGAGGGCATTGCTGAATTCGAAACGCAATATGCGATGCTTACGACTGGCGAAACACAGCAAATTCGCCTTGATGCATCGCGAATTTCACCACAAGACCTCAACAAGCTTATCAGCCAAACAGGACTCCTCGACCTGCTGTTGGACAACGGAGGAGTCAACGACCAGCAAATGGCACTCGTCGCCAAGATGAGCTCGCTTGAGCACTTGCGGATCCGTCAAAGCGAATTGACCGACGACGGCATAGCAACTCTCTGCAGCGGCGACCTTCCCAACCTCAGGATCCTGAATTTGCCACAAGCCGCATTGACGGCACAGGGCATTCGCTCGCTCCAGCAACTTCCGGCGCTCACCAACCTTCGCCTGGGAGGCACTAGCATTGATGACGAAGCAGCGTACGAGATCGCCAAATTGAGCGAGCTCAAATCGCTACATTTGATCGGACCAAGCATTACCGGCGTCGGCCTGGCCCACCTGGCACGCGCCCCAAAGCTCGCTTCTTTCTATCTGGACGACTGCAAAATCGCAGATTCTGACTGGGAAGTCCTCTTCGAAGCAAAGCCCAACATCCACGTCCACATCGACCAGCATCATCACGATCGCGATCCCGGCAAGCATTCTCACTAGACGGCTCGGGTAGCATCTACATGATCTTCACCAGCGGCTCTTCAGTAGTGGATCTGGGTACCCGTCTCCGAACTAGCGTTTGATTGCTGCGACCACCGCAAGCTCCTGTTCGCAAAAGCAAACGATTTCATTTTCCGCTGCAGCCGAGTCGGCCAGGATTTGTAACCAGATCCACTACGGAAGATGGTACTCATTGCGACGTATATTCGAGGAACTGTGCCCCGAATCTAATGCTGATAGGTTGCGAGAGATCGTAGAAAATGCTGGGCGTCACATCGAGCCGCGAGAAATGCTATTATCTACACCGCCAGGGTGCCTCTCTCTACCCCGGTGAGGTTTGTTGTAATTTCAGAATTAGTTTCCGAATCGAAAGGGAGCACCGTGGATCGAGTTTGTCATTTTGAAGTTCCGTATTCAGACAAAGAACGCATGGAAACCTTCTACAGCAAGGTTTTTGGCTGGCAGTTTTCCCCCGCGCCCGGCGGAATGCCATATACGTTCGCGTTTTCAACGGAAGTCGACGAAAACTTTATGCCCAAGCAGGCGGGCGGCATCAACGGCGGAACCTATCCGCGTCCTGAAGATGATGCCCCCGTAGCACGAAGCCCTGTCTTGGTTCTCGAGGTCGAGTCATGCGAGCAACGGATCAAGGATGTCCAGGCCGCCGGTGGATCTCTGGTGATTGGGCCGGACACCGTGGGTGACATGGGCATCTATGCTCAGGTCAAAGATCCGGAAGACAACATCATTGGTATCTGGCAACCGCTGAACAAGCATTAGTCCGCGGTGGGCTGCCAACAATCCCAGAGCCTCCAGTCCAACCTTGCACTGGAGGCTCTTTTTATGCCGCCATGATTTGCTGCGGTGGCTTACCTGCCAGACCACCTAGCACACCAACTACCGGATAGGACGCACACGATGAATGCGGCCGCGTGGCGCAAGGCCCTTCACGTTGATAGGCTTGTCCAATTCGTGGTTGCCAATGTTGCCAGCTTGGTCGACGGCTTGCACCTTCAGATAGATGTGATCGGGAAGGTCGAGCGGTGGCTTCCAGGCGTAAGTATCGTTGGCGTCTAGATTCTGTTCGATCAAACGCCACTTCTCAGCCTTGTTGGTACGGTAGTACAACGCGGCTGGCTGGCGGAGCAGTTGATTGTCGATGCACGAAAAATCAACGACCAACTTTCCTTCCAACTGACCGATACCATAGACGGCCCGTGAAATCTGAACGGTAGGCACGGACGTATCGACCTGTATCCAAACATCCGCTTTGTCACCTGGGCGAGGTTTATTGCTAACGAGCCCGTTTGCACTGACGACCACCATCCGGAAACCGAACAGCCCATCATTGCCAACTTTGACGTCGAACGGACTGACGCGATCCGGATCCTCGCCCCACTGCTGCCAAGACGCACCGGCGTCTTCGGTGCCCCAAAGCTGGACAGTCGATAGCGACGATCCGCCCAAGGATTCTACAGCGTAATCTAAACTGAACGCCCGGCTATTGCACTGAAATGCATCAAGCGAAGCATCGGACCGAGGTGCGTCCACTGCGACATTGCGCGAAACCGTGTCGTTCTGGGGCCGTGTTAGTTGATCTCGAAGTTCAATATCCGCGCGATCCGGCGTAGCATCTGTCGTGTGCGCATTTGCTGAGAAATCGCTTCCTGACAACTCGCTGGCAGGCAAATCGATTGCGCTCGGCGTGCGAAACGTCCCAGGCGTCCCACCTTGCAATTCTGGACTGCTTGGCGGTGGACGACGGGATGCTGCGTTGCTGGATGCTGCGTTGCTGG
>CAYPLE010000010.1:39913-99694 GCA_964411445.1 uncultured Pirellulaceae bacterium
GGACTGCTTGGCGGTGGACGACGGGATGCTGCGTTGCTGGATGCTGCGTTGCTGGGCGTTGCTGGAGCTTCGTAGGTGGTTGTGTATCTTGGCGATTCGGCCCCCTCTGGCTTCGGCGCAGGCAACTCTTCGGCCATCGGCGTGGACGGTTCGAGTGCTAGCCCGCTCGAGACACCACCGTAGGGCGATGAAAACTCGTTCGCCGAGGAATTACCTGCTAATCGCCCTGGGTTCTCTTGCATGTTCTCGCCAGCGTGTAATGCTGGTGAGTGTTGCTGAGAAGCCGCGCGCGGCTGCGTTGCTGGATGCTGTCCGACTGGCGACTGAGATTCTTGAGGTAGTGCGGCTCGCTGCCGCGCCGCCAGTTTACGCTTCGTCTGCTCCGAGACGGGATCCCACGAAGTGGCACCTGGAATGGACACGAACTTACCATTCTGATCACTGGTACTGGCCAATGTCATGTCGGGAACGAGTCCTGCCGTTCGAGGCACTTCGTACTTAAACGTAGTCTGCCCAGCGTTGCCGGCCTTGTCCTGAATTTGGAAGACGAGGCCAATTTCACGACAGGCTGGGACTGGCACGCGGATGGTATCCACCAGCCGTCCCTCTTCGGCGTCGCCCAGGTTCAGTTCTACGTCATGCCATTGATCGTCCTGATCCGTCCGATAACGTAACACGGCTGTTTCAGGTGCTAAGTGCGATTCAATGACGGACAAATCAACGATCAAATCCCCTTCAACAGAGTAGTCGGCCACGATTTCCGCTCTTGGCTTGGTCGTATCCACCAAGACCCGCATCGGCTTGGCATTGGAGGGAAAAGCGGTTCCAGAATCATCAACCGATTGCACCAAAAACCAATACTCACCTTCGGCGGCGGCACGAAAGTCGAACAGTTTGTTGTCGAGTGACTCGGTGCCGTGCAATTGCCAATTTTGGCCACGATCGATCGAAACCCAAAGCTGAACTTTGGCGGGCCGCTTTCCACGGGCATCGATGGTGTAGGGGATTTGAAAAGCGGGAGTCTTGAGAGCCACAACGGGCCCAGCGTCCTGCGCGAGTAAGGATGGTGCCGTTGCGAGCCCGACACCTCCGGCCGCCATAGCGACAAACAGGCGCCCAAGCTCCATCCTAAAGCGAGCCATTCGTTGAGTTTTTTTCCAGTTCGATGGTCCGTGCACTTCCTCTAGCCCCCAAAATTCGCGCGTACGAAGGGCGCAAAGCCTCTATCTATATGTTTCTATTTCGTCGGTCGCCAAGAATCCTGGGCATAACTAAAATGTGGCTCCACACTGAAACAGCGGTCATCGGTATTGCTAGCTTTATCTGCCGCACACTGATCCAACAGGCTTCGGAATGAACAACCACGCGTCGATACCGCCGAGCTCCTACGAATACGATGTCGTTGTCGTTGGTGCTGGCCATGCAGGGACCGAGGCGGCTGCCGCTGCCGCTCGGATTGGTGCGCGGGTAGCCCTGCTGACGGGAAATCTGGATACAGTCGGCCAGATGAGCTGCAATCCTGCGATCGGCGGAGTTGCCAAAGGGCAGATTGTGCGTGAAATCGACGCATTGGGTGGTCTGATGGGCCATGCGATCGACGAAACGGGGATTCAATTTCGGCTGCTGAATCGCCGCAAGGGCCCTGCGATGCACAGCCCGCGTGCGCAGGCAGACAAGCGAGATTACCAGCAGTACATCAAATTCGTGATGGAAGATTACCCCGGCGTCTCGCTGCTGCAAGAATTGGTTGAGGACCTTGAGCTGGAGGAGTCCGCAGGGAAGCGACGTATTTTGGGCGTCCGAGTTCGGGGCGGCGCAATCTATCGTGCCAAGGCAGTGGTGCTAACGACGGGCACGTTCTTGAAAGCCATCATGCATACCGGCGAAGCCAAGACGGCTGGTGGCAGAGCAGGGGAGGGCACCACCGAAGGCATTAGTGGTGCGTTGCTTCGATGCGGTTTCTCGCTTTCCCGCTTTAAGACCGGGACGCCCCCGCGACTCAATGCGAAGACCATTGACTTCTCAGCAACTGAGGAGCAGCCGGGCGATGAGAATCCACAGCCGTTTTCGTACATGACTGACTCGCTGAACCAAGCCCAGCTTCCGTGCTACATCACATACACCAACAATGCAGTCCATGAGGTTATCCAAGCAAATTTGGCCCGCGCTCCCATGTACTCAGGCCAAATCAATTCCACCGGCCCACGCTACTGCCCATCGATCGAGGATAAGGTTGTCCGCTTTGCAGACAAGGATCGACATCAACTATTCCTTGAACCAGAAGGCCGGCGCACGAATGAGGTATACGTCAACGGCATTTCGACTAGCCTGCCGCGCGACGTGCAGGATCAGATGCTTCGCCTTGTTCCAGGTCTGGAGAAGGCACAGATCATGCGCTACGGCTACGCGGTGGAGTACGATTTTGCGCCGCCGGATCAATTGCTGCCAACGCTGGAGAGCAAACCTGTTGACGGGCTTTATCTGGCCGGACAGATCAATGGCACGACAGGCTATGAAGAAGCCGGTTGCCAAGGGTTGATTGCGGGAGCCAACGCGGCCCTAGCAATTGCTGGCAAGGAACCCCTGCTATTGTCCCGCGACTCGTCGTATATCGGCGTGTTGATTGACGATTTGGTTACCCGCGGAGTGGATGAGCCCTATCGAATGTTCACCAGCCGCGCTGAGTATCGGCTGCTGTTGCGTCAAGACAACGCGGACAGGCGTCTTACCAGATTGGGAAGTGAATTTGGCCTGGTACCTACAGACCGCCTCAATCGACTGCAGCAGAAGGAGGCTGATATTGCCGACGCGAAGCGCATTTTGGATGACAGCCGAATTGTAATGGGCAGTGTGAGTAGTGAGAAAGAGAGCGGCACAAAACACTTGCGACGAAACGAAACCACATGGGAAGACCTGTGCGCCCACGTAGGCGAACTCGCCAGGTTTTCCAACGAAGTCGTCGATCAAGTCGTTTGGGACATTCGCTACGAAGGCTATGTAGATCGCCAGAAGATGCAGGTTGATCGGCAGCGGCGGATGGCAAATAAGAAGATCCCGGAATGGTTTGATTACGCGGCGATCCCGTCGTTGCGCACTGAAGCCAAACAGAAGCTCGCAAAGATCAAGCCGATAAACCTCGATCAGGCAGGTCGAATCAGCGGAATTACTCCTGCGGATCTTTCTTTGGTGCTTGCTTATCTGGAAGGCGCCGGCGGAGGAGCCAGGCCGGCGATCAAGTAGCCTCAAGAGTCGCAGAATATTTTTTGCTGCCACGGCTACCTACGTTTCGAACAGCTTCTAACGTGCTCGGTGAGGCATTTTTGCGAACGGTGTCAGTAGTTTCTGCAACACTCTGGGTAGTGCAGCTAGGTTTACGGAACTGGATGATCTGACCATTTTGGGTGATTTTTTTGAACGCCGACTCGCGGTAAATGGGCGTAACTCAATACAGAACAGGCACTTAGATCAAACATGTTAATCTTGACCCAGCCAGTTCAATCGCTATAATCCGGTTGAACTGTCAAACTTGGCAAGCTTGGCAGTAGCGGAAATTGCTACAGGATAAGGAACCCGCAGAGGTTAGCGTCTCTACGCGAGTTCCTTCGCTTTTTCAAGCTAGTGGAATTGCCTTAATTCCATGGTAACGGCCTAAGGATGGGTGCTCGAAGAGCCTCTCAGACCGTGCTGCTAGCGTGTCCATCGATCAGGAAGGGTGGTGGAAGGCATGTCGACGACGAAAACGGTATTCACAACGGGCGAGGCTGCGAAGATCTGCAAGGTTAGCCAGCAGACGATCATTCGCTGTTTTGACAACGGAACACTCAAGGGGTTCCGAGTCCCTGGCAGTAGGTTTCGGCGCATTCCTCGCGACCACCTCTTTTCGTTCATGAAGGACAACGGTATTCCAACCGATGCCCTGGAGAACGGCAAGAAGAAGCTCTTGATCGTGGACGACGAACAAGACTTGGTGGATCTAATGGCAGACGCGTTTGAGCGCGACGGCCGGTTCGAAATTCGAACTGCAAACAATGGTTTTGATGCCGGGATGCAGGTCAAAGAGTTCCGACCAGACATTGTTGTCTTGGACGTTATGCTTCCAGACATCAATGGCAAAGAAGTGTGTCAGCGTGTTCGAAGCGACAGCACACTCGACTCGGTGAAGATCATTTGCATCTCCGGGATGATTGAGCAAGACAAGGTGGGTGACCTGCGTGAAGCGGGTGCAGATGACTTTGTTCAAAAGCCATTTACAGTGGACCGCTTGATCGAACGAGTTTGTGATTTGCTCGACATCGACAAACCGGTCGCACCCTAAAATCGTAGCGATCGGATATGTCCAAGCGAGCTGCCCAGTCGAGCGAAGAGCTTTCGGGTCAGACTGCCAAGGTCGACAGTGGCATCACAGCCGTGACCGTGGCTGCTCTCTCGAGCGCCTTTGCCCGTTGGTTGGCAAGCTCTGACGACGATGCGAAAAGAACCGATGCGGAAACAATAACCACCTCTTGGCTGACCAAGCTTCGAGACAACGATGCCCGTCTAGACGATTGGCTTCAACGCAACCGTATCACACAAGATGCACCGGGGCTTGTGGTGCAGCTCGCGCGGTGCTTGAAAGATGGGCCACCTTGGGCAGCAGCGTCGAATCAACACGACTGCTCGCCGCAGGACACAACTGCGCCTCCGGATGAAGAGCCTCTCGCAACGCGGAACGCACTGCTACACCTGTGTGAAGCTGTGCTCAAGCAGGAGCCAAACAATGTTGCCGATTCGCATCACTCTCGCGATGAAGCTTGGCAACAGATGGTCTACAACTTTGCGTATGGTCTAAGCCACGAACTCAACAACCCGCTCGCCAACATTAGTACTCGGGCTGGCGTTTTGCTGAGCCGATGCACATCTCAGGAAGACCGCGAGCTGTTGTCCGCAATTGTCGACAGCGCCATGCGCGGCTGTGAAATGTTGGGCGATCTCATGCTTATTGCTCGGCCACCAGCCCTGGCATTGTCGACCGTTTCGACTGCCGAGTTTCTTGAGCAGCTTGACACGCGCGTTTCTCTCTTCGCTCAGTCACGTGGGATCTTCGTCAAGACAAGCGTCTCGGAGAATTGCCCCGAGTCGTTGCGTTGGGACAACAATGCAATCACGGAAGCACTCTGGTGCCTTTGCCGAAACTCGATTGAATGCATGAGCGATGGCGGCGAGATCTCGATCAGCATCCGCGGCGACGCGCGGGCTGAACTTCAAATAGCTCCCAACGACGGGCAAGAAGAAACGCCGCCCAAGGTGCTTATCGAAGTCAGCGACAATGGTCCCGGGCTGAGCGACGAAGCGGCCGAGCGGTGCTTCGACATTTATTACAGCGGCCGCGAATCAGGACGCGGACTTGGCATCGGGTTGTCGAAAGCAGAGAGGATTGTGGCCGCTCACGGCGGAAAGATCTCGATTGGCAATCGCACGTCTGGTGGAGTGTCGGTTATAGTGTTGCTGCCTAGTTGGCAACCTGAATAAGCTCACCAATTTCCGCCACCGCTTTCCAGAGGCTTTCAATGGACGGCTCCAGTCCGGTCGGATGGCTGTGCATCGTGCCGCCATTGTTGACCATCGTTCTCGCCATCGCCACAAAACGTGTCGTCCTTTCATTGCTGGCCGGAATTGTTGCAGCGATCGTCATCCTGCTACCCACCCCAGCCGCTTATGCGACCATCACGGCGGGACAGGAAGATTCAGGCTCCTGGTTTGGATTCGTGTCCACGCAATTATTCAAGCGACTCATCCAAGACAGCTTGTGGGCCAACCTGACATCAACGGGCAATCTGCTGATTTTGCTCTTCACCAGCATCCTCGGTATTCAAGTCTCACTGATCCATCGCAGCGGCGGCATGCTTGGCATTGTCAACTGGGCAGCCCCCTTGGCTCGCACCCGGCGGGGCGGACAGGTCCTTACCTGGTTGCTCGGTTTGGTTGTCTTCATTGACGACTACGCCAACACTCTGCTGCTTGGCTCAACGATGCGGCCCGTGACTGACCGATTGAAAATCAGCCGCGAAAAGCTCGCGTTCTTGGTCGATTCAACGGCAGCCCCCGTTTCTGGTCTCGCTCTGGTCAGCACCTGGGTAGCAACAGAGATCAGCTCCATGCAAAAGGGCTTTGAAGCGTCCGGGATTGATATCGGCAGCAAGACGTTTGGTGTCTTTCTCCAAACCATTCCGACGCGTTTCTACATTCTGTATGCCCTCGTTTTTGTGCTCCTATGCGCGTGGATGTGTCGCGACTTTGGACCAATGCTCTCCGCCGAACGCCGAGCCTTCAAGCAGAAAGATCCACCGGAGCCAGAAGTTTCCTCAACCGGGAAGCCGCGACCTTGGAACGCGATCATCCCGATCGTAATTACCGTCGGCGTCGTTTTGTGGTGGCTGGCGGTGACTGGCAAGGCGGCTTTGGCCGACGAGGCTTTGCCTGATTCGTTTCTTCAAAAGTGGGGCGCGATCATCGGCAACGGCGACAGCAGCTATGCTCTCGTCTACGGCTCTCTGGCCGGTTTGGCCGTCATTCTTGTGCAGATTGCTACCCAACGGGACTTGGACCTGAACGCAATCGGCAACGCTTCGCTTAAGGGGTTCCTGCATGTATTACCAGCATTGGTGATTCTGTGGCTAGCATGGACGCTCAGCGATCTAACCGGCAGCGATCCTGATGTCACCAACAACCTCAAGACCGGTGCATTCTTGGCTGAGAACATATCGCAAGTTGAGGTTTCACCCGCGCTGATGCCAACAATTGTCTTTTTGCTAGCAAGTGCGATTGCCTTTTCGACCGGCACCAGTTGGGGCACGATGGCCATCCTGATGCCAATTGTCATCCCGCTGGTCTACGAATTGATTAAGACTTCAACCGGCACAGCTCCAGCCGTGGACCACTCGATTTTGACGGCGTCCATTGGCAGTGTGCTTGCAGGCGCGATCTTTGGTGACCACTGCTCGCCGATCTCGGATACGACCATCCTGAGTTCAAAAAGCAGTGGCTGCGACCATATTGCTCATGTTCGCACACAGATTCCTTACGCGCTGACGATCGGCGCGGTTGCCATTTGCCTGGGCACTTTGCCCGCCGGATTCGGGCTGAGCAGCTATTTGCTGATTCCGCTCGGCATCGCGGCCCTGGCCCTTATTCTGCTGTTTCTCGGCCGCGATGCGACCAGCGAAGAGACGATCTAAATCCTGCTAGCAGATGCACCTTGGGACGCCCGCCAAGGCGAGCCTTTGAATCAACCTTTCGACAAGTTTGAATTTTTCCTAAAGTCGAACGACGTTGGACAAATCCCGAAGCTTGGCCCATTGAAACCTGGGCAAGGCTCCCCCATGGAAGGAGGCGGTTGAATGATCAGTGCATTAGACGTCAGCACCAGCGCGCTTGTTGCTCAGCGAACTCGACTGAACACAATTTCGAGCAATATTGCGAACATGACAACCGTCGCGGACGAAGACGGAGCCAACAAACCCTACCAACCTCGATTCACGGTTTTTCAAACGGACGACAGCATTGTGGCTAGCGGCGACGCACACGGTGTAAAGGTCAAGTCGGTGGAGATCGACGAATCTGAACCCAAGCTTCGCTACCAGCCCGAGCATCCGCTCGCTGACGAACGCGGCTATGTTGCCTATCCGAACATCAACTTGAATGAACAATTCGTTGATGCCCTAGAAGCGACCCGTTCCTACGAAGCCAACATTGGAGTCATGGAAATCAGCAAAAACCTAGGAAGGCAGACTCTCTCCATTCTAGCCTAGTGCGAGTCGCACTGACGTAAAGCGTGTTCGTTCCTATGAACTACTGACTCAACGAAGCGAGAAAACGCTACACCGCGGCTAGAACCACTCCCGTCTTGTGCAAGAATCGGCGAGCTTGTCGGCTGACGGAGAAGGCTACTTGCAATGAACCCCATCAGCTCCATCAAAGCCACCTCCTTCGATTTACCAATCGCGCAGCGGCTGTTGAACAAGAGCATAGATGATGAAACAAAATCCGCGCCCACAGCTAAGGAATCGGGTGGATTTGCTGAAATGTTGTCCGAGGGAATTGGCAGTGTCAATACGATGCAAAAAGACGCTGACTCTCAGGTGCACGAGCTGCTAACCGGCGGTGAAGTATCACAGGTTGAGGTACTCTCGGCGGTGCAGAAAGCAGACATGGCATTCCGGTTGCTTGTCCAAGTCCGCAACAAATTGTTGGCAGCTTACGAAGAAATCAACGCCATTCGAATTTAACGCTAGTTCCCCGACGCTTCGCACAGTTTATCTGACCATAGTTTTGCCATGAATACACTTTCACAAATTGGAAAGCAGCTTAGCGACCTGTTCTCTGCAATGACTCCTCAAGCTCGCATCATGGCGGGATTGATGGTTGGCGTGATCGTCGTTAGCCTTGGTTGGATTCTCACCGTGGGTGACGGCAACGAGTATGAAACACTGCTCGGAGCATCGTTCACCGAGAGTGAATTGGATCGAATGGAATCTGCATTCGGGGAGGCGGGTTTGCGGGGCTACAACCGCGTTGGCCGGCAAATGAAGATTCCAGTCGGTGAGAAAGATCTCTACTTAAAAGCTCTCAGCAATTCGGGCGCGATGCCTGCGGAATGGGGGAGCAAAATCCAGGCCGCGCTTGAAGCCGGCAGTGTCTTCGATTCTCCCAGCAAAATGCGAATGCGATTCGATTCGGCCGCTGAACAAGAGTTTGCAACACTGCTGATGCAGATGAACGGAATTGAATGGGCAGCCGTTGAATACGACAAAGCTGAAGAGGGCTTCCTGAAAGAAGAGAAGAGCGTCTGTAGCGTTTGGGTCCGAGCTCCGCTGGGCCGAAAAGTCGAAACAAACATGCTCCGCAGTATCGCTAAGCATACGATGAAGACGTTTGCTGGACTGACCGAGAACGACATATCTGTCATGGATGTGGGTGCAAACACGCTGTATGACCCGAGCACTGACATCATGAGCGACTCGCCGTACTTAACTGAGCAAATGCGTTACGAGGAAAAGCTCGAAAGTCAGATTTTTGATTTCCTCGGCAACAAATACGGTGACGTCCAATTGATGGTCGCGGTCGAATTGGACCCAACCCTTGAGCAAGCTTCAAAGGAACTCACTTACGACGGCTCCCCAGTGGCTCTCCGGTCCACGACGTCGCGTAAGGACACGCAAAACGAAAAATCACCTCCGGCAGGGGCTCCCGGCACTGGCCCGAACCAGGATCGCGCCGTAGCGAACACCGCCGCGCAGCTAAGCACTTCGTCGCAAATGCAGGTTGCCACCAGCAAGGAGTCTTCAGAGGAAACAGCAAACACGGTTGGTCACACGACGGTCGTCAAGAGCACCGCCGGTCTTACACCAACAAAGCTCACTGTGAACCTAGCGATCCCCGACTCTCACATTCGTAAAGTCTGGGAACACCAAACGCTTCTGGCCAATCCCGACCAAAAATCAGAAGACTTGGAACCTCCAACGGAAGCTCAACTGGCACCAGTGGAATCCAAAATCACTGCTCAACTGCAAGCCGCCTTGGAAGCACTCCCTGTCGGACTTCGTGGCGGACAAGCTCCCACGCCGTATGTAACCGTGACGACCTACGCCGATACGCCCGTGGATCCGCTGCCCGAGCCCAGCATGATGGCTGGTGTACTTGCATGGCTGACCGATTCCTGGAGCACGATCGCACTATTGGCAGTCTTGATCGTTGGACTTGGCATGATGTCTGGCTGGGTCAAATCCGTAGGCGAGAACGACAAAGACAAACAGTTTGCAGATGGTTTTGGCCTTCAAATCCCAGAGAACATTTATGATGAACTAGATATCCAGGAAGAGGCTGACGGCGAAGAAGGCGCTGGTGGGAAGGACCGCAAGGTTAGCTTCGAGGTCACTGGCGCGGAAGTGAAAGAAGACGTCTCGGCACTCATCAAAGAGAATCCAGATGCTGCCGTGAACCTACTGAAGACCTGGATTGGCGACGCAGCCTAACAGCGAGTAGGCTTGTTTCCGCGAGCACGCTTCTGCACCGCAACGCTTCCCGTGGATTACTCGTAGCCAAAATCGCAGGCGTACTTTGCCCACCGCCGCATTATCGCCTGTTCTTTCTCGGCGTTGGTGGCATGCTGGTTCACGCGATATTCGCCGTGCCCCTCCAGTCGCTTTTCTAAGTGCGGTAGCATCACGTCGAATCCGTCCAGCCCCAACTGCGAATAGATTTGTTCAACGATACCGCGAGGATCTTTGACGAGATCTTCGTAGCGGATTTGCATGAAGTCGCTACGGGGCAGCCCGGCAACCTGCTGATCAAAGCCTTTGTACATCTCCTGCATGCAATCATCTACGTACTGATGGTCCGCAGCGGGATCATCGGCGGGGCGCTGCAGTGCCTGGACAGCGTCGAGCGAATCCCACAGGCGCACCGTTGAAGGCACAAGTTTCTTCGGGTCGCGCGTCAGGTGAACAAACTTTGCACCAGGAAAGAGCTCCGCCAACAAGGCAACTCGCCCAGTATGCGTTGGGCTCTTCATCACCAAACGCTTGCCTGGATTGGCAACGGCCAAAGTGCGGACGAACCACTGCAGTGCGTCGGACCATAGCCGTTTTGGTTCGGCAGGTACGTCGGCAAGCGTCAGATACTCAAGCCGTTTGGGTTGCGTTTGGGGAAAGGCAATCCGCAAGTAAGGTGACCCAACACCTAAATTCATCAATGCAAATTCGTCTTCCTGAGGCAACTCCCACCCGGCTTTCATGTTGTCCATCGGACGCTTATCTGGCAGCAAGAAGCTTCCAAATTTGACGAATGCCCACTGACTGACCAAATGGTGGCTCGGAGCGAAACACTGGAATGTGCTCGCACAAGCGAACTGCGGATCGGTTACTAGCAATTCGTGCAGTAACGTGGTACCACTTCGCCAATGGCCGATGATGAAGACGGGCGGTGCTTGCAATTCCGCCTTAGCGATTTTCCGCCCGTAGATGCACCACTGAACAAATGCTAGCAAGTCGTTTAGGGGCGTGAAGAAGCTAACGCCCAATACGATATGCATTCTCGAGAATGAAATCCGCAGCCCGTTTGATAGCAGCGTCCGCCACCAAACGTGACTTCGCATACCATGCCAGAAACGCGGGCTCCAAGTTGGATAGCTATTCGGGGCATTGCTTTTACCGCTGTCTTTTGCTTCAGGCAACGCCGGAACTCCAAATCTGGTGAATCGTGACGACATTCACATGGCCGCTCTCGAGTGACCACTGGTCGGGGCCGCAACCTGTGCGATCTTCAGCCGCTCAGGCACGACAAGCTCTATAGACACTGACGGCCCATTTTAGCTACTGTCGCATGGCTTACTGTTTTGCCAAGCCCACATGCCTTCCTTCGACCATTTGACGGGTGACATCCAACAATAGTCGACCGTGATTAGGGCGGTTCACTGGCTCCCGCCGCCAGCGAAACTGTTCTTCAGGCACTGGTGAGCTGGGCGAATGCACCACGTCCCAGGCCAGTAGATCATGAACTTCGCGAAGCAACTTCAACAGTATCGGGAGCTAATCCTCCCGATCTCAATTATATCATGCATTGTCGTCATCCTTGTCCCATTGCCGACAATGGTGATGGACCTGCTGTTGTCGGCCAATATCGCGATATCCGTGATTGTCTTGCTGACGACAATTTACATTAAAACACCCCTAGAGTTTAACATATTCCCGTCTTTGCTGGTCGCGACCACACTTGGCCGACTCGTACTGAACGTCGCCACGACGCGGCTCATTCTAACCCGCGCAGACACCGACAGCCTGGAAGCCGCCGGAGGTGTCATTCAAGCCTTTGGGCAATTCGTCGCCGGTGATCGAACGGCCGTTGGAATTATCATCTTTGTGATCATCGTGCTGATCCAGTTCCTGGTCATTACCAAGGGAGCAACGCGAGTCAGTGAAGTTGCCGCTAGGTTTGCATTGGACGGCATGCCGGGCCGACAAATGTCGATCGATGCCGACCTGAACTCTGGAGCGATTGACGAAGCCGAAGCGCAGCGTCGACGCGAGAACCTGACCAGCCAAGCAGATTTCTACGGGGCCATGGATGGTGCCAGCAAGTTTGTTCGGGGAGATGCCGTCGCTGGTATCTTGATTACACTGATCAACATCGCTGGCGGACTTTTTGTAGGCATCTTCTATGCCGGGCTCGACATTGGACAAGCGTTCGAACTCTTCACAACTCTCACCATCGGTGACGGGCTCGTCAGTCAAGTTCCCGCGTTCTTGATTTCGCTGGCTGCCGCATTATTGGTGACTCGAAGCACAGCCAAAACGAACCTGCCCACAGAGTTCCTTGCTCAGCTCCTTTCTCGTCCACAAGCACTGGCTGTAGCGGGTGGATTCCTCGGGCTGCTTATTTTTACGCAACTCCCCACACTTCCATTGCTCACGCTTGGCGGTGGTTGCATCGGCCTGAGTTTCATGATCGCAAAACAAACCCGCGAAGACGAAATCCGCGAGCAAGCAGCAGAAGCGCAGGCTGAAGTTGAGAAAGCACAGCCGCCTGAACCGGAACCAGCAGACTATCTCAACGTCGACGCGATGCGATTGTCACTGGGCGGTAAACTCCTCGCATTGGCCAATCCCGCAGAGGGTGGAGAACTGCTGCCCAAAATTAAGGGCGTTCGAAGCACAATTGCCAGCGAAATGGGAATCTTGCTTCCAAGAATTCGCTTGCAAGACCAACTTGAACTGCCCGAACATGCTTACGTGATCCAAATCGCAGGTGATGACGTCGCGACCGGGCAAGTCTTACCAGGCCGAATACTGGCGGTAGCTTCTGGCCCGGTTACCGGTTCGCTGCAGGACGGAATCGCAACCACCGACCCGGTACTCGGAAATCAAGCCTTCTGGATTCGCGAGGATCAAAAACTCCAAGCACAACTGTACGGGTTTGACGTCGCCACACCTGAAATGGTCATCGCGACACACATCGAAGACATTGGGCGACGCTATGCTGATGAACTACTAACGCGGGACGTTACAAAGACCATCATCGATCAACTCAAAGAACATAGCCCGACAGTCGTTGATGAGTTGATTCCTGCAGTCATGAAGCTCTCCGACGTTCAGGGTGTTTTGCAAAACCTACTGCGTGAAGACATCCCAATTCGCCAGCTTGGGTTGATTCTTGAAACGCTTGGTGACTACGCGTCCCGCATCAAGGATCCGCTGCTGCTGACCGACGCGGTTCGCAACCGGCTCGCTCGCACCATCAGTCAACGTTTCTCTGACACGTCCGGCCAACTTCATGTCCTTACGATCGACCCGGCGGTAGAAGATAGAATTGCCGCTGGAGTTCAAATTACCGATCGAGGCATGCAAGTTCGCATGTCGCCGCAGGTGATTGATATGACTTGCAGACAAATCGCCGAACAGCTTCCCAAGTTAACCGATGCGGGGCACCCTCCAGTTCTACTGGTAAACCAGCGGATTCGCTCCGCCCTGCGACGTATCACCGAAAGCCAACTTCCTCATCTACGAATTTTGAGTTTCTCAGAACTAACCCGTCAAACAACGCCCGTATCCGTCGGACTGGTCACGGATCCGGTCAGCGCATAGCTGCCGCACGCAGCGAGACAGTTGCAAACAGACCAACAGATGTTAAGGCCTAGTTAAGCACTAGGAGATTCGATGCAAATCAAAACCTTTCGAGCGGAATCGCTGCAAGAAGCACTCCAACTCGTCCGCCTAGAACTTGGCCCAGATGCATCGGTGCTTCACACACGGCAGGTCAAACAATCGCGTCTGAGCGTCTTCGGCAAGAAGTGGATCGAAGTCGAAGCGAGCGCAGAAATGCCGGTTGCCAGCAAGTTTGCTGACTTAGCTTCAAGGCAAAGCGCGACCACGACCATCGATCCAGTCAGGGCCCATTCAGTACATGTGGTGGAACGAACGAGACCATCTGCCGACTCGCCCGCTTCGATCAGCGAAGGCGATTTGCCACCTGCGGATGAGCCAAGTAATCCACCAAAATCTCGCTTCGGTGATCGACTACGCTCTCTCAGCGGCAGAAAAGACAAAAACGCGTTGAAAGGGCAAGCGGCCCCAACTCCTGATGCCCTTGAGCCTCGCCCGACACAGGAAACAGACGCCACGGAAACTCCCAGACCGAAGGTTACAGATCGCATGCCGGCTGCGGCCTACGAAGTCGTCAGCGAGTTGCTCGATCAGGGTTTCCCCGCCAAAGTCGCTGCTGAACTGGTCAAATCTTCGCTACAGGAATTACCGACGGACCAACAAGACGACACCTGGTTGCTTCGGGGGAGAATCGGACAGCACTTTGCCAAGCAGTTTAGGACCAGCGGGCCGATAGAGGCCACGCCAGGCGGAGACCCAGCGGTAGTCGCTTTTATGGGCCCCACCGGAGTAGGCAAGACCACAACGCTCGCCAAGATCGCTGCCGGGTTTCGCTTTGACCTCGGTCTGGACGTTGGAATGATAACCATCGACACTTTTCGACTTGGTGCGGTTGACCAACTGCTGCAGTATGCAGAACTGATTTCGGCACCACTGGAAGTTGTCAGTGCCCCTGATCAAATTACCGGTGCGATCCAACGACAACGTGAATGCGACATTATTCTCATTGACACCGCGGGCCGGTCTCCGCGTGACTCGGAACAGCTCGCCGTCCTGGGTCAGTTCCTTGATGCGGCTCAACCTGACCAGCGCCATTTGGTCTTGAACACTGCGATGTCGCATCAAGCTGCCAAGGATGCGATGCGACGATTTGCGGTAACCCAACCATCGCATCTCCTGCTGAGCAAGATTGATGAATCAGTTTGCTTGGGAACTTGGTACGAGATGCTAGCAGAGAGCCCATTGCCGATCAGCTACGTGACGACGGGGCAACATGTGCCACAGGACATTGCGGTTGCCAGTGGTCGAAAGCTCGCCAGCATCATGCTTGGCAGCTCTCAACACCAGGCGCAACCGGCGTAGCTTCTCCCGGCTTACAGCACCGACGGAACAACTGGCTGTTAAGTTATGCGGCCTGAAGAAAAATGATTAAACCTTTACACCACAGAGTCCGATACTAGTTCTTACCGAGGAGTACCATTGCGTTTGTTCGCTATGGTGTTCGCTCCATTAAAACTGAGGAATGTTAATCGGCAAGGAAGTCGCGTAGCAGGGACGGAGAAGGTCAAATGGCTCGAGCATATTCTGGCGTGCTGGGAGTTTTGGCAATCTCATTCTTGATTGTGCGGGGACTCTTGGTCGGCACGCTTCCCAACGAAATACTCTCAAACTGTCTGGTGGTTTTCCCAGTATTCGCGGTGATTGGTTATTGCATCGGCTTCATTGCCGAGCAAACTGTTCGCGAATCTGTCGAAAATCGTTTCCGAAGCGAAATGGCAAGCCTACATTCGGCAGTCGCTGGCAAAGAATCCGATCAAGCGGATTCCCCTGAGAGAAAGTTGGCATAGCTTCGCCGCGAAGATCTCGCTAAAAGAGGTTCCTACGGTGCAAATTTGAACTGTGTGGTGTTTGTGGCACGAGGCCATGATGCTGCGGAAAGTTCCGATTTGTGCTACCGACACTTGTGCCCTTACATTCGGCGTCTTGGTGGCTCAAGAAGCTGAATGCGGCCGGTGCTCAATTTTGGTTGCGTCATGGGGAACTCCCCTTAACGCATCCTGAAACAAGGGCAGAGCACGACGGCATTGATGTTTCCTATGACAACCGCGCCGACTCTGCCAGTCAGCTCACGGAGGATTGGATGGCAACGAAGACTGCGCCAAATGAAGAAATCCAAGAAGTTTGGAAGCAATATAAGGCTGATTCGGACAACGTCGACCTTCGTAATCGACTGATCGAACAGTACATGCCTCTGGTGCGTTACAACGGTGACCGCATCTGGCAACGCCTTCCAGACGGTGTCGAGCTTGATGACCTCATCAGCGCCGGCATCTTCGGCTTGATGGATGCTATCGACGCATTCGACACAAGTCGTGGAGTCAAGTTTGAGACGTACTGCGTGCCTCGTATCCGAGGTGCAATGCTCGACGAACTTCGATCCATGGATTGGGTGCCACGCCTTGTTCGTAGCAAAGCTAGCAAGCTTGGCGAAGCGAAGAAGAAACTTGAGGCTCGGTACGGTCGCGCACCGACTGAAACTGAGCTAGCCGAGCACATGGAGATCAGCGTCGCTGAACTCGATAAGATGCAAAGCGATTCCAATGCCGTCAATCTCGTCAGCCTCAACAAGAAGTGGTACGAGACGGACAGCTACAAAGATGTTCGGGAAATCGACATCTTAGAAGATAAGAAGGGTGAAGACCCAACGCGCCGCGTCCAAAAGGGCGACTTGATGCGTCTTGTGACCAAGGGGTTGAACCGGAACGAACGCCTTATCATCATTCTTTATTACTATGAAGAGCTGACGATGAAGGAAATTGGCGCGACGCTTGACCTGAGCGAAAGCCGCGTCAGTCAAATGCATTCAAGCATCGTTGCTCGCCTGCAAGAACAGCTTGGACGACGGCGTCCAGAGTTTGGCACCTAGGTTCCGGCAACCGCGGCGATCCCAAGAAATTATTGAAAAGACAGCAAAGCCTTGCCACCATCACGGTAGCAAGGCTTGCTTCGTTGAATGCCTAGCTTCAACCAACGATTTGGCTCCGTTTGAAACGCCCTTGCTCAGCTAGCCTACCGGGAATCACTATCGACACGATTTGGCAAAAAACGCTAACTTCGGCTCAAGTCTATCCAACTTCCTGAGCTCCCGTTTAGATATCGTGCCTTCATGCAAGCCGCAACACAAAACAGCGATCGCCTTCGGCAAATTGCGATCCTGATTTCAAGCGTCGATGCTGCCACGGGTAGGCAGCTCTTGCTGCACTTTCCAACTCAGACTGCCAAGCGAGTCCGAGAGTTGGTCAATAACTTAGGGACCGTAACGCACGAAGAACGACAGCGTGTGTTAGCAGATTTTCAGTCCAGCGTTGCAGCCAAACCGAGCCAAACGCCTTCACAAGCTCAGACTCCAGCCACTTCAAGCAACCACGCTCCCGACACCACAAGCTCCCAGTCGCATCAAAATGTCCAAAACTTTTCAGCCGAAGAACAGGATCGGCCGAAGTGGGCGGGTTTGGCCCCCCAAGCGTTGCTTGAATTCGTTCAGGGCGAGCGACCTACGATTATCGCTGTGGTCATCAGTCAATTGCCGCCCAACGTAGCCGTTGAAATTTTGCAACAACTACCCGGTCCAACAAACCGAGACGTGTTGAAGCGAGTCGCGGAGCTGGGAGACATTGACGAGGACGCCATTGAACAAATCGATGAGTACCTCAACGAGCGTTTCGCTGAGTACCACAAGATGTCAGTCGGTCGTGACGCGAATCGCCGCAGGATGGACGCACTCATTGCGGCAGCGCCACCCGCCCTCCGCGATCATTGGCGGACGCTCCTGACTGGCGACAGCAGCTATGAAGAAAACACTAGCGTTGAGCCGGTGACGGCAGCGGCTGACAGTCAGGCGGAACCCCAGGAATTTTCAACCGTCGCGAACCTAGCCGATTCAATCGAAGATTCTTTTGAGCCGTCGGGAGACGCAGCGACGATCCTTCCATTTCCTGGTGCGGCAGCGACGGGCAAGAACTCATCCGCCGACGGAAGAAGGAGTGACGTTGCGGGAGACGCAGTATCAGCCTCGACGGCCAGCTCTCCACTCTCCGCACGCGACCGTTCGCTGCTGCAGCTCGAGTTTGAGCAACTCCTCCACTTGGATCCACATGATCTAGCAACTGTCATGAGCGCGCCACCTGCCTCGACTGTCCTGCTGGCGTTGGCCGGATCGACTCCTGAGTTCATGCAACGCTTTTACGAGATGCTACTCCCCAGGGACGCAGAATCGTTGCGACGCCAGATGGAATCAATCACATCACTGAAGCTGAGTGACGTCGACGAAGCGCAGCGTGAAATCGTTGAACTCATGACGACGCTCCACCGAACCACACAGGTACGACAGGCTGCCTAGACACGCCCGCTCACACGACTCTAGCTCCCCCCCTTTGCACAATTGGCTCAGCATGGCTTCCGTAATCAAATTTGACTCCGCGAATGATCCAGCCAAAACAGATCAGCCCCGCGAATTCAATATGCAAGACGTGCAATCGAAAGCCAGAGAGTATTTGGCTGACGTACAGAAACAAGCGGACCAGATCCTAGCCGACGCGAAAGCCCAGGCTGACGGCATTACCGAGGAAGCGAAAGCCAAGGGCATCGCACAGGCTCAAGCAGAAGTTACGCGCCGAGTTAACGAACAAGCCCAGAAACTGTCCGATCAACAGTGCAAGACGGCCGTTGGTGCATGCCAGTCAACCGTCGCCAAAATTGGGCAAAGTTCGGCCGAGTGGCTCACCCAATGGCGGCGTCAAACCATCGAACTCTCGCTCAGCATCGCCGAAAAAATCGTTCGCAAGGCGATGCGCGAAAATCATGACCTGCTGCACGGTTGGCTGGAAGAAGCAATCGTTGCCGCCAAAGACCTGCGTGAGCTTCGAATCTTGGTGAACCCAGACGACTTTGCCGTGGCTGGACAATTCATGCAACATTTAGCCAAGAGTGTCCCACAAGCGGCATCGGCGGAGATTGTTCCCGACCCTGCTGTCGAATCCGGTGGATGCGTTGTCAAGAGTGTCGATGGAACGATTGACCTCCAACTTTCCACGCAACTCGAGCGACTCGAAGAACAACTACAGTAATACGATTGACGTGTGTTTTCGTCCCTGATTCCCGGCCAGCTTTCCCCATTTCGTCGATAACACTATGCGTCTTCCAGAACTGTTGCAACTAGACCGAATACGCGAGTCGCTTGAGCGGGCGATACCGGGGTACATCGAAGGCTCGATCTGGTCAGTCGGTAGAAACTGCATCGAAGCGGTCGCTTTACCCATTCCGATGGGATCTGTGTGTGAGATTGTTCGCCGCAGCGGTAAACCGCTTCTCGCCGAAGTCATCGGATTCTCCGGTGCAACAACACTACTTGCGCCGCTGGACGGATCGGAGGGGATCTCGCCTGGCGATCGAGTGATATTGCGAGAGGCCATTGCGACGGTTCCCGTTGGGGCTGATTTGATTGGGCGAGTCATCGACGCAGCAGGCGCGCCCATTGACGACTTGGATTCTATTCGAGCTCAGTCGCGTGCACCCACCGACCGGGCGCCTATTGCCGCCATGCAACGGCCTCCGATTGACGATGTGCTAACCACGGGCGTTCGGGCTATCGACACGCTTCTCACGCTCGGCCGAGGCCAGCGGATCGGTATTTTTGCAGGTTCCGGTGTAGGAAAAAGTACGTTAATGGGCATGATGGCTCGAGGCACCGATGCGGACATTGTCGTCATCGGGCTGGTTGGCGAGCGGGGCAGGGAGGTTCAAGAGTACCTGCAACGCGAGCTGGATCCACAGACACGCAAGAAGTGCGTCACAGTTGTCGCGACCAGCGATCAGCCCGCACTGCGACGTGTGCAGGCCGCGATGACAGCCACTGCAATTGCAGAGACGTTTCGCGACGAGGGAAAGAACGTACTGTTAATGATGGACTCCGTGACAAGATTCGCGATGGCACAGCGCGAAATTGGCCTCGCGGCCGGTGAAGCACCAACAACCAGAGGGTATCCGCCAAGCGTATTCTCAATGCTGCCCAAGTTGGTAGAACGATCGGGCACAGGGCCCAAAGGAACTATAACAGGCATTTACACCGTACTGGTCGAGGGTGACGACACCAATGAGCCTATCGCCGATACACTTCGCGGCCTACTCGATGGGCACTTTGTGCTCTCTCGTGATATTGCACAAATGGGACGCTATCCAGCACTAGACGTCCTAAAAAGCCTGAGCCGACTACAGAACCACTTGGTCGATGACACACATCAACAAGCAGCCAACGCTCTGCGCGGTTACTTGGCAACTTATGCTGAGAACGAAGACCTAATCAACATTGGCGCTTATCAACGCGGCTCGAATCCAAAAGTGGATGCCGCGATCGCACTCAAGCCTTTAATTGACGAATTCCTAGCACAGCATGCCCGAACGGTCTGCACATGGGACGCTGCTATAGCAGACTTTGCCAACCTTGCGGCAAGCATGAATTCAACGGCGAGTGCCAACACGGCTGCAGCTAATGCCGCTCGAGCCACTTTGTCGCAAAAACAGATCCAGGCAGCAGACCAAGCCCATGCGCCTTCTGCAGCGCAGCCGTCAGCACAACAACCAGTCGCCCAACAACCAGTCGCACCGCAATCAGGTGCGTAGCAAGAAGCATGAACGGTCTCCTCAATGGCAGCTTTCAAATTTAGACTCGAACAGGTCATCGGACTGCGGACCCGCCAGCGAGATGCTGCTGCGGCTGATTATCGAACCGCCATCGAAAAGGCGCGGCAATTGGAAGCGATGATTGCCGAGCTCGAAGAGGAGATTGCCTCGCAAAAGAAGATCCAATCCACGACCGTTGGCCAGACCATCGATCCGCAACGCCACATCAACTCCCAACGCTACGAACTGAGCATTCTCCGGCAAATTACGGAAATCCGTTCCAACCTGAACCTGGTCGAACAAGAATGCGAAAAACGCCGCAAAGTCATGGTTTGTAAGGAGCAAGACCTCAAATCAATTGAAAATTTGCGTGACAAGCAACGCAGCCAGTGGATCGACGAGCAGAACCGGGTTGAACAACTCGCGCTCGACGAGTGGGCCGCAACCAAGCATTGGAAGAGTAGCAGGCAGAAGTAGGCACGAATCATGAAAATGCTCGGAAAACTATTTGTCGCGTTTTGCGTCGCTACGGTAATTGCCCAGATGATTGTTGCTGGCATGGCGGTTGCCAAGGGAAACGTCAATACGGACGCACTCTACAAGGCGCTTGCGCTCGTCAACGGCATTGATATCAGCGGTGACGAACTCAAGAAGATGTTCGACGAGGCAACCACGACGCCAAACCCAAAGTATGAAGACGTCGAAGAAGAACGCGCGCGACTGGACATGGACCTTGTCTTGCGGGAAGACGCAATCCGCAAAGCCACCGAAGAGCTGATTGCCAATCAAGCGAAACTTCAGGCGCGAGAGGCATCTTTCAAGCGTCGAATGGACCAGTTCTACGAGGTCTTGGAACGCCAGGAAGCGAAACTTCAAGACGAGAGTCTAAAAACGGTTCAACAAACACTTGAATCCCTTTCCGCAGACCAAGCTAAAGACCAACTGTTAAAAATGTTTGCAGCCGGCCATCAGGACGATGTTGTCGCAATCTTTAAAGGTATGACCCCAGACAAACGAAAGAAGATAATGGGAGAGTTTACCGATGCGGCAAACAAGGAGCCCGAGACTCTGCACGAGATTTTGATGCTGATGCGAAACGGCGAACCGAATGCTAGCGTCATTCGAAATGCAAAGGCTGAGCAGGACCAGTAAGATCCAGCCAGTTAAGTCTCAGAAGCAATCAGCCTCGCTATAAATCGACGACTCTCCCCCGCCGGCTCAGAACTTGGAGCAGCTAGGAGCCTATCGCAGGCTCTTTCAACAGCTCAGTACTCCAAGATACTTTGGCGGTCCAAGGAACGATGGTGTTCCAATGCACCTTTGGGGGAAGTGGCATGCGAGCAAGCAGCTCAATCGAATCATCCAATTACGCCCACACTTCCCGTGTGACACAGGCATTCACACCTCCTGCAACGGGTTTGTCGAACCTTAGCCAAACTGGCAACGAGAACACGAACCTTCTGTTCGAGACGCTTCTCGTCTCGCCTCCGCAGTCGCCAGTGCGCATTCGACCAGCGCCCGCAGAGAGAGCGGCCAATGACGATGACTCAAGCACGGAACTGGAGAGCAACAGCCAGCCAGAAACACGCGAAAGCCAGACCGAACAACAACATGAAACATCAACCTCAGACCTTGCCGTCGAAGTCCAGGGGATTCAGCCGGACATCCTAACAACAACACTGTCACCAACAACCGATTATGTAACCGACGTCCCGGTACAAGACGTCGAAAACTTCCCTACGCTGATCTTGGTAGATCCGAGCGCCGAGTCCAATGACGACCTTGCCGTTGAGCTCCAGCCCGTGCAGATTGAAAACCTCGCGTCTCAGAAGACCATCGAATCTCCACTGACGCTTCCAACTGCGGCTGGTGAAACGCCCGCGGACGCCCTAGAGCTTGCCGCCGCCACGCAGGGACAGTCTGTCAACTTGGACGCCGCGACAGGAACCGAACAGGAAGTTGCACAGGCAGAATCCGTGGTGAATGTTTCCACCAACACGGACCAAGACAACGAGCAGCAACGGCAATCAACGTTTCAAGCTGATCCAAAACAAGAACAGGGCATCGCTTCCGTTTCGGCTGACACTCCCAATGAGAGTGACCAAGAAAGCGGTCAACAGAGTCCGGAGACCTTCGCACAGACCGAAGTAGCGACCACTGAAGAAGCTGATCAACCGGCGAAGTGGTTTGAAACGCCAGACGCCCCGCAGTACGGTTCAACGCAATCCCTTGCCGGGCTCGAATCATCTAGCGGAGGCGCTCAAGCCAATAGCCAGCCCTTGGAAGCAAGCGCGGTTGATCATCCCGGAGAGGCTTCTGCTACTGCAGCTTCCGACGCCACAAACCCAACCTCAGTAGAGAAACAACCGGACGAAACTAGCCTGGAGACTCCTGCACACCAAACTGCACCGCAAACAACTGCAGTAGCGGGCCCCTCAATCCAGAATACGGCAAGCGGAACTTCGGACGCGGGCGAATCGAACCCTTCGCCAAGTCGCAGTGGCAATGAAGCTCCAACGCGACCCGTTTCTTCTGCTTCGAAGCCGCCAACGAATGCTGGTGGTGAGTCAGCGCCGCAGCCAGATATTTCACAACAAGAGCGAGTGCGGTTGATCCAGCGTGTAGCGCGAAGTTTCTCAAGGATTGGCGCCGATGGTGGGCAGCTACAACTGCGACTGCATCCACCACAACTGGGCTCGCTGGCTGTACGTGTTCAAGTAGAAGGCGGCTCACTCTCAGCAAAACTGACTGCCGAATCCGAAGCGGCGAAGGAAGTCATCCTAGAGGGGTTGCCGATGCTTCGCAAACGCCTTGCCGATCAAGGTGTCGAGATCACTCAGTTCCAAGTTGATGTTTCATCTGGAACAAGCGATATGTTTACCAGCGGAAATTCGGAACAACATTCTCAGGAATTCCACGACGGCCAACGTGACAGGCGGGCGTCAACGCCCCTGAACCCCGCAGCCAACGCCACCGCTGGTGAAGCGGAAACGACCAACGAACCGCGGCGGATCATCACCAGCTATTCAATCGACGTGCACGCTTAGCGCGAGCCGTAAGACATAAAACGACACACTGCGCTATTTGGTCGATCGCCGTTCCAACTTGCAGACATCAAAAAAGCCCTCCGGATACCGGAGGGCTTTTCTTTTTGCATCGCAGTGAACCAGGGCAATTCGATTTGTCTATGCCCCCAAGATCGCTACTTGCTCTTTAGTTCCAAATCGAAATTGTTTTCGCCGCCAGCGACTACCGTCGCGGTCAGACCCGATTTCACGGCCGACTCATACTTTGCAGGCAACATGTTCTTTGCCGCTTTTGTACCCTTCTTGGCTGCATCATCGGCGGTGTAACCTTGCTCAAATGCAGCGTACTCGTCGTCCTGAGACATTTCCTTTGCAGGAGCCGTGGGGGCATCGCTGCCTTCCACCTCAGGGAACTTCTTCACAGTGATCTTGTAAGAACCCGCCATGGCTCCATCACCACTGGTGAAGGTCGTTAGAGTGTATTTGCCATCCACTCCCGACTTGCCCGTTGCTGGCTCCCCCTCTGGATCGTCCGCCGTGAAAGTGATCGTCGCCCCTTCAACTGGCTTGCCGTCTAGCGTTACGACACCGGTAACATTCTCTGTTGGCGGATTCGATTCACCACAACCAATAAAAGCGGCGACCAAAGCGCACATCAACAAACTTCTCAACATCTCAACGCTTCCCTCAAATTGTGTACTTTTTGTATAGATTTTGAACAACTTCGCAGGCCCTATTTGTTTTCTTCGGGCTCCTGCTCCTGTGGATCGCTCTCATCGGCGACGGCAGCGACCGCTTCGCCTTCGAGTTTGATCTCAATCATATTTTCGTCTTGCGCTTTGACTTCGAAAACCAGGCCTGAGCTGTCGAACGTTGAATAAACCTCAGGAAGTTGGTTTACAGGCTCCAAGCCTGTTTTTTCGCCACGCTTTCGAGCTTCTTCTTGCTCCGCAGCCCATTCTTCGAAGCCTGGATCATAAGGCCCAATTGGCGAAGGCGGCGCCACGATCTTCGTTACGCGCACCTTAAACGTACCGGCCATCGCGCCGTCAGCCGATTCGTTGGTCGTCAGCTTGAAATTCCCAAGCTGGTCGGACCGTCCGGTGGCAGGCTTTAGTGCCGGATCGTCCGATTGAAAAACGATCATCGCGCCGTCAACAGGCTTGCCGTTGAGGGTGATTGTCCCAAACGTTTTAAAGACTGGCGGTGGTGATTCTTGGCAGCCCACAAGGGCGGCTAACACGATTGAGAACAGACAAATTCGCGACACTATTGAAGACTCCCCCGATTGCATAAAAAAAGGGCGGGGCCCGGTAACCGAACCCCGCCCCACGTATTAGAAGCAGCTACCGCAACAATTATTGCGGAAGCGAAGCAACTTCTCCACCAGCCTTCGTACCGAGAGCTCCCCAAACACCGTAAGGGCTCGATCCGATTGCAAGACGCGCTGGTACTGTCAGGTCACCAGAGTCAATGTTCTGACTGATGAACTGAACAGAACCATCAGCCATTGCTGCATTTACACCACCAGTGTGATTACTGGTTGGAGGCAGAATTGCAGGCTGTCCGTCACCCCAAGAGATGTTGTGGATACAGGATGGCGAGTTAGGTGGAAGGATGCAGTTGAAGGCAACGTAGGTTGGGTTACCGTCGTGCCAGAACTTACCACCATTACCTTGGTGGCGAGTGCCTTCGGCCAAGAACTGTCCAGCTCGGACATTCCGACAGAGCAATGGCGACTCGTGCACATCAGGAACCATAGCGATCGTTGTCAGGAACGAAACACGCTCGCCCATGCCAATGGCTGGGTTACCAGCAGCACTTGGATATGGTGTCGTGTTAATCAGACGTTCGCTGTACATGATGGTGTTACTTGTACCATCAGAGATCGAACCGTGGCTCGCGTGACCGACTCGTGAGAAGATACCGCTGACGTTCGAGAAACCATTCAGGTTATCAGCCCAGGCGGTACCGCGGCCAATGGCCATTCCGTCGCCACCGAGGCACATCGAGTAGGAATTACCCTTTCGAGTGTCGGTCGACTTTGGATCAGAAGGGCACTTCATGAACGGAGGCGACTGCTCCCAAGGAGCGTACCCGGTCCAGCCTTCTGGTCCCCCTGGAGGGGCTTCATTTGGCCAGTTCGTGATTGGATCACGACCACCGTAGGGAGGCACGCCGCGACCA
The DNA here is from genome assembly GCA_964411445.1 of uncultured Pirellulaceae bacterium. Classification (GTDB taxonomy): domain Bacteria; phylum Planctomycetota; class Planctomycetia; order Pirellulales; family Pirellulaceae; genus Aureliella. The sequence continues at coordinate 65,439 of CAYPLE010000010.1, forward strand.
GCTTCGATCTGGTTGAACATGTTGCCGCCTTCGATGTACGGAAGAATGGTGATGAAACCACTCTTACGAAATGCATTCCCTGAACGCGGACCGTTTGGTGGATCTTGTGTACCACCGGTTCGGTATGGGAATCTCTTGTTCGCACTCTCGTAATTATGAGCAGCCAGTCCCAACTGCTTCAAATTATTCGAGCACTGCATTCGACGAGCTGCTTCGCGAGCAGCCTGTACGGCCGGCAATAACAGGCCGACCAAGATGCCAATAATGGCAATAACAACGAGCAATTCCACCAGCGTGAAACCGCTCCCACGTTTCGATTGGCGCATAGACCACCTCCAGGAAAGAAAAGGACAATTCCGTATCGAACAGAACAGGGCAGGCCAGTTGCTAAATCAAGGGTAGCGATATTGCCGCTCTGAGCTCGTATAGGGCGTACATTTAGGTACACTGACTGTAAATAACTAACACCATTCCGACAATTCAGTAACGTCTCGAATTCCTCAAAAGTGCCCAAAAAATGCAAATTTTCGGCGTAGCCGCTTCGAGCACAGCTCTCGCACTACTCCTATGGGGGACAAGCTTTCTGTATTGTCACGAAAACGTTAGCAATTCCCTCATCTTGGAAACCCCACTTTTGACGGAAAGCAGTGGCATCGCAGCGGATTCCTCCGAGCGGTTATGGTCCCACAATGATTCCGGGGATTCCGCCCGGCTTTTCCGATTCGACCAGAACTCGGGCAGCCTTCTGAAAACCGCCACTTTTCCCCAAATCACGCCGATCGACTGGGAAGATATTTGTGCATTTGAATTCGCTCAAACCGAGTTTGTTGCTATTGCCGACGTAGGGGACAACCTTCGCAAGCGAAAGTCGGTTCAAGTCCACTTCGTGCGTCTCGAGCTCAACGAAATAGGCACTTGCCAGTCCGCTGAGTTGGCTGGCACGGTCGATATCACCTACCCCAATGGGCCCGTTAACTGCGAAGCTATATGCTTCGATTCGAAAACGCGGCGCATCCTGCTGCCATCCAAGGAGACGACCCGCACGCGCTTCTACAGCTTTGAAGCCGACGCTATCCTCACCAGACTCACTCAGCCGGCAGAGAACAACGCCGCACTGGCCTTCAAAGTCAAGGCAGAGCTTCTGGGGGAAGCCCCCGTTCCGCTCGCGACTGGGGCCGACATTTCTGCAGACGGTCAACACCTCGTGCTATGCACCTACGGACCTGGTGCGTGGATAAGCAGAAAGGGAGAACGACAATGGAATTACTCAAAGCCGCGGCTCTTCCGCCTGCCGTACCGCAAACAGGGCGAAGCTATCGGCTTTAGTCGCAGTGGAGAGGTTCTGTTTCTGACCAGCGAGTTTGCGCCAACGCCACTCTCGTCCGTTCAAGTGAGCGAGGTCGAGTTCGCAAAGTAAGCCAGGCTGGCTTCGCTCGACGTGCCTGCCCAATTCTAGAGTCGAAAAACAGCCTTTGCCCGCTTAGCCCCCGTTGCTCTTTGCTTCGCCGCGCTGATACTCAACTTCTGGAGCGACTGAATCCCGCGTCGCCTGCGAATTCGACTCAATGAAACTATGGAGCGATTTAGAATGCCCAAGCTGACCGTTGATGGCCTCGGAGATTTTGAAATTCCTGCTGGCAAACGACTCGTCAAAGCACTCACGGAAGATTGTGGCGTCGACCAACTACACGCTTGTGGTGGAAACGCCCGCTGCACAACTTGCCGTGTTGAATTCGTAGATGGCGAACCCAACCAAATGACTCTGGCCGAGAAAGATTGCCTGCAACAACGCGGACTGGCTGGCGTTCGGCTTAGTTGCCAAGTGCAGTGCAATGAGGACATGAGCGTTCGAGTGGTCAGTCGTCTCGAAGGCAGCGGACGGGCCGATCAGGGAAGCCCTGTCGCGGATGAGTTGCCCCAGGAAACAGTTTGGGTAGCTGCTGAATAGCCAGCGGCGCAACTGGTTTACGTGAAACACGCTTGTTAGTCGAGATCTCGAATGCTGAAGTACTTAACCGCCGGGGAATCACACGGAAAAACGCTGCTAGCGTTGCTGGACGGATTTCCCGCAGGTCTCGAGATTGACTACGATTTTGCGAACGAAGAGCTGCGGCGCCGCCAAGGTGGCTACGGCCGAGGCGGACGGCAAAAGCTGGAAACGGATCAGTTGGAAGTTCTGACGGGGATCTGGCAAGGCAAAACGCTTGGCAGCCCCCTTACGCTTCAAGTCATCAACCGCGATTACAAACTCGAACGCTTGAAAGAACTCGAGCGGCCACGACCAGGTCATGCCGATTTGGTTGGCGCGGTCAAACACCTTGGGTCGATCCGCGGAGTGCTCGAACGGGCAAGTGCTCGTGAAACAGCCGCGCGTGTCGCGGCTGGTGCTGTTGCCCGGATGCTCCTGCGTGAGTTCGGCATTCACACGATTGGATACGTTACCGAAGTCGGCAATGTAGCCATCGCGACTCCCGAAGGTTCGGTGGATGAGCATCGGCAACTGAGAGATGCAAGCTCACTGTACACCTTACGACCAGAACAGGACGCTGAGCTCGAGAAACTGATTGACCAAACCGCCGACGACGGCGACACTCTGGGAGGAATCGTCGAAGTTCGCGTCGAAGGCCTGCCTGTCGGCCTCGGCACGCACGCACAATGGGATCGAAAGCTGGACGGTAAACTGGCCCAAGCCGTGATGGCGGTCCAAGCGATCAAGGGAGTTGAGATAGGTCTGGGCTTCGAAGCCGCTCGACGCCCAGGCTCGCAAGTCCACGACCCGATCCACTATGACGCGGAACAAAAAAACACACCGAACCTAGGTTATACCCGCCCAACCAATAACGCCGGCGGCTTGGAAGGCGGAATGACCAACGGCCAACCGCTGGTCGTCCGAGCAGCCAAGAAACCGATCAGCACGCTTCGAAAACCCTTGGACTCGATCAAGATGGAGACCAAGGAACCGCAACGCGCCAGCTACGAACGCAGCGATGTGTGCGCAATCTCAGCCGCCAGCGTAATCATCGAACATGTCGTCGCCTTCGAAGTTGCGACAGCTCTTTGCGAGAAGTTTGGCAATGATAGCGTGGAAGAAATGAAGGCCCGCTACGAGCTCTACCTCGAACGAGCGAGCAATCACTAAATCGCCGCGACCGCCCCGAAGGGCCCGAAGGGACGCGAACAGTGCTAGCTTTGACGTTTACTGTCGACCAAGTAGCCTGTGCTAGCATTGGACCGGCTGGCCTCCAGGTGCAGAGCGATATGTCCCTGTAGACGCCGTGCGTCCGTTCCTTGTATTCTCTAACAAGTATCATCACAGCGCGGCGCCGAGCAACGTCTGCGGACAATTTGCATGACGCGCTAGAATGGTCGCCGCCAGACAGAGTCGTCCCCACAGGAACAACGCAAGGATGCGTGGTCCCAAGCCCATTGCACTTCACGAAAGTGCCGCGATTGCACTGTGCCGCTTAGCCTTCATCGGGCTTGGGCTGGTTCCGGTATTCGCATGCGCAAGTTGGGCATTGGTAACCTGGACTCCTTTCTACGCAGCCCGGCAGGCAACGCATTGGGAAACGTCCATTTCTGCCAACCTAGGCCTCGACGTTCGCATCGGCGACGTCACTGACGAATCTCCTTGGCGGACCAGAATCAACGACATTACCCTTCTGCATCCCGAGACGGGTGAGACGATCGCGCAGGCGGAGACCATTTGGCTTTCGCGGACGGAAGACAACTGGCTCATCCAAACACCGCACGCATCGGTCAATCATCCAGAACTTGGAACGCTTGCAAGGAATATCCACGACTGGATCCTGTGTCGCCCACGGCAATTCCAACAGAAGGTCGTCATTGCTGCCGAATCGGTGGAACTACTTCAAACCGCGTTTGGAATCACCGATTTCCGATTGACAAGTCTTCCGGACGAGAGCACAAGACGCATGCTCATGCGTTTCTCACTTCCGGATGCCAATTACCCCAACGGCGCCACCGCGCAAGAAGAGGCTACACCGATCGAGCTATTTGTTCGCCGCGAGCAATCTGAAGGCGGACTGCAAACAGGCCTCCGGCTCAACACAGGCGCAAACTGGCTACCCGTTCAATTCTTCCCTCCGCAACTCACCATGGCGGAACGACTAGGTGAATCGGCGCGACTGCGTGGACAAGTGGATTGGGTGGACAGCCAAGCCGGTTGGACATTGACCGTCGGCGGGAAAGACGATGAAAGCAAGGGCTATTCCTCGTTTGTCACCGTCGACAATTTGGACTTCACACGCTTGACCGCCAACACGCCGTGCCGATTACACGGCATTGGCAGCTTAACTATCGGTGCGACGATTACCGACGCTGCCATTGTCGATACTCATGGCCACGTATTCGTTGATCGCGACGTCAAGCACATCGGCGGACTGTTTGCCCGCGAGGCCTGTCGCTTCCTGGGGCTCAATGACAATGGGACGCTAGCCGCATCCAGCCGAGCTGATTTCCCTTTTGAACAATTATCGCTAGCTTTTGGGATGAGCCACGGAAACCTGTACTTGGCACCGGGTGGTCAAGACGCCACCGTACTCATGGGTCGCAACGCACCGCTGGTACAACGCAACCCGCAGGATTGGCAACACCCCATCCCGCTCGTGCAAGTCACCAGACTTTTGCGTCACCTAGAGGAAGCTCCTGAGCTGCAAACGCCGTTCGGTTCAACAGTCTTGCTGTCCGATTATCTACTGATGAAGTTGCCGCAAATCCGCAAGACAGCGCAAGCCCACGAATCAGGGAACCGCCGACTGGCAAGCGATCAGAGGCAGTTGCACTAATCGCGCTCGGCCAAGCCACTAGAGCGAACTTGGCAAGTCCAACAAAGACTCTGGCTGGTGAAATATGTGCAATTGCGTACTCGAAGGAATCGTCGCCAACTTGGCGCAACGCTGCTTGCCAAGCGGACGTTCGGGCAGTTCTCGAATGGCAATCGCCTTGACTTGCTCGGGAAAACGGCGAGCCAAGAAGCGATAAATCTCCGGATCTTTCTCACCGCTATCGCCCACCAAGATAAACTTGCGATCTGGCAAACGCCGGAAAATGTTGATGATGATGCATACTTTTTTATTGCGACGCAGCGGCCTAAAGCGTTTCAGCATCTCAGAACGAACGTTGAAATAATTCAGGTGCATGCTTCCGTTTGGAAATTCACCCAGCTCGCACAGCTCGGCCAACGGCCCGTAGAGTTGCCATGGGCTACTGGACACGTAATGGAAGCAGCAACCCAGCTCTTGCCAATGTCGATACAAACTCGCCATCCCCTCGATTAGCTCGAACGGACGCAAGAATGTGTTCGCCAGCATTTCTCGCTTGCGCGTTGCATCAGTGAACTTGATCGTGTCGTCAATATCACTGATTACGCTCAAACCCTCCCGGGGGACCATGTGAATCATGCCCTTCACGGCGCCTTGACGACCGGGCAATCGCAACGCCGCTTCGAGCACTTTCTGTGAGCCAGGCGTATCGGCTATAACCGCTTGCTCTTCCCAGCTTTCAGGCAAATCGACCGTCGAATAAAAACCACCGCTCGTCTTCGTGCGGCCGCGCAGCCGGTAGGCCTTCTTGCCAATTTTGAGCACGATGCGGCGACGCCTGCCGGGAGCGGCCAAGAAGCCGCCAATGCGATGCTGAAAAGTCTCACTTGCAACTTGCTCTGGAGAAGCCCGCATGGCTCGCTTTAGGCCTTTGAGCAAGATACGTGTGCCGAGCGGAATCCGGCTCACATCAAAAACACGTCCATGCACGTGAGCCCGCCACGCGTTGCGGCGAGTATCGTAGTAGCCCAAACCAGGGAACAAAACAGCTTGCTGCCCCGGTTTGAGGTTCGAGAAAGAATGTCGAAGTCGCTTCTTCAACGCGCGTCCCTGTCTGGCTATTTCGTTGGCGACTCGATCGGCTTCGCACGCAAACGCTGCGAGAACATCCACTTGTAAACTTCGGCGTTGTGATAGGTCTCCGTCCAGCTATCATGCCCAGCTCCGGGATATTCGGTGTAACGCGGTTCAGCGTCAACGGCCTTTAAACTCTCGATCATTTTGCGTGAAAAATCGACTGGAACAACACGGTCCTTTGCCCCGTGGAAGCACCAAATGGGCGTGCTGGCGACTTGCTCAGCCGTCGAGGGATCAGCGCCACCGCAGATCGGGAGAGCCGCCGCAAAAAAGTGGGGACGCCGTGCGGCAGCGTCCCAAGTTCCGTAGCCGCCCATGGACAGTCCGGTGATATAAACGCGTTTATCATCGATGGCTGACTTTTCCAGCATTGCATCGACCAACGCCAGAGTTAGAGTCATCGACCGACTTGTCTTCGCAGGAAATTTGACATCTTTCTGCGTCCAGTCGACGTCGGCCCATTTCTCGTTCTTGGGACACTGCGGTGCAAGCACGTAGCAGGGGTACGCATCACGGATTTCGGCCTTCAAAAAGTCAGCCATTCCGTGCTTCAATTGCGCGGTATTGTCGTTGCCACGTTCACCCGCACCGTGCAAAAAAATCACCAACGGATACTTTTCAGACGGATCGTAGTCCTTCGGCTTCAAGAGCCGATAGTTCAACGTCTGGACGCTGCCGTCGATCTCTTGGCTGAATTGTCTCGGCTCAAAGGCTTTCTCGGGAGTCATGGGGTCATCGGCGTTGGCGCAGGACACGTTGATCAGAGCATGAATGCAAACGAGTGCAAAAACAAGTCCTCGACTGGCACTAGCGGGAATGGTGCTTAACAAGCGTCTGTACCTTTCAATGGATGTGAACTTTCGACCAACGTATCAGCAAAGCTTCATGCTATGCTTCGACCATGTCGCGGGCGTGGTAGCTGGAACGGACAAACGGTCCGCTTGCAACTTGTTCAAACCCCATCTGCTCGGCTACTTTGCCAAGTTCTGCGAATTCGCCTGGAGGAACATAACGAACGACGGGTAGATACTTCTTGCCAGGCTGGAGATATTGCCCAAGCGTCAGGAAGTCACAGTCATGACTTCGCAGATCGGCCAGACAGTTTAGGATCTCTTCGCGTTCTTCGCCAAGTCCGAGCATCAGCCCACTTTTGGTTTTCACTTCAGGGTACAACTCTTTGACTTTCGACAGCAACTCGAGTGTCCAGTTGTAGACGCTCTTCGGACCACGAACACGGCGATAAAGCCGAGGCACCGTTTCCATGTTGTGGTTGAAAACTTCTGGACGAGCGTCCATGATTGTTTTCAGTTCATGCTTCTGTTGTACAAAATCTGGCGTCAGGACTTCGATGGTAGCGCCGGTTCGCTCACGTACGGCTTCGATGGTTTCACGAAAGTGAGCCGCCCCGCCATCAGGAAGGTCATCACGGGTGACGGATGTAATGACAACATGCTTGAGCCCCAGCCGGTACGCGGCCTCAGCAACCCTCTGCGGCTCATCGGCCTCAAGGGCTTCTGGCTTTCCACGAGCGACGGCACAGAATCCGCAAGGTCGCGTGCAGACGTTGCCCAAAATCATGAATGTTGCCGTCTTTTGCGAGTAGCACTCCATTCGGTTTGGGCATTTAGCATTGTCGCAGACGGTCTCAAGATTGAGTTCGTCCAGCAAGCCTGCGGTAAAGTTATTGAAATTCCCCTTGGGCAGTTCTCTCTTCAACCACGGCGGCAGACGGCGCGAGGGCTCAAAATCACTGGCCACTGCCGTGTGGCAACCACCCGCCCCGCCCGAGGAGGCTTGGTCGACTACTGGAAGCTCAAAACTCATGCTAAGCCCTAATACGCCCAAAACTGCGAAAGTCACGCACATCGCTGAGGCTGCGAATCATTTCGTCCACTAACGAACAATGAACACTGTGCGTAAGATTGTAGTCCTAGGTCTCAAATGAACCACTCCTGAGTCGGCACGATCCAGGATTCAACTGCTCAGACATGAGAATCCTAACTCCGCCCAGAACGAAAACCTCGCCAGCGACAGTTGGCTCAAGATAGCCGAACGAAACCTCCGAGAGGGGCCCGTGAGCAAGAAGAACGCAAAACCAACCCGCCCAAAACCTACCAAAGCCAAGGCTTCCTCCAAGCCCAGCGGCGGGAAAGCAGGCAAGGGAGAAAAGAAAAAGGGCAAGGGCGGGGCAGCCGACGCGGCGCCGAAGATCAAGATGATCAGCGACAACCGCAAAGTCAGGCATCACTACGAGATTCTAGAGTCGGTCGAATGCGGCATGATCCTACTGGGCAGCGAAGTAAAGAGCCTGCGCAATGGGAAATGCCAACTCGACGAAGCCTACGGCCGAGTCATGGGAGCCACTCTTTGGCTGGTTGGCTGCAATATCGCCGAATACCCCCAAGCGACCGTATGGAACCACGAACCCAAACGCCCGCGGCAGCTCTTGGTTTCGAAACGCGAAATGAACCGCTTCATGGGCAAGGCAAAGGAAAAAGGACTGACGCTGGTCCCACTGCGACTCTATTTCAACGAACGCGGCCTCGCCAAATGCGAAATGGCCCTGTGCCGAGGGCTCAAGATTCACGACAAGCGAGAGAAAATGAAAAAGGATGACGCCCGGCGCGAAATCGAACGTGCCGTGCGACGTAGAGTGAGCTAGCAGCCGGTGTTCCCGAAGCCTGCAACCCCGCCAAAACTTCGCAAGTATTCTGCCTTGAAGACAACCTGCCTCGAAAATAGAGAAGCGTTTTCATGCTCCGTATCGAGAACCTCAAGAAGTCGTTTCGGCTTCCAGATGGCACATCGCTTCCCATCCTCGACATTGATCAGTTCGCTATAGATTCTGGCGAACAAGCAGTACTGCTGGGTGAAAGTGGCGGCGGAAAAACCACGCTGTTGCACTGCATTGCTGGCATCGTTCGCCCCGACTCGGGCAGTATCAAGATCGATAACATTGAATTGACAACACTTTCGGAAGCAGGCAGAGACCGCGTTCGGGCTGCCAAGCTCGGCTATGTTTTTCAAACCTTCAATCTGCTCGACGGATTCACCGCGCTCGAAAACGTCCGCTTGGGAATGACGTTTGCCAGTAAAAAGAAGGACACGGCCCGGGCCGTACAGCTCCTTGAGCGTGTCGGCCTGAAGGACAGGCTTCACAATCGCCCCAACGCACTCTCGGTTGGCCAACAGCAACGCGTCGCCGTTGCTCGAGCGCTGGCCAACAAGCCGCGTCTGTTGCTGGCCGATGAACCCACGGCCAACATTGATCCAGCAAATCAACAAGTCATCATCGACTTGATCCGGGACACATGCCAAGAAGAAGATATTGCCCTGCTGATGGTAACTCACTCGCAGCAAGTTGCTGGGCAGTTTGATCGAGTTGAAGACCTATCGCAGTTCAATCGCTCAGCGACTACCGCGAACTAATTTTAGGCAAACGACTCCCGCCACAAACTCCCGACACAAACCAGCTTACCCAGGCACAAGAGATGAACCTGTTTCATATCGCCATTCGAAACATGCAACAACGCGGCCTAGCAACCGTACTGACCATGTTCAGCATGACACTGGGCGTTACTCTCGTCGTCCTTGTCCTCAGCCTCAGTTGGTTGATCACCGAATCGTTCGATCGCAACAGCAACGTCGGCTACAACTTGATCGTCGGCGCAAAAGGCGGCTCACTACAGCTAGCACTGAACACTGTATTTTACCTGAGCAAGCCGATCGAGGTTATTCCTTACGAAGAATATCTTGAGCTGATTCCAGGTGCGGAAGGGCGCCCAAGTGAGATCAAGAAAATCGGTGGCCGAGTTGCAGAACCAGACCGTCCCGGACTTTACAATGGCTACACCGTTGGCGGTTTTGCCATTCCGATATGCATGGGAGACTATTACGGTCCGTTTCGAGTCGTCGGCACCACCGAGGACTTTTTCAAAGAATTGCGTTACGGACGAGCATCCGACCAAGAGTACTCCTTTAAAGATGGACGCAATTTCAAAGACTACTCTGAAGAACACGGCTACAACGAAGCGGTTTTGGGCGCGCACGTTGCTACTCAAATGAAAAAACGCGTTGGCGATACCTTCAAGACAACTCACGGTGATCCTGAGGGCGAAGGACACGGCGTTGAATTCACTGTCGTCGGCATCTTAGATGCAACGGGCACCCCGAACGACCGGGCCGCTTTCATCAACCTGGAGGGATTTTACAAGCTGGAGGGACATGCACGCGTCTTCGAAGATGCCTCGAACCCAGACGAAGAAAAAGTCGATGTTGAACGAACCGACAATGGAACTCCAGCCCGACTTCCGCTGGAACAACGTGACCTGACTGCAATTCTCGTGAAGGCCGGCTCTCCAATGTTTGCGGTCGGCCTTCAACGTCCCATCAACAAACGTCTCAGGACTCAGGCCGTTTCGCCGATCGAAGAAATCACTCGCATGCTGGCAGCGTTTGTACAGCCCATCCAGAGAGCCTTCCTGGCGTTGACGATTGTGGTCTGCGTCGTCAGCTCGATCAGCATTCTGGTCAGCATCTACAACTCGATGGCCGGCCGCAAACGCGACATCGCCGTCATGCGAGCACTTGGGGCAAGGCGAGATGCGGTCACAGCGATCGTACTTCTGGAGTCACTAATGATCGCCATTGGTGGTGGTTTCGCAGGATGGTTTGCAGGACACTTCATCGGCGTCATGTGCAGCGACTGGATTGAGGCACAAACTGGTATTACGGTAACCTTCTTCAATACAATGACTTCCTACGAATTCTTGCTCGTTCCAGGATTGATTGTCCTGGCAACCGTTGCTGGATTCATTCCGGCTGTGGTAGCATATCGAACTGATGTTTCGAAGAATCTGAGCGCCTAGCTTGCCGTGTGCTTCTCACAGTGCACCGCCGAACCAGTAGTGCTCTTGTTGCCAATGAGACAGCAGTGCGTTGCCAAAGCTCGATCGCCCCGGAAGTGCCCTTGATCGAATTCTGATTTCGCGGATCGCTCCGTCGATCTCACGTCTGCCGATGGTTTGGTGCGTAGCCTTCTTGGCGCTCGGCATCTTGCTTTACCAAACCGTATCGGCCGGAGCCCTGACGATTGTCATCGTCGCGGTTTGCCTGCCACTCTTTTTCTTCACGCCTCGTCGAACCAGAAAACAACTCTTCTGGCTGACACTGGCCGGAACATCGGCTCTGGCGGCTGGCTACAGCCTGACTCATCTACAGCAGCCTCCCGACACGGATCCGCTCGGCCAATTGGCTCGGCGCGAAAGCCAGCCCATCGCTCTGCGGGCAGTCATTGCGTCAGCGGCAAGCTGGCGTCCGAATCCGAATCATCGAGCGGAGGATCCGAACAGCTCCGCTTGGCGAACGCGCTGGGAAATCACCTGCACCGGCGTGATGGAAAACGGCGACTGGACTGCACTCACAGCCAAATCCACTCTCTCGACTGACGGGCGGGTCAGCGACCTCCTGCCAGGTGACCAAGTCACGATATGGGGCAGCTATCGCGCACTTCCTAGCCCGACCAACCCTGGTGAATTTGACTTGTCTGGAGCGATGCGTCAAAAGCACCAGTTTTGGAGCGTCGATGCGGACAGCAGGGAACAAATCGAGCTGCGCGGCTGCTCAGGGAAGTTTGCATTGCGACGCGTTCAAGCCATCGCGGCTCGCAGCGTTGACGGCTGGCTTCAACGTTCTGTTGGCACCGATCATGCTCCGCTCGCCGCAGCTCTCATCATTGGCCAGCGTGAGCAGGTCGACTGGCAACAACAAGAAGAGCTGATGGCAACTGGGACTCTCCATCTTCTGGCCATCAGTGGGCTTCACGTCGAAGTTGTCGCCACTCTGGCTGCGATGCTGTGCGTTGTGTGTCGCTGTCGAACGCGAACGCAGTGTTTCCTGCCCATCGCGTTGTGCCTGGCCTATGCCGTGTTGGCCGGTGGCAAACCTCCGGTACTTCGAGCACTCATTCTGGTATCCACGATCAACATCGCACGTCTTTACGGCCGAGAATCTCGCATCGCAAACTCACTAGCCTTCGCGGGCTTCGTCTTGTTGGTAATGCGCACGGCCCACTTGACCAACGTCGGTGTTCAACTCTCGTTTGTTGCTGTCGGCTCTCTTGCACTGCTAAGCCCTGAGAAGGCAAGCAACGACGACAAGACGCGCCTGATACAACTCACCGAACGTTCGCGAGGCATCTTCTCATTGATGTTGTTTCAGGTCCTGCGTTTTGTTTCGACTTCCCTGCGCATCAGTTCGTGCGTTTGGTTAGCGACATGTCCGCTGATTTGGAATCACTTTCATGTGATCCCGTGGATTGCCATCCCGCTGAATGTCTGCATTTCGATTCCACTCTCGTTTGGCTTGGTCGCAGGCTTAGTGACTGGGCTGATCGGTTGGTGCTCGCCAGTTGCCGCAGTCTCTGGATTCGTTTGTCGGCATTCGCTAGATTGTGTTCAATCCATCGTTGACTTTGGACACCGAATCCCAGGTGGGCACTTGTGGTTACCAGCTCCCAGTTTGACTTGGATGTTCACCTACTACGCAACTTGCTGCGTCTGGTTGCTCATCTTTCGCGGCAGAAAGCTGCGGCTCTTGGCGCTACTGTTGATTGTGTTGATCGCTTGCCAAGTTATCTTGTTCGCACCTGGGCCGCGGGGTTACATCCCGCGTTGGCAAAACACTCCGCTGGTTGTAAACAATTCAGAAGAACTTCGCTGCACTTTCCTGGATGTCGGGCACGGGACCAGCGTCATCCTTGAAATGCCCAACGGCAACATCTGGTTGTATGACGCTGGGCAAATGGGCCGACCTCTGCGGAGCTTTGAGAACATTGCCGAGTCGCTCTGGGAGCTAGACACAGCCTCCATCGATACACTGATCCTCTCGCATGCCGATGCAGATCATTACAATGGTGTCATCGGACTAAGCCGAAGGTTTTCAATTCGCAGAATTGCAAGCACGCCTCAGTTCTGGAATAGCCAAGACATTCCCCTTCGCGCAACCCTCCAAGCAATCAAGCAGGCGGGCATCGCCACTGAATCCTGGCATGCTTCACGTGAAGAATGGGAATCAACCAGTGGAAACGAAGCGGGAGTCGCTTGGACCGTGCTGCATCCCGATGAAAGATGGAGTGCACCTGGCGACAACGCTGACAGCCTATGTTTATTGCTCGAATACGCGGGGCGTCGGATTCTGCTACCTGGAGATTTAGAAGGAGCCGGACTGGTAAGCCTAACTCAGTTGCCTCCGCGGGGCATTGATGTCTTGATGGCTCCGCACCACGGTAGCTCAACACTCGATCCAGACGAACTTCTGCGGTGGTGTCGGCCGAAGTGGACGGTGATTAGCGGCAATCATCGTGCCATGCGAAGGTCGGTGCTACAACAGTACGCAGGCAAGACCAGACATCTGGCCGTTACGTTTCGCGACGGCGCGATCCAAGTACGCATTACGGCGACTGGTGAATTATCGTGCTACCGATATTCAGATGAGCACTGGATTGCCTTCGAAGACCAATTCAACCCGCCATAATCGGCCAACTACTGGGCATCTTGCATGGCTTCGAGCTGCTGCTTCAGTGCAGCTCGGGCTCGTGAGAGCCGGCTTCGAACGGTTCCGATATTGATATCCAAAATGATGGCAATATCTTCATACGAAGTACCTTCCATCTCGCGCAGCACCAGGATGTTCTTATGTTCCTCAGTCAGCATATTGAGCGCTGCGTGGACCATGGCGACTCGTTCAGTGCGAAGCATCCGAGCATCCGGGGCTTCAACGCGGTCCTCAGGATCACTGCCCGTGATCTCACGACTCTGCTCAATGGAAAGATCGTTTCGCTTGCGACGCGCGCGGCTGAGAGCGTTATTGAACGCGATTCGGTACAGCCAGGTAAAGAGCTTACTATTGCCCTGGAACGTATGAAGTTTCAGGTAAGCCTGGACCAAGGTTTCTTGCACCACATCCTCCGCTTCGTCATGACTCCCGACGAACTGGAGCATGCCGTTGTACAAGCGATCTTTGAACCGTTCAACCAACTCTGCAAACGCGGATTTATCTCCGTCTAGTGTCGCCCGAATTAAATCTTCTTCAGGTGTCACAGAATTGGCCGATTGTTGGTCGTTACGATTTCGCCACAAATGAGCAGGATGCCAAAGGCGCACCGCGCAGCTTGCCAACCACTAGGATCTAAAGCGTGCGCGGGACGGTATATAGTGAGGGTGGACGTGTCGAATGTCAAACACCCTCTGACGGAATACCGCGTCTGGATCGCTCGAAAGACGGCCCCATTTGTCCATTTCTGGAGAGCCATTTCATGAAGAAAGGGGGCAGCCTCTTCCAAAGCTAGCCCCCTTTTTAGGTTTTGTCAGTTTGCTGGCGTTGCAAAATCTAAAATTTGACGTCTCCGCCGACATTTGTCAGTCGAGCCGTTCCATGTATCGTCTGTTCACAAACGGTCTTGTCGTCTTTGCCGGATGGAGCGAGCATGACACTTCCAAATTCCCATCCATTGCCGGTCGTGCGAACGAGCATGGCACTTGGCTGAAGGAACTTTGCGACCACCTCAAAGGGTGGCAGGGACTGGCCCTTCACCCGCTGCTCATCGGTGCGAATTTCGGACTGATTCTGAAGCAACCGATCCAGGATACTGGCCAGCATGGATTGCGACTGATTCAATTTGCCTTGACGGAATAACTCATACTGCACGCGATAAGCCTTGTCGGTGCGGACGATGTTCCACGCGCATGGATTGTCTTCGCCAAACGTATTGGCCAGGGCGTTACGCACGCGAACGTAGTCCTCAGCTCTCTCCAGTGGTGACTCTTCATTCTGAGCAGCCAATTCGATGGCTTCCTCGATCATTTCAGCATGCGACGCAAACAACAAGTAGTCGCCGGAGACGGTAATGGCCCAATCGCTGAGCCATGGGCCGTTTGCGTCTTCAGCTCCCTGATCATCTTCTTCGTCATCGAAGTCATCGAAGTCGTCGAACTCACCAAACTCGGAGTCATCATCGTTTCGAACGACCTTCCAAATCGTTTGGCCGTTGAAGTCAACTTTCTTTGCGTCCGGTTCGTTCTTCATCGCGCGGTCGACTTCTTTGGAAAGGGCCGCAGCATCTTTCAGTTTCAGTGCGATCAGATTGCGTCGGGATTCAACCGTAGCTTCACCTTCGGCAGCGTCGGAGATGGAGTAGATGTCATTCGCAAAGTGGGGCAGCACGTCGTTTCGGATATCCACTTGCGGACCATTGGTGTCCTTGTGAAAACCCTCAATCACTTCTTCGAAGACTTGAGGAGTGCCAGCGATTTCGTCGACCAAGCCCTCAACCTTCCAGAACGCTTCGTTTGCATTCCAGTTCGTAACCAGCAGTGACGAGATTTTGTCGCTCACAAAATTCGGCAGCTCGCGCGATGCTTTGTTTGGAAAATCCAACACGCCCGCAGAAAGTGGCAATGGGAACTCCGCGAGAACGTATCCCCGGTGCATCACATCAAGCTGCTGACCGCCAAATCGAACGACGCCGGTGACCGCTTGAATTGCCCCGAAGCCTTGGTTCTTCAAGATGGCGATCATGTCAGCGCCGTTCTTTGAACGATTGCCGCCAATGGAACGTAGTACTTCGGCGAAACCGAGTGGACGCGCGAAATATTCGATATCGTTTTCCCGACGAGCTCCGACCTGCACCGGATCGCGTCCCAGGCTGCTATCCAAACGCTCGCGGCTTGCAACAAACTCAGCATTGGTCAGTAGCCGGTTTGCACCTTCCGCTTCACTCTTAATTTGACCGATCAAGTCTTCGATCAAATCTTTGTCGTCAGTGGCAATGAATTTGCCATCATCAATTGCGTAGAACGTATTCTGAACAAGGATCTCTCCGGCGGGGGGCTGCATCGTGTATTGGAACACGTTCACACCTTCGACACGAAGCTCCTTCTTGGCGGCCTTTCGCTCCGACAGCTCGGCGTCGATCTTGTCGAGCATCTCTTGATTGGCTGCCTCATCCTTGGCGACGTCAGCGATCATCGTCATGGCGAACGGCTTGCGAGCGTTGCCATCTGACTTCAGCCAAGCAACGGCAACTTCACCGGTTAGGAAACCGCGGATGTCGTCTGGTTTAACATTGAGACGCCAGCCAGCATCGATAAAACGCTTCTCAATTTCTTGCCTCTGCTCCTCGAAGAACGGCGCAACCGCGTCGTCTTTGGATAGCCTAGCAAGCTCCGTTTTGTTCCAATTGTCGACCAGTTTCTGGCCATCAGGAATCATCACGACCGCTTGGGTCGTGTCCGGAAGTAGCGAGTAGGCGGATTCTTGTTGTGCAACTGCTGTTGCTCCCAACAAGGCGACCGCCAATGACGCACTGAGGGCGCGGTAAGATGAGCGAACCATGTGTGAGTGATCTCCTTTGTGTTCTACCATCCGTGTGCCGCACGGACCCATCCCTGGGAAAGCACGCAACATCTTACCCTACGGCTGGACTGCGCCGTAAGTGCCGATACGCTGCCGACCCCCTCACTTTGGTGGATGTATTTTGGATTGGGCTGGCACGATAAAAACTGGTGGATCCTCACGTTGAGCCATCTGAGCGGCAATGGCACCACTAGCATTCATCGAAGCCAACGAATTATCGCCACGACTGGTCGTTGGGAAACTATCCGACTTTCCAGTTTTGCCCACCGACTCCTTCGGTACTGGCGAAACTGAAAGCAAGCAGGTCATTACCCGCAGGCATTTCGCTTTCTACGCTACTCCGCGATACTCGGTCCCGCAGAGAGCAAGATATGGAAACACGACAGAGCGAGTTTGCACATGATTCAACATCAAAGCGAAAACCTCTCCCACGATCCTATTCATGGCTATATTCGTTTCGTCGCGCCCACCGGTCAGATCCGTAGTGAATTCTGCGAAAGGCATCTAATTGACCACCCTTGGGTGCAGAGAATGCGTCAAATTCGGCAATTGCAGACTGCTTGGTGGGTCTATCCATCCGCTGAACACTCTCGATTCCAACACATTCTCGGTGTCATGCACTTGGCCAGCCGAGCAATTGATCGCCTTTACGACTCGCTCGTAGCAGCCGATCCGGCAACGCCGAGCAAGCCAACCGTCGAAGCGATTGTCCGACTCGCGGGATTACTGCATGATGTCGGCCACGGTCCCTTCGGCCACTTCTTTGATGCCCACTATCTGTCTCGTTACGGCATCACGCACGAATCTCTAGGTGCATTCATCATCGAAGGCCCCTTGGCTGCGGATATCGGTAAACTCCAGCGGACTCTCTCCGGCGACTTAGACAGAAAAGTTGACGCAAGCGATATCGCTTGGCTAATCCAACGCCCCAAACGCAAGCCCGCCGAACCAGCCGAAGCCCCGGAACGGCAGCGTCCCAGTTGGTTGCAGATGCTGCAGAGTCTCTTCTGCGGAATCTATACAGTTGACAACATGGATTTCGTCCTGCGCGACGCGTACATGACTGGGCTCAACCCGCGATCGATCGATATCGACCGTCTGCTGCATTACAGCTTCTTTACACCTGAAGGGCTTACGATTCATGATCGTGGCATGCCAGCTCTCGTACACTTCTTGTCCATGAAGGCAGAGTTGTTCCGGAACGTCTACTTTCACCGAACAGTACGAGCGATCGACCTGGAGCTAACCGAGCTGTTTCATGACAGTCATTCGATCATTTTCCCTGGCGATCCGCGCGAGCACTTGGACGAATATCTGGAGTTCACAGAATTCACACTCCTGGCGGACGCCAAACGGTGGCACCGCAGCAAGGATCCCGGTGTCGCGAAACTTGGACGGCGTTGGCTCGACTGGACGCGGCGAAAGGTTACTTGGGTCATGGCTTGCCAGCGGAATATCAGTTTTGCAGAAAACCAGTCCGAGGGGAGTTCAATATTTTCCTCCGCAAAAGTGCTCGAAGCGTGCCTTCGCGAACAACTGCCCCATGACCTGAAAAACTTACCATTCCGTGTCGATCTAGCGCGACACATACACCGCCCACACACTCTGGGAGCGACTTCGGGGCTAAATTTTTTCTACGATTCTGCCGCCGACACGACCAAGCCGCTTTCGATGCACGGCCTTTACCGAATGCTGCCGGTGTCCCATACGATTGTACGTGTCTACACCCGTGAGCCTCTCTACCAAGCAGTCTTCTCTCGGATCCTAGACAGTCTTGTTGGTGCCCCCGGAGACGATGACCTGACCAACATGTAGCCAAACCACAGGCCCGGCAGACCGAACGATTTGAGTGCTGCACAGCGATCTAGGAAAGCCGCTGGACTGCTGAGCCAGATCCCTCGTCGGCGCTTTTCGAATGGCCTGCTATCATTGCGGTCTGGTAGCTAACTTCTTTCCAGGTGAACGCATGTCTGACTCTTCCGTTTACGAAAACCCACTCATTACCCGATACGCATCGCGCGAAATGGCTCAACACTGGAGCAGTTTCAAGAGAGCGCGACTTTGGCGTGAAATGTGGATCATCTTGGCCGAAAGCGAACAAGAGCTTGGGCTGGACATCACCGATGCACAAATTGCACAACTAAAAGCCACAGCGGACGATATCGACCTAGACGCCGTGAAGGAATACGAGCGCCGCAAACGTCACGACGTCATGGCTCACGTCCACGCTTACGGTGACAAAGCCCCAGACGCTCGTGCAATCATCCACTTGGGTGCAACAAGCTGCTTTGTCACCGACAATGCGGACCTCATTCTGCTGCGTGATGCCCTTCAAATGGTCATCAACCGCATCTCGACCGTCGTATGCCAACTGGGCGACTTCGCCAAGCAACACCGCGATCTTCCTTGTCTAGCATTTACGCACCTGCAACCAGCCCAACCCACAACCGTTGGAAAGCGTGCCTGCCTATGGGCCTACGATCTCGTCCTGGACCTGGAAGAACTCAAACACCGCCTCTCAGTACTTCGCGCTCGCAGCGCCAAAGGCACCACTGGAACCCAAGCTAGCTTCCTGCAACTCTTCGGGGGCGACCACACCAAAGTTCGGCAGCTTGAGCAGAAGGTTGCCGAGCGGATGGGATTCGAAGCCAGCTATGAGGTGACCGGTCAGACCTACCCAAGAAAGATCGACGCGCAGATTCTGGATTGCCTTTCGGGCGTGTCGCAGAGCCTGCACAAGATTGCTACCGACATTCGCCTACTGTCTAATAAAAAGGAAATCGAAGAGCCATTCGAAAAAGAACAGATCGGTTCATCAGCAATGGCATACAAGCGAAACCCGATGCGGAGCGAACGCATTTGTTCGCTCGCTCGATTCGTCATGAGCCTGCAGTCTTCACCGGCTCAGACGGCTGCGGTGCAGTGGATGGAACGTACTTTGGACGACAGCGCCAACCGCCGCTTGGTGATTCCTCAAGCGTTCCTGGCTGTCGACGCGTGCTTGGTGTTGTTGCAAAACGTCTCCAGTGGCATGGTCGTCTACGAAAAACAGGTTGAAAAACACTTGGCTGAGGAACTCCCGTTCATGGCCACCGAAGCGATCATGATGGCAGCCGTCGAAGCAGGCGGCGACCGCCAAGAAATACACGAAGTCATCCGAGAACACAGCATTGCTGCTGGGCTAACTGTAAAGCAAGATGGCAAACCGAATGACTTGATCGAACGCCTCAAGAACGATCCGTCGATGAATTCTGTCGACATTGACAAGCTGGTCGATCCAAAGTTGTTTGTTGGCCGATCCCCTGAACAAGTGGACGACTTTTGCAGCGAAGTTGTCGAACCGATTCGAAAATCGCTCGGCAATACGAAGCTCACCGCGGAAGTAAACGTTTAGCTTGCGATGATGACCCAACGGCCAAGACAGCCACTCTTGCTTCAATCGATCGTGTACGCCCTAGCGGCTCTTTCGATTGTCATTCTGATTGTCTCGTTTTGGCCCGGCGAACAGCCACCGGTGGTCATCGTCGAATACGGATCCACCGTCATCGACGGAGAGGAGCGTACATTCCGCCTCGCTCTGCCACCAGATCATGCAACGAGCAATCGACAACTGCCGGTCGTTTTCGCACTTCACGGGGCGTTGGACACGGTCGACCAAATGGCCCAGTGGAGTGGGCTTGATGAATACGCAGCGGACTCCAGAGCAATCGTCTGTTATCTACAAGGGCGTCACCTAAACTGGCCACCCTATATTCCGCCGGGCAATCCAACGGCCGCCGACCCCGACTACAAATTCTTCGATCAGGCACTGACTCAGATTTGCGAGCAGTACGCGATTGACCGCCAGCGTGTTTATCTGGTCGGTGTATCACAGGGCGGGGCCATGACCTGCTTGCTCGCCACCGCACGCGACGAATGTTTTGCCGCGGTGGTTAACTGTTGCGGCTGGCTACCTAAGCCGCTCAATGAGCGCGTGGACACAACGAACAAGTTCCCAATGCTGTTTATCGTCGGCGCGAATGACCAACAGGTTGGCGTGCATAACGTGCAAGCGGCCTACGATACATTCAAAGCCGCTGACCACCCGTCAACATTCCATCTCGTCGACGACTATGGACATGGCTGGCCCGACGAACTTGGGATCAATGAAACCGTTTGGAATTTTCTCAAAGAGCATTCGCTCCTACCGGCCAGCAAGGCTGCGGGTTTGTAGGCTGCCGAAATGAAGTGATTGAGTGCCAAACGAAAAAGGGCTCGCTCAGTTGCGATTCACTGTTCGCAACTGAGCGAGCCCTTTCCACCGTGAAAACTGGGCCTGTTGGCTGTAAGCCGTTGTGTTGCTGCCATACTTTGGCAGCGTCGCCTCTAAGGTCACGGGGCATCCATGTTCGTGCGAATCAGTTGCGAACGCCATCGGCACAGTGGCTCAAGTACCGGCGGAAGTTTCTTAAAAACGAGATTGAACTGCCAAGAGGTTGATCGCCCACGCACACGCGGCCAAACCAGCCGCAAGGCATCACGTTAACAGTTCACAACTCGCTTTCAAAACTGATTTGACTGGCTCGAAGGATCTCGAAATTTGCAAGACTTGATTCGTGTGAGTGCTCCACAGTGGAGGAGAAAGCCACTGAAGGCATACACCCAAGCTTGCAATATTTCGAAGTAGCAGGAGGAGTGCTGGCCTTCGATTTGCTGATCACCAATTCTGACGGTCACTTTGAGCCTGACGACTCGGTAAGCTAGCAAAATTGGAAACCATTTCATCCTTGGTAGTGGCGACCTAGCTCCGCTGCGGGCCTCGGTATTTTGCCACGCCTAATGAGGATTGCACGTGCCGTGCCAAAAGCGGGCCTTTCGCTAGAGAGCCGGGAAAACTCACTGGCTTTCGGCGATTTTCTTCCCACAATGTGTGCATTGCGGTAGCTCAGCGGATATTGTGTGGGAAGTTCCAGCAAAAATTCCGTTCGAGCTTCCTTGCATTGCTTCAGCCAGGCCGCCACAGGTCCCGGTTTTGAAAAAATGTAAATGTAAGAATTACAAACTCTCAGCCTCGCAAACGTCCAACTTTTGGGAAATGAAACAAGTGCTTCGGAATAAGTACCCCTCTACAGCAGCTCGCTGCAGCGCCGCGACGGTCGCCACAATTTGCTTCGCCTTCCTTCTCCCGCTCGGCACCAGTTCTGCCGCAGAACCAACAGCCGCTAGCGACCACGCCGTCGTTGAGGCACTCCTGCGCTTGCCCAGCGATGCGATGGCGAACCACCCCGAAGCCAAAGCTGCAGTACTACGTTACTTGAGTCGCCATTCGGGCACCAAGCAGTACCTAGACGTCGCCAAAAAACTGGGGGTCGTTGACCAGACAGACGAATTGATGAATTTCATCGCCTCAGGTGATTCCAACTTGGCGGCTGAAGCAATTCGACTGCTTGTTCAAAACAATGGCGTTGCATCCTTGCAGGCAACCATCCAAGGGGAAGATCCAGCTAGAGCCGTTGCCGCCACCCGAGCACTTGCATTCGTGAACAATGCCCAGTCGCGGAAGTTACTTGGCCAGGTACTTAGTGGCGAAGAATACACGACGCAACTGAAGATTGCTGCCACCTCCGCGTTAGGCGCCAATGGGCAGGGCCAACAGCTTCTGATCGAATTTGCAAAATCGAAAGGGGTCCCCAAGCCGTTGACATTCGCCTTCTCGGAAGCACTACGTGGATCTTCCAACGAAGCCATTCGCAATGCGGCCGAAGAAGTGCTCGAACCGATCGCTTCCAAAGGTAGCGAGACGATTCCTCCCGTGAAACAACTTGCACGCATGCGAGGCAATGCCAAACAGGGAAAGCAGGTCTTCAATTCCTCTGGGACATGCAATCAGTGCCACAAGGTCAAGGGAACTGGAAAAGAAGTTGGCCCAGACCTATCGGAAATCGGCAGCAAATTGTCTCGCGAAGATATGTTCGTCGCGATCCTCAATCCAAACGCAGCGGTAAGCCACAATTATGAAACGTACAGTTTGTTGGACTACGACGGAAACGTCGTCACAGGCCTGCTCATCAACAAGAATGCTGACGGCGCAACGATTCGCGATGCGAAAGGCGTTGATCATACAGTTGCAACCGAAGACATAGAAGAACTTCGACAACAAGCAGTCTCGCTGATGCCATCTGATTTGCAGAAGCTGATGTCGCTGCAAGACTTAGTCAGCCTAGTAGACTACCTTGTCCTCCTGCGAAAGCCTGGCGAAAAGGGCTTCAATGCAATCGCTGAAGGCAACGATTCGCAAGACTTGAGGGATCCGAACATTGCCGTCGAAGGTTTTGAAGTCGCTGATGGGTTACAGGTTGAGCTCTGGGCAAGTGAACCAATGATGCTCAGCCCGACTAGCATCGACGTCGACCATCTTGGCCGTGTCTGGGTTTGCGAAGCAGTCAATTATCGCCACTTTCGAAACGAACAAAACAAACCGCGAACCGAGGGCGATCGAATCCTCGTTTTGGAGGATACAGACCGCGACGGCAAGGCAGACAAACGAACGGTCTTCTATCAAGGCCGCGATATCGATTCTCCGCACGGTGTAACCGTCCTCGGCAACAACATTATTGTCTCGGCGGGAGAGAACGTCATTGTCTTCACAGATGAAGACGGCGATCTCAAACCGGACAGTCGCAAGAATTTGTTCACCGGCATCAGCGGCGTTCAACATGACCACGGCATCCATGCTTTCAACATCGGCCCCGATGGAAAACTGTATTTCAACTTTGGAAATGAAGGTAAACAGCTCAAAGGCCCAGAGGGCGAAACGATCGTCGACAAAGCCGGGAATGTAGTTGACGACTCACGCAATCCCTACCAACAAGGCATGGTGTTCCGCTGCAACCTCGACGGAAGCGAACTCGAAACACTCGGTTGGAACTTCCGAAACAACTGGGAAGTCTGCGTCGACTCGTTTGGCAATCTCTGGCAATCGGATAATGATGACGACGGCAATCGTGGAACGCGCATCAACTTCGTCATGGAATTTGGCAACTACGGCTACCGGGACGAAAAGAATGGCAATACCTGGAAGGTCGCTCGTACTGGCCTTGAAAACGAGATCCCACTGCAACACTGGCACCTAAACGATCCAGGCGTTGTCCCCAACATTCTGCAGACTGGCGCGGGCTCACCGACTGGAATCTGCTTCTACGAAGGAGACCTACTCCCGAGTGCATTCCGCGGCCAAGTCATCCACACAGACCCCGGCCCCAACGTTGTTCGAGCGTATCCAGTTGAAAAGGCTGGCGCTGGCTACCAGGCTTCAATTCTCAATCTCGTCAAGGGAACCCGTGATCCGTGGTTCCGTCCAGTAGACGTTTGTGCTGCTCCAGACGGTTCTCTATTTATCGCTGACTGGTACGACCCAGGCGTTGGAGGCCACCGTATGGGCGACCCTCAACACGGACGCATCTTCAGAATCACGCCGAGTGGTCACAAAGGCTACGATGTGCCTTCGTTTGATTTCAAGACCGCCAAGGGAGCAACCACCGCGCTCGCCAGCGCAAATCTAGCAACGCGTTTTCTCGCTCAGCAGGCTATTGCTCAAATGGGTGCACCAGCGATTGCCGAGCTTGAGATCGCTGCCGCCGCTTCCCAATCAGACGTGATGACTGCCCGCGTCATGTGGATGATCGCCGCTCACGGTTCTGCCAGCCAACGAGCACAGATCATTGACCAGGCGCTGAGTCATCCCAGTGAGAATCTGCGAATGACAGGCATTCGTATGGCACGCCAGCACAATGTGAGTATCCCGCAAGTCGTTCGACTACTTGCGAAAGATCCGTCCAGCCACGTTCGTCGCGAGTTGCTGGTCGCACTGCGGCATACCACCACTCCCGAGGCTGCCGAACTGTGGGTCGATTTAGCCCTGCAACACGATGGCTCGGATCGATGGTACTTGGAGGCCCTGGGATTGGCGGCCGACTTGCACTGGGATGCTTGCTTCGACGCTTGGCTCGCACGGGTCGGCGACAACTGGAACACCCCCGCTGGCCGGGATATCATCTGGCGTTGCCGCAGCCCGAAGGCTTGTGAATATCTCGCCGAGATCATTCGCAACACGAACTCTGAACAGGAGCAGTATCGCTACTTCCGCGCGTTCGATTTCCATGAAGGCGATTCAAAGACCAACGCGTTAGCAGAGCTCATTGCCAGCAATTAGACCGCTGACTTTTTTACCGTAAGGCGTTTGCAACTACCTGCAACCACACGCTCAGGCTCCCCGAAGCCTAAGCAGTGTTTTTTAGCGGCCGGTTCTGAGCTCACGGGCCACCGGACGACAGCATGCTCTATCGAATGTTCAGTAGTTCGTCGAAGAGTTCTTGAGTCGCCGTGATGACCCGAGCATTGCTTCGGTACTGCGTCGACGCCAGCACCAAGTCGACCAAGTCACCACCAATGTCGGTATTGGACAACTCGAGAGCACCGGCAACAACGGTTCCGATACCGTTTTCACCTGGACCACCTTCAATTGGAAGGCCCGTGTTAATCCCTTGAGCAAAGAGATTCTGACCTCGCTGTTCCAATCCTTGTGGGTTAGTGAAGCGTGCCAAACGCATCTGCCCAAGATCTCGACTAATCCCGTTGCTAAAGACACCTCGAACTGTACCGTCTTCACCAATTACATAACTGGTCAATGTACCTGGAGGCGATCCGTCTTGCCGAGCGGCGGCCAATGTCGCGTCGTCGGTCGCAAGACCTGACACAGCCGAGAAATCGATGTCGAATTCTAAAGGCGACACACTAGGCAGCTCGTCGCGATCGATCGCAACACGCGTGTTGGTTGCAGAAATATAGTTACCATTTCCATCGAATGTTAGGATCCCAGATCCGACTGCGATGCCCGAGCCGTTGCCCGGAGCGTTGTCCGCCGAATCGGCAAACCAACGATAGACGGTTTCCGTATCATTCCGCGACTCAAGAACGGCCGTTACCCGAGTTCGAATGGGCAACCCAAGCGAATCGTAAGAAATGAAATCTGCTACAGCACTTTGCCCCTGAGCTTCCTGCACTGAGCCGAAGGCCAAGTTCGGAACGGTTACATTTCCATTCGCATCCGTCACGCGAAAGCTGGTCAAGTCAATGTCCAAGGCGTTGTCGACACCATTGTTGGCCACAAACCGGATTTGCCCATTCTGTATGTATGCACCGGCGTTTAGCGTTCCGCTTTCGCCTGGAATGTTGTTGACAGAGCCAGGAATCGGATTCACCGAATCGGATGAAACCGTTTGAATCCCCATGGCTTCTTGCATGAAGCTAACAAGATCCTGCACGGTCGACGTTGCAGTAATCGCGAATGACTTAGCCTCAAGGTTGCGTCCACCCTTGCGAGCCTCAAACGCCAGATTGCCGATCGTAAACGGATTCGTGTAGTCCAGCCCATCACGGCGCGTCACGTTGGTTAACAGAGTATTGCTGTCAACGGTCGGGCCGTCCAAATTGACAAGCTTGTTACCTGAAATGC
This sequence comes from uncultured Pirellulaceae bacterium, assembly GCA_964411445.1. Taxonomy (GTDB): domain Bacteria; phylum Planctomycetota; class Planctomycetia; order Pirellulales; family Pirellulaceae; genus Aureliella. The sequence continues at coordinate 91,266 of CAYPLE010000010.1, forward strand.
TCAGATCGCTGATCTCAGCGTCGCTTTTTCCATCGGTGTAATCAACACCTGGAGGAATGGTATCGACCAAGTAGAACGAATTCTGATCCGATGCAGTATTTCGATATATGCGAATCGAGTCGTATGGCGGGAAGCCACCGCCTGGCGGAGGAGTTGGTGGAGTCGGCAGATTGTCCAGGCGAATTCGCCCGTTCACAATATTCTGCGGCCCAAGCATGATTGATGGTCGCGACTCTGGATCCCCAGCACGAAAATACGTCACCATATAGCTGTAGTTGCCATTCAGCGTCGTATCGTCTAGCTGCGCTCCGGGCCCAAGTGAACCATCATCAACGAAGCTAGTGGCTGTTGGAACGGTATCTAAGAGGAAGAAGTCACTCCCGCCCGCGTCTGTCCGATAGACTCGTATTTGCGAGTATTCGCCCGGCGCGTCCGGCAGCGGATTGAGCGTGATGTCGTTGTCATCCAAGCCATTGCCAGCAGGGACTGTCACTTGCAGCACCTGCCCTGGAGGACTCTCGTTGCCAGAGGCGTCTACAAATGCAAACCGATACCGATACGTGGCACCTTCCACGAGTGTGCCTGCACCTTGGTTGTGTGCTACGGTAACACCTGTGTTGCTTGGAATCGATGCACCACTGATCGTTGCCGCTGATGCGTCGGGACGCGGCACTGCCGAATCGCCAAGAATCATACTTTGGATGACCTCAGCCGTGTCCGCAATGTCTCCCTTGGGAGTCAACGTGCCTTCCATGATCACATTCTGCGTCTGCTGAGCAACTGCTTCGCTACCAAGCGGAACTTCGAGCGGAACCAGTTGCGTCGATTGAACACGAAACTGATCGTCGATCCCGTAACCAAGCAGACGGTTACCAGTCGGTGTAACGAGTTGATTCTCGCTATTGAGATTGAAAATTCCGCTTCGGGTGTACAGACGTTCGCCGCCTTCACTTTGGACGATGAAAAGCCCATCACCTTGAATCGCCAAATCGGAAGGACTCGAACTGATCTGGATCGTGCCCTGTGAGAAGTCAGGACTAATCGCAGCAACTTGAACACCGAGTCCTGTCTGGCGTGGATCGGTACCGCCGTTGGATTCCGTAGGCGCAGCACCTAACGAAAGTGTTTGCAAGAATTGTGTCGCAAAAACTACTTCAGAGCTCTTGAAACCAACCGTTTGAGAGTTGGCCAAGTTATTGCCGAGCACATCAATTTGTGTTTCGGCGGCGTTCAGTCCTGTGAGAGCAGTACTGAGAGACGAAGCTAGACCCATCGCGAATATCCCATCCTTGTGCGCGCTAGCCGCACGCACGTCCGACAGGGAGTTGGCAACAGAGCCTACTCGACCAACGGAGCTGGGGAGACATTCGTTAAGCTGCCCATGGGCAAACGCGAACGTCTAATGCTAGCGTGCGACTAAATTTCGACGATTTCACGGATATTCTTGATATCGACCACTGAGTCTCCAATGTGAACAGATACTTTCCGAATACTCGGATCTTCTTGGTCCGTCTGCACGGATACGCGGTCTACGACTCCTTCGACGTCCTTCGCATTGTTATCAAGCGCCGAAACCTGCTTGCCGATCATCGTGCTAGCCATCGACAATTCTTGCCCAAGGGCGAGAGTCGTGAGCGTCTCAGTAAGCTGGTTCGTTGATCCAATTTCGCGAATCTGACCAATTTGCTCAAGCATTTGGGCATTGTCCATCGGATTGAGCGGATCCTGATTCTGCAACTCGGTAATCAGCAAACCAAGAAATTCATCCAGGTCGACATCATTGAGGGAATTGCCCGTAAGCCCGCTACCGCCGGATGCAGTTGGACTGGAAGAACCGACACCGGGAATACTAGACATGAATTCACCTCAGAAGGGAAAATGTTCGGCGGCCGATTTCGCTTGCAAGCTAGCTTGGCAAAGCCACACGAGCGCGAAAATCGCATTTCAACCTATGCTGTAATCCCGCTACGTGCGACGCGTCAATTGCAGTTCATGACGCTCAACAAGCGGTCGCGCCTTCAGCAACCTTCTTCGGCACTCGGAAAGTGACAGCTTCTCCGAAAAACATTCACATGCAAAGAAAGCATCCTCGCAGAGCAAGTGACGCTAGCATTGCATCACGCATCGAATTCTCACCCAGCAGCATTTCCGCGAACGTCGAAGCGAAGCGAATTACTCCGCTGCTTCTACCCGCTCGACCACTTTAGAGTGCTTCTCGGTCAACGTGACGACTTGCTGAGATCCGTTGGGCCACGTGATGGAAACTTCGATTGCCCCACCTGCAAGGTCGTGCGGAATCAAGAACATTCGCTGCTGACTCGCGGCGTAACTGGCACCACCAATGCACCATTGTGAATGATTCTGGCCAACGACTTCATAACTAATCTTTGCACCAATCGCACTGCGATTGCTAACCGTCCCAACCAATTCCAATGCAATAGCTTCGCGACTATCCGAACGATTCTCCAACATCGCCATGGGATCATTTTGGTGGGCGACGGCAATATCAAAATCGCGGTCGTTGTCGAAGTCGCAAAGGGCTACACCGCGCCCCTTGGTTTTCTTCTTGAAGTAGTTACCAACCTGCTCGCCAATTTCAGTGAATCGCGTGCCGCCCATCGCAAACAACTGCGGCGGCATCTTCGGATCCGCCGTCTGCAAAGCGTTGTCGACATGCCCGTTTACAACGAACAGCTCGTAGCTCCCGTTGGAGTTCAAGTCCACGAATGAAGCCCCGAATCCTAACAAGGGCAGGGTAGGGCGGTGCAAGCCGGCCAATGCCGTCACGTCCTGGAAGCCCTGGTCGCCGAAATTTGCGTAGAGCGTGTTTGACTCTTGAAAGTAGTGCGTGCTGTAGATATCCAACAACCCATTGTGATCGTAATCGGCTACGGCCAATCCCATACTCGCTTGTGTTTCGCCTCGTCGATTGACTGCACAGCCCAAGTCACGAGCTTGATCCAGGAAAACACCGCTCCCTTCGTTCACAAACAGAAAATTTTCAGTCGTATCGTTTGCAACGTAGATATCCGCCAAGTTGTCGTTGTTGAAGTCCGCAATTGCGACGCCCAAAGCCCGATTGTCAGGGCCCGCCAAATTTCGCTGCGCCGATTCCTCCGTAAAACGTCCTTGTCCATCATTTATATAACAAGCATCCGGCCAAGGCTGGAGGTCGCGAGGATAACACACTGCTGCACGACCAGTATGATCCGCACATGGCTTTGGCGAGTCGGGATCGTAAATACAATAGTTGCAGACGTATAAATCCAAGTCGCCATCTGAGTCCAAATCGCCCCAAGCGGCCGACGAACTCCAACGCTTGTCGGCCAACCCCATCAATTCGGCCGCTTCGACAAACGTGCCATCGCCGCAGTTGATCCACATTGCGTTCTCGTGCACATTCGTCACGTAGATATCATCAAAACCATCTCCGTCGAAATCCGCTATCGCTATGCCTTGCCCGAAAGCAGCCTCCTGAATGCGAGCTGCATCTCCAACATCTCGGAACCCAGGTTTTCCGTTCGCGCAATTGTTACGAAAAAGCGTATCCGAGGGTCGTTTGTCCTTTCCGTCACCAAACTCACCGCCCTGGTTGAGGAACAGATCCCACCATCCATCCAAATCGTAGTCCAGCCACCCCACTCCTCCGCCCGTTGATTCAACCATCAGTGCCGCAGGGCTCTCACCGTTAAAATAGGTGTGATCGATGCCAAGTTGCTCCTGGACCTCAACCAATCGCATTCCCTGAGACGCCAGCTCGACGGAAGATTTTGCTGTCGACTGGGCTCGCTCCGCTAGCGAATTTTTGTCCACCTTTTCCGGTGGCTTGGTGGCCGCAGGTTTCTTGTTCACTTCTTCCGGCTTTGAAGTGCAGGCAGTCCCCATGGCAACCAGAATAGAAAGTGCGATGAAGCAAGAATGTCGATGCATGATTTCGTCTAATCCGCGATGGGTCGCAAGCACGCTACACTGCTTCATAGCCAGTGCAATTCAACGAACAAAGATATTTGAGCGTGTTAGCTAAACATCTGCCTGCCTCCCGACAAGTTCGTTGCGGGAAATGCGTTCTCAATGTGCCGTATTTCCGCTGGTTGGTCATCCGCAATCTTGATGGAGATCACATCGAATCGTGCAGATGCTTCCAACAGTCGTTTTTCTTTCAGGAACAAAAGGGCCGCCCGAGTTAAATTGGCCTGCTTCCGATGGTCGACTGCTTCGAAGGGCTCTCCGGCGAAGGCAGTCACCCGCGTCTTCACCTCGATGAAACAAACTTGGTTTCGGTGCGTCGCGATGATATCAATCTCACCACGCCGTTTCCGATAGCCGCCCTGCACAATTTTATACCCTTTGCGGCGCAAGTACTCAGCAGCAATGCGTTCGCCTGCCACTCCAGATTTTTCTCCGGGCCGGATTCGATCCCATGGCTGGCGACGCAGGCGCATAAAAAATCGACCAAGCGAATGAAACACTTGGTCGACTATTTTTATATTGCGAAGCATTTCTGCCGCGACCTACATGCGTCGTTCCTTCAAGCGAACAGCCTTGCCGCTTCGCTCTCGCAGGAAGTACAACTTCGCACGGCGAACAACGCTCTTTCGCTTCACTTCAACTTTTTCAATCCGAGGCGAGTGGAGTGGGAACTTCCGCTCAACACCCTCTCCCGCCACGATGCGTCGAACGACAAACATCGATCGCGAACCGCTACCGTTGCGTGCGATCACAACTCCCGAGAAGACCTGAATCCGCTCTTTGTTGCCCTCGAGGATCTTTGTGTGAACATCGACCGTGTCACCGATGTCGAATTGAGGAACATTTTCCTTGAGCGTAGCTTGCTCAACTAGCTCCATGATTTTCTGGCTCATCGTCTACTCCAACCGTTCGGAAGATCCGACATACTTGCTATCAACTGGGACGAAGGCCCAGGGTCACTGTTTCGATTTCTCATTCGCCGGCAAACCTGGTCACAAAACTGGCAATCTGCCAATTGCGCCCGCAGGGCTTGGATTCCGGGAAGCCTCGTATAGTTACCGAAAACGCGCGTTTTGCAAAGGTCAAATCGCTCGGGACACCCCAAATACTGCGTCATCGCGATCGCTGGCCGGACGCTGGGGACTCCACGCAGCCAAAATCCTGGGCAGCGCGCCCTCGTGGGACTCAGTTTTACCGCTAGAATTCTGCAAAGCAGCAGGCAACAACCACCCCAATGGGCCCCATCGCAGCCCGGAGAATCCTGTCCGTGGAAAACCGAAAGATCCTCGTAACGGCCGCTTTGCCTTACGCAAATGGTCATATTCACATCGGCCACCTTGTCGAATACATACAAACGGACATCTGGGTCCGATTTCAGCGACTGCGCGGAAACCGCTGTATTTTTCTGTGCGCCGATGATACTCACGGAACCGCAATCACCCTTCGTGCCAAGCGAGAGAATCGGCCTGAGACAGAAGTGATTGCCGAAATGCAAGCTAGCCACGAAGCCGACTTTGCTGGCTTTGACATCAGCTTCGATAACTATGGCAGCACGAATTCGCCCGAAAACTACGACCTGTGCAAACAGTTTTGGACGTCTCTGCGTGAGTCTGATCTCGTCGTTGAAAAAGACGTTGAGCAGCTATTTGACCCAGAAGCAGGGACGTTTCTAGCAGACCGTTTCGTCAAAGGCACATGTCCACGGTGCAAGTCTGAAAATCAATACGGCGATAACTGCGACAAATGCAGCGAAACCTACTCGCCCACTGAATTGATTGATCCAAAGAGTACGCTGTCAGACGCTACGCCCGAGCTGCGGTCCGCCAAGCACTTGTTCGTCGAGCTGGAAAAACTCCATGGTTTTCTAAACGATTGGACTCAGAGCGGTGACCATTTGCAAAGTGAAGTCGCCAACTACTTGAAGGGACACTTCCTGGGTGATGAACTCCGTGATTGGGACATTTCACGCCCCGCACCCTATTTCGGTTTCGAAATCCCTGACTCTCCCGGCAACTACTGGTACGTTTGGTTCGATGCACCGATCGGTTATATCGCCAGCACAAAACAGTGGTGCGATCGCAACAACGAATCGCTAGATAGTTGGTGGCGCGACGGCACCGCCGAAGTGCACCACTTCATCGGCAAAGACATTACGTATTTTCATACACTCTTTTGGCCTGGAATGCTCAAGACCGCAGGATTCAACCTGCCAACAAAAGTTCACATCCACGGCTTTTTGACCGTTGGCGGTGAAAAGATGAGCAAGAGTAAGGGCACGTTTATCCGAGCCGCCACCTATCTGAAACATCTCGACCCAGCCTACTTGCGATACTACTTTGCCAGCAAACTTGGTCCTCGGCTAGATGACATCGACCTGAATCTGGAAGACTTCATCAACAAAGTCAATTCCGATTTGGTCGGTAAAGTAGTCAACTTGGCCAGCAGAACGGCCAAATTCGCCGCCAAGACCGGCTTGGCCGAAACCTATCCTGATGACGGCGGACTCTTTGAAGAAGCTGCGGCTACAGGCGACGCAATTGCCGAAGCGTACGAGAATTGTGATTACGCGCGAGCCATGCGGTTGATCATGGACATCGCTGACAAGGCGAACCCGTATGTCGAGAACGCGCAACCCTGGGTCTTAGCTAAACAAGACGATGGTGAAGAAAAGCTTCGCGAAACCTGCACCGTTGCACTGAACATTTTTCGACAATTGGCAATTTACTTGGCACCTGTGCTACCGGGGCTCAAAGAGCAGTGTGAAAAATTGCTCGACGAGCCATTAACCGATTGGTCGCAAAGCAAAGCACCGCTGCTCGGCACAAGTGTCAACAAGTTCAAACACATGTTAACTCGAATCAAAAAAGAGGACGTCGATTCCATGGTGGAAGAATCCAAAGAAGAAAATGCAGCCGAGAACGAAGCTCCAGCGACCTCCCCATGGAGCGACTCCGCGGAGCCCCTTGAGGCTGAACCGCTGGCCGAAACTTGCACGATCGACGACTTCGTGAAGGTCGATTTGCGAGTAGCTCGGATCATCCAAGCAGACCAGGTTCCTGAAGCGCGGAAGCTACTGAAGCTGACCCTCAGCCTTGGTGGCGATACTCAAAAGACCGTCTTCGCCGGCATCAAAGCAGCCTACGACCCCGACGCGTTGGTCGGACGCTTGGTTGTCTGCGTTGCCAACTTGGCTCCGCGAAAAATGAAGTTTGGACTGAGCGAAGGAATGGTCACCGCGTGCGGTCCCGGCGGAGAAGAAGTCTTCCTGCTTTCGCCCGACTCCGGTGCAAAACCCGGTCAACGCGTCCACTAGTGCGAGCCGCGCGGAACTTCGCTAGCTACCGCCTTATTCGAAATCAGCTAGTACCTCAAATGAGACCGCTGTCGAGCGGGCTCGGATTGCGGATTGTAGAACTCCCGCGGACGTCCACCCACGACTTCAGGACCAATGTCGTTGAGCGGATAAGGATCGTGGATCACCGCTCGCGACTTTTGCCTTTCGGTGCTGCCCTGTCCCCAAGGCAATCCCCATCCGGGCCTGCTTGCGCAGCCGCTCATCAGCAGTAAAGAAATGCTCAGCGCTAGCTTCCGTGACATGTCAGTCCTTTCGCGAGCATCCATTGCTCAGACGTTTGTTCCGTGGCAGACGATTTCTCGCGCGCCGATCCTAGGGAATCGCACCTTGGCGGGATAGGGCAATCAGATCACCCAGAATCCTGCAGTCATTCTGCGCCCGCTGCTCCCTGCTGGCTCTAACTTTCGGACGAACATCCTTTGTCCGCCTGGCGCATCTGTCGCGCCACAACCAGCTCTTTTGCTATCTATCGAGCCAAATTGTTCGCAAAGTTCACGCTTCCGCCCAGCAGTCCGACAATCGTAAGAGCCTGCACAGTCCATCTCCTGCCAAAACTCTCGGCTATTTTTGGAGGACGAAAAGGAGGTCACCTTCGTTCAGCGATACCGAAACGGACTCGTCCAATTGAAGGTGACCATCATTTCGGTAGACCAGTAGCTCCGATTCGACGTCTCTCTTTCGAATCCTAGCTGGAAGCTCATCCAAATCGCAATCAAGCAAGTTCTTTGCTCGGATGATGCTGATGGACTCAACTGGCCCCTTGGGAAAACCACCCGACAACGAAAAAGCGTGCAACACATCGCTGTCATTACCACGTAACTTGACGCGTTGCGGTTGGATAGGCTTTTCGTCGTCAACTCTCCATACCAACACGTTGATTCTATGAATCTCAATGATCGTAATTAGGACAGGGCAAGGCGGTGCAACAACCTTACTTTCTAAGTAGCGTTGCTGGACCAGTTGCCGCGTCTCAGCCACGGTGAGCCCTTGGACCGAAATCGGCTTGAGGAGCGGGAGGGAGATCGTGCCGTCGTTGAGCACCGAAATAGGAAGATGCGTCTGATCACCGAAGATATCTTTCGCAGTGATTCCGAGCACATCGCCC
>CAYPLE010000011.1:0-608 GCA_964411445.1 uncultured Pirellulaceae bacterium
GTCGCGCGGATTCACGTTCAAATCTTTCCCTCGTGACGCGAACATGCAATCCCGGGATAGGCCGATGACGCGCCAGGGAACGCCGGAATTTTCTTCACCTTTGAAAAAACTGCGAAAAACAACAACGGTGTGCTTCTCCACTCGCGAATACTCAAAATTAAACTCGGACCTTTTTGACGTTTGCCCTGCAGAGTCAGCACGCTGGAACGGGCTACCGAGCCTACCGCTAACCTTGCAGGTGACTGCGAACTGAACAAGCGTTTCGCGCTCGACTGCCATGCGCGTTACCGCCTCAGCTAGCGACATTGACAGCGGCAGTTTCCCTTGGGACTCATCCGCTTGGATTTGCCCGTACAGGCACGCTTGCGACAACAACGCAACAAGAACCGAGACAAAATGCAGAGTCGGAGAAAAATGCATAGATGCTAGTCTTTGCAAAAGAGTATTGGTACTGACACTCGCTCACCATCTTTCGCGACTTCAAGCACAATGGCTTTGCCAGGGATCTTACGAGGGTCGCCACTGAGCTTCAGGTTCACCCATCGCTTTGAAACAGACGTTGTCTCGACTATTTCAATTTCAGGATGCGTTGAACGAAAACTTGCGCC
>CAYPLE010000011.1:618-46534 GCA_964411445.1 uncultured Pirellulaceae bacterium
CAGCAAACCCTTCCGGTGCAGATGCGAGCGAGGTAAAAACCGTGCCATCCAGATCTATATCGCGACCGACCATACGTGGCGTAGCTCTGTATTGTGCCTCTTTCACTACGAGAAGCAAAACTGCAGGGCAAACAACACTAAAAATTGCAGATCCCACCAACTGAGCCTCGATGCAGCGCAGATCGTAGTATGCGGGACATGTCTTACTCGCTTTCGAACGGGCAACAACGTCAAAGATGCACCGACACGCACTGGATTTCAGGTGCAGTCGTCCGTACCATGCTGCAACTTAACAAAACCTGCGCACACTTGTCAACAAAATTTGCGTGAAAACGTAAAAGCTTTTTTACAACCACTCACTTCAGGGGGCAGCGTTACGAGCTGAGTTCGCTGAGCAGTTGGGTGTGTAGCGCTGAGATTTCTGGGTCGGTGGAAAGAAGTTTCACTGTCTTGTTATAAGAATGCAACACAGTGGAATGGTCGCGGCCGCCAAGATATTCGCCAATCTCCTGCAAGCTGAGGTTGGTGGTGTCGCGAACCAAAAGCGTTACGACTCCGCGAGCACGAACGACGCGAGCTTGGCGAGTCGAACTTCTGAGATCAGTCAAGCGAATGTTCATTCGCCGCGACACAAGCTTTGCGATGTCCTTAATGCCTACCGCAGGGGCCTGAACATTGCTTTTCGCCAGCACAGCGGCGCGTTTGAGATCCAATTCACCATTTGAAGAAACGCTGGCGGCAGCCGACGTGACGACAACACGAACGAAGGCGGCCGTCAATTCCGCTTCCGGGAAACTGGCAATGAGACTTCGAATATCATCATCGCTCACATTCGGCGCGATTTCTTTGCGGAGAGCTGACGCCATCGATATGGCTGTCTCCATCGAAGGTCTACTAACGGCCAGAGAAGTCCCACCGCTCAATCGGCTGACCAACCGGGGCTTGAGCCCTGAGATGGAGGCTGGCAATTGCTTGGAAGTAATAATGACGGGCTTCATCGACTCAGCCAGCGCGTCAAGCGTTGCAGCCAACTCCGTTTGAGTTGCTTTGGCAGAAGCAAGCGACTCCAATTCATCGATGAGCAATAGCTTGCACCCGCGGTGCTTGCGACGAAAGGTGTCGACATCGTCAATCTCGAGCGCCGACGTAAACTGACTCGAAAACTGCTCTCCGGTGGTCAAGCAGATTGGGCGAGCTGAATGCAATCGCGACCATCGCGAGGCTAAAGTGATGGCGAGGTTCGATTTCCCGACATCCTGTTCACCGTACAGCACAACCGGCGACAACTCGTGAAGCCGCTCGAGCGTTGCTTCTCGAAAAAGAAACTCGATCGATGCATTTTCAGGACCAACATGGTAGTTCGGAAGAAGGCTGATCTTGTCGGCCGTCTTGGGCAGAAGCTTCCGCAGGCTGGCCGGACGCTGCAATGGGATGATAGTGATCGAGCTTTTTCGATTCATTTCGATAGCTACTCACCACTAACCGGCTGAAGGGTGCGGGGTTAAAAAAATGGATTGAAACCGTAAACAAGCGCGGAATGAAATTGAGGTTCGTCGGTCGAGGCTTGCCAGCCCTACTGGACGACGAACATCATCCTTTCGACCACGCGGGTGCTTCCGAGCGGTCCGGCACTTGACGCACGGTTGCAATGATCTGTTCAACCGCCGCGTCCACCTCGGCCGCGTTTGTGTATTTGCTAAAGCTAAAGCGCAGCGAACCGATCGCGATCTCATCTTCGATGCTCATTGCTGTCAGAACCGGAGATGGCCGACTGCTGCCACTTGAGCAAGCAGAGCCGGTACTGCAGGCGATGCCAGCCAAATCAAGCGCCATCTGCAGCGCTTGTCGATCTTTGCCGTGAAATGCTACGTTGGACGTATGAGGCAGGCGGGGGGCGTCTTCCGCGATAATCGTGCATGGCACTTCAGAGCGAAGGCGGGTTTCGAACTGATCGCGCATTTTGCAAATCTGATCGTAAGTGCCTTCGTTCCTTGCGTCGATCGTTCGCTGAACACTCTTGGCCAGCGCAACGGCTGGGATAACCGGCTCGGTGCCGGGGCGAATACCAAGCTGTTGGCCGCCGCCGAATAGCATCGGTCTGACTTGAAAACCGGGATTAACGACCAGCGCCCCAATGCCGACGGGGCCATGAATTTTGTGAGCCGTCAAAGAAACCGCAGCCAACCCTAGTTCTTGCATGGAGAATGGGATTTTCCCGACCGCCTGAACAACATCACTGTGCACTGGAACATCGTACTGCTTGCACAGCTCGCAGATTTCGGCCAAGTTCTGAATTACGCCTGTTTCGTTGTTGCCCAACATGACACTCAGCAAAGTTACGCTCGCCCCGTGTTCTTGGAGTGTCAGTCGCAGGGCGTCGATATCCAACAATCCATTGCTGCGGACGGGAAGCGATTTGGCCGAGCAACCGTCTATGGTCTGCTCTGCTCGCAAGGCTGCCTCAGGCACACTCGGGTGCTCTGTTGCTGCAAATAGGATCTTGCCAGTACGCTCGGCGGCTCGCCCCAGCACGGCTAGATTATTTGCTTCGGTGCCGCCACTGGTGAGAATTACACTCGCTGAGTGCATTCCAGTGCGGGGGGCGTCGAGCAGCTCCAGCAGCTCAGATTTGGCCCCTTCCAAGAGCCGCAATGCCTCTCGCCCAGCAACATGCTGACTGGCGGGATTTGCAGGGCTTTGGGCGTAGAGCTCCGCCAAGCGATTAGCGACGCTGGAATCGATCGCGGTTGTGGCGTTGTTGTCCAGGTAGATAGTCATGGTTGGTCGAAGGGCTTAGCGAATTTGGAGCAACGCGGCGCACACGCTTTTTCGGCCGCTGGACATCTCAAGTGGCTATCGCAGATAACGTTGCAAATCTGGGTGATCTCCGTACTCGGCTGCTGCGGCCGCTGCGCTGGTGATCTTCGACTGTTCGATTCTTGCACTGGTATTTTCACTGCTGTCGTTTTTCTTGCTGCCTCCCGATGCGCTGGGTCCCGATGCGCTGGGTCCAGGCACATTGGATTCGGCTGATGCGCAGAACTCAAGCAAGCTGCGGAGTGCGAACTCGTTTACTTGCTGCTCAAACTCATCGACATCGAGGCCTTGGCGAGTGAGCTCCAAGAGCGCTGGTATTTTTGCGTACAGCCCAAAACGCGTCATATCTTGGACGGCGGGCCACAGTACTTTTGCCAGCTTTGGGTTCTGACCTGTCCATTTTACCCAGTGGAGGTCGTAGCCTGACGTGTAAGTCTGCAACAATTCGAACCAGACAACTGCTGGACCAATCGACTCGGCCCCGTCGCTGATCTTCACCAAATCCCATTCTGCGGGCGAACCGGCCGTTTTCAAGTCGGCCCTAAGTGCTGGATCGACGACGGCAAACTGCTTCGTCGGATCTGCGCTCCAGATGCCCGATTGGGTGACGGGCGAGTAATAAATGCCTGTGAATCGCGTGTTTGTGAAAGGATCTCGACGAAACCAGAATCGACGCACCTTCCAATCGATGGGGTTCATCTCAATTCCCGAAACGGCCGTGGCGCTAAAGTAGCCAACCGCTATTGCCAGCAATACGATACCGACCAGGAAACCAACTAGCACGCGGTGTTGGCTCAGCCATTTGCCAGTCGAAACTTTATCTTTTGAGGGTACGGCTGCGGAGGACATTTGCGGTCGCTCGCCTTTGGGGTCAAGGTCGCGAGGAAGTGGCGTTTGAACGATCTTTGGTGTGAGCAGGATACATTGTACGATGCGCTCACATACAGCTTAACCGGATACAAAGCCGAGTGCGGATTTAGGCTCGAATCGGTGCTAGCGGCCAATGCGCGTCGGCGGTCGATCAAAGTCTTGACGGCTTACGCTGCGAGCTAAAGGTACTTTCCGAAGCGCAACTCAATTTGCATGACAGGGTTCTCTTTGGCAAATTCGCAGGTTTCGCCCAGGAACCAACACTCCACGACCGGCCGGCACGGCTGTCGACTTGGCAGCCCCTACCTTTGGCAGACTATGTCCCACAACACCAATCGCTGCTCGAAAACACGACTTTTGATCGCCCCACGCAGCACTTGCACTGGCGACTCGGCCCGGCGACGATTCTGGAACTTTGCCATCGCGACGCCGAGTCGTGGAACAATTGTCGCACGACAACGGGACACTGTCGCCGTCGAAGACTCCGACGAAGTCAAGATTCAGCGGTTGGAAGCGGTACTTTTCTTAAGCCCAGATGGTGTCAGCAGTCGTAAAATAGCTAAACTGGCTCACTTGGCGGACGCTACGGAAGCCCGTACACTGATCCGACGGCTCAACCAACAACTTGATGATGCTGGGAGAGCCTATCGGGTGGAAGAAACGGCTGGCGGCTACGCTCTGCTAACCCGATCACAGTTCGCGCCTTGGTTACGCCGACAAAGTCACGTGCCGGGCGAGCTGAAACTGAGTCAGACGGCTATGGAAACACTGGCGGTGGTTGCCTACCGACAACCCGTTTTGAGAGCGGATATCGAGGCAATTCGTGGTGTAGGATGTAGCGAAGTCCTCAAACAACTGATGGAGATGGATCTCGTCCGAATCAGTGGTCGCAGTGAAGATTTGGGACGACCCTATCTTTACGGAACAACTCCCCGTTTTTTACAAATGTTTGGATTGCGATCTGCCGATCGCTTACCCCGGATAGATTGGGTGAATGCACCCCTGGCCAACGCTGAAGCACAACCTCTACCCGACAGCTCGGAAAGAAAGGAGTCAGAGATGAGTTTGACATTATCCTCTCTGGACACAGTTACACATCCTGAAGACGAGCAACTGCAGGACGGCGTGGCCGATGGTGCGGTCGCAATCGACGAAGACGACGATGAAGACTTCTTCGAGGAGTTCGACGACGACGAGGACGATGATGACGACGACGATTGGTCGGACGATGACGACGATGAAGACAGCGATGATGATGAAGACGAGGACGATGTAGACGACGAGGACGACGAAGACGGCGGCTGGGAAGAAGTCGACGACGACGACGACGGCTGGCAAGACGACGACGATGATGATGACGAGGACGACGACTGGGATGAAGAAGACGACGACGATGATGACGACGAATGGGACTAATGTCACCCGGACTTAGTCAGGTAGGTCGATGCGTGCAAAGTAGCTGCTTTGCTGCAAGCTGCTGCGATCTGTCGAAACGGCTGCTCGTGCGAGTCGCACGTAAAGCGTGTTGAACTTCCACGGATTGCTGACTCAACTAGGCGAGAAGACGCTTGATCTCGGTTTGATGTCGCTCTAGTGCAATTCTTCTTCGACCATCGACGGCCTAAAAAGCAGCAGCAAGGGAACAGGCACTTTCTGCCCCGTTGCCAGTTCCGAAAAGTTAGCACTTCAAACGTCGGGTCGTTTAAACTGTCAAAGAGCGTCCGCCGGGCAACATACTTGACATTCACGGACTCGTCAGTGGAATTTCGCCACTTCGTCCGGGGCCAATTCACAGCAATTGCGTTCGGCGGCCCGACCAATGCCGTCCATCCAAGCTGTTTTCTTCGTTTCGAATTACAGAAAGGCGTAACCAGAGATGCTTACCGGCGTTAGCGTTTCCTGCTTTCTGTTCAGTTATCTGGTAGCCCTAGTGATGGAAGCCAGTCGATTCGTTTTCAAGCTGCCGGCACGTAGCGCGCTGCTGATTGGCATGCTTTCGGCTGGTTTGATCGCCCACACGATCTTCTTGGTAAACGAGAAATTGCAATCGGGCGTCATTCTCGGCAATTGGTTCGAATGGGTCGTCTTCGGTGCTTGGGGACTCTCATTCGCCTGTCTCGTCCTGACGATCCGCAGCCCTGATCGTGGAATTGGACTCTTCCTGATCCCGATCATCTTGTGTTTGATCGGCGTTGCCCAAATTGTTCGACCCTTTGATCCGTTTGGCGGCGAAGCCACCGTGCCGGTTTGGCGAATGGTCCACGGTGTTAGCCTCATGCTGGGAACAATGTTCATCAGCTTCGGCTTTGCGTTTGGTCTGATGTACCTCGTCCAATCGAACAGACTCAAGAACCGAAAACGGCAAAAGGGCGTGCTCAAGTTGCCGGCTTTGGAATTTGTCCGAAGCATGAATCGACTCGGCTTGATTGCCACGGCCATATCTTTGGCGATCGGCTTGATTTCTGGCATCGCGCTCAATAGTCAGCGGGAAGTCCCCGTTTGGGCTGATAGTGGCGTTATTTTCACGTTCCTTCTCTTTGCCCTGTCAGTATCTGCAGCGGCCATTGAGCTGTCGGACCGCAGTTCGCTGGGAGGTAGGAGATCCGCATACCTATCGATCGCTATCTTCTTCTTTCTAGCTCTCGTGCTTGCGTTAGTCTTCATGACATCGCATGCCAACAAAACTGAGTCCGAAGAATCGTCAGCCAGCATCGGCTGGGAGGTGGTTCTTTGAACAAGTGGTCGATGGTGGGGCTAAGTCACCATCACGCACCGATTGAGCTGCGTGAAAGGCTGGCGTTCTCCAAGGAACAGGTGCGTGAGGCGCTGGGGCAATTGCAAAAGCAGTTCCCAAAGATCGAGACCGTGTTGCTCAGCACGTGCAACCGCGTCGAGCTGTACGCTGCATCGAAGGATGCCAAAGCGTTTCCCGATGAAGATGAACTGGGACGATTTCTGTCCGAATTTCATCAAGCCGACTACCAGAGCGTCGCAGAGCAACTCACCAAGATTAGCGGTCCTGAAGCAATCAAACACCTGTTTATGGTTGCCTCCAGTTTGGACAGCATGATCATTGGCGAAGCACAGATATTGTCGCAGGTGAAAGAAGCTTACGAAATTGCTTGCCAAGGCGAGACAGCATCTGCTCTGATGCACCAAGCATTTCAACGCGCCGCGTCGGTCGCAAAGCGGGTTGCAACCGAAACCGAGATTCACAAACGACGCATCAGTGTCCCGAGTGTGGCGGTTAGCGAAATTGCCACGGAATTCTTCGAACGGTTCGACGACAAACGAATCTTGCTGATTGGCGCCGGTGAAATGGGCACCGAAACGCTCAAGTATCTGATCGATGCGGGTGCCAAGTCGGTCCAGATCGTGAATCGCAGTCGGCAACGTGCTGAAGAGTTGGCTGCCGAGTTTTCCGCGACCGTCGGCGATTGGGACGACCTCGATAGTGAAATTGGCAAGAGTGATTTGATTGTATCGACGACTGGTGCGACTGAACCGATCATGACACAGCAGCGGTTTAAGAAAATCCGCAGCCGGCGGAGCGTTCTCATTCTCGACTTGGCTGTTCCTCGTGATTTTGAGGCTTCGATTGCGGAATTGTCCGACGTTTACTTGTTCACCGTCGACGATTTACAGGAGGTATGCGACCGCAATGTTCTCGCGCGACGTCAACAATGGCCGAAGGCGGAACGCATTATCGACGCCGAAGTCGACAAGTTCCTTGGCGAGAGCACTCACCGTGGCAGCGGCGCTACAATTAAGAAACTGCGTGAACAGGCTGAAGCAACCAAGCGTTCCGAGCTTGAACGACTGATGAACAAGTTGGACGCGTATGAGTTGGACGACAAAGCCAAGAAGGAGCTCACCATGTCGTTCGATCGGCTTGTAAACAAACTGCTTCACCCGCCACTCCAAGCTCTTCGCGAAAACGCCGACTCACAGCATCACGACACGTTGCTCGACAGCCTCCGTCGACTCTTCAAAATCAACGATTGATCAGTAGACCGGCTATACTCTGGGATCCGCCTGGGGGAGTCATTCAAACTGGCTTACTTGTTTCCAACGTCTTCCAAGTACATGATGTCGCGAAGGCTAAGGCGTTCGATCGGGACTTTGACCGTCTTTCCGTCTTTTCGCCTGAGGGATACTGAGGTTCCGTCGTTTGACACCAGTGTTGCTTCAACTGAAAACTTGCCAGAGGTGTCGCGCCAGGTTCGGTAGATAGTGTCGGAGACGTCAAGCATGGCTGATTCACCAGATTGCCCGCTGTGTGCACGAAGTCCGTCGTTGGAATTCGCCGCAGCGGCCATCGTGGTTTCTATCATCGAGACGATTTGTTGAGGCTCCGGGGACTGATCCAAGGCGATGCTAGACATTTCAAATGAATGAACCGTTGGCAGCCCGACCGCAACCGTCGGCGTCAATCTTATGCGGAGCACGTCGGTGCTAGGGATCTTGATCGCGAAAAGATCGACATCAAGGTTATATTTGAAGGAAATTTCCCTTACTGCTTCGATAGATTCTGGATCTTGCTTTCGAAGTCTGATTTCTGTCTTGAAGGCTGCTCGAATTTTGGATTGCAACTGTCGGCTAGCAGAGAATCGCATCTGCCCGCTGGGTTGGGCAATTTCTCCGTTCTTCTTTTCCACGATAACCTGCGGAAGCATCGAACTAGCTTGCAAGAACATTTGCGCTGATAGCGACTGTCCTTCGCTGGTCGGCTTGGGATAGAACATCTGAAAGCGGTAAACGGTCCCGTCGGCAAGTTGCTCGGAGTCGATTGGCTCAATCGAGAATAGACCCGCAGATTTGCGTTGCCTACTCTGAAGCTCATCTGCTGTGAAAGTCAACATAGCAGAAACCTGAGGTTGGATCGAGACAAAGCCGTTTAGCTTCTCGATGCTCTTTGCCTGTGGTTGGGATTCATCACCGGTGACCACCACCAGTGGTGAAAGCATGTTGTACGACCACTTGCAGTGACAAAATCCGTCGCTCGGTTTATCCATCCGCCGCCGAAAGGAATGCTGTTGGCCTTCGACAATGACCTGGTGAGCTTCAGACATGCTGATGGAGTCGGAGGCAATCTTGCCGCTCTGATCGCGAAGGAGAAACCCCAGAGCAAGGTGATTTCGTTTCATTGGTACCGACGGAACGTTGTCTTCCCAGAGGATTTCAGGTTCCGCTTGCAGTTCATCTTGCAGAAGACTACGCATCGATTCTGAGGCGCCCGTATAGCCCGCTGTCTTGGCGTCCATCCACTTTAGATGTTCGAAAGCCCATAGCTCAAGCTGCTTTCCGGCAACTTCGGTGGTCGCCAATGGCCGTTGCGCAAGAGCGTGACTTGAAACCATCAATAGCATTACAGGTGCAACAGTGCGGGTAAAGAACATTGGAAGTAACCCAAACGAGAAGACAATTCGTGACTAGACAAGTCAGCTTGAGGCGTCCGAGTTGGAGCCGACATTTGCCACTGGGGGGCCTTCCCGTGAAGTGCAGAACAAATGCCTTGAAACCTCAACTGCTGACCAGTCCAACTCTGACTCAACCACAGGAGGGTTTCAATACCCCACTTCTGGGATATCGGGTTGCCGGTTAGCGCCTATTGGTCCAGCCGCGCTTGTCGGAGTACCTCGAGAATCCACTGGGTCGTTTCGTGGTCTGTCTTTACTGGTTGAGTCAACCAGACGACTGACCTTGGCGACAGGCAGTAGGGTTAGGCAGCCTGTGACGCCGGCTAGAAAATTCTCAACGTCGGATTCGCCTAAAGTCGATAGACAATGTGTGCGGATATGTTTCATATAGCACACGCGCTTTTGCTAGCGGCCTTTCCGGCCAAGCATTGAGCGCTAGGATAACATGGGCAGGCCAGGATGAAGGCCTAGCTCCAAGTTTGCGCAGGGACGACGCGCTTTTTTGTTCTACCGACAAAAGGCAGGATTATGTCCCTGGAGTGGATTCACGCCATGCTTGGCGCAGTGTTTATTGGTGTATGGATTATGGTTGGACAAATCGTTGCGGCCGATCGGAGATAGGCGGCCCGCACCGGTGTGATCGCTTGCTTTGGCCGTTCGTTCTTGTGCCCTAGAGCGCCAAGGCAAGTTTGCAATCGCGAAATCTAACGATTGAAATTGCCGGAAGAGCTATCCGAGACCATGCGATTTCGCAGGGCTTGTAATCCGCGTTTGAGCAGTCCTGCGGCGGCCATCTCGGTCTTGTCCATCGCAGCGGCAATTTCCTTCAATGATTTTCCTTCCACGTAGCGCAGGCGGAGTGCTTCGCGTTGCGTATCGGGTATCTCTTCAAGGCAGTTTGCTAGGTACACGGCCGCTTCATCCCGCATCATTCGCTGACTGGGGGATGTCAATTCTGCTGGCGCAAGGTCCGTGAAGGCTGGACGAGAATCGGTCGGGGAGTTGGAAATTTCGCGTCCCGCGGACCGCTTTTGCGTGTAGATATGCCGCTGGTGCGCGCTGGAAACATTGTTTCTCAGAATGTGTCGGAGCCATCCCAAGAGTTCTTCGATATGGTGTCCGCGAAACGAACCCAAGTCCCGCTGCGCCTCCAAGAACGTCACTTGGACCACGTCGGCCGCGTCCAGTCGCCCCTTCAAGCGATTGTCCAGGTACCGCTGAGCGAGCACGGTTAGGTAAGCGCGATAGTCTTCCAAGAGCTCCCCAAGGGCATCTTTGTCCCCTTCCAGGGCTCGATTGAGTAGCTCTTGGTGGTGTGTTCGATTCACGCTTGGGATCACAGAGTGACATTGAAGAATGCTGACAATTGTAACTCATCATACTTCAATTCAGATATCCCCGTCCGTCTGTCGACCCTGTCCGTCTGGTGAATGGAGAAACGCCGCCAGGGGCGAATTCGAATTTGAGCCTGGGCGGCTTACCCACCTGTCGACGGCCATTGCTTTACGATTAATGCGGCAACTTCCAACGGGCCGGGTCCGGGCAAGTCGTCGAGCTGGGTATAATGCGTTGGATGCCGCAAAATCGACCCTCGCGAATATCAGCACGGCCAGTGGCGATGATGACGTCTGGAACGACCGCATCGTTAACCTTGAAGACCAAAACCTTGAAGACCAAGGCTGAGTCGAACAACTCGCCAAACCCCGGCCCCCCCGGTGGCTAGTTTCCATCGCGGTGTTTTCAACAACGCGGCTGTTTTCAACAACAGAGAATAGAGAAAAATCGATGTATCTTCGAATGGCCAGCCGGCTCTTGCGTGAAACGGACAAGCGACTTCTTTGGAAGCTCGTCTACCAGGCTGGTTGGAAGGGTTTTCGTAGCGTTCAGAAGCACAAAAAGCGACTAAAGCGCGGTGAGTTCTTTCCGCCGTTTCTCTACATCTCGATCATCAATAGCTGCAACCTGCGGTGCCAAGGATGCTGGGTCGATGTGGCGGCCAAACAAACCAAGATCGATCTGAAATCGCTCAACAAGACTGTCACCGAAGCCAAGGAGATGGGCAACGCCTTCTTTGGAATTCTGGGTGGCGAGCCCTTTATGCACAAAGAACTGCTGGACTTTCTGGAGTGCCATCCCGACGCCTACTTCCAAGTCTTCACCAATGGGCACTTCATCACCGACGAAGTCGCCAAACGTCTTCGCAAGATGGGTAACGTAACGCCACTGATCAGCGTTGAAGGCTCGGAAATTGTCAGTGATGAGCGCCGCGGACGCCCCGAAGTCCTCAACCATACGATGCAGGGAATTCAGAATTGCCTGAACAATAAAGTGCTGACCGGTGTCTGCACAAGCATCTGCCGAACGAACATCGACGACTTGTTGGCCGATCAATGGGTCGACTCGCTCATCGACATGGGAGTCATGTACTGCTGGTTCCACGTTTACCGCCCGATGGGGCCTGACCCAAGACCAGAACTAGCCCTTGAACCGGACCAACTACGACGTGTGCGTCAGTTTGTCGTCGACACGCGAGCAACCAAGCCGATCGTTGTCATTGATGCGTATCACGACGGCGAAGGAAGAGCCCTTTGCCCAGCCGCGACTGGCTTCACTCACCACATTGGTCCCGGTGGAGACATTGAACCATGCCCAATTATTCAATTGGCCACCGAGAGCATTTACGACGAAAAACCGCTCAAGGAAACACTCAATGAGAGTGAGTTCCTGCGTGACTTCCGGGAATTGGCAGCCACCCACACTCGCGGCTGTGTTGTCCTGGAACGACCGGACATGCTCATTGATCTAGCCAAGAAACACGGTGCTCGTGACACAACGATTCGCAAGAAAGCGATCGAAGAACTGGAAGCCACAGTACCGCGGCGAAGCCAGTATGTTCCCGGTGGGGAAATTAAAGAACGCTCCTGGGCGGTCCGCTTTGCCAAGTGGATGGCCTTCAACGACTTCGGCGCTTACACCAAACACTTCAAACCAGAACAATGGGTCGACCCTGAGCTTGAGCGTCAGTCGAATGATGCTGAGCAGCAGAAGACGGGCCTAGAACTGCCAGTCTTGTCCAACGACGACCGCTAACGGCCTGTAGGCTCACTGCCCACGATACTTCTTGATGAACATCCGCAATAAGGTCCACCGCACTCAGATGGGCAGCCATCCGACTTCTCTTCCCGATGTTCTCTCGCAGGTTCTTCAGGCTGACGCTCATCGACTCAAGCGTAAATGGCTAGGGCTGAAGCACGATGGCAGTGACGAATCGCGCTTGCAGGCGTGGCATGCACAAGCAGAAGCATCTGCGGAGCAAGTCCGCAAACGAGACGCCTCAGTTCCCGAGCTAAACTTCGACGCTGAACTACCGATCAGCCAGCACCGCGACGAGATCATAGAGCTGTTGCGGAATCATCAGGTGATTGTCGTGTGCGGCGAAACGGGCAGCGGCAAGAGTACGCAGCTTCCCAAGATTTGTTTGGACGCCGGTTACGGTCGACGTGGCATGATCGGTCACACACAACCCCGCCGACTGGCAGCTCGGGCCGTTTCAACTCGGTTAGCCGAAGAACTGCACAGCCGAGTTGGTGAGAAGGTGGGCTTCAAAGTACGGTTCACGGATACGACCAGCGAAAAGACGCTGGTCAAACTCATGACCGACGGCATCCTGCTGGCCGAAACGCAGACCGACCGATTTCTGGAAAAGTACGATGTGCTGATCGTCGACGAAGCACACGAACGATCGTTGAACATCGATTTCTTGCTGGGATATCTCCGCAACATCGCTGCCAAGCGGCCTGATCTTCGCATCATCATTACTTCTGCAACGATTGACCCCGCCAAGTTTGCAGAGCATTTTTCGAGCGAGCATGGCCCCGCCCCAATCGTTGAAGTCTCTGGACGAACCTATCCAGTCGAAACGCGTTATCGACCAATCGACGATGAAACGAGCGACGAAGAAACAGCCCGGCTAATTGCCCTTGCCGATGCCAGCGACGAACTCATCATCGAGGGCCAGGGAGACATTCTGGTCTTTCTTCCGACGGAGCGCGACATCCGCTTGGCTGCCAAACACTTGCGTGGCCACTACACGCAGCACGGCGAACAGGTTGAAATCTTACCGCTCTACGCTCGACTCAGTCAGGCGGAGCAGGACCGGATTTTCAAAACAGACGGCAGGCGACGCATTGTATTGTCTACTAATGTGGCCGAGTCATCACTGACGGTTCCAGGGATTCGCTATGTGATCGATACCGGGCTGGTTCGGATCTCACGCTATGCAGCTCGCAGTCGCGTCCGGCGGCTACCGATCGAGGATGTGTCCCAGGCCTCGGCCGATCAACGAAAAGGCCGTTGTGGACGGTTGGGACCGGGCGTCTGCATACGGCTCTTCTCTGAAGATGATTTTGCTTCACGGCCAAGATTCACGACACCAGAAATTCGACGAAGCGACCTGGCGAGCGTGCTCCTTCAGAGCAAAGTACTACGCCTGGGTTCGCTTGAAAATTTCCCGCTGCTCGACCCGCCAACTCCCGAGTCGCTGCGTGATGCAAATAAGACACTGCGCGAAATCGAGGCAATCGACACCAGCGGAAAGCTGACGAACATTGGAAAATGGCTTGGCAAGCTGCCCTGCGATCCACGAACTGGGCGCATCCTTTGGGAGGGAAATCAGCAGCGCTGTTTGGCAGAAGTTGTCATCATCGCCGCCGCACTCGAGGGACAAGACGTTCGGCAACGCCCGGCGGGAAAGAAAGATCAGGCCGACGAGGCGCATCGCAAGTTCCAAGATCCTCACAGCGATTTTTTGTCGTATTTGCGAGTCTGGCAGTTCTATGAAAACCTCCGCGATTCAGTAGGACGCGGCCGTCAAAAGAAGTCGCTCCAGCAGAACTTCCTATCGCCACAAGGCATGCGGGAGTGGGGTGACATGGTCAGACAGTTTCGACAGTTGCTTCGCGACGCGGGAATGCAGGTTGGAAATCCCAAGATTCGACTCGAAAAGATCGACTGGGAGGCTGTCGAAGAAGAAGACGAGAGACTCCGCAGCGGTAAGAAACGCCGCGAACTAATCAACGCTCCCAACAAAAAACTAGAACGCCCCGAGGGCTACGAAGCCATTCACCGCAGTCTACTCAAAGGCATGCTTCAGGGAGTGGCAAATTTGGGCGACCGTCACGAGTACAAAGCCATTGGTGGATTGAGCGTGTCCCTTTGGCCCGGCTCAGGCCTGTTCCGTCGCAAACCGAAATGGATCGTGGCTGGCGAAATCGTGGAAACCAGCAAACGTTACGCGCGAACTGTTGCCCAAGTGGAGGTCGACTGGATTCAGTGGGCCGCAGAGGAGCTCCTCAAGTATTCGTACAACGACCCGCACTGGAGTTCCAAAACCGGCGCGGCCATGGTCTACCGGAAAAGTAGTCTTTACGGACTAACGATCGAAGCTGGCAGACGAGTCCAGCTTGCGCCGATCGACCGCTCCGCTGCTAGACAACTGATGATCGAACATGGATTGGTTGCCGGTGAATGGCGTTTCCAAGCTGCCTTCTATCAACACAACCAAGAATTGATCGCCGACATGGAGGAACTGGCTCGTCGAACCAGATCTCGGGAATATATCGTCGACCGCTATGATTTGATGAACTTTTACCAGGCACGCATCCCCGAGGAAGTCTTCGATGCTGCGTCCCTGAAGCGGTGGTGCAAGAATCACCAGGGGTCGCAGCAAGAGCAAGCCCTGTGGATGCAACCTGCCGATCTCTTGCCGGGCGACCAAGGTTTGGAGTCGATCGACAAGGAATTTCCAAACGAAATTTCTGTCGGCCCCACTGCCCTGCCCGTTGAATATCATTTTGAACCAGGCCACCAACGGGATGGCGTGACCGTCACCGTTCCCAAAGCCGCACTTCGACAAGTAAGCGACGAGAGCCTAGGTTGGCTCGTACCGGGACTGATTGAGGAGAAAGTGCTTCACCTGATCAAGTCCTTACCCAAATCCTTGAGAACCAATTTTGTCCCCGCGCCCGACGTTGCCCAAAAGATTGCCGCCCAATTGGCGACATCAGATCGGGCCGTCGGTTTCATGGAAACGCTCTGCCAGTTGCTGAGCCAGCATAGTGGGGAACGAATCACCGGCGACGCATTCTCCTTGGATAAGCTGCCCGACCACTTGCGAATGTTGGTTCGCGTCATCGATGACGATGGACAATTGGTCGACGAAAGTAGGGATATCCAGAAGCTGCAGGCAGAACATTCCATTGCATCGGCAACCGAAAAAACAACAGCCGATGAGTGCGACGATTGGCAAAACCAAGCCATTCGTCCCGATACTTTTCAGGACTTTCCCGAACAGGTCCAAGTCATTCGTGGCGGTGTTCGCGTCGCCGCATTCCCCACGCTTGTCCCTTCGGACTCGGGCGTTTTACTGCAATTGGTTGACAACAAAGATGACAGCGAACGGCTTGGCTCATCAGGATTAGTGCAGCTATTCTGCCAAAAACATGCTCGTTCGTTGCGCGGGCAAGTCGGCAATTTGCCAAATGTCGGTCAAGCAAGAATAAAGCTTGGGCATTTGATTCCTGGCAAGCAATTTGACAAGGCAATGGAACAATTGATCTGTCGAATCGCCCTTGTTGATCAGCAGCCGATGATTCGATTCAAAACCGAATTTGAAGCGAGGAACGCCGCGGCCGTTAGGCAGATTTCCATAGCGACTCAGGAAGTGGCTACTTGGCTTCCAAATTTTGCGGACCAATGCCACAACGTGCGGAAACACCGGGAATCCGCACCTCAAACTTGGTCGGAGATCTTCGACGACATCTCTGAACAACTGGAGTGGCTATTCGTGGAAGACTTTCTTGCGACCACTCCATGGCAATGGCTCAAAGAGTATCCTCGCTACTTGCAGGCGATCTGCGGCCGCGTTGAGAAGCTGCGAAGTGGGGGAATTCCCAAGGATCGGAAGCTTCGTGAGCCCATCGACCGGCTTAACCAGACTTTGGATGAAGCCTGGGACGCAGCTACCGTAGATTCAGCCAAAATTGCTCAGGCACGCTGGATGACCGAAGAATTGCGCGTCTCCATTTTCGCCCAACAGCTTGGTACGAAGTTCAGCGTCTCAGAAAAACGCATCCGAAACATTCTGGATAACTGATCCAATCGGACCGTTCGCGGCCGCCTGGGAAACTGGTCACCAGAATTTTTTGCAAACCGTGTCCCCGCTCGCTTTCCGGCCGTCGTCCCCCAAGAGTGGATTCTATGGCCGCTTGTCGACGCGAGGAAATCGATGAAACGAACTTTGATTGCAAAGATTGCAAGGAAACTCTACAACCTTTTCTACTTGAAGGTTGTCGAGCATGTCTGTGTTTCAGAACTTCAAAAATCTGTACGCCTGCCTCGGCTGACCGACGGCGAACAACAAATCTTCCTCGACTCGCCAGAAACCGTCCAGCGTCATCGTGAATTCATCCCTGATGAGCTTTGCGAAGAATTCTCGAATCGCTGTTCCTATGCAACTGGCCTTCTGCACATCGTCGACGGGCAGCTCGCCGCCTATATGTGGGTGACGGACCAATCCATGGAGAACGAGGGAGTGGCTCCGTTCACGCATCGCGTCGATCTAGGTCGTGGAGAAACGTATGTGTTCGATGCGTTCACTTATCCTCAGTATCGCAACACCCGAGTGTTCTACAAGACGGCGCTTTGCCTTCTCCAACATCTCAAGACCTCTGGTTGCAAGGCCGTTTACATCATTTTTGATTCCCGCAATCCGCGGTGGATCAACTTCTATGAGCGTCTTGGATTCATAGTCATCGGCAGCCTGCGCTTCAAACGAGTGTTTGGCTTCGCTAGCAAAGACACCGCTGTAATTGATGGCAGTCAAAGACGATCAACGCCGCCACTTTCCGTCCATGCTCTCGCCACAGCATCTTGAGTTGCTGTTCCATTGCCTTCTCAAATGGCGAAGATCCGCAAATCTGAAGCACCACGGCGTGGAAACCATACATCTCACTGCGTGCTTGCTCGGCCTGCGTTCATGTAGGCCTTTGAAATCCGGCGGTTTTCGTGATATTCGCGTTAGCCAAGCTTAAAACAGGCAATATGCGCAAGCACTATCGACTGTCGCCGAGAGGAGGGATAAAACCCAATGCAATGGTCGAAGTGGAAGTAGAGGTTACCCTTTTGCAGCACCCAATACCGCGCTGCGACTTTGCAAACGAATGCAATCCATGATTCGATCGCGACCAACAACTAGGAAACCACTTTCCATCGCTTGCGGATGGCTGAGCTGTTTCGTGGTCTGCGCGATCAGCGGAAGCTTGGCGGCCCAACCTCCCTCGCCAGCTTTCAGTACATCGCAATCGATCCCCGGGCAGCAGCTCCAGCCCGGTGCTGCAACCGCTGAGCAAACCGGCTTGATTCCGGCACCAGGCAACCAACCTCCCGCCGGCCGGTCTAGTTTAATCCAAGTCCCCATTTCGCCTACGGTCAAAGAACTCAAGGTTGAGGGACAGGGCGACTCGGTCAGCATTCTTGCTCGCGATGTCGATATTCGACTCGTTCTTGGCGATCTTTCCGATGAAAGTGGAGTCAACTTTGTATTGGCGCCGGGTGTCACGGGTACTGTGAATACCGTTCTGAGAGATGTCCCGCTGTGGCAGGCGCTGGATGCAATTCTCAAAGTAAACGGCTTGGTCTGGTCACAGCAGGAGGGGATCATCTACGTCTCACGTCCTGGCGCGGCCGCAGCAGCCGGTACCGCCGGCGAGTACACAAGCCGTGGGCTGCTGGGTCAAATGCTCGAAGTCTATGACCTCGATTACGTGTCCAGTGCTGAAGTACTTCCGGTTGTTCAAACGCTCCTGTCAGCCGCAGGTCGTGCTCACCCGCATGTTGTTGATATTGCCAGTACAAGACAGACTCGAGAGCGGTTGGTCGTTGAAGATTTTCCAGATCGCCAACAAGTTATCGCCAACTACATTGCTCGGATTGACCTTCCTCCGCGACAGGTGCTCATTGAAGCTCATGTCTTGCAGGTAACACTGAACAAAGATCAACGGCACGGCGTCAACTTGGCTGGCCTTGCTCGAGTTGCAGGTGCCCGCGTCGAAGTACGGGCGCAAGGATTTGCAAACGGAGACGCGAGTCCTGGCTTCATGATGGGCGTCGACGGTAACGATTTGGACGGGATGCTGGAGATGCTCAAGTCCAATTCCTATGTCCGAACCCTGGCTGCTCCCAAGGTAATGGTCATCAACGGCCAAGAAGCGCGTATCCAGATTGGATCCAAGTTTGGCTACTTTGAAACAACGACGACGCAAACCGGAACATTTCAGAACGTCAATTTTCTCGACATTGGTGTCGTGCTCCAAGTAACACCCACCATCACGCAAGATGGTCAAGTCATGCTAAGCGTGCAGCCAAAGGTGTCCGGTGGGCGAGTCAATCCAGATACAGGACTGCCCGAAGAAGAAACAACCGAAGCCCAAACGACGGTTATCTTGCCCGATGGCAAAGGGATGATTATCGGCGGGCTCATCAAAGAGCAAGACGAGCACTCGAGAAGCTGGATTCCATGGATTGGCGAGCAACCAATCATTGGCAAACTATTCCGTCGCAGCAACGATGACAAGCAGCGGGTCGAAGTCGTGATTGCCCTGACACCTCACGTGGTACCGTACAACAGTTGCATTGCCGATCGTGAATCCAGAACCTTCATCCAAACCACCGATACGCACGGCATCATCTCGGGAGGAATTGGTCCCTATACGCCTGCTAACGAGATGGTCCAAGTTAGGCCTGAAGTGATCAACCCGTTCCATCACCGAGAAACGGGATTTGATCTGCCGCGGACAGATTTCCACGATGCCATCATGGAAGACGCGAAGCTGAATAGTGGATCAGTGAGTACGACAGGCCAGCCGCCGTACAGCACCGCCCCTGCATCGCAGACACAGCAGGCTGAGCTTGCTTTCCCACAGGTCCCTAAGGTCCCGTCGCCGCAATTTCAACCTCGCTGAGCCGCACCTTACTGGGGCTTTTCGGATCTACAGCTCGCGAATGAACACGTTTCGGAATCGAACCGGATCGTTATGCCCGGCGAATCCAAAATATCCCTTGGCATTGTCTTTACCGGGATGCGGTCGGCCCGCCATGTATTCACTGACCGTCGAAAGATCACCATCCAAAATGATGGTGCCGTTCAGTTCTACGATGATTCGCGAACCTTCGACACGAACTCTTTGATAATTCCACTGGCCAGTTTCGCGAAGATAGCCACGATGAGCCGCGATCATTCCGTAGGCCGAACCGTGATACTGTCGCTTATCCAAATTGGCAAATTTCTTGGCCGTGTTGTCCAGCACCTGCAGTTCGCACATGCCAACGTAAGCCGTGTCGCCCTTGCCGGGATAGCGTATAGCCAGCCCGTTGTTACCACCTGGAGGAAGCTGGAATTCGACAAGTACTTCGAAGTCCGCGTACTCTTCGGGCGTATGCAGTACTCCGCCATGGCCCTCTTTGCATTGGATGGCCTCATCGACTACTTCGTAGTTTTCCAGCGCCCCCTTCCAACCATCGAGGTTCTTCCCGTTGAACAACGAAGTGAACTCGGCACCGTTGGAATCCTTCTCTCGCAGCCACTTGTTCGCTTCTTCCGCGCCGATCTCGCGTACGAAAATATTCCGCCACTGAATTTCACCACCGTGGGTTTGCAATTGAATTGCACCGGAACGAATCAACGGCAACTTTCTAGCCCAGTAGTTTTCCATTGTTGCATTGTCGACGACCAATTTGTCGTTTAGCCAAACCGTCGTGCGAGCACCAAGCTGAAGTATGCGGAACTTATTCCACTCTCCGAACGGCTTGTCAGCAAGCGCCAATGGATCTTTACCAGCCGCCCCTGGGCTGTTGTTCCACAGGCCACCGCTGCCCTTATCCGCGCCCAATCGAAACTGTTTCTCATTGGTGCTGTCCCAAATCTGAACCTGCGGCGTTCCACGCAGGTAAATTCCACTGTCCGCCTTGGGCACTGTCTTGTATTCGATCAAGAGCTCCATGTCGCTGAACGACTTCTCCGTGGTCAAGAAGACACCGAAGCCGTCGTTGACGATCGCGCCGTCTTTCACACTCCAGTGCGCTTCAACGTCCTTGGCCCACGTTTCCAAATCTGCTTCTGATGCTTGATCCCAAGTGGTTGGATTCGCCGTCTTCCGACCGTACCATCCGTCTAGGTTCTTTCCGTTGAAAAGCGGTGTGAAGCCCTCTGGCGTATTGAGGTCATCCGCGATCACGGGACAAACCGTCAAGCAGGCCAACACAATCGTGGTTGCACGAATTAGACCCATCTTTGCGGTTGCACGAATTAGACATTGAGAGCTTATCGACATGATTGAGTATCCGGTTGGAAAAACGAGGGAGTCTCAAGGGCGGACGCGGTCCGCCGACAACTGGCGCACCGCCTGGGCGGGGTCCCTATTGTATCCAAAGATTGGTTTTGGTGCTTACCCTGATGGACGCGGTTGGCTAGTCATCTGAATCCGAGTACCAGAATACGCTCCATGGGTACACCTGCGCTATTGCCAAGGCTTCCCGCTTGAATGCAACGAAAACCTGCACTGCCTCCCGTGGAAGCCTGGAAAAGGCAAGGTCACCGGCAAATCGCCACTCCAATTCCTCTTGCCAGTTGGTCGCATTCGAAACGCCTCGACCTGATTTTCGCGGCTTGGACTCTTCTAGCTGAAAGTACGGACGATCCCCTGCATCGAGTGCATCATAAGTCGCCTCGTCGCCATAGATGACCGGTCGCGCTCCCAGTGCCACCAGGCTGCGGGTCTGAATCCGAACTCCGTACGGCAGCCAGTCCCATCGCCCCAAGTGACTACGAAACTTTCGTCTGCTCAGCAGTTCGTCCAGTGGCACTGCCGAAAATGAGACCAACTTCGTCGGCGTACGATTCCACTGGGACGATCCGTAGAGTTTGCCAGAATCAAGGATTCTACAAAGCGTTGCCATAGGAGAATCGACAACAGGCCCTTCTGCCCAGAGGCGAATGCTCCGCGCGGAGTTGCTTTCGAACGGATGATGTTTACCTAATGCTCGCGTGCAATGCGCCAAGAATTCAGGCTCATCGCTAGTGACCAACCGTGATGCGCGTATCGGAGCAATCAACTGCACCAAACATGGCGGAGGCTTGCAGCACCGGATCAGCGGTCCGCTGTCGGAGTAACTTTGTTTTGACTGAGTACGTCGGTTGTCAGATGCAGCATCTTCGCCAACCAACCACGCCGTTGCCCCGCGGTCAATCAGACCATCAAGGATCGCTTGTCCACGACGCGACACAGCCTTCTGCGGAACAAACGTATGCTCCTCAGATGTATGACAAGCTTCGTCGTCGTTCAACGCAATCCGCTGATGCAAGAGGCTCTCGATTGCCCCTCCCGGACGCAAGTATGGCACGAAGACCACATCACCAAGCAGAACGCTAAGAATATCCCGCGCTGGACAACGGCGACGGGAATCCGCAGCAAAAGGCGAGACTCTGACAACGTCTTGGGCACCTATTCCGCTAAGCAATTGATCGGCGATCCACTGGATCGTATTGCCAGGGGAAGGCTCAACCGAATCTTCGGTCGTTAGCCGAAGAGCATCCAAGCCGGTTGCTTTAATGGGTAGCCAGAACGCATTCGCCGCAGCAGTATGTTCTACCACGAGAATGGAAAGCCGACTCGCAATGCTCCGCCGCACTAGATCATCCAGCCAGCGACCCCAGTCGGGAAGAGCTGCGATATTCCTCCCAAGTCGTGAAGACGCGAGGCAAGCGTATTTCCTGGCCGGTGAAAAGTAGCGGGCGTGGCCGAAGAAGAAGGGTCCAATGCCTGGCGAGCAAATTCGCGTAGACGAATGCGCAAATTCGCTCCTCAGCGTCCAACCACTTTCGATCAGCCGTCGGAGTCTTAATTTGCCCGTGGCATTGGTGTGCGGCATATCAGCCATCACACTCAGCAAGCAGCTATCCGCATCCAATCGCGGTCCAATTGCGCGATCGTTGCGATGCCGGACCTCGCGCGCTGCGTCTCTGCGTAGCCAGCCTGTTTGCTCTAGCACTTGCTCCAGAGTCGATGTGGTCAGATTGACTTTCTGCCCGGACATAACGCCTCAAGTACAAAGACTTGCTACAGCACAGGCAAGGCTGCTCCCGTTGGAGCCTCAGCGGCCTTGTCCGCTACGCCGCGTGCAAGTGCGCGGACAATCTTGTCCATCGCGGCCGCGTTGATTGGATCCTCCAACGCTGCCGCAATGTTGCCCTCGTCGGATTCTTCGCGGATTTGAATGTTGATTGGAACTTCACCCAGGAACGGGACTGCCAATTCTTCGGCTTTGGCCCTCGCTCCACCTTTGCCGAAGATATCGTATCGTTTCCCATTGTCTGGGCAAATGAAGCCGCTCATATTTTCGACCATACCCAGGATCGGAATCTTGGTCTTCTTGAACATTGCAATCGCCTTGATAGCATCGAGCAATGCTACCTGTTGCGGCGTACAAACAACAACTGCACCGGTGAGCGGCAGCAACTGCGATAAAGTCAGGGCAACGTCACCCGTCCCAGGTGGCATGTCAATGATCAAGTAGTCGAGTGGCCCCCAGTAGGTGTCTCGCAAGAACTGGCTGATCGAACCGTGCAACATCGGGCCTCGCCAAATGACCGCCTGGTCTGGTTCGACCAGAAAGCCCATCGACATTACCGGCATCTCACCATGGAAGATTGGCTGAATTTTATTGTTAATCACCTCTGGTCGACCACTCAGCCCAAGCAACTGTGGCACACTGGGACCGTAAACATCGGCGTCCATCAGACCGACTTTACAACCAGCCTTCTGCAGCGAAAGAGCTATGCTGGTAGCCACGGTGCTCTTTCCAACACCGCCCTTCCCTGACCCGACCGCAATGACACTCTTGGCCAACAGACCAATTTGACCAAGTGGCACTGGCGGACGGTCATGTTCTACGATCTCGATCTGCGTCGTCAGTTCTGGACTGAGGGCCTGGATACGATCGCGGACGTTTTGTTCAAATTCGTCTTGAATCGGGGCAGAGTGGCTGCACAAACCAAGTTTGCATAACACCTGATTACCGTCGAGTGAAACGTCCAGAACCTGATTCGTTTTTCCGATTGGACGACCAGTTTCCGGATCGCGGATCGATTCCACTTCGTTACGAATATCTTGAACAGAAACAGCGGACATGGGAAATTCTCATCAGGAAGTGCAAGGGTTCAGCCATGTTTCTAGACTCAAGTGTCTGAATCTAGAGGGCGGCAGCTACCGAATGCTCTATTTTTGTTGCCAGGGAAGACGGTCCAGGAGGCCGCGAGTGAAGCGATGATTGCCGTGTGTCACATTGCCCGGCTGGACCATGAGACGCAACAAGCTCTTCAGCAGAAATGGTAGCTGGCCGGCGATGATCTGTGCACCCGCCTCGTAAAGAAGCAACTTCTGCTGTGCGGTCGCACTGCGTTCGTAAACTGCCGAATGCTCCGAATCAGGACGATGCGCGACCATGGGTGGCAAATAGACCACTCGGCGACGGTCCGGATACTTTTTCCTACACTGACGGACGCTCAAGGCCACTTCGCCGAGACGATCATGATCATCCGGTACCCATAGACTGAGCGCTACGTCGTCAGACGATCCATAGATTGTGCCGCCGTGAATGGAATCCAGCTCGTCGACCATCGTGAGCACCCACGCTTCGCCAGGAGGTGGATCGACCAAGTAAGAAAGTGCAGCGGCGGTGGTGACGCGACGAGGATCCCAACTCAACCACCGCTTCGTAATCCCGTGGATGGAAACACCGCGTTGCGCAGACTGACCGCCTCGTTGATAACTGCTAATTGAATTTTCTGACCGCATACCGACCACTTTTCCGCTCGATGCGCATGACCCAAAATGCCTAGCGCTATCCGGGACGCGTTTCGACATGATAGCCCCGCTGAAAACGGCTCGATTTTGAACCCTCAGTCTAACAGTTTTGCGAGCAGACGAAGATTCTCTGCGAAAGTAAACCATTTCACGGTCGACAACCAACTTTCGTAGATAATCTTCTCGTTAAGATGACGTAAGAACCCGCCGCTTCGAGCCGTCTCTACCTGTTGACGTGGGCACCTTCGGCGTCCGCTTGAACCATTCACTTCACGACCGATTCCGAAATCAGAGTCATTCGACAAGGCCTCGAGATACTATGTCTTTGAAACCTCGCCACTGCGTCTGTCTTTCAATACTTGCCGCTTGCCTGACTGCTCTACCCGCCAACGAGACGCTTGGGCAGTCCAACGCTGGGTTGAACAGTACCGAGCACGATGAATTGGTGCCCCGCAACTTGCTCAAGCTCGTTCATGCTGAAGAGGTCCAACAGGAACTTGGCATCACGGGCGGAAAGCTGACCGCGATGGAAGCCATGTTCTCGTCGGTGGATCCGCTCTGGTTTCAATCGCGAAATCTAAAGCCAGCCGATGCACACGAGATTCATCGCCAGCTCGAAGGCAAAGTTTGGGCGTGGAGCAAACGCAACCTGGACGCTACCAAACAGAGGAGGCTGTGGCAGATTGAGTTGCGAAGCCAAGGCGTTCGGATGCTCCTGCGAGATGACATCGGACGCCAAGTGGGTGTTGATTCTTCGCAGAAAAAGAAACTTGCTGACCTCGCCGAAGTGACTGATAAGGCGAAGCTTGAATACACCAAAGCACAGTATTCCACCACAGGTGCAACCAAGCAGCAGCAACAAGCGGTTGTCGACGCGTTGCAAGCAGAAAACAAATTCCTGGCATCCAACGTGCGAAAGGATCAGATGCAGAAACTGCAAACGATTCTGGGGGACCCTTTCGACACCGGATCACTCAAACGGATCTATCCCATGGCGCCAGAATTTGCGGAGGTTGAACACTGGATCAACTCCGAACCACTCACACTAAAGGAACTCCGCGGCAACGTCGTGCTCGTTCATTTTTACGCGTTCCAGTGCCACAATTGCCACGCGAACTTCGACATCTACAAGAAATGGCACGAAGAACTGACGAGCAAGGGCGTGCGCGTCATCGGGATTCAGTCACCAGAAACGCGGCGCGAAGAAGACCCAGTAGCTGTACGCGAGGCCGCCCAGGAAACGGGCTTGGAATTCCCGATCATTATCGACCTCGAGAAAGACAACTGGAAGAACTGGGGCAACACAATGTGGCCAACCGTCTACGTCATCGATCAAGACGGCTACATTCGGCACTGGCAGATGGGGGAACTACAGTGGAAGGGCGCAAACTACGACAAAGAAGTCCAGCGCGTCATTGATGAATTGCTCCAGTCGAGCTAACTCGCCGTGTTGGATATGCAATCGTTGGATATGCCCTGGCTCGCTGAACTTGATTACTGCTGAGCTGGGCGAACGCGATTTCGTGAATTTCTACTCGCCTTGTCAAACATGGCGTACGGTCGAGCATGACGACGCGAGAGCACTTGAACATACTCTGCTCCGAAGAAGATAATCGTTACACCCCAATAGAACCACAAGAGCAGTGCGATCAACGACCCTGCAGCACCATAGGCGCTTGTGTACGTCATGCGAATCAGGAAAGCTCCCAGAATTTGGCGACCAGCCTCCCAAATAAGAGCGACCAACAATCCTGCTCGCAGTGAATCTGACCATGTGGTTGGTCGCTTGGGCAACCACCGATAGAGCAGCCCAAACGCAATGGCATTCAATGCAATCGTTGCCGTGCCATCGATCAGCATTACTATCGAAACACCGGGGATATTATTCTCGCTCATCCAAGTTTCTAGACCAGTGATGGCGACATTCGTCGCAAGAATCCCAATGATCATCGTCCCCAAGCAGCCGAGCAGACAAAAGGCCGCAAGACGCTGCGTCAACACCCGAATCACCGACGACAATAACCCTCGGCTTGGAGGCGAAGGAATCCTCCAAATCTTGTCGAAGCCCCGTTCAAACTGGTGAAATACACCAATCGCCGCCAGCACTGCCGTCAGTAGACCAACCGGTCCGGTAACCGTCGACTGATCCTCCAACTGGATCAACAGGCTGCGAATCTGTGCCTCAAGCGTTGGCGAGGTATGTTCAGCAATGACCAAGAAAATTTGTTCTTCGGCGTCTTGGCCCAGCTTCGTGAAACGCAACACCATCCCAATTCCCGAGGTAAGTAGTAGCCACATCGGGAAGATGGAAAGCGCTAGATAGTAGGCTACTGCGGCCGCCATGCTGCCTGCATCATCCATTTGCCAGCGTCGCCCGGCCAAGATGATGGATCCCGCCACGCTCTTCGCATATTGTTTTGCGAATCGCAGCAGCGACGCTGCAGAGAGCAAGTCTTGTTGGCGATCCATCAAAAAAGTCAACCTGCGTTAAACTAGGACTGCGGGCAGTAGGTCGAATGTTCCCAAATACGCCATGTAGGATCTAGGGCATTTCCAAGACGCCCCTGGCACGCCCGTTCCTTCTACAGCTAACCCCAACTTTCCGCGGTCTGGTGACGTTCGCTTCTTGTCACGGTCGCGACGTTTTGCAGGAAATGCTAGCATGAAATTCGTGATCTACGTGGCTGTTTGGATGAGCACAATGTTATGTCCCCGCGGGCTGCATGCGCAAACGACCGCCCACCCGGAAAGCACCGAAGCCAAACAACCTGTCTTTTCGAAGCCCATCCAATGGAGCGTCACCCCGCCTATCCTGTCTGTCGAATCCGCCAAGCTGCCGGCATCCGAGGAGTTTCCTTGGGTTGCCGTCAAAGACCCGAGCATCGTCCGCAGCGACGATCGATGGCACTTGTTTTGTACGCTGCGGCGAAAAAAGGAGGGTCAGGGTAGAATTGCGATCGGCTACGCTAGTTTCAAAGACTGGGACAAGCTCACCGATGCACCGTGGAGCGTGATCCGTTTAACGGACGATTACCACGGCGCACCGCAGATATTCTATTTCCGACCGCAAAAACTTTGGTATCTCATCTACCAAGCGACCGATCCGAAACGAAAGCTTAGCTACGGCCCGTGTTACTCGACCAACAAAGACATCGGCAACCCGGCAGGATGGACGCTTCCCGAACCGATGTACATCGTCGCGGATGGCGAAAAGGCGGGTTTGGATTTCTGGGTCATCTGCGACCACCAACGCGCTTATTTGTTTTACACCAGCCTTGACGGCCGAATGTGGCGCCGAGACACGCTGCTGAAGGATTTTCCGGCCGACGGTTGGAGCAAGCCCGTGGTCGCCCTGAAGGCTGACATTTTCGAGGCAAGTCACACTTACAAGGTCGCCGGACGGCAGCAATACTTGACGTTTATCGAAGCTCAGCACGGTCGTCGTCGCTACTTCAAAGCTTATCAATCAGAAACACTTGACGGGCAGTGGCAGCCCATTGCCGATACGCGAAAAAACCCCTTCGTATCACCAGTCAACGTTGTGAATCAGAGTGAATCGTGGGCCACGTCATATAGCCACGGAGAATTCCTACGTGTCGGCTCGGACGAGCTTCTCGAGGTTGATATCCAAGAACTGAAAATGCTCTTCCAAGGCGCTGACGACGGCGAGTATCAGTCCAATGGCTACGGCAACATTCCCTGGCAGCTCGGGATCATCAACTTACGCAACTAAACAAGTCTTGGGAACTTGACGAACAAACTAAGGGGGGATGCGATAATAGCCCGTCATTATTTGGTTTTCGATGGAGTTAGACGTTCATGAGAACAGTAGCCGCCTTTAGTTTCGCGTTAATTCAGATTTGTCTAGTAACTCCTGCATTCTGCGTTGAAGAATGGGGTGGCGAAGGGACCGCAGAATCGCCATTCTTGACGTGATTTACGAGCATAATGCTAACTTCGGAGACATACCTTATGTCGAAGAATGGCCTCAATGGTTTATCTTCTACTATCGTCCGGTCGTTTAGAAAGATATGGAGATGCCGTGATGCAGCCAAAACTCGCTCGTATCCTTTTGATATCGTTCACAACAACGGTCTTCACGCCGGTTCAATTTGGCGTGTGCTTTGCGCAGACTAAGGCCTCTTTGCCAAGTCTCAATCTTTGGGATATCCAACGAGCCATCGTCCAAGAATCCAAGCTAGCGGACGAACTGAGCATTACACCCGAACAGCGTAATAAGCTTAGAGCATTGAAGTTAGAAGGGGACTCCCATGGCCGCTTTGAAGATACGCGAGCACAAAGCTTAAAAGCACTAGATCCTCAGGTGCTGTTAATGTTAGCCAACGTTTTGACAGACGAACAGCTTGAAGAGCTGCGGCCAACGATGCTCCGTTTTCGTTACCGTAATGCAGTGGAACC
Source organism: uncultured Pirellulaceae bacterium (assembly GCA_964411445.1). Classification (GTDB taxonomy): domain Bacteria; phylum Planctomycetota; class Planctomycetia; order Pirellulales; family Pirellulaceae; genus Aureliella. Next base: position 29,063 of record CAYPLE010000011.1, read on the forward strand.
GTTCGTCGATCACGAGGTTGCCATCATCTGCAAATTCAGTCGCGAGGATCGGGCAAAGATCATTCAAAATAGTAAGGACGCGTTGTCCGAGCTATATAGACTGGAGAGCGATACTCGCCGGCAAGTAGCCGTTGAGGTTCTGCGTTCGCTGCCCATCGAGAGTCAACAAAAGCTCGTCCACCTTGTTGGAAACGAGTTCTCCCCTAAATTGCTGATCGAGGAAAATCCCCTGCTCCAGCTACCAGTCTTCCCCGAACTCGGTGGCGCTTATTTTGCCCGCTCCATCGTGCAGAACAAAGATTTGCAAGACGAGCTAGGAGTGACCAGCAAACAACTGAAGGAATTTGAGCGAGTAGCCAGACAGTCGCAAGAATTCTCCGACGGGATGCGCAAACTTGATATGCAGGACATTCCTTCTCTGTTCAGGGCTCAACGCGCCAAAGAGCGACAGGAGATTCTACGGATCGCGACGCCAGAACAACACGCCAGTCTCTCACGGCGGACACTCTTTTCCAGAACTTGTCGCGAGCCACTTTGGCTGATCGAGGACAAGTCCGTTCGGGATTATCTTGGCATCACTGACTCTGAGGCAACCGCTTTTCGCGCTGAGTACAATCGAATAGTCGAGGAACAGAGCAACGCAAGATTCTTGCCCGAAAACCAACGAGTGTTCAACCAATTCCGAGCGAATCTGTCCGCCGAAGCGCAGAAACGTCTGACAGACATTTTTGGAGAAGTCTGGCCACTCGACAGTTTTGAGTATAGTTCCACAATCGCCGCGATGCGTGACACGCAGCTTTTCCCAGACTTCTAACCACGGGGTGTGGATCCGGGGAACGATCCCAAACGTGCAATCCCCAGACTCTTTCGCTTGTTCTCTCAGGCGAGGGTTTGTAACTCACTCGAATACTTGTGATGTTGGCTTTCTCCCCCAGTAGCGTTAGCAACCAAACTTGTGGACTGTCGTCTCTTGGAACGTTTCGCCGGGACGCAGCACGGTCGTGGGAAATTCTGGTTTGTTCGGTGAATCGGGGAAGTGCTGAGTCTCGAGACACAAACCATTGTAAGGCATGTGCTGGCCACCCAAATGATTACCGGTATACAACTGAACTCCAGGCTGGGTGGTGTGTACTTCCATCCATCGACCACTGGATGGGTCGACTACCTTGCCAGCCAGTCGCAACTCTCCCGGCGTGCCGTTGACGACATAGCAATGGTCGTAACCCTTGGTAGCAGGCAACTGTTCAACTCGATCACCCACGCGCTGCGGCTGAGCAAAGTCGAGCAGCGTACCGGCTGCGGGCAAAATCTTGCCAGTCGGTATAAGCGTGTCGTCGACTTCTAAATAGTTGTCGCAGTTCATATGAACAATGTGGTCAAGAATGTCGCCCGAATCGACTCCACCGAGGTTCCAGTACGAGTGATTGGTCATGTTGATGACCGTCGCCTTGTCGGTCTCAGCAGAGAAGCGGTACGCCAGATCACCAGCTTCGTTGACGCAGTATTCGGCTGTCACTTGTAGGGTTCCTGGGTAGCCCTCCTGACCATCGGGGCTAGTCGTGCGAAAACGAACGCCGCTGCCCAGTTCGTTTGCAATTTCCTCCGTCGTCCATAACAACTTATCGAACCCAACAGTTCCCCCATGCAAGTGGTTGGGACCGTTGTTGATCACCAATTCCTTGTACTCGACACCGTCCAGTTCAAAACGCCCCTTCGCAATCCGATTGCAAAACCTACCAACCGTAGAACCCAAGTAGGAGTGTCGTCCGAGATAGCCTTCCAACGAGGGGAATCCCAGATTGACATTCGCAACCGTTCCCTCTGCATCAGGCACTTCGACCGAAATGATGATCGCGCCATAGTCGATCAAACGAACACGAGTCCCTCCACCGGAGAGGGTAAAGACTGTTACTTCTTGTCCTTCTTCGGTCGTCCCGAATGCTGCTTTTTCGATCGTCATGGTTGCTTTGATTGGAAATGAGATTTCAAAATGACTGGGTTGCGCCGTGATCGTGGCCCAGGTCACGATCACTTTCTTGACTCTTCTGTGACGCGAGCGTAGCTAGAAACGTGCCGTCTATCAATGCGCCTACTGCTGGACGGTCGAATTGCAGAACCTTCAGTCCGATCAATTTCACTTCGCCAGGGCCTGATGCGGAAACGTGGCCCGATGAATTTTGTTAACCTTTGGCAGGGCGAATTGCGTGTGTGGGAAGTGCTTCACCGGGCGTCGAGGTCGGTACCTTGTACCACATGCACACTGGAATCGGGGGATGGCGGATGTCTTGGTTCAAACTACGACCAACGTTTACGGTCGCGATCCGGCAGGACCGAAACACGGCAATCGAGCGGCTTGCTCAAGCCGCCGCGCAGTGTGGGCAAGCGGAAGCGTTTCGAATGCACGGCGAGTATGGGGAGCTGCATCTGCCCCGTGAGGAGCATCGCGTTTGGTCACCTCACCTGTCGTTCTACGTCATTGATCACGAGTCGCGGCAGGAGATTTTCGGACGTTTCGCCCCTCGCGTCGACGTGTGGACCAGCGTTTGGATCTTCTACATGCTGATGGCTTTCACGTCCTTCTTCGGCTTTACGCTGGCCTATTCACAGTGGGCATTGAATCAATCTGTATGGGGATTCTGGATCGGTGCAGTCCCGCTTGTGTTGATTTTGACATTGTATCTGATTGCTCATATCGGCCAGCAATTGAGTGTCGACCAGATGCACCAACTTCGCGATCAATTTGAACAACTGCTGAGGGATGCTCAGATTGACGTTTCGAGCTAGCTCTGTGCCACTCGCGCTTCGCATCGAATGACGTAAGTCGCTTATCAGTCATCACTTAAGGGCTTCTGCAGTACATCTTTTGCTGCTCGAACAACGATGCTCAGGAGTCGTTTCGCCCGGAATTGCCCAAAAAAGCGGCGAAAACGGCCTTACTAGCTGAAACGTATGCACTTGCGCGGCAACATTGATCCTGATTGGCCAACATTAGCGTCTTGCAACAGCGTGCCGACCGTTTGAGTCACTGAGTGAAAAGCGATCGTGAGTGCTGGCGACGAAACCACCGAATCTGATAGCAAAATGTCGACAACCGGTTACTGCGACCCGCTCGAAGCGTTGCCCGACCATGAAAAATGGCTCAGGACGACCCTGCATGCGCGGCTTGGTAACCACGATGAAGTCGACGAAGTGATGCAGGAGGTGGCGGTTGCTGCGGCTAATCAGTCTGCGAAAAGTGTACCGGTCGAAAAACCTGGACCTTGGCTTTACCGGGTCGCGCTTCGGCAGGTCATGCTCTTCCGACGCAAGGCAGGACGCCGACGAAAGTTGATTGCGGGGTTCGGCGAGAGAGCTGCTCCCTCCGAGCAAGATACGCGAGATCGCTCGCCAATGGAGTTCTTGCTCAGCGAAGAGCGGCGGAGTGAAGTACGTGATTCGCTTGCCAAGCTCTCCGAGCGCGATCGACAACTATTGCTGCTCAAGTACGTCGAAGGGTTGTCGTACGGCGAAATTGCAGCGCGTGTTGGTGTTACGGCCAGTGCGGTACAGAGCAGACTGCATCGCGCCAGGGCCAGTTTGCGAAAGCACTTGTTGAGCGAGTGACTTGGTTCGAACGTTTGATAAGCCGGGAAAGATCTATGACCATCAAGATCAACGATTCAGTTTTGGATGAGCTTGTTTGTGGCGATGTTTCACCACAACGATATCGTCAGATCTTAAATCAGTTGGAGGCCGAGCCTGAGAAATGGCGGGACTGTGCGATCGCATTCCTTCAAGAACAGGCGATTGAGTCCGAGCTGAAAAGCCTATCTCAATCTAGCGTGGACTGGAACGCTGCCCACTGCCCTGCTTCGGAATCACTCCAGCGTGAAGAAGCACTCGTGCAACTGGCCGAACGATCACAACCAGACCGACTCCGCAGCAGCGCTCCTCTGCGTGATCCGGCAACTGAGCGACTCCTGAGGTTGGGGCGATGGACTTCGCTTGCGGCACTGCTCATGGTCAGCTTCACCATCGGCTGGGTTGGTTCGGGAGCCTTGGAACAACCCTCACAAGCTGGTAACACGGAAGTCGTACCGGAAACAGCCAGCGACTTAGGCGTAGACAGCGGATTTGAATTTGCCGGGAATGTCAATCCTCGCGAACAATACATGCCCATCGATCGCAGCATGCCAGACTGGCTCCGTGAACTAGAACGTCGCGGACTTGTGCGCATCGAGTCTAGCGACGGCATTGTCCCAATGCAGCTCGAAAACGGAAGTCAAGTTGTCATTCCAACGCAGATGTATCGCGTCGTCAAAAACGGCCAATCGTACTAATGCTTGCACCATAATCAAATAGGGGCTAAACAGAATTCACTCTCCCCGGTGAATTCTATATGGACCAACCCGAATATGAAAATTGGCGGAAGCACTAGCCCACCACCAAAGTGCTCTGGGAAAGCATCTGACTTCGCGTGGAACCCTATGCTATCTATTATGACTATTGCTTGCATCAAATCGCTGATAAAAGCGTCAATGCATTGTGACGTTTGATCGCGGTTGCCGAATGAAGTTTACTTTTCTGGTCGCAATTTACCGAAACAGACCGGCTTCCTAGGCAACCTTCAACGCAAATGCACCACCGAAAATTCCCGACCAAGAATTCCAACCGCCGTGCATCGCTCGAAAGCTGGCTGGTAAGAATTGCTGGGAATGCCAGTGGGAAACTGGCATACGAAGCCACTAACAACGACACAATTCTAAACACCTGTATTGGAGTACTTTTATGTCGCGTTCGTCTTTCAAAAAACTGATTGCATCCTCGGTCGCCGGAGCGGCAGCACTGGCTGGTGGCTCATCGACGGCACTCGCCATCTGGCCTCCTCAAGATGGCCAGGAAAAGGAAGTTGCGATCGTCGTCAAAGCAGAGAGCGTTGCCAGCGATGACGATGAAAAGCGAATTGAGGTTGAAGTCGACGTCCCGCAGCCCAAACGCTGGTTGGGCATTCAACTAAAGAAGGTCGAAGGCGATCTGGCCACCTTCCTGGGTAACGACAAAGGCATTTTCATCATTTCGGTTTACCCCGACAGTCCTGCTGAAGCCGCTGGTCTTGAAGCTGGTGATGTCATTCTCAGCGCCAACGATAAAGAACTGGCTGAAATGCCTCAACTGCTTGAGGTTCTCGCCGACCTTGACGATGAAGAAGAACCAAAAGTCAAACTCAACCTGTTGAGCAAGGGCGAGAAGAAGTCCATCGAGATCGTTCCAAGTGAGCGACCAGAAATGAAGGAGTTCTTTGCCAAGGATGCTCGTATTATCCTGCAAGACAGCAGCGAAGCAAAGGAACTTCACAATGAGTTGCTTCAGCGTCTCGGCAATGAGGAATTCAAGATCCTCCGCCTCGGCGTCCCCGCCATGCTGGGATCAGACGACGAATTGAATGTGACCCTCCAGCGTGACGAAGACGGGAAGAAATTCAAGGTCAGCGTTCAAAAGGAAGGCGAAGGCCCTGCCAAAGTCAAGGTTATCAAAGATGGCAAAGTCCAGGAGTTTGAAGTCGACGATATCGATGACTTGCCCAAGGACATTCGCGTGATCGTGGAACCTGCTCTCGGCGGCAAGGGAGTGAAGCTCAACGTCAACAAGGTTGAGGATATGGTTTCCGATGTCATCACAGTTTACGGCAGCAACAGCGAAGACCTCGATGAAATGCTAGCCACCGACGAGATTACCGCTCGCATTGAAGCAATTGCGAAGGAAGCAGCAGAGAAGTCGAAAGCGGCCCGTGAACAATCCAGAGCAGCCACAGAACGTGTTCGTTCCATCGTTCGCGGCACTCGCATCACTCAATCCGCCGAAGTCGACGAACTTCGCGAACTAGTTGAAAAACTGCAGAGCGAAATTAAAGAGCTTCGCAAGCAACTCAACGACAAGTAACCCGCTTGGGTCACAATCCGTGAATCACTCTCCAGGCATGGTCAGCAATCGCTGCCCATGCCTTTTTCTTTACGGTGAACGTTCAAGAGACGTGGATAGTATCAACCGGCGAATATACGTGTTCTGCGGATCCATCAACCTTGGAAATACCACCCAAGGACGTATCATGACACTGCGGAATGCGTGAATAGAACACGTGCGAGGAAGAGCAATAGAATGGAAGCACAGAAGAGCCAAATGGTGCGTCGCTGAACTGCGCGGAATTCATCGCCGCGGTTCGCGGTCGAGAACAACAGCGTGATCGATGTGTAGTATGGGTCGGAGCGTTCAGCTTGCGTTGGCTCTCCAATGCGCTTGAGAGCGGCGAGAGAACGGACTCCTGCCACGAACAACGCGACAGCAACGAAGGTGAAAGCGGCTGGGACCACGATTGCCTAGCACTCGCTTTGTAAAGAGATCAACGGCCAAGTACCAGACGTCTGGCTATGCGTTCAGTTTCACTTTCGCGTCGTCAGCGATATTGACCCAGACGTGCACGTGGGGTGCGCCACGGAAGTGCCACACGAACGAAGGACCTTCAAGACGCCAGTTGTCCCAAACCTTGTCCTTGCCGATGTCACGATCTGTGTAGAACGAAAGATGACATGCATCCAAACCACCTTGGGTTTTTAAACACCGGAGAGCCTCCTCGCGGTCCGTTTTGCGAAACGGCTCAACGAGTGTACCCAGTGTCTTTTGCAGTTGCTCTTTCTGATCGCGACTCAATTCGGTGACTGGAATCCCGGTGAACGCGCCGTCTTTGCCTTTGAATGCGACGGACTGTTCCCGCGGAGTGCGCGACACCTCTGCCGCATTACGCTGTTTTCCATCTAACATTTTGTAGACGTTATTGGCGGCTATGGCCTGATCCCAGAAAACATTTCCGTGATGATCAGCATCTTCGTCTTCGTTGGGGGCGTGACCGTAAAATATTGGTCCACCGAAGGCAACGCTATCGGCTGAGTTTCCGTCGCAACGCAGTGTCATATGCCGACCGGTCAGAACAAGCTCAAATTTCCCGTCGCCGGGTTTTCCGAATATCCCGATACTTTGCTCGCGACCAAAACCACCGCAGTCATCTTCCAGTTGTTGATCAAACTTGGCGTGCCAACGCGGGTCAATGATGCCTTCGAAGATTTTTCGAATCAGATCCTTCTGCTCCGGATTGTAGAAGTCGCCAAAAATTTCCTGTGAATTAATATTCCAATTGTTGGCTACGCGAGTTCGCAACAAGCCTCGGCGTGGATCCTGATAATTCCAGTCGTAGCAAACCTTCGACTTCTGTTCTGGACGCAGTGTTTTGTATAAGACTTCGACCAGCGACTCGGCTGAAGAACCTTCTGTCGCCAAGGCCACACCTGGCAGGCAGGAAGCAGCCGTAATGGCCGCGGCACCCTTTAGGAATTTTCGTCGCGCTGGATCGAGTGTCGAATCGTTGGCGTTGGGATCAAGACTGTTTGCGTTCATGGCTTACCCTATACTACTTGTCTACTGTTTTGCTTTGTCTGCTGTTTGCTCTTGTTTCCAAGGCTCGGCTCTTCGTCCGTGTAGCCCGCGAGACGCGCGAATTCTGCGAATCGCTTCTTTGACAGCTTAACATGTTGTGATCACATTCGTGCAAAAGAATTCCAGCGTGACCACTCTGACAAAGTTCTTTTGGATGACCTAGTGACTTGGCGAGTGTTGCGACGAGTGTCATTACGATGTTTCGGGCTTATAGGCAACTAAATTATGGAGTCAAAATTGCTATCAAAAGCGTTCGATTGGATCGACGAACAGGGGCCAAATATCGAGAGGGATCTTGAGGTACTTTCTGGTATCAACTCTGGCTCCCGCAACGTAGAAGGGCTCTCCAAATGCAGACAATGGCTCCAGGTGAACATGGGGTTGGAGGGCGCGGAATTCGAGGACATCTCGCTTCCCGGCACGCAGGAGTGCGACGACGCGGGCGAAGTTGTTGACTATTGCACCGAAGCGGCATTGCAGTGGACCATCCGGCCCAATGCGCAAAAACGACTCTTGCTGGCCATTCACTACGACACGGTCTTTGGGAAGGACCACTCCTTTCAGCAGGTTTGTCGACTGGACAAGGATCGATTTCAGGGGCCGGGCGTTGCCGACGCCAAGGGAGGCATCTTGGTCATTCGAACGGCACTGATGGCCATCGAACGCTTTCGAATTGCTCCGTCCATCGGATGGACCGTTTTGCTCAATCCAGACGAAGAGATTGGTTCGCCTCATTCTACTTCGGTGATGAATCAGATCGCGCCGAACTATACCTTCGGCCTTCTCTTCGAGCCCGCTCTACCGACCGGGCAGCTTGTCTCGACTCGAGGCGGTTCTGGCAACTATACCATCGTCGTTCGAGGTCGTTCCGCGCACGTAGGCAGACACTTTAACGACGGACGCAATGCCATCGCGCGTTTGAGTGAAATGCTGACTCAGCTCGACCATCTCAATGGCACTCTGCCTGGATTCATCTTAAACACTGGCTTTATTCGCGGCGGCGAAGCGCTCAACGTCGTGCCGGATCTGGCCATTGGGAAGTTCAACGTACGCGTTTCCACTGCCGAGCAGATCTCCTGGTTTGAAGAACAGTTGTCGAAAATGGTCAATCTGATTCGGTTGCGTGACGGATACAACGTTGAGATGTATGGTGGTGTAACGTCACCGCCAAAACCAGAATCGGCCGAACTGGGCGAACTACGTCGGCGTGTCGAATCGGCGTTTGAAATCTGCGGTCAGCCCCCCATTGATTGGATTCATACTCAAGGTGTTTGTGATGGCAACAAGCTCGCAGCCGCTGGGCTGGCAAACATCGATTCCCTTGGGCCCATTGGCGGCGGGCTTCACTCCAGCGATGAATGGGTGTCGCTTTCTTCCATACGTGACCGCGCGAAAGTCGTTGCATCCCTATTCTGTTCCCTGCAAGAAGAGCTCAAAACAGATGCGTGATGTCGCGTTAAAACCTGTCGAGCCAGAAGCGGAATGTTGGTAAGCTGACGAAAAGGTAGCTGGCTGGAAGAAATCAGCTAGGCGTAGACTCAAAGAAAAAGGCAACCAATGGCCGAACAACAATTAGCATCTGACTCCCTTGCCAATGATCCTCGTGTGCAACAAGCCCGCGAATTGCTGCTGGAGGCAGTGAGGGAACATCAAGCAAAGATTGACCATGTTCAGTTGCCAAACCCCGCACTGGTCGAAGGTTACTCGAGGGATCTTGAATCGCTTGCCAAGGCTCGCGGCGGAAAGACCTATTTTCCTTACTTGGCCAGTGGACTTGGCAACGGTCCTTGGGTCGAGTTGGCCGACGGCAGCGTCAAACTCGACTTTATCACGGGTATTGGAGTCCATGGTTTGGGGCACAGCCACCCAAGCCTTATCGCTGCCGGTATTACTGGTGCACTCGCCGACACCGTGATGCAGGGGAATCTGCAGCACAACCAAGCGAGTCGCGAAGTGGCGGAAATGATGGTCCAACTGTCCCGCCAGCAAGGTGCCACGCTAGAGCACTGCTTGCTCACCACGAGTGGTGCGATGGCGAACGAAAACGCGCTCAAGATCGCCTTGCATCATCGACAGCCCGCCGATCGCATCATCGCTCTGGACAATTGTTTCGCTGGGCGTTCCATTGCCACGGCCCAACTAACCGACAGACCTCACTACCGCGACGGCCTGCCAACCGCGTTGGCCGTCGACTACATTCCACCGGCTGATCCCGAACACTCGGAAGAGTCTATGGACCGCTCCTTGGCCGCATTAGACAAACATCTCCGCAGGCATCCGGGCAAGTATGCCGCAATCTGGCTAGAGTTGGTTGCTGGTGAAGGCGGCTACTACCCAGGTTCAACTGAGTATTTCAATCGGCTAATTGACCGCGCGAAACAAGATGACATCTTGATCATCTTTGACGAAGTTCAAACATTTGGTCGCCTGAGCAAGCCGTTTGCTTTCCAACACTTCGGATTGGATTCTAGCGCTGATATTGTCACCGTTGGCAAGATCACGCAATTGTGTGCGACGCTCTATCGCGGCGAACTCAAGCCGAAGTCGCCAATTCTGAGCCAAACGTTTACTGCTTCTTCAGGAGCAATCGAAGCCTGCCGAGCAACGTTGGAAGAGATGCAGGCTCGGAATTGCTTTGGTGCGACGGGCAGCAACATGAGCTTGCACGACTACTTCGCTGCTGGACTGGACAATTTGGCTAAGACGCATCCAGCGAAAATTGCTGGACCGTTTGGATGCGGCATGATGATCGCCTTCACTCCACTGGACGGTTCCTCCGAGGCAGCCAACCAACTCACCAAGAAGATGTTTGAGCTGGGGCTGATGGGATTCGTTGCCGGTGGCGACCCATCGCGGATCCGCTTTCTTCCTCCGCCTGCGGCTACTCAAAAGAAGCACATCGATGCAGCGCTCAAGATCATCGAGGCTGCGATTGCTTGAAAACTAGCGTCACTCGTTTGCTGAGAATCGCTGTACCGCCCAAGTTGCCGCATACCCAAGGGGATCGGGATAGGTGTCGGCTACGGACTCGAGCTGCGATTTCGTGTTTGGGGCTAGAATCATTCCCAGCGCAAGGGCCGAAGCGTATTTGACAATCATCTCTTCTGGCGAGTTCGGAGTATTGTCCAGCATTCGTGCGGCAAATGTTCGGCCAAGCTCGGCGTCTTTTCCACCAGCGTGAATTCGCCCAAGCGCCCAGATAGCGGCTGCTCGGGTTGGCGTCTGCATCTTTTGCTCTGCCTTGGGGACATAGACCTGCAGAACCTCCTCAGCCGGCGAGTACTGCGTTCTGCCGAATGCCCCCATCAGAAAGGCGTTCTTGGCCACTTCATGATCGCGTATGCCAACAACCGTCTTTTCCAATCGTTCGGTGAAGTTCCGTAAGTGCGGTAGCATCTGTTCCAGGACAGCTGGCGATTGCGCAATTTCCTGCAATCCCCACGCAGCTCTAGTACTCAAGCTGGGTCGTGGGTGATCTAGCAAAGCAACCATTTGCGCGGCTGATTTTTCAAGTCGCAAAGCTACGGCAAGATTGATTGCCTCTTCAGCGCCGTGAGCAAAATCACCATTCAAATAGTAGCCAACCGCTTGCACTACAAATTGCAACTTCTCGGCCGACTCTCCTTTTCGCTGTAACATATTGTATCGTACTTCCGCTCGGATCTCCGGCACTGGATCCCGCAATGCGTAGCCCTGTTCACGTAGGTGAACCAAATCATCGGAAGAGGAGTACAACTGTACGGCTGCCATGCGTACGTTGCTGTTAGGATCCTTCAACAGCGGTTTGGCTATCGAAAGCGCTAGTTCTCGATTGCTATCGCAAATTGATGCAAACGCGGGTGCTTTTCCCAGTGCGTTGTCGGTGGTTACGATCTGTTTCTGAATTTCAATTGCCGAATCGGTTCGATGATTCCGCAGCAGATGAGCCGCCAGTAGCTGTCCGAAATCCCCGTCTGACATGAGCTGCGTTGCCAATTCTTCCAAGCCACTTGTAGAGATACTACCAAGCGCTTTTGCGGTTTCAAGCCGCGTTGCGTCGGTGACCCAATCTGCGGTCAGGATCGCTTGAAGTGCCGCCACGTCATTCGCTTCGCCAATTTGTCCCAAACCAATGATGGCGAGCCTCAGTGATTCACTTTCTGAGGTTGCATCTGCCACCACGCTGCGCCAATGCTCAATTGCTACGGGACTTTTCCATTCGGCCAGCGTGGCCTCGAGCGACGCCGACATCTCTGGATCGGTTGATGCGATCTCCCACAGATCGCCAGCCAACGAGGTGTCTTCAGACGCATTGACCAGTGCAATTGTGGCTGACAGAAATGCCAACCTAGCTTGCCGATCGGCAATTTGCGGTGAACGTAGCAGCTCCATCAAACGAGCAAGTGCATCTGGAGAGGCTTTAAACTCTTCTCGATCTGCGATGAGTATGATCCGCCGCGCTTCTTCGACGTTTTCCGCCAGCAAGCCCGAGTTCAGTTTGCCCAAATCGATTTCTGCTGGGACTTGCGGCTGCTGCACAAGCCAACTGAACTCAAACGCTGGGACGCGTTGCCACAAGGGCAGCATTTCGACGGTTTCGGGTCCTTGCGCTGCAGCCGAGCCTGCGGCGCAGGTTGCGATAGCGACGAGCAAAAAGATGATAGTGGGAGTTTGTTTCGACATGGATTGATCTGTAAAGCTTGATAGAAAAGCTGTTTCTAACGATTGGCCTGGCAGGTCTCTTGTGAGCTAGTCTGGCCGCGTCATTCGCCAAATTCGAATACTCAGAACCATCAAGAACCCAACTGAGATTGAAATTCCTATCCACCAAGCCCAAGGTGTTAGGCTGTATTGCTCGAAGCCAGGAGTTTGGGTTTCGCTCAGCGCCGCAGCGGCTGGATTGAGCATCAAGACCCTCTCAACGAACACTGGTCCAAAGGGCTTTCCGCGGGCGAGCCAGACCAACAGCGTTCCGGCAAATAGAGCTAACAAGAACCCATAACTTGTTGCTGTAGCGGTGGGGGTTGTTTTGCAGAAAGCGCTTACACAAGCGCTGATTGCGATGACCATGAACACCGCCACCAGCAGCGATATAACGACGTTGCCCACTTGGCCGCTCATCGCCGGCTGAATGAAACTCATGACCATGTAGCCCGGCAGAGTTGCCAGGAGAATGAGCAGCATTGTGAGGACGACACTCGCGATTTTGCCAAACACGATCCGGAAGGCTGAGATTGGCGTTACCCGGAGAATCTGCCATCCACCACTTTCAACTTCGGAGGCGATCAAGTTAGCACCTAGGCTTGGCCCGATCAGCAGGAGGAGCGCAATTTGCATCAAAACCATTGCGCCTGCGATGCGGTCAACACCAAGTTCGGTGGTACCGCTGGCAGCGACGACAGTTAGCAGCAACGACACGATCGCACACAAAGAGACTAAGCGAATCAACCAGTGGAGTCGACCGAACTTTCGGGTTCGAAACTCCTTCACCATGACTGGGTTGAGCCAACCTGGAATCCCGGCCTTCCGTTTATTTGGATCAACCAAGTAAGCGATTCTTCGAAAGAAGCCAGCTTTTGCTGCGCCCTTGCCCATCACTTTACCGACGGGCCTAGCTCGGTCTAGCAACAGTGGATCGAGCTTGCGAACTGTAGCAACCGCAAGCACCAAAGTGATGATGCAGCTAATTGCGATAAATTCGATCCATCCACTGTTTGTACCGAGAGCCGTTGCCAACCCCTGATCGCCGACGATGTCCTGCAAAGCCACAATTGGGGAGGCCGCCGCGATCCACTGAGAGATCATGGATGACAATCCCGGTAGCGAGCCCACCAAGACTATGGGCCCCAGCGTCAGTACGGCTAGCGCGAGTACTGCCGCGTAGGTCCATCGCAGTGCTCCGTCACTGGAGGAACTGCGGACGCTGATCCATAGACCCAGTGCCGAATACTGAATCGCCATCACGACCAAAACCGCAGCCAGTGGAAGGATCTGACCACTGAGCGAGATGCCGCCCATAGCAAGACATGCACACAGAGCCGGCAAGCTTACCGAAATTAGAATCAGTGCCAGGATGGAGTTGCTAAGCAGTTTGCCAAGGTAGATTTTCAGCGGCGAAGTAGGGCTGTTGAGCAACAGAGCCAATGTGCCACGTCTCCGTTCTGTGACCAGCGAAGTTGCTGGGAAGGCTGGAACCAACATCATGACCGCAAGCGTCAAAGCGTACGCCAACGGTCGAAACACCAGGACAGCGCCTTGGCTGACCACATCGATGGAATCTCCTGTCGGCCAGCGAAGCAGGACCAGTACGCAGCTAACGAGCGCAAGCACAGAGATAGCTGCAACGGTCTTCAAAGATCGAAGCCGCGAGAGCAGTTCGCGTTGTAAGATTGGATTCTGAAGCATTAGTCTGTTCGATATCAGAAAATCAGGAATTTGCCACAGAAAGGAAGGCGTCTTCAAGGTCGCTGGCTACCTCGCGGAACTGAACCACGGAGATGCCACTTGAGACGAGTTTTGCGAGCACGCTTGCCAATTCGTCTTCGCTGTCGGCAGTTGGGAAGCGAATCGTTCTCTCTTGTCGAGATACTGAGATCTCTCCCTCGATCATAGACGAAAGAAATTGTTCGGCCGTTTCGAGATCGTCCGACTGAGCCAACTGAACTTCATAACTGCGCATTGGACATAGGCTCTTCATGACTTCGTCGAGCTCGCCGAACGCTCGCAGCTTGCCGCCGGTAATGATGGCGACCGTGTCACAAATTCGAGCCAGTTCGGGCAAAATGTGACTGGTCACGATCAGAGTTTTCCCTTCCGCGGCTAAACGTAGGAGGATCTCTCGCATCTCGATTCGAGCTTTGGGATCCAGTCCATTTGCCGGTTCGTCGAAAATCAATACTTCCGGATCGTGCAACAGCGTCCGAGCGATACCGACACGCTGTTGCATCCCGTGACTAAGGCTTTCTACGAATTTGTCCTGCATATAGGTAGCATTGGTAATCTCCATGACCTCTTCGATCCGCTTCTTGCGATCTTTGGCACGGATTCCAAAGACGGAACCGAAGAAATCCAGGTACTCTCGTACCCGCATATTGTCATAGGACCCAAACTTGTCAGGCATGTAACCGACCAAATGTTTGATCTTGCCAGCTTCTTCGCTGCAATTCACGCCAGCGATGCGAGCCGTACCTGAGGTCGGTTTGGAAAGGCCAACCATGATCTTGATGGTGGTTGTCTTGCCGGCTCCATTGGGACCAATAAAACCTAGGATCCGCCCCCGGTCCACGTGGATGTTTAAGTCGTCTAGGGCGCAGAATTCACCGTATCTCTTGGTGAGTCCCTCTGTCAAAACTACCGGTTCGTTGCCACTGCTCATGATGATCGACGGTGCAAACTAGAGATTAGTAATGGTTTAATGATAAATGGGCGAGGCGGCGAATCCCCTGCCCTGCTCGCTCTGGGAGTTCGTTGCTGAACCAGAATTCGCAATAGGCCTATTCCCTGCGTTGGCCACTGACACTGGCTCGCAGGTGTCGAACGCGCCAAGCGACTACGTTGGACGTCGGCTGGTTCTCGGATACATCTGTCCGCTCGCTAACGGACAACTCCAAACGCAAACTGCCCTCACCCATCGCCTTCAACAACTCTGGGTCGCGAATCGTTTCGTTGACTGGTAGTGAGGGATTCTTCAGTTGGAGGATCTCTTGTTTTGACTGGCCGACGACCGCATACAACACGACATCTCGATGAGGAGCCGTCATGTCGAGAGATAGTTGAATTTCGTCAACTTGCATCGGTAGTACTTGAGCTGGAAGTTCTAGCCTCAATCCGGCCGTGGCACCGATGGTAAGCTCATCGGCCCATTCTCCAGTCAATTCGTTGTAGCTGAAAGTTTGTCCCGAAGATGCTACATCGCGCTTCAACTTGATCAAACCGTGCGGGACGAAAATCTCTTGACCAACCGCTGGTTGTTTGATCTGCAATGGCAGGGCTACAAGAGCTGACCCCTGCTGCTTAAGCTGCTTGTCCCACTGCGGTCCGGCTGGCCAAGTGTCCGTCCATCCAAACAAGACACGTTCCAGTGGGAGCGTGCGCTCGTCAAAGCTGAAGTACTTTGAATACACTTCCATGCGTCGCTGTTGTTCGTCCGTCACGAAAGCGGCATCAATCCAACGAGATCCGTCCGCTACCAGGCTACCATCGCTGGAAAACGTGTCACCATCGGAACTACACAGCAGCAAGTCGCCCGCGACGTAGCCGATAACTGGATCTGAAAGACCACCTGGCAAGCCCGCCGGTGGCACGATCTTGATGCCCTTCTCTGTTAGTTCTGCCGTGGCGATTAGCGGCGGTGTGTCCAGTGTGTAGTTGGATTCATAGCGCCACGTTCCTGGTCGCCAATTTTCGTTGGAAAGTTGCCACTTGCCGAAATCGTCGGTCAAGAATCGAGTCACGCCACTGGACACTCCTTCCGCGATGGCAACTCCTTCACTCTGCGAAATGAGGCTCATCGATTCATTTGAATTCAGGTAGACGGCGGCCTTTTCTCGAACGTTAGCCTTCGTACCATTGCCTGAAAATTCAACAATTTGCAAGCGAGATACACTATCTACTTTGTCACTGCGTATCGTAGTCGAAGCTATCAAGAGTGCCCCGCCAAATAGAAGTGCTAACACTGGAGCGGCGATGCCAATCCACAGCAAATCTACGCCAAGAAATTTCACAAACCCGCTCAACGCAATCACGGCACAGAAGCTCAGCAACGCTACTGCAACCCAACTGCGTGGCACAATAGGGTTGCCAATGTGTTGTAGGGGGTACTCCGTTTCCGTGTCACTCATCGGCAACGGTCGACGAACATCATTGACGGCAGATGCAAACTGGACTGCCCACGGTCGGACTTCGTAGGGCGACTGAAACAGCGAGCTGGTCGAAGGTTGTTGAGTTCTTGGGCGAATCCACGCGCTCGACTGCAGTGTCGAGATAACAACCTCTCCATATCCACTAGGCATAGAAACGATAGCTGGCCATCCATCGACGGATGCCAGCACCTTGCCGCCGCTTTGGACAATTCTCTTTAGCTTCGCTGGATCTTCGAGGCTGACCGTGCGATCAATTTCGGCCAAACGTACATTTGGACTGGCGACGTCAATCACAAAATCATTGATGTCGACTTCGTCGATCACGGCCAGCGACTGACCAGGTGCGAGAAAGCTCTGCACTGTTTGTTCGGCGAGATTGTCAAGCATCAACCACACCCGACCACCGCTGCCGGCAAAGTGTTTCAATGCTGCCCGAGTTGATGCATCGTGTAGCACTCTTTCATCAGCCACGACGAATACATCCAGACCTTGCAAGTCATTGATTCCGATTGGCGGTGACTCTCGGTCGTAGTTCGCCGTCAGCCGAGTATTGCCGGCTTGCAAGCGAGTTGCGATTGCCAATTCGTACGATGCGTAGACCGGGGTTCCTGGCCAATACCAGGCAGGCAAGGCTTGCGGTTCGCTCGGCACGGCAAGGCCTGCGTGGGTGTTTGTTTTCGCTACAGCCAGTTTTACCGAATAACTAACTGGTGCACCGTCCCGTTTCAGCAGCACTTCGCGTCCATCCTGCTGAGCCACCAAGGTCAGTTCGATGGTAACGAACTCCTTACCTATGATGGATGTTGGTAAATTCACATAGACGTCGTACTGCGACTGTTGTTTTCCTCGCACCACAACGCGCCGAGCGCTCTGCCGATCCGTTTCGCCTTCCACATTGGCGACCAATATCGCTTCAGCGGTATCCGCTCCTCGATTGGCGACCATGGCGGTTAGCACGACCAATCCACCTGGCTGCACGCGGGCCTGTGGAGAAAGCGAGACCGTCAGAAATCGCAAGTCTTCCGTCGCGGCTTGGCCCTGGCGGGGCGCAAGCAACCAGAAACCGGCAAAAAGGGCCAGGATAACGATGCGTGTGAACATATCTGCCGATAAGCGATGGAGAGATGAGGCGAACGACTGGCAACAACAGAACGACGGGCAACAACAG
>CAYPLE010000011.1:46634-81478 GCA_964411445.1 uncultured Pirellulaceae bacterium
GGCAACAACAGAACGACGGGCAACAACAGTAAGTAGATTCCTGCCGTAAAACCTGCTCTAGGGTACACGGAGGCCAACAATTTGCCAGATATATTTGCCCAGTGAGCTGACGATCCCGCTGAATTCTAATCGCCGCCACAGAGTAGTAAATTCTTCAGCCGAAAGGACTTAGGAGCTGAGCCCCATCGCCGCATAGACAGCCTCGCGGGCCCGGTGGGCTTCTGCGATGAAGTCACCCGAGCCTAGTTCGCTGAGCGTAAGCCGCATTGGGTAATGCGCTTCGATGGCAAGTCGCAGCGCTTCTGATCGCTGTGGAGTCAGCCGATAATTGTCTCCCCACCCCGCTTGCTCCAGCTCTCGAGTTATCGGAACCCGCAAACGCACGCAAGCTGGCCCGCCGCCGCCAGCCATGCTCTGATCGAGTTCAACAAACTCCGCGCGACGAATGGGATTGTCTCCGTCATGAAGTAATGAATCGACCACTGCACTAGCCGCCTGAACGGTCTTGCACTGCTGCGGGCAGAAGATCGTCATGTTATCCGCAGTGCCGACGATCTGTGAATTGAACAGATAACTCGAAACGGCATCCTCAAGGGGCAATTCGCTCGACTTCACCTCCCGCAGCGTTAAACGCCGCTTGGTAAGCGCTTGGTATCTGTCGACGATTGGAGTTAGTGATTCTCCGACGTCTTCGAAAGCGTCTTCGTGAAACAGCAAGAATCCGTAGTGACTGGTGGCCACGACATCATTGTGGAACGCTCCCGCTGCTATCGCCTCTGGCTTCTGAGCAACGAAAAAAGTATTCTCTGGCGCTAGTCGATGCTGTCTGGCTATTGCTTGGCAACACTGCAGCGTTTGGCGTGGTAGAAATTTCGAACGTTCAAACGCTTCCGCCCCATAAACAAATACATTGATCGCGTTGTTCCCCGTTGCGTCACTCAATCGCATGTGGTTCGCGGCTCCCTCATCGCGGAGTGGGACAATGCAAGGGAGAGCCGAATGGCTGACGAGCGAGCTGCGAATCTGCGAACTGGCTCTTTGTGAGGACTGGCTGCTGAACATATTTTGCATGGCAACGCCTCGTTCAGCCGTCTCTGTAAACCGGTGCAAACTGCTGATCAAATTGGCAGGCGTAAAGTGATAGCGCTGATCGGACGAATCCATTGCAGAGGTTATCGTTCCGGCATTGGCTGTCCACAGGAAGGCACCACTGAAAGCAGCCGAAAGCAACTCGGGGGATTCTTCACCGGCTCGCGCTACAACTTCACTTTCTGACCCTTCAAAGCCGACCATCCGGAGAAGATTCAGATTGGGACGCACCGGTGGCAACCAAAGAAATTGCGGCGTACCGGTGTCTGAAACGCGCTGCGCCTTATCTAGACTTTGCAGCGCGGCCGCTCTTGGTGAACTTGCCTTCCCTCGATGCTCCAGCGAGGCGAGATTACCCACGCCCAGTCCGCCAAAATGGTGTGTCGGACCGGGAAGCGAGTCGATATTCACTTCGATGACGTCTGACATTCAGTGATCGATCCCTCTGCTAAATGGTTAGTCGTTTAGTCCCTGGATCGAACCGCTCAAATCGAGCAAGTTCTCCGCCTCGAGCGACGCAACGGGGTAGGAACAATAATCTGAAGCAAAAAAGCCACTGGGCTGATGATTTCCACTCGCTCCTATTCCACCGAAGGGTAGCTTTCCACTTGCGCCTGTAGTCTGACGATTCCAGTTGACAATGCCTGCTCGACAGCCACTCAAGAAATAGCGAAACTCGGCGGCGCGATCACCGATGTAACCTGCCGATAGTCCATATTCGGTGTCGTTGGCAATTGCCACTGCATGGTCCAGATCATCGGCGGCTTGCGCAACTAGTAACGGCCCAAAATGCTCTTCGTCCTCCAGTTTTTGTCCTTGGCCAAGCACCGCTAGACCTGGGCTAATCAGAGCATCACACCGATCATCCAATTCACTACGGACGATGGCTTGGGCGCCTCCATCGAGCAAGACGTCTTGCGCGGCGAGCATGTTGATTGCCGATTGCGCGTTCACGAGCGGCCCCATAAACGCCTGCTTTTCGTCCAGCGGTAGTCCGATTCGCACCTTCTTCAGCATGCTTTGCAGCGTATCGACGAGCGATTCGAACGCTTGTTTGCCAACGACAATCAACCGCCGTGCACAGGTGCATCTTTGCCCCGAGGATATCATGGAAGACATAATCGTCGCTTGAGCGGCTCGATGGATATCTGAGCAATTATTGACGACCAATGGGTTATTGCCGCCTAACTCCAATGCTAAGACTCGGTGTGGCTGGCCTGCCATTGCCTGGTGCAACGCGTAGCCTACCTTTCGACTGCCAGTAAACAGGACGCCACCGACGCGTTGATCGGCGACAATTTGTTGGGCAATGTCAGCCCCGCCGTGGATCAAATTGACCACTGACTCCCCTGCTCCGGCTGCTTGCCAAAATTCCATTAGCCTTTGCCCGGTAGCTGGAGCCTGTTCGCTGGGTTTGAAGATGATGGTGTTGCCTGCCAGCAGTGCTGGAACCATGTGGGCTCCAGGCAAATGCAGCGGCAAATTGAATGGTCCAATGACAAACATCACACCGTGAGGGCGGTAGCGAGTGACTGCCATGAAGTTGTCGAATTGGTCCGTTGTCGTCCAACGCCGTTTGAGAATGGCCTCTATTGAGTTTTCGACTTTTCCGACGGCGGCCGCGACTTCGGTGCGTGTTTCCCAAAGCGGCTTTCCAACTTCTACTGCGATCAGTTCGGCCACTTCCTCTGTGGCTTCGCCCAGTAGCCGAGCAAATTCTCGGCAAACCAACATTCGCTCTTCCAGCGTCCGTTTCGCCCACGCTGGCTGTGCAGCGCTAGCCGCTTCGATCGAAGCGTTTGCTTGCCCGGCATCTGCAAATCGACCTTGCCATACTACGTGATCATAGGCTGGAGAGATCCGCTGGTACTCGCTACCGCCTCCTTCGTACCACTGGCCACCAATGAAGTGTTTGCCATCAGTCGGTTTGAATATCATCGCGATGCTCCTAAGGCACTATTTCCCCGCCGCTCAGGTGAGTAAAAAGTGGTACTATTCCGACGTCGTTCGTTGTTCCGGGTACAGCGGCATAACTCTGACCGTATCGCCAGGCTCTACTTTCAACGCTGCTGCTGAATTTCGATCGATCGCTACAGCCGTTTCGCTTGTCGATCGCGCATGCGCCAAACAGGCTCGGAAACCGGGTCTGTGGCTCGACACCAACTGTCGAATTGACTGCTGGTCTACTTCTGACTCTTCAATTTGATCGATGCGTTTTTCTACACTTCTGCGGACAGCGTCAATTGAATCGCGCGAGCACTCAACGACCGGTCCGCCATCGAAAATATCCACCAGATCCGTTATTTCGAAGCCCTCTGCTTTGAGCATCTTTAGAGCAGGTTCGGTGTTCGGATGCACCTTGCCCATGATTGCCCGAGTTTCTGCGCTGAGTAGACAACTGTAGATGGGATGATGCGGCATTAGGTCCTCGATGAAACGTTTATTCATCGTCGACAGGCTGTCTGCTTGCGGGAAATCCATCGAAAAGAAGTGTCTGCCGATGGCTTCCCAAAACGGACACGTTCCATCGTCATCCATCACGCCCCGCATCTCTGCTATCACGGTCGAATCAAAACGCAGTGGGTGTTCAGCCATGAATGAGAATCGCGACAAGCTCAATAGTCGACCACGCCCGTTACCGCGGTGTTCCGGTCGCAGGAAAAGGCTACCAATCTCGGTAGGACCATCATGAATTTTTGCCAAGTGGAGTGACTCTACCTCGACACTCTTTTTTAACAAATCACTGTAACTAGACTCGACTACGCGACGATAACTGTAAAAGGGTTCGTAGCCGCCCGTCTTGCTGAAAATGCAAGATAGCCCAACCAGCGATCCTGAGTCAGGATCCTCCATGACGAAAACGTATGGTTCGCCGCTTGCTTTATCGGTCGAACGATTGAAGGCAAAATTAGAAAGCTCGACTCGCTCGCGTAGTTGTTCCTTCGTGATCTGCAAGGTGGTCAGACCGTAGGTTGCACTTTCGATGAGATTCCAAAGCTGCTCTAAGTCGTCTAGGTTCACGCTGCGAACGATCATAGTACAATACGTTGTTCTTCTAAGTTCTCTGGCAAACAGGCAGGAGCGCTTCGAAAACAAAAGGAACTCGAAGACGAGAGATTCGAAGACGGTTGCATCGTTTTGCTGGGATTCACCCTCGCTACGAATCTAGACCAGCTAAGATGCCTGTCTCTCTTTGGCTAAGACGCTTGACCTGTTTCGCCGTTATCGCAATTAGAGCTCTAGGCGGCAAGTGGGCGGTGGGCCGCTGGAGCGGTGCTGTATCGGTAGTGCCAGTCAGGAAACTGAGGCACCGTCGGTGTCGTCTGCAGCACGCGTTTGCCAATTGAACCAGGCAAACGAAGTGCTACTTCAGCCGTCATCCGGAGCTTGTACGATGTTGCGGCTTGACCCGCCCACATCTCGCCCAGCAATTGAAGTGCACTGGTCGCGAATCCGCCCTTGGCTGCGATGCGAGCCCATTTGCCAGGGCCACTTGCTGCTCGCTGCTTCGGTTGGTTGGCAACCGCGCTGCGCCGCTGACCATGGCCTACTTCTTGATATCTTTCCGCCAGCAATTGGTTGATCAATTCGCGTTGGGTTTCACTTCGCTGCCAACAAACGCTGCTCGAATGCTGCCTATAGCACAACAAGATGTCGGTCAGGTTCGCCAATTCACCTTGCTCGCTCATCCGCAACCACAAATCGTGGTCCTCGACCCATTCATAACGTTTGCGATAGCGTCCGGCCTTTTCAAACGCGTCTCGGCGGAAGAGCGTAGTTGGATGAAAATGTCCAGTTTTCCGAGTCATCAGTCCAGCAACTATATCATCATGTTGCTTCGCGAGGTGGCTCAAGGAAAGTGGTCGGTTTTCCTGGTCAATCTCGAGTATGCCGCCTCCGAGCACGACGCAGCTTGTGTTGGCATTTAGAAAGGCGACTTGCTTTTCCAGTCGATCGCTGAGAGCGACGTCGTCACAGTCCATTCTGCAGATGAGATCGCCCCGAGCTAGGCGGCAACCGGTGTTCAAAGCACGCACGATTCCGCCGTTTGCTTGATGGCAGACTTGTATGCGTGAGTCTTGGTGCCTGAGCCAATCTAGAACGTCGCCACTGGAATCGGTCGAACCATCGTTAATGGCGATGAGCTCCCAGTCTGTGTACGACTGCTCGACGATGCTTGCCACCGCATCGATCAAGTATTTTCCACCGTTATAAACGGGCAGGACGACGGAAACGGCTGGTCGAGACACGTGGATGTGCTCCAGTACAGTAAAGTGATCTGTGGACGTTTCTTTAAGGGTCGAGTGATGCTGTTGCTCTTCACGCCAAGCGGCGTTCTATGCAGCCAGCGAAGACCGATTGTCCAAGGTTTGCCAAGTGACGGGAATGATGTTCGTATCATCCAGTTGTCCGGGGCGGAACCAATGAGCTGGTGAGATGATCGTTCGCGCGTTCTGATTCAACCACGCTGACCACCAACTGAATGTGCTGTTGGCAATGACGTTGTGACTTGCAAGTTGCATGAGCTGCATGTCTTCGTAGGCTGTATCCGCGGTCGTATGATCGACGTAGTGAACCGGTATGTCGAGTTTGAGCTTCTCCTTGCACCAGTCAATGTCATTCGAAAACACGAAGCCCTGTAGATCCGTTTCTCGTTGTGCGATCTGCTGAACCGCGTGCCGGTAGTACTCGATCGGCAAATTCTCGTAGATCTCAGCGGCGGCTGAATTCGTCAAATAATCGCCTCGTCTAACGTGCAGTGAAACGCTATTTGCCGTCTCTATTTTTTCCGCGACACGGCGGCTCTCCTCTGTCAGCGAGTCTTTGAGGCTAAATTCTCTCAGTAGCTGGTCCCGCATGCCGGGAAAGTACTTTTCACTCTGCCAGTAGCCGACTAGGTAGCTATTTTTGCTGGTTCGCAGAAACTTTGGATTGAACCCGAACTTAGCTTCTTTAACGCGACGGAGTTTGCCGAGACGGAGACGATCGAGAATCCCCTCGGGCGCCTGATTGTTGCGATATTTCGCCGGGAGTTCGCGCAGTTGCTCTACGCCGGCCACTGGCGATTGAATATTGAACTTGTCTAACAGGAATCCGTGATTTGGTTTGTCGGCGTAGGACGATGTGTCGATCCACAGTTTGGTATTCGCGTGCGAAGCCACGTACGCACCGAACGCATACTGAAACATCTGATTACCAAGACCGCCATCGATTCGTGAAATAATCATCTTTGCTCAGCGTGTTGGAGAAACTGACTAGGACGCTTTCTAAGACCAGACCGATTGAAGGATGGCGACAGCGTTCGACGCACTTGATCGATTACCAAGTTGACGCGATCGCTTTTTTCTCGCAGCGTAACTTGCTGCGGTCGACGAACTGTACCGCTCAGCAGCTCGTCAAAGTACTCCGCTATCATCGACAGAATATTATTGTCTGTCAGAACTCGCTGCCGTGCTTCGCAAAGGAGTGCCAAGGAGTCTTCATAGGTGGTACTGTTTAGAATTTGCTCGATCTTTGAAAACGCTGATTCGGGATCGTAGATATCTATTCTGGCGAAGGAGCCAGGAGCAAACCTGTTGTCCGCTTCAGTGCCACCAAAGTATATTGGATAGCTATATCCAAGATATGCGTCGGAGATCTTCTCCGTCATGAAGAAGTCGCTATGGTCGTTTTCCAAAACGACATGGTACTTGAATGGCCAAATCGCTTCTGATTTGTCGTCCATCGAACGAATGCCTCGTCCAAACACTTCGACTTGGTCGCCCAATCGGCGTTTCAACTCCTGGACGAATTCCACACGCCGGCGATGATCTGGCGTAACGGCCTTGTTGCTACAAATGACGCTTGCCAGCTTCGGTTTTTTTGGTGCGCCGAGACGACAAAGGTCATCGTAGGTGAGCGGCTCGGTGTGGACAGAGCCTTTCCGCATGCCGTAATGCCAATGCTGGCCCTCGTTTTGGAGAAGCCGCGATGGGTGCTGTATGCTGCGATGCGATGTCCAAACGCCACCAAACTGGCATGTAAAGCGACTGCGGTATCTTCTTACGCTCTCCGGTTCACCGGTAATCAGCAATGTCGTATCCGGTGAACACTTTTGATCAATTCGAGACGGAAGGTCATCCAGAACAACCCAGCCGTCTACTGCTTCGCCGTCGGGCTGGAAGATGAACTGGTAATCGCCCCATTTTCCGCTGCATTCGGGCGTTTGACGCGCTAGGCACCATGAATCGTAGCGGCAGGTGATGAGTATTCGGGGCATGCGACAATCCTGACGCCAAAACGGATACACTTTGATGGCGTTGAGAGGTGGGTGAAGTTCTCGCCGCAGCGTACCGCTTTTGGGGGCCGCTTGGCAATGTCGGTCCTATTGCTAGCTGTCCCAGAACTGCCCTGAATTTTCGGTCGAAGGGTTGAAGAAGCGTGTGCGATTCAGGCTGCGAAATTCTCTGGGAGGAAAACTATGAAGCGATTCTTAAGTTGTAGTTTGGCTGGTCTTGCCGTTCTGTTCGGAGCCGTGTTGGCGGTCGGGCAGGAGGCTACTGCTGGGCCTAAACCGCTATGGCAGGAAGTTATCTACGGTCACAAGGACGGTTTGGCGCTGACCTTCGACGTCTTTGAGCCATCCAGCGAGGCTAATGGTGCGGCTGTTGTCTTCATGGTCAGCGGCGGATGGCGGTCGATGTGGGTCCCACCACTGCAAACCCAAGCCCTGATGGCTCCCTACTTGAATGCCGGGTACCGTGTTTTCGCGGTTCGACACGGCAGCAGCCCTCGCTACTCCATCGCCGAAGCTATCGAAGACGTTCGCTTGGCCATTCGCAAGATTCGCTCTGATGCAAAAGAATTCAACATCGACCCGGAACGGATTGGCGTCGTTGGCATGAGCGCTGGCGGACATTTGACGTTAATGTTGGCAACCACGGGCGACGATGGCGATTCAAGCGCCTCGAACAAAGTGCTCCGAGAGAGCAGCCGTATCGCCGCGGGCGTTGCTCTTGTGCCTCCTAGTGACATCACTGACTACGTGTGGAGCACGCCCGACTTGCATCCGCGTTATCGCAAATTCCCTGGTCTGGACATCACCAAGGACGCCGCCAAGGCCGTCTCACCGCTGTACTTCGTGACCAAAGACGACGCTCCGTGCCTGATCATTGTCGGCGGTAAAGACGAACTTGTTCCCGCTGAACAAGGCGAGTGGATCCACGAAAAGATGGACAAAGTAGGCGTTACCAATCGCTTAATCGTGTATCCAGACGCCGATCACGGGCTGGGGACCAGCATGCAACCGGCCATCGATGAGTCGATTAAGTGGTTCGATGAGTACCTGAAGCCGTGACTTCGCTGGCTGAATCTGCTGTTTGATGCCCCTAAAGTTTGGTTTGCCGCTAAAACCGTCGCCGTTACGGAGCGTAAAAGTCCGTGGAAAAGTTGTCTAACCGTGGTGCATTGTTGTTCAGCGATTGATGGTTAATTGAGCCCAATTCTCGGAGGTGTCAGTAGATCGGCCGTTTCAGACCACTGATGAACTTCCATCGACACCTTCGCGGACAGGTTTCCCACTGTCGGTTAACGGTAAATCTAGAAGCGTAAATTATTTCCTGGAAACGACTTACGGAATCTTGACCCCGTGTTGATAACTCAATCTTCGGCCCCATTAATAAGACTACTATTTATAAAACTATAGAGAAGAAGAGAACGCCGATCCCTGTGGATTGAGTTCCACTGCGACAGTCAAGCTTTGCTGCGTTGGGCTGGTTTTGTTCGCAGCGAAACAAGGGTACAACAATCGTTTCTGGATTAGTACCAGATTTAGAGTCTGGGTCGTCAAACATCGTTCGCTGGGACAACCATGAAAGTCAAATGCAACCGAGAGAAGCTGGCCGATGCTTTTCAGTTGGCGGGCAGCGTAGCACAGACTCGAAGCCCGAAGGAAATCCTGCAGAACGTCAAAATTGAGGCGGAAAATGACAAGGTCACCTTAATGGCGACCGATATGGAGTCGGGAATCCGAATCGAGCTAGACGGCGTGGACATTCAAACTGCCGGCAAAGCCCTGCTGCACGTTGGTCGCGTTGGCATGATTCTCCGGGAGTCAACGGACGAAGAGATCAGCATAGAGAGCGATGAATCCGCGACGGTAATTCGCGGACAGAATTCGCTCTTCAATCTTCCAAGTGCCAATCCTGATGAGTTCCCGACGGTGGCGTCTTTCGAAGAAGAGGTTTACCACGAACTGCCAGCACGACTATTTAAAGTCATGGTTCGTCGAACCTCATTCGCAACTGATCCAGATAGTTCCCGTTTTGCACTTGGCGGCGTCCTCTTGGAGCTCAACGGCGAAGACGTATTGGCAGTGGGCACCGATGGTCGTCGGCTCGCTCGCATGTCGGGAACAGGTAAAAGTATCGGTGACCATGAGACAAGTGGTAACACGACGATCATACCAACGAGAGCCCTGACATTGATGGAGCGATCGATCGATGACAAGGAAGAAGCCGTTCATATTGCAGCACGGAACAATGATGTACTCCTGAGAACAAGTCGCTGCACAATTTTTACCCGTTTGGTAGAAGGTCGCTATCCGAATTGGCGGCAGGTCATCCCTTCCCGCGAAGACTCGGTCAAAATCAACATGATCGTTGGTCCTTTTTACGCGGTGCTGCGTCAAGCGGCGATCGTGGCGGATCAACAGACTCGGGGATTAGACCTTGAGTTTGGCAATGGATCGCTTGTCCTGACAGCAAAGACCGCGGATCTTGGGCAGAGCCGAGTCGAATTGCCAATAGAGTACGAGGGAGAGTCCATCAAGATGAAACTCGACTATCGGTACGTAAGCGATTTCTTGAAAGTGCTCGACTCAGATGGCAGTTTCGTTCTCGACGTAGCTTCGTCAACTCAGCCAGCCTTGATGACCACAGAAGATGGTTACGCCTACGTCGTTATGCCAATGGCTCTCGACGCGTAACATTGTGTTCAGATCGAGTCGCAAGCCTTGTATAGAACAGTAGACTGCGACACTATCGGAGCACTCCATTAGCGACGCATCTTTTCTGCCGTACCCTGGCTAGCAAGCCCCATTATCACCAAGCAGTGAATTGACATGACTGGTCCGATCTCGCAATTCATGGAAGCCAACTACCGTCATTTCAATGCGCGGGAAACGCTTGCGGCAGCAAAAGCATACAAGCAATTTGTAGATGGTGGCGGGAAAATGCTTGTTTCGCTGGCCGGAGCAATGAGCACTGCCGAACTAGGGGTAACGCTGGCCGAGATGATTCGCAGCGACAAAGTGCACGCAATTAGCTGCACCGCAGCGAACCTTGAGGAAGATATCTTCAATCTCTTCGCTCATAACGAATACAAAGTCGTCGAAGACTGGCGGGCGTTGAGCGTAGACGACGAAGTTCGACTGCAGGAAGAAGGATTCAATCGCGTAACGGACACTTGCATCCCGGAAACAGTCATGCGACATACAGAGCATCGCCTGACTCACTACTGGTCAGAAGCTGCCAAGAACGGTGAGAGTTACTTCCCATATGAGTATTTCTTCAAGATCCTGGACGAAGACGATCTGAAGCAGCACTATCAGATCCCGGTAAAGGACTCGTGGGTGTACGCAGCGAAACAGAAGAATATACCAATCGTTTCTCCGGGGACCGAGGACAGCACACTCGGGAACATCTTTACAGCGAGAGTCATGGACGGAACGGTTGCTTCACATTCGGCTCTGCGAAGTGGCACCGAGCAGCTAGAGTTGATAGCGAATTGGTACCGAAAGGAATCGAAGGAAAGTCCGATAGGATTCTTCCAAATTGGTGGTGGCATCGCCGGGGATTTCGCAATCTGTGCGGTGCCAATGCTGATTCAAGATATGAAAGAGGATATTCCGCTTTGGGCATATTTTGCTCAAATAGGCGACGCAGCCACTAGTTATGGAGGCTACTCGGGTGCGGTTCCCAACGAGAAGATCACCTGGACGAAGCTTGAGAAGGCAGGTCCGAAATTCATGATCCAAAGTGACGCCACCATCGTCGCCCCGCTAGTATTCTCCTACGTGCTTGGACGTTGAGTCCTGAGAAAATCCGATAGAAGCACTTCTTAGAAGCCTAGCGACATAACAGCATGCACCATCTGTTCCATGGGCGAACCGATGGGAATGATGCTGTTGGAATCCTCTGGCAACGCGGCGAGTTCAGAATGCCGTTCTCTGAGCCATTGATGGAAGCAGTCGACAATGTCGGCATCCCACTGGATGCCCTTGCCGGACAGAATGATCGAAGAAGCCTTTTGTAGCGGCATCGCATTGCGGTACGGACGGGAACTGGTCATGGCGTCAAACGCATCGGCGACAGCGATAACACGAGCCATCAATGGAATCGCTTCGCCGGCCAAGTGATGCGGATAGCCCTTGCCGTCCCATCGCTCGTGATGGTGCAGCACTCCCGGCAAAACGAAGGGCATATGGCCAAGACGTTCGACGATCCGGTAACCGATTTCAGGGTGCTTTTGAATTGTCCTGAATTCGTCATCCGTCAGCGAGCCGTTCTTGAGTAGTACAGCATCTGGTATGCCGATTTTTCCGATATCATGCAAGATGCCGGATAGGTAGATTTCTTGACACGCCTCGTCGCTCAGGTGCATAATCTTGGCAATGTCGAAAGACAACCTGGCGACTCGTTCACTGTGGCCTTGAGTATACGGGTCGCGGGCATCAATCGAGCTACTCATGGCATGCAGCGATCCCAGGAACAACTGGTTTGACTGCGTAAGCAAATGAATATTGTGGGTTTGAGTAGCCAACAGAACGCCAGCCTCTTCGAGCAGGCCGACATCACCGCTGCCGAACTCTGGGTCATAAACAGGCAGGCCATCGGAATGCGTTTCAGTGGATCGATTGATCCCAACGATGCACCCTACTGAACTGCTGGCCCCCTGAATGTTGACAGCAACTAGGGACTGAATGATACCGTCTTGAGTGTTGATGCTAACGTTATTGCGCACCAACGGAGGCGATTCGTTATTGAAGCCAAGTTCGGCCAGAAGCCCCTCAATGACCTGGGTGGTGAAGCCGGACTCGCCATATTGCTCGCTCTCCAGGCCGGAACGCTCCTTCTCGCGGACGTTCACAATCAAGAAAACGGACTGAGCCCTGAGTAGATAGCCCAACGGCTGCAGAATCACAGCAGCCACGTCATTGGCCGAGGTGTTTTGGGTCAGTCGCACGGCGCGTTGCGCAAAGCCGCGAAGCCAGTTTTGTTCTTCGAAACTCTGAGCCAACTGCATGGCTGACTCTTCCATCGCAGCCTTGTAAGAGAGGACTTCACTGTGAAGTTCGAAGCCATCGAGTAGGTTGTCGACCAGTTGGCAACCTAGCTCAAGCGATCCAGGGAGTAGGGAAACGAAGACTTGCTTCTGCCCAGGAATCTTGGCAGCGACGAGATACTCGCCAGGAGTCGAAGAATCAATCCCGGCCGCAGAATCACTAAATACAGATCGGCTGACAAACTCGAGTTCATCAGACTTAGCCGTATAACCCAGGCTTTCTAGTTCGGTGGCAGAACAAGCTAGATCGTCAGGGTCGTTTACCACACACCACTTGGCATTTAAGCGTGATCCAACGAATTCCCTGAATTTTGCTTCGTTTTCGGAAAGATCAGCCACGCAAGGCACTCCCAATCAGTCAGTACATGTTCTATGCCAAGTCGTTATCGGCGTTACCGCTCATTCGGGTGCCCGCATATCTCAGGGAAGCCCTCCCAATAAAAAACTTTCGGACTTTGATTGCCAGTCCTGCAGCGTGGGCTAGGTTTGCAGGTCAACCCATATCGGATGGGCTAAGTGGGTCTCAACTAGCAGAGTCGAACCCAAGCAAACTTTGTCATCTCCTCGGGAGAGTCAGTATCGTGTCAGGCTTAAACAGGCGGCAAGCGTTCACTCTGATTGAACTAGTCGTAGTGATTATCATTATCGCGATCCTCGCGGCGATAGCGGTTCCAAAGTTCATCGATCGGGCCTCGGAAGCTCGTGAGGCGGCAACGCTTCAGTCGCTTGCGACGCTTCGAAGCTCGATTGAACTGTACCGAGCCGATAACTCGGCGTATCCAACTGCACTGCAGACGGACCTTGCAGCGTACCTGAAGGGACAGTTCCCTATTTCGTCCGTTGGAACCGAAAGCTCGACTGTCGTGGTAGTGACCAACAGTCCTATTACGAACACAGATGTCACAGCGGCGGGCGGTTGGCTTTACAACTCGACCACCGGAGAGATTCGGATCAACAATTCAGCGTACGTGACTCGCTAACCATCCTGAAAATATGGTAGGAGTCCACCGATGTCTCGAATTCTCGTGGCTGAAGACAGCTTTGCACTTTCCAATCTACTGCGCTTCGTATTGACGAACGCAGGGCTAGAGCCAGACGTCCACAACGCTGGCGACAAGGCACTCGAGGCCGGACTAGCATCCGAGTACGACCTCGTGATCCTTGACCAACAGATGCCAGGATTGACAGGCTTGGAGGTGGCCGAGCGACTGCGAGAAGAGAGTCCGAATATGGAAACACCGATTTGCTTGTGTACCGCAAAGACGCATGAACTGGACATCAAGGACGTAAAAGAGCGTCTGAATTTAGCAAGAGTATTTCACAAGCCATTCTCGCCAAAGGACTTGGTGAGCCAGATAAAGGCGGTCTTGGACGAGGAATTGGCTAACAACTAACCAACTCGCCTGGGCTACTAAGGCGACGAAACGACTAGTCACGCCCAGGTTGAAAAGAGGTTGAATTGGATGTTTGCGAATAGCCTTACCCGGAAAAACCAAAACCGTCCGGCTAGCCTGACCCGAGACGTCATAGCGACTGTTTGCACCGTAGGACTCACACTGTTCTTCGTTGGCGTCCTGGTTGCTCAGCTTTCTGTGCAATCCGATCCCAAGGTCTTCAAGATAACCTTGGGAGCAATAGCAATTCTACTGGCCCTCTACGCCGTCGTACGCATTCGAAGTCGCCTGTCACTGGCTGATCGTGTAGAAAAGCAGCTAGCGAAATTCTCGGCCGCGGAAAACCCGCAAGAGATCGTGCATCCAATCGTGGGCAACAACGCAGCGGCAGCAGGTTGGAACAACCTGATCGAAAGCGTAGACCGAGAGAAAGACACCGAAGCCATCGAACGTCGAGTAGCATCCGGGGGCAGCGGTCTAGCTTCCGAGAGACTTGCTCGCGCCTTCCGCAGCCTTCCCGAAGGGTTGTGCGTTACCGACCATACGGGTGAAATTTCATTCACCAACGTAGCCTGGGACAGCACGGTAACTCGATTGGACGATGAGCATGCCAATATCGCTGATGTACTTAGTGCCAGCCGCTATTCCAACTGGGAAGAACTCCGGAACCGAGTGCTAACAGGAACCCGTCCTGCTAAATGGGAGCTGATGAAGGGGCGAACCATTCACGATGGTGTTTGGCGATTAGAACGAACGCCACTGAATGGCCGCGAAGGCGAACAGCCTGGTTTCGTTTGGACGCTCAAGGACGTCACCCAGTCGGCGCTGGCAAGAGATTCGCACGAACAGTTTCTCGCCTCGGCAACTCACGAACTGCGAACTCCGCTTACGAATATCACAGCCTACTCAGAATCGCTGATTGAGATGGACACGATCAGTCCGGATCAACAGAAAGAGTTTTTCAATGTGATTCACTCCGAAGCGGAGCGACTCAGCCGGCTGCTCAATGAACTACTCGACATCCAGCAGCTCGAAGCGGGATCGATGACGATCACAGTCAGCAAGTTTGACGTACACCGCATGTCCGGCGAATTGAAAGACCACTTCGAACCACTCATTCGCGAGAAGAACGTTAACTTTGTCAGCAGCATAGCACCAGACATTCGTACGATTGAGGCCGACAAAGAAAAGATCATTTCATGCATGGTCAATCTGCTCGGCAACGCAATCAAATACACTCCCGAAGGCGGCGAAGTTCGCTTTATAGCTGAACAATTGGAAAGCTCGGTGGTTCTTTCCGTTGAAGATACAGGAATTGGTATCGCTGAATCGGAGCTACCAAAGGTCTTTGATCGCTTCTATCGCTGCAGTGATGAACGGGTAGCGAAGCTCGAAGGCAACGGTCTTGGGCTGGCGTTTGCTGTTGAAGTGGCACGCTTGCACAACGGTGAGATTACCGTCGAAAGCGAACTGAACAAAGGGTCTCGCTTTGCACTGCGATTACCCCTAGCGGTAGAACACCAGTAAGGCGTTGACGATGACAATGGTCGGTTCACAAACAATCGGATCAGTGGCTGTCATCCACGTCCGCAGCTCACTTCAAGAAGAGTGCATCGCCGAATGCGAAAAGGCTCTCGAAGAAGCTCTGGGTAATAGTCGCCAGCAACTGGTCATCAATCTCAACGAATGTCCGCTCATCAGTAGCAGTGGTCTGGAGTTTATCGTTGACGCTCAAAACGAATGTTTGCGGCGGGGTGGGAAATTGATTGTCGCAGAACCGCAATCTCTGTGTGCAGAGATACTGACGATCACTGGTGTTGATCAGCATGTGAGCGTTTACCGCGACATGCGAACGGCCCTTACAGATTTTGCAAGGTAGGAGGCCAACTATGAGTGTTGTACAGCTAGATGACCACATCCACGGAGCAACGGTTCAAGACAACTCGTTGCCACTTGGCCAGCGACTATTGCAGGCTGGACTGATTGACGAAGGGCAGCTAGAAAAGGCCCTTGAGCTGCACGGTAACCGCGGCATTCGCTTGGGCGAGGCCATGGTGGCACTGGGTATGCTCGGCGAGGCTGATCTGCTGCCTCTGATCGGTAGTCAACTAAACTACCCCTGGATCCGATTGCGACAAGGTCTGGTTGATCCAAAAGTAGTGCACCTGATTCCACGCGATGTGGCAGAGCAACTCGGGTGTTTAGCACTGTTTCGAGTGCACAACGAACTAACTGTGGCAATGGCAGAGCCGCAGAACTTGGACGCAGTCGACCAACTCCAAGACCTAACGGGCCTAGAGATTCGCCCCGTTTTGAGTTTGAAGAGCTCAATCGAACGCATCCATCCTCGTTGCTACGAAGAAGACTTCAAGGTCGACGCGGTCACCGCTGACCTGGACGATACAGCCATCGAGTTGAAGTCGGATGAAGTCTTCTTTGATACAGACAGCATCCAAGTACTGGCCGACGGCAGCCCGGTAATCAACCTGGTCAACTATCTGATCGTGCAAGCGGTTCGGCAAGGCGCGAGTGATATTCACATCGAACCATCATCCCGGTCGAGCATGATTCGCTTTCGCGTTGACGGTCGCTTGCGAGAAGTGCTCAAGCCCCGTCGCGACTTGCATCCAGCGGTCGTGTCGCGAATCAAGGTCATGGCGAAGTTGGACATCGCCGAGCAGCGGAAGAGCCAAGATGGGCGATTCCACGTTCGCGTTGACGATCGAGAGGTTGACTTGCGGGTATCGTCGCTCCCGACCGTACTTGGCGAAAAAGTCGTGATGCGGATCCTGGACCGCAGTTCCGTAACCTTCGACCTAGACCGATTGGGCGTACCCAATTCGCAGCTTTCCCGTCTGCGAAAGATCCTAATGCGGCCTCACGGACTGGTTTTGGTGACCGGTCCGACAGGTAGCGGTAAAACAACCTCGCTCTACTCCGCGGTCGAAACGATTAAGCACTCAGGTTGCAACGTAGTGACCGTAGAAGATCCGGTCGAGTATCAGCTTGACATGGTCAATCAGGTGCAAGTCAACGCGGCCAGGCAAATGACGTTTGCCTCTGCCTTGCGCAGTATTTTGCGACAAGACCCTGACATCATCCTGGTTGGTGAGATACGCGATGCGGAGACAGCCGAAGTGGCCGTTCAAGCGGCTCTGACGGGCCACTTGGTTCTCAGCACGCTCCACACAAATGATTGTGCATCGACGGTAACACGCCTGAGAGACATGGGGATTGCACCTTACAAGATCGCGGCCTCATTGGTGGGCATCATCGCTCAACGATTGGTTCGGAAGATCTGCCCGAGTTGCAAGACGACGTACTATCCAACCGCTGAACAGGCGGAGTTGGTGGGCTACGACGCGATTCCAGGTCAACCGTTCAAGAAGGGTGACGGATGCACAAAGTGCTTTGATACCGGTTACGCCGGACGACAAGGCGTCTACGAAGTGCTTTCCATCGATGCTCGCGCTCGGGACATTATCTCGGCCGATGGGAAGCTGGACGAATTCAGAACACTACTTACCGACCAAGGTGGTCATTCCCTGCTCGAAGAGGCTCGGGGCCTTGCCGAGTCGGGCGTGACGAGCATTGATGAAGTCATTCGAGTAGCACTCACCGACTAATTCTGAACAAATAAGTGCTACATAACGAATCACACAGAATAACAAATGACCAACACAGCCACACTACAAGAGACGCAGCTTGCCGAAGCGATGGACACTGACGTCCTTACCGCTGGCGAGCAAGGTAGTGCGCGGTCGCTTGATCTGAGCGCATTGTTCCGCTCACGAAGAGCCAATCGCCGCAGTATGCTGATTGTATTTCGGCAGTTGGCCCTACTGGTTGAAACAGGAATCGATATCGCTGAAGCGCTCCGCCTGGCTGCGGATACTTGCAAGAGTGACGTTCTGGCTGACTGCTTGGATGATATTTACGATGACATTACTAATGGTTGCAGCTTGAGCGCCGCAGTGATGGCTCAAGAATCCATTTTGGGGAATCGAGTCACCGCCAGTATTCAAGCCGGTGAGGCCTCTGGTCGGTTGGGGTCGGTTCTCAATCAAATCGCAGAGCAGTTTGAAGATGAATTGGAGATGCGGTCGACAATCTCAGGCTCACTCGCCTACCCAGCTATCCTCGGTTTTGCATCGGTCATGGTGGCGAGTGTTTTGATTTGGTTCGTTTTGCCACAGTTCGAAAAGTCATTTGCGTCGATGGGCGTTGAACCTCCAATTTTCACGCAGTATTTGATCGCCGCTAGCTCCGCAGTGCGTCACAACACGTTGCTCATCGGAGGTGGCGTATTCGCAGCGATCGCCGGAGTTGTTTTCGCGTTGACTCAGCCAGCGACGCGTCGGTTCTTGGGAACCATCTGTTTTCGAAGTCCTCTGTTGGGAACCGCACTGCGGAATGTGGCCGTCGGGAGTCTATTTTTGAATATTGGGCATTTGCTTCGCAACGGGATTTCGTTGTTGGAAGCAATTCAGATTACCAAGCGAGGTGTGACAGCCGGTGCGATGGAGGATTTGGTTAACGTCTGGGAAAATGACGTGATCGAAGGTCGTGGCCTGACGCACAGCCTTGATGAACTAGAGTGTTTACCCGAAGGAGCGGATGCAATGTTGGTGATGGCCGAACGAACAGGGAAGCTAGAGTCGGTTCTCACGTCAGCAGGTGGACACTACCGCGCAGAGGGAACCACCAAACTCAAGCAACTCCTAAAGCTGAGCGAACCGGTCATTATTATTTTCCTAGGCGGTTTCGTTGGTGTAGTTGTGGCAAGCGTACTGCTGCCAATGCTGGATGTGCAGTCGGCTAGTCGGCCCATGTAGCCGCAATCGTTGCCTGCAGAGACAGTCAGTCTCTATCGGAATTTGAAGTAGTCAAACGTTCTTAATCGAAGTGCTATCGAGCAATAAGTCATGTTGAACCTCAGTCAACGCAGAAGCAAAGAAGCGGCCTCGAAAAGGGTGGCCAGCCTGGGCATCGACGTGGGCAGCTACTCAACCAAGATCGTTCGCTACACGCCTGGCGGTGAGAATCCTTATGCTTGTTTGGAACTTCGAACGGGTGTCATAGGCAACCTACAACCACAAGAGAATCCCCAAGTCACGCTTCAACCAGCAGGCAGCGAGATGGACTTGGAAACGGAACAGCAAGCACCCGAGCGTAGAAGATCGGATACAACGCTGAATATTTCACGATGGAGCCAACGGCAGATCGACAGCTTGAGCAGCAAGATCGCAGATGCAGTTGGTTTGATTGATCGGCGAGAGCTCGTCCAAGCAACGCTTTCGATGGCGACCTGTGATTTGCGGAGTGTTCAGGTGGCGAATGTCCAGTCGCCCGATGTAGACACACTTCGCAAACAAATCAGTGAACTGACTCAAGATCGGCGGCCGCGGAGTCTTGCCATCGTGCGATCGGCTGACAAGCATAACAACGTGAAAGTAGTCAGCGTTCCCGAGGAACTGGTCGACGGACTGGCAATTTCCTTGGACGCATGCGGGATCACGCCAAATAGTGTTGAAGCGACGCCGTGGACGATGGCGAAGTCCATTCGCTCGAACGATCCTGTCATCGTCTTAGATCTTGGATACTCCGAGCCGACGCTGATCGCCAAGAATAGTGCAGGTGTGCAGTACATTCGACGGATGCGGCGGGGTGGATTCGCAAAAATCCTGGCCCCGACCATGGAGAGATACGGTCTGACCGAACAACAGGCGACGCGGTTGTTTCTTGAATCGATGGATCCGGACAGACCATCGTCGATAGATCCTGAACTACGAAAGGACGCGGGCATGGGGTTCAAGGAGACGGTTCGGGAGACGTGTAAGAGTCTTTGCGGCGAGATCGAAGCAGCCCTTGAATTCATCAGTTGGAAGTTCGACGGATTCAGCAAAGACACCTTACTTCTGCAAGGCGGGATGGCCGAGCACGACTGCGTGTTGGAGCAGTTGCGGCAGAAAGTGCGGTCGGAACTGCGAGTCGTAGAGGGTGACAAAAACTCGAACATTACAGCGCGATACAGCAAGGCGGCCGCGCTGGCAGGTTGGAGGTTCCAACTGTGAAACAAACAACAAACCTACTTTCCAACAAAACAATCCATCGCTTCCAAAACCAGGAAGCGAAGCGCGTTTGGCGAATGATCGCTTGTTCAACGTTTGTGATCGCCGGGCTTAGCGTGATGGTCATGCAATTAACGGTTCAGCAAATTCGTTCCGATACGGTCAAACAGTACTCAAGAGGCGACTACCCACAACAAGTGGCAAACGACAACCTTCGGCTTCGCCAGGAGCTGCAGGCGATCCAAGCAAAATACCAGAAACAGCAGGAGCTACGTTGCGATCGTAGTCCACTCACGATTCTCCAACTGCTGGCCGGGTTGCAGAAGGAGTTTCAAGGCAGTTTGACGGTAGAGTCGTTCGATTTCTCGCTCAACACAGTGTCGCAAGTTCAAACTACGGGGTCCCCTGCTCCAAATACCGGCGGCCGCGGACCAGCCACACCTAGGCTGGTAGGCAATAAGAAGAATGCTACTGGGAAACTGACGTTGCAAGTCATCACAGACGGAACAACGCGTTCATCCCAATTCCTGCAATTGCTTAAAGACAGTGGCTATTTTCAAGAAGTAAAACTCAACTCACCGCTTTCGAAGCTGGACCGCGAAAGTAGCAATTTGAGATTCGACGTTATGTGCGTGTTTTAAAGTCCGAGATAAGTGGCAAGGACACCTCAGTTGAGTAAAGCAGTAGCCCGAGACGTCGATCGTAGAATAGTACGCAAAGCGAACCAATCATGAATCTCAAGACCGTACCAATCAACGTTATCGGCATTGGCCTACTGGTATCGGCTGGCGCAATGACGTACCTATTCGGCTACTTGCCACTGCAGAACGCCAAGCGGACAAACGAGGAAGCGTGGCAGCGAACCGAGGCGCTGGCAGTTAACGTCAAACAGAACGAAAAACAGAACGAACTGATACGCGAAGAGATCGAATTGGTTCACAAACGCATGGAGAGCCAGTTCAATACCCCAGCCGATCCAGACACGCCGACGATCGAGATGATCTCCAATATCCTTGAAGAACATGATATTGAACTTGAGAACTTGAAAGAAGATGTAGCGAAGCATGCCAACGGTACCAAAATCGACGTTCAGATTCGCGGCACTTACGAAAACATCGTAAGAGTGATCTACGAACTTCGGCACATGACATTGCCGGCTCGAGTGATTGGACTGCAACTTTCCAGCGGTCGCACGGATACTGGAAAACTGGAAGCCCGAGTCCAGGTAGAGCTTTATCCGTCGCAAGCGTTTGCTGCCTAAATCTAGTCCTTGAGGAATTTATCTATGACGCAAACGAAAAAGCGAGCGAGCCGCCGATCCAAGGCGGCCAAGAAAAATTCAAAGGCAAAGATAGCAGCAATTCCAGTCTTGCTGCTAATCTTGGGTTACGTCCTCTACGATGGCCTTGCCGGGGACGCCGAGACACCGCAAGAGAGCGCTCAAATGCCAGCATCAACCCACCCGCACAGCGTCAGTAACCAGCCAGCGGCGGCGGCGAAAATGGTGGCTTGGAACGAACCCGCTTTAAGTGAATTGTTGTTGAACAATCCTTTTCACGACTACACGCAGGTGGGCTCCAAGCAAACTCCAACGTCGCTTCAGGCGGCCAATGCCGGGCCCGATAGCCAGTCGCTTGTCTCGCTAGAGAACTTAGCGGAAGACGTGCCGTTCGACGTGCCCTACATTTTTGAGTCCTCAAGCAGGCAGAAAGCGATCGTAGATGGCAGACTGGTCAACGTTGGCGAGGAAGTGAGCGACGGCATTAGCTTGCAAACGATTCAACGAGGGCAAATGGTCCTTCATCGCTCGGGAGCTCCCGGCAGTGACCAACCCGATGAAACAGTCGACGAAGCCCTTCATTAGAGAAGGTTGGCTCAAAGGCGAAAAAACCCCACAGTTTGTCGCCCGCAGACGGGTAGTCACCACACTCTTTGGCCTCAAATGGAATCGGATTGTCCCACTGATCCGAAGCCTTCTCGCAGGCGTTAAATCTTACCTAGTTACATATCGCGTTAATTTGGGGAGCTGTTCCGGTTTCAGATTTGCAGGATGGAGGGATGAATCGCGTTTTACCGATCCTCCCCTTCATGCCGAGCTGCCCACTGGGGGAGGCTGGCTAGTAACGACTCACAGGTAGCCGACCCAGCACCACTTGTGAGTTCCCAACCGGTTTCCCGCGCGGAAGGGTCTCTATGACGCAGACCAACCTGATCTGCCGCCGAGTGCTTCGCATCGTTTGCGTTACCGCTTCGATGCTTGCTCTCTCCAGTTCGCAGGATTGCTTTGGTGATGAAATGGACTCGCTGCGAAGAACAGCGACTGTCCGAGCGATTGCCGCTGCAGAGCCGGCGGTCGTGAACATCGAAGGCAACAAGCCTGCCAGCGGCGCTCGCTCTGATTCCCCGCAGGTCAATGGAATGGGGGCTGGGGTGATCATTGATCGCCGCGGCTACATCCTGACCAATCAGCATGTCGTTCAAGACGTCGGTCGAATCGAAGTCACGCTTAGCTCTGGACGGCAATACGTCGGACGATTGATTGACCGGGATCCCGCGACGGACTTGGCCTTAATCAAGATCGACACTGGTCGGCATCTGCCGGTCATCAAGTGTGGCACCTCGTCAGATTTGCTGCTTGGTGAACCTGTGATCGCGATTGGCAATCCCTACGGCTATCACCATAGCGTGACGCAGGGAATTATCAGTGCTCTCAAGCGTGATATTCCAGTCAATGGAGTCCAAGAGTACCCGGACTTGATCCAAACCGATGCGAGCATTAATCCCGGCAACTCAGGTGGCCCATTGCTGAATGCAAAGGGTGACATGATTGGCATCAACGCCGCCGTGCGAATTGGAGCTCAGGGCATCGGTTTCGCCATTCCTGTCGACCGAGCCATCAAGATCGCAGCATCAATGATCTCGCGGCATCGAGAGCGAGTCTCAAACGTTGACGCTCCATTCAAGGTGCGAACGAGTTACGAAGGCGGTCGAAGCATCGTTAGTGTGATCAGCAGTTCGAGCACGGAGCTGCAGACCGGCGATGTCATTCAAGCGATCAACAATCAGCCGATTCGCAATCAGTTGGATCTCGAGTTGACTCTGTTGGACCACTCGCAGGGATCGACGCTGAACATCGATTGCCAACGCGGAAGTCAGAATCATCTCGCTACCGTCACGCTCGGTCGAGGCAATGCGGTTGGCAATAGCAGCGTTCGTCTTGCTTCATCCTCCAGCACCGCTCAAGCCGTTTGGACTCGCTTTGGCATGCGGTTGGAACATGCAAGTGCATCTGATGTGCAGTCGGTCGACAACGCCTACAAAGGCGGATTCAAGATAACTGCAGTCCGACGTGGAAGTCCAGCTCATGAAGCACAACTTCAAGAGGGCGACATATTAGTCGGTTTGATGGAGTGGCAGTCGCCGCAGTGGAGTGAGCTGATCTGGATCATGAATCGCAGTGAACTGAAGAATGCGTCCAAAGTTCGCTTTCACATCATGCGTGGCAGTGAAATCTACTGGGGCGAACTCGAGCGATAGTTCTGCGACCCTAGATAACCACCAGATCGGTCGGCAGACAGGTCACGACCGAATAAGCGAAGACGTGGACTCAGACGCAATGCGTCGGGAGCGTCACAAGAGATTTACCAGGAGGGGCATGGGGGGGAAGACCAGCGTCTTCCCCCCCTACGGCCTGGTTTCCAATCTGTCTGCAACGCAAAATCGAGAGAATGCGAGAGTTTGCCTCTCGGACTGGTTTGCCTCTCGGCTACAAGGTTCGGTAGCTCAGTCTGAGAACTCTAGTCGGCACTGACCATCTTTGCTTCCGCGACGGCTGGTTCCATCTTCTCAAAGATCCCCCCTGCTCCATCGTAGAAAATGCGACCGATCAACAGATCTGTCAGATTTCCCTGGAACTGCGGATTGTTTTTAATGAAGCCACCGAAGCTGAATTCCTTGGTGTAGAACGCTTCGACCAATTTGCGAATCAACTGTGAGCCTTGTTTGAAGCCGTCGCACCAACTGGACAATTGCTGAGCCGATGTGTCACCGCTTTTCAGTCCTGCGATCACTGCGTCCGCGGCCCGTTCGCCCATCACAAGCGCAAAATAGACTCCAGACGAATATAACGGATCGATGAACCCAAAAGCATCACCGATCAGGACCCAACCGTCACCAGCATGTTGACGCGTCCAGTACGAGTATTCTTTCGCAACGTGGATCTTGTCGACTCGCTCTGCATTTTGAAGGCGGCTTTGAAGCCCTGGGCATCGTTCAAGTTCAAGGTCGTAGCGAGCTTCTTTGTCGAGGCCGCTCTTGAGCATGTAATCGCTGTCGCCGACACAGCCGATGCTGGTGACGCCATCGGACAATGGAATGAACCAGAACCAACTGTCTTTTTCCGTGGTGTGCATGATGATCGTGGCACCACCATTTTCGCCCTCATCACGCACCGCGCCTTTGTAGTAGCTCCAGATCGCCGCTTTCTTAAGATTTGGGATGTCTTCACGCAAACCCAGCTTGTTTGCAATGAACGACTGCTGGCCGGATCCGTCCATGACGACCTTGGCGGTCACCTCACGCGTTTCGCCATCGGCGGTGCGAATTCGAACGCCGGTAGCTCGGTTGCTCCCATCGAAAAGTACATCCAGCACTCGCGTAGAATCGTAGCAATCGGCTCCCAGCTCTGAAGCTCGCTCGAAGAGCATTTGATCGAAATCAGCTCGTTCGACCTGCCAGGTGGTGCTGCTCTCCCGCGGATCATGCTCTTCGAAGTAGAACGGTGCGGACTCCTTACCACTGGCCGTGACGAATTGAACGCTCTTCTTGCGAGTGAACTTGCTAGATTTCATCCTGTCGATCACGCCCAAACGTTGCAGCGGCCAGTAACATTCTGGCATGAGTGATTCGCCAACATGGAATCGGGGCATCGATTCACGTTCCAGGAGCAGTGTTGAATGACCGGCTTCGGCGACCAAGCCAGCGGACATGCAGCCGGCAGGCCCACCACCAATGACGATTACTTCGTATTCGCTTTTCATAGCAATTTGTACTGAGTTGAATTTCGAATGAACTGTGCTCCGCAGGCCTTCCGTGACCGCCATCGAAGAGCAACTGAGCTAGCGGGGACGCTTGCGCATCCATTTTAAACCGCAGTCGGCGGACAATGTTTCACAAATCATTATTGTGCGCATGACAAACCCCCAAACGCGGCCGCCACCCTCCGGCAGGGTAAGTCAGCTCGTATGCAGCCCAGCTTGGCAACTCGACGCGGCAGCAAGGTTTTCCCGCAGAATTCAGCCCCCTCTTCGGATAGGCTGGTCGTGGCAAATCGTTGAGCCGTGGCCATTTGCGCCGATTTTCACCTGCAAGATTTGCGTGCAGGCCAGCACAGCACGAATTGGGGTGGGTCCGCCACACCCACGAAAAACACGCCGTCCTAGTCGAAGACTCGCCTTTAGGGGCTCGCCGACCACTCCCGTGGCTTCACAGGGAGCGGTGACGTAGCTTGGTCAAACAGCGTTTGCGCCGCCGAGGGCGAACGTGCCTAAAAACGCTCAGCAACTAGCGATCGGTGCGAGGCCGCGGCTTGATAGCGCCTGGTTGAAAGAGATTCTTGCCGGCTGAATCGTCCACCGGCTCGGCAGGCTCACCGTTGGCAAAGTGAAGTTCCATTTGTGGATATGGAATGTCGAGTCCCGACTCATCCAGTTGACGCTTGATTTCGCCAGTCAAGGATTCTTTGACGGCCCAGAAATCGCTTGTGTTGACCCATACGCGAACGGTCCAATCCACAGAACTGGCACCAAGTTCGCCGAGCACGATCTGGTAGCCTCGCCCGGCTCCTTGAATGACCTTGTCTCCCATAGCTTCGGCAGCCCGTGAAAGTGCATCCCTTGTCGTGTCTAGGCTGCAAGAGTAGCCGACGCCAACGACCACATCGACACGGCGATGTTCGTGGTGCGAGACGTTTTCAATTGTTGCCGCGGCGATTGCACTGTTAGGAACAATCAAACGGCGGTTGTCAGGCGTATCAAAAGTGGTGGTGAAAAGATCAATCTCGTTGACTTTGCCCATCACACCAGCCGCATTGACGACATCACCAACTTTGAAAGGTCGGAAGACGAGCAGCAGAATGCCAGATGCAAAATTACTAAGCGTTCCTTGAAAGGCGAGGCCAACTGCAAATCCAGCGGCGGCCAGAATGGCTGCAAAACTGGTAATGCTAAATCCGACCGTGTTCAGGATCGCTAGCCCCAACATCAAGAATAGAGAGTAAAACGTAAACTTGCCAGCGAATTTGCCAAGCGTCTGGTCAACGCGTTTGCACAGCGCCGTCGAAACCCAACGAGCAACTAGTTTCGCGAGAAAGTAGGAGACGATGATCGCGACAAGGGCGCCCAAAGCTGGAAAAAGGTATTCGTTCAACACGGAGTCGAACTTGCCCTCAGAGAGATCGTTCAAGATTTCGGTAATCGAAGTTCCGCCAGTATCGCCGCCATCACCGGTCGCTGAAATTCCTGTAGCTGCCGGGTCGGTGGTTTCGGAATTGGATTCGTTGTTGTTCATTCAGTCACACCAGAAATCAAAAGAGTTATCGATTGTTGGATTCGCAAAGATGGTCGAGTAGCTGTTAGGCGTATACCACCGGTCCAAGCGACAGGAGTGGGTAAAACCCGCAACAGGAGCATCGTCGATTGGTCAGGGTTGAAAACGTCGATCAGATTAGTGGCGAATTCCATTGGATAGCCTACGCCTGACCGCCTTTCCACAGGCAGGTTATACTGAGGATGCACTCACTCGATAGGTCTCATAAGGGTGATGCAAACGGGTTTCCCAACTTGCCGAAGGTGTCACATCGTGGTTGGGTAAGAGAAGTAATCTGGCGCAACGAATTGATTTAGTGAAAACAGTGAGTTTGCGCAGCGAAATCGAAACCCAAATAGCTTCTGCCGCCGTTCGAGCTCTTGAGGAAGGACTGCACCGAAGTTATCTCACCGACACAAGCGAAAGCCTGGCCGCAGAAGTCGCTCGCTGCTGTGGAACAGAACGTTGTCAACTGTTCTCAAGCGCAACGGCCGGGCTGGAAACTGTCCTGCGCACGGTGATCAAGCAGCCGTCTGATTATGTTGTTTTGTCAGGTTACGACTACCCAGGGAATTTTTGGGCCATTGAACGCG
This sequence comes from uncultured Pirellulaceae bacterium, assembly GCA_964411445.1. Classification (GTDB taxonomy): domain Bacteria; phylum Planctomycetota; class Planctomycetia; order Pirellulales; family Pirellulaceae; genus Aureliella. The sequence goes on from CAYPLE010000011.1 coordinate 73,689, forward strand.
CCGGCGGTCGACCGCTACTGCTGGATATTGCCCCGGATGGCTGGTGTATAAAACCGGAAGAGCTAGAAAAGGCCCTCGCCAGTGGTCGAGAGATAAAAGCAGTCGTCGTATCGTTTTTGCATGGAGACGCACCGGAAATTTTTGGGTTAAGGGATGTCTGCGATCAGCACGGAGTATTGCTTATCGAAGACGCGTGCCAAGCGTTTGGTGGCCGGCTGACGCGACTGGGCAAAGTGCATCCATGCGGCTCGATCGGGCATGTAGGTTTGGTTAGTTTTGGTGGCGGTAAAGTAGTTTCGGCTGGTCGCGGTGGTGCTGTGGTGACTCGGGATGATCGCATAGCACAACGGATTTTGGTCGCCAGCGGCGCTGGAAGTGGGGCGTACGCGCTGAGCGAGATTCAAGCCGCTATTGTTCAAGCGCAGTTGCCCTTTATCGACCGAGTTAATCAGGTTGTGCAGAACACCTTCGAAGCGTTGGTCTCATGTTTGCCAGCCGATTTGCAGGCTACCGCACCGTGGGCCCAGGCAAACGGCCAAAGTCAGGTGCAATGTGTCGATCGGGCATTTTACCAAGCAGGTTTTCTGCTACCGTCGAACGAGCATGTCAAAGCGTGTGAGCGGAGGCTGACACTGCTCGGATTGCGGAGCGGCGGTGGATTTGCGGGGTTTCACCGGAGGAGCAACCGACGCTGCGAAAGATTGTCCCAACTCACTCACGCACAGCTAGCGAGTGAACGGACACTTACCATTCATCATGCCGTCGCATTTTCGACGGTTACAGTGGATGAAGCGGCCGAAGCGATTCAGGAAGCGTTTGCTGAACTGGATTGAAACTCGCCTGCGATGCGATCCTGAAATTTCAGTGGAACGCATTCTTGGCAAGGTGTTATTAGGCGGTTGTGCCGATGCGGCAAACGTACCACTCTCAGCGCGAACTCGGCCTGGCCAGAACTTCATTCCAGGGGCTGTCGCGCTGAGAAGTTGGACGTTTACTACATGGCTTGACGTTGAGCGTCAGCGATCTGCTCTTCGTCTAGATCGATCGTGACAGTTGCTGCGCGGCGAAGCGGAACGATCTCCGGCTGTCGTTGCTTCTTATCCTTGAGCTCGCCGCGAAAAATCTTCACGTCGGCGGGGGCTTCGATTCCAAGCGTCACTCGGTTGCCCGAAATCTTGGAAACAACCAAGCTGATGTTATCGCCGATAACCAGCTTCTCGCCTTCTTTGCGACTAAGTACCAACATACTCCATACTCCTTTAAAGAATCCTTTTGGCACCACTGTTGTGTTGCCTCACCCTAAACATCGTTGCACCCCTATAAACCTTGGGAGAAAACTGTTCGTTTCTGCAACTTTCGTTAAAGCGAAATCTCGATGGCACTAACAGATGCAATACACATGCCCAAACCATCAAAATTACGTCGCAGCGAACACTTTCGTTCAAAGTTCAAGTGGAATTGGTGATGAAGGAAAGTTATCAGCTTGTCCAAATGCTATCAATATCGATTTGCTAGCAGATGTCGGTCTCAAGCATTCGTCTCATCTTGAGTCACCTAGCAGACTTTTTCTCTTCAAAAACGCACCGGTTACCAACCTCAGCGACGAATTCTTGTCGCCATCCCATTGGCACAGACAACTATCCCACTGGGCGTGTCACCTTTGGTCAAAAGGCAAAAAATTTCTCGCTTAGGTTCGCGAACAGGGTCCATTTTGTCACCGCACGGCCGACGCAATCGTTGTACTTTATGCAACCGATAACCCTTGGACGCTTTGTCGTGGCTGTGTTTTACAAATTCTTCAGTCGAATTGAAAAAAAGTCCGATTCTCAATCCAACAATCAATTGCTAGCAAAAGGAGCTTCCAGCCTGTTTTGCACGTGGTTCGATTCGCTTGTCTACGTTCGCCATTGAGCCTTGTCGCCAATCACCCTTGTCGCTGATTAAGCGCGTGAAGGCCCGAATACACTCTTTGCCGATTGTACGGATATGAAGTCGCGGTCCTCACCGAATTTGAACACTATGGGCACCGGCAGCCCGACCTCGGCAGAGATTCTGACGCATGTTTCAGTTGGGCCTGCCTCAACGGCAGCCAACCGCTCTAACGAGCATTTGCCCCAAGCCCAGCGGGAACATCCCGCAAGCAATGCCCCAGAGGAAGACTCGCAGCAGGAGATGGTTTTGGCAGTTCCTGACGTTATGCCGACCAACGCGACGTTTAGCTGTTTAGAAAGCAGCCTGAACTTGGCGTCCATCTCCACGCTCAAGCAAGCGCTCGAGCTGGAAGCTGGCCCAATTCGTGGCGCCGCACTGAAGGCCCTCAGCCGTAGAAAAGAACCCGAAGCCCAGCAGGCAATCGTGCTCGCTTGGCCCAATCTGACCAAAGACGAAATTGAAGGACTCAGAAAATCATCCCCGCGACTCGCAGCAGCAGCTTCGAAGTTGTTGGCCAGCGGAGACACCTCAGAACAGTCACTTGCGCTCAGCGTGATTGCTGGGCTGGGGTTGACCGAAGCGGTCGATTCTGTGCTGGATGTTGTCTTGGACAAACAAGCGCCCTTGCAGATGGCGGCCAGCAACTGTTTGCTGGAAATGTGCCGATACTGGGGAAACAAGGCACGGACGAGCCGCGATACACCGGCCGTTCGTGGCGTCTTGGTTGAAAAGCTGCACTATCAACTCGTCCTGTTCCACGAACACAGGTGTGGCGATTTGATCGAAGCCTGGTTGCATTTGGTGCACTGGGACGACACCGAACATCGCCGCATATTGTCCGACCCATTGCACGAAGCTCACCGGCCAATCATGGTTCGCTTGGTTTCGAGCAAGTCTCCGTCGGTGATCCAACTACTGGCCGGCTATCTAACTCGAGCTCGCACCTCACCCAAGTGGGTCATCGATCTGTTGACCGAACGTGCAGAACCCGAATTGGCCGTTCAGATCGCAAGGCAACTGTCTGACAATACCATGGCAGCAGCCATGAACAGCCTTCGCCGCCTGCCTCCCCTTCCCTGCTTGCGGAAGGTGGAGTCGAGCATGGGTATTCTTCCGGCCGAAATCCAACGCCACATCTGGCTGATGATATCGGTTTCGTCCGACGACCTTTCCCAGGTGTTGCGCGGTGCAAACTTGCTTGCTACGTCTGATTCGCCCGAGTCCTACGAGGTCGCTGCGGCCATGGTTCGCGGATGTCGGCGACCGCCGCTTGAGGAAATGGTCAGCGAGCTTCAGAAGGCAAGCTTGAGCCCCGGCAATCCAAACCTGACGGGCAAGTGGATCGCTGACATTGCCCAGTGGATCGACTGCGGCACGACCGAACTAGAGTATGCAGCCCGCCACTTTTTCAGCGAGTTTACGCTACAGGGATTGCTGGACGCGCTTCGCAACTGGCCGCGACCCATGTGCAAAGCGATGGCGGCCACGGTCAAACTGCTCGAAGATGATATTGGTCCATTCTTGGCCCGAGAATTACAAAGCCCCGCTCCGAAACGCCGGTTGGCTGCTCTGCAAGCTGTCACCCTGTTGGATGCAAGCTCAGAAACCAACGAACATTTGTTGCCACTATTGGATGATCCGCACTTAGACGTTCGTGTGCAGGTAATTGATATCCTTTCCAAAGCCAAGCACCCGATCATCGAAACGCGATTAGAACAATTGCTGAATGACCCAAGTACTGATGTACAGATTGCTGCAGAAAAGGCCGCTCGTCGGTTGAAGCAGCAGTCAGCGGGTCAGGTTATGCTTCAATAACGAAGCAGCACAAGTCGAGTATCACAGGATTTAGCCCCGTCGATGGGATACTCTACTTTGCACCTTTTTTTGAGGAGGTAGCGAAGTGGGAATCAATTTAGGCGAACAGTTTTTAAGCTTGGCGTCAGGTCGCATTAGCAGTCTGAGCCAAGGTTTCAGTGCACACGCAAACTCACGCTCATCCAACTCGAATACAATCATGCTTCTGACTATCTGTATTGCCGCAGTTGTTGCCGCCATCGGAATACACTTTTACGTTCGTCTGCGCATGCGACGACCGCTCAATAGTAAGTCGCGGTTGTTCCGACAACTCTGCCGCGCGAACCGATTGAGTTGGTATCAACGTTGGCTGTTGAAGAGACTTGCAGCTACCAAGCAGGTGGCCGACCCGACGCTAATGTTCTTAAATCCAAGACTGTGGATGATCGAACCCAGCCGCGAGACCGCATTCTGCAAGCCGAGAGTATTGCGAAAATTGAAGGCGATGCATCGCTGCGTTTTCGTTTCCGTACCCGCCGACACCGAATCCTAAACAAGCGCGAGTCTCACCAAATAGGCGGAGAAACGCTTGCCGCTCGGCTTGAGGCGCTCGGCCGCTGATTCATCGTCAATTGAATCCACCAAGTGCTCGACGGCTGGCTAACGGCTGCTCATTTGGTGAACCATGTCGACGAGAGCAATGGCATTGTCTACAGGCGTTTGCGGCAAAATGCCATGTCCGAGGTTGAAGATGTGACCGGCTCGTCCGCTGGCTCGCGAGAGAACGTCAGAGGCCATCGCCTTCAGATGGTCCTGCTCTGCCATTAGCGCCAGTGGGTCCAGATTCCCCTGCACGGCTCGGTCATGTCCAATGGTTTGCCATGCCTCGTCCAGTGGAGTTCGCCAGTCGACGCCAACAACCGTTCGTTTGTCACCCCGCATGTGTGCCAGTAACGATGGGTTGCCGGTTCCAAAGTTGATCACTGGCACTCCTGGAACGATGCTGTCAATGATGATCTTCACGTAGGGCGCGACGTATCGCTGATAGTCTTGCACCGAGAGACATCCAACCCACGAATCGAATAGTTGCACACATTGTGCGCCAGCAGCAATTTGATGGTTCAAATACAAGGCGATCGTATTGGAGAGTTTCTCCATCAGCGTTCGCCATGCTGGTTCGTCACGATACATGAGTGTCTTTGTGAACAAATAGTTGCGGCTACTACCGCCTTCGATCATGTAGCTTGCGAGAGTGAACGGCGCACCGGCAAAGCCAATGATCGGAATGTGTTCTTTGATTGCGGCCCGCGTCTGGGTGACGGTGTCCATGACGAACTGCAACGACTCCATTGATTCCAACTCAGCGACTCGATCGATATCCTTGTTGGTTCGAACGGGGTTGTGAATCACCGGCCCATCCCCCTTGGCGAATTCGAGATTCATCCCCATGGGTTCCAGGATCGGCAGTAGGTCACTAAAGATGATTGCCGCATCGACGCCCAGCTTCTCAACGGCTGTTACCATGATTTCGGCACAGACCTCGGGGCGCTTGCACAACTCGAGAAAGGTAAAGTTTTCGCGCACACTGCGATACTCTTGCATGTAGCGACCCGCCTGTCGCATCAACCAAACCGGCGTCACTTCGGCCGCTTCACGGCGACAGGCTTTCATGAAAGGGCTGTCGTACCAAGCCGCACTCTTGTCCATTGGTGGATTTCCTCGTTGCTCAACAACAACCGCGCGGGCTTTGCGGCCAGCTAAAAGTCTTGGTGCTCGATCGGCACATTCCATTACCAAGTGCCCCATCTTGGGGTGCTCTGGTTCTAAATCGACAGGAAGACCGTTGGCCAAGAGCATTTCCGATGTAGTCGGTCCAATTGACGCGACGATCGTATTTTCCAACGCTGCTCTCAAATGCTCTTCAACACCCATCTCAGTAGAGATCCGCAGCAAGTTTGCTACCTGATGAGCGCTCGTGACAAGAACGCAGTCCCGCTCGCCAGCCACAATTGCTTGAATGTTTTCCTCTAAGGGGCGGGTGTCCTCAGGCAGATCCCAAGCATAAACCTGCACCGGAACGACGGTTGCACCGCGAGCTTCCAGCCCTGCGACCAAGCTGGTGTTCGTCTTGCCGTATTCTTGCAGTCCGACCAATTGATTTGTGATGGGCACATGCTGGTCAATTGTGTCTAGCAATTCTCGCCAGGTGTTCGGCTCGGGGACGCGATGGGTCACATTGATACCCACCTCGCGGAGAGCAGCCGTTGGTTTTGGGCCGCGTGCGATGGTGGTGATGTCACTCAATGCGTCGAAGAAGCGCTGCTTGTCGAGCTTGCGTTCGATTGCTTTGACCAATTGTCGGAATCCGACGCCGGTCAACCAAACGACGACATTGATTTCTCCGGTGATGACCCGGTAGGCAAAATCGACGGCTGCTGGGTTCTCCTCCAGGGGCACCTCTCGCATCGACGGGCTGACGAAAGCCTGGCCGCCAAACTTGGCGATCATTCGAGCCATTTCGTCCGCCTTGCGACTTTCTAGCGACGCGATTCTCAGGCCATCAAAGGACGGTTTGCCACTTGCCATCAGCTTGATTCTTGGTTCATTGTTAGAGTTTTGATTTTTCGTCCGCGGAGGCTCAGCCGTGCACAGTTGCCAAGGCGGGCTGCCGATAGTCGCTCGGGCATGCGAAAAGCCCTCGCAGCCAAATTCGGTGTTGTCGCTATACTGGAATATCGACGGGAAAACACGCCCCTGGCTGATCTACATTCTTGATGGTTCCAGCAGCGTTTTGCTAGGGGACAGGGTGCCAGAGGCTCCCGAAAAGTGCCCGAGAGAGCCGAAAAGCAAGCGATTATTGACAAAAAGCAAATCGACATGAGCGTTGAACCGACCTCTGTAGCTTCTGAAGCAGAAGTTTATAAGCAGTTTGAAGACAAAGTTGCCGGTGGTGACCAGCGACAGGCCCTGCTCGACCTATGCGAACATTTGAAGACCCAAAAGCGCTATCACGAAGTGTTCGAAGCCAAGAAAATGCTGATTCGAAGCGAGCTGGGTCTAGCGCCCGCTCAAGCTGACCAAGAGGATCGGGCCGAGGAAGAGACGGAGCTCAAGCTCGAGCGAGGACTGCTCGAAGCCTGCCGCGAAGTGGGTGAGCTATTCTTTGCCGATGGCCTGATTCGAGAGGGCTGGATGTATCTGCGGCCCGTTGGTGATCGAAACATCGCCCGAGCGGCAGTGGCGAAAGTCGAGCCGAATGATGACAACGTTGATGCTCTTCTCGAAGTGCTCGTTCACGAAGCAGTCGATGTCCGGCGTGGCTATTCCCTCGCCCTGGAGCGGCTGGGAACGTGCAATAGCATCACACTTTTTGAATCCGCCCTGGCGGCGCGCCCGCGATCTGATCAGCAGGATGCGGCGGAGTTGCTGGTAAAGCATGTCCACGCGGAACTACTTGAGAACGTTCGCCGTGACATCGAACGTCGTGAAGGAGCTTTGCCAAAAGAGGAGACTCTCGAAGAGTTACTTTCCCCTCGAAGCGAATTGCTGGCCGAGGGAGCCTACCACCTGGACACGAGCCATTTGGCCTCGACCGTCCGTTTTGCTCGCGTGCTAGATGACAAGAAAACGCTCGAGCTGGTCCTCGACATTGCAAAGTACGGACGGCGTTTGCATCGACAGTATCAGTACCCTGGCGAAGAGCCGTTCCTGGATCTCTATCCGGCCTCAATCGCTTTTTTCGAAGCACTCTTGGATCGCAATGTGGACAGCGGTATTCGCTACTTTCAACAGAAAGCCGATTCCGTAAGTCAGCAAGAGTATGGCACGGTAGCGGTCGAGGTATTGATCGACCTGCTATCCAGATGTGGACGGCACGCTGATGCGCTTGAAGCATTCCGAAAACGCTTGCCAGCAGACGCGAGGACCGTTGGCATCGCTCCTACGCTCTTGCAACTGAGTCAACGCATGGGAGATTACACTGCGATGAAGCAGATTAGCAAAGATCGAAGTGATGTACTCGGATTTGCAGCCGCGCTATTGAACGCTAATTCCTGATCGCAGGG